>CAYWGD010000026.1:68096-69628 GCA_964457335.1 uncultured Enterobacteriaceae bacterium | reverse complement strand
GCGAGACGGCGACGGCACGGGCGGGGGGATTTCTTCACAGGCTCAACGCCCCCCCGGCTCGTCGAACTGGTGGTTCGACGCGCGAGATGGGCCCGGGCCGGCGACGGCTCGCGGCGGCCCTGCGGCCCGGGTCCGGCGGGGGGGCAGCCCGTAGGGAGGACCCGCCGGGGAGCCCGCAGGGCTCGCGGAGTCCCCGACCCGAGCGCTGCGAGGGTCCGCAGGCCGCGGGGCCCCGAGGCGCGCGTCTTCGCGCGGCTTGGGCGCGGCCGTGGCTGCCGCGGAGGGGACGCAGCCCGCCCCCGGAGAGCGCGAAGCGAGGCGTGAGGCGGCCCCGGGACGCGGTCTTTGGGCCGCCGCGCGACGGCGACGGCACGGGCGGGGGATTGCGTCACAGGCTCAACGCCCCCCCAAACTCGTCGGGCTGGTGGTTCGACGCTCGAGATGGGCCCGCGACGCGCGTCCGCTCGCACATCTGCCCGTGCGAGCCGTGGTAGAACGAGCGCATCTACACGGGAGGCCCCATGACCATCCTCTACGCCCTGATGCTGGGCGGCTGCCTCGTCGGCAAGGGCAAGTACGACGCCCTCCAGGCCGAGCTCGACACCACCCGCACGGCGCTCACCGCGCAGATCACGGAGCGGGACACGCGGATCAAGGACCTGGAGACGGCGATCGCCGACGAGAAGGCGAAGCTTGCGGACCTCGAGGCCCGGAGGGCCGCGCTGGAGGCGAAGCTCCAGGGCGAGCTGGACGCCGAGCGCGCGCGCTCCAAGGCGCTGCTCGACGAGAAGGCCGCGCTCGTGGCCGACCGTGCCCGGCTCAAGGGCTCGGTGGACGAGATGAAGATCGCGCTCACCGAGCTCGAGGCGCGCAAGGCCATCGCCGAGAAGCGCATCGCCGAGTACCAGAGCCTGCTCGTGCGCTTCAAGAAGCTCATCGACGCCGGCAAGCTCTCCGTGCGCATCGTGGACGGCCGGATGGTCGTCGCGCTCGCGACGGACATCCTGTTCGCCTCGGGCTCCGCCGAGCTCTCGACGGACGGCACCGCGGCCATCACCGAGGTCGCCCAGGTGCTCGCCTCGATCCCGGACCGCGCCTACCAGATCGAGGGCCACACCGACAACGTGCCCATCAAGACCGACAAGTACCCGTCCAACTGGGAGCTGGCGTCCGGCCGCGCGCTGACCGTCGTGCGCGCGATGATCGCGGCCGGGATGCCGCCCCAGCGCGTGAGCGCGGCGAGCTACGGCGAGTTCAAGCCCACCGCCGCCAACGACAGCGTCGAGGGCAAGGCCGCCAACCGCCGCATCGAGATCGTGGTGGTGCCGGACCTGTCCAACCTGCCGGGCTTCGACGAGCTGCGGCGGGCGTCGGCGGAGTAGCCGCCCGGGGTCGCCGGCTACGTCGGGGCGGCCCGCGGTGCGCCCGGTGCGAGGAACGGCCGAACGAGCGTCGGGGCGTGGGGCGGCCGAAGTCGGCGGATGAGGCGCCATCCTCCGAGTTCGGACGGCAATTGCGTACCGAAGTCGGCG
>CAYWGD010000026.1:0-67996 GCA_964457335.1 uncultured Enterobacteriaceae bacterium | reverse complement strand
GCGGATGAGGCGCCATCCTCCGAGTTCGGACGGCAATTGCGTACCGAAGTCGGCGCATGAGGCGCCATCCTCCGAGTTCGGACGGCAATTGCGTACCGAAGTCGGCGGATGAGGCGCCATCCTCCGAGTTCGGACGGATCAGCCCTCCAGCAGCCGCTGCCACTCCGGATGTGCCCCGAGCAGCGCGAGCGCCTCCGCGAGGCGTGTCCGGCCGGGCTCCGTGCGGAACCACGTCGAGGCGCCCGAGGGGTGGGGCAGCGGCAGCAGGTCCCGCTCCCGCCCTGCCACGAGCACCCGGTGGAGGCGCCCCACCTGCTGCTCGAGCGGCCCCGCCGGGAGGAAGCGCCCGATCGCGAGCTTCCCGACCGCCAGGATCAGCTCCGGGTCGAGCATCGCGAGCTCGGCCGCCATCCACGTCGAGCAGTTGGTGATCTCCACCGGCGTGGGCACGCGGTCCCCACCCCCCGGGGCCTTGCCTGGGAAGCACCGGCACACCGCGGCCATGTACACCCGCGAGCGGAACGCCTCCTCGTCGAGCCCCACGGACGCGAACCAGCCGAACAGCGTGCGCCCCGCCGTCCACGCGAACGGCCGGCCGAACGCGCCCTCGCGGGGGCCCGGCGCCTGCCCCACGAGGTACACGCGGCTCACCACCGGCCGCCCCACCACCACGGGCGGGTTCATCGCCGGGCAGCGGCGGCACTCGCGGAGCGCGGCGAGGTGGGCGTCGAGGGGGGTCATGGGGGGAATGTATGGTGGGGGGGGGGCGAGGCGGTCCCTCACCCCCGCCGGGGGCACGCCGCGTAGCGTCGCCACGCAGCGCCACCCGCAAGTGCGGTACCATCGCCGCATGCGCCGCGAGATCGTGCCCTTCCTCCTCCTCGGGCTCCCGGGGTGCCTCATCAACAGCGCCCTCTACGAGGAGCGACTCGTCGACCTCACCGACGCCGACGGCGACGGCTACGTCTCCGAGGCGGAGTGCGACGACGGCGACGCGACGCTGCACCCGGACGCGGTCGAGCTCTGCGACGGAAAGGACCAGGACTGCGACGGAGACGTGGACGAGGAGGCCGTCGACGCCGCGACCTGGTACGCGGACACCGACGGCGACGGCTTCGGTGACGTCGCCCGGCGCGTCCTCGGCTGCGAGGCCCCCGACGGCTTCGTCGCCGACGCCACGGACTGCGATGACGCCGACGCCGGCTCCCACCCCGGCGCGGCCGAGACCGCCTACGACGGGGTCGACCAGGACTGTGCTGGCGACGGCGACGCCGACGACCTCGACGGCGATGGCTACGCCGGCGGCGCGGGGGGCGTCGACTGCGACGACGACGACGCGGCGATTCACCCGGGGGCCGAGGAGACCTGGGAGGACGGGTTTGTGGACAATGATTGTGATGGGGAGGGGGAGGGGCTGGCCTACGAATACGGCACCCGCATGTGGGACGGGTGGGTGGCTGGGGAATGGCTGGGTCGAACCGTCGCCGGTGCGGGAGACCTCGACGGCGATGGACTCCCGGACGTGATCGTCGGCTCCGAGTACGACACGACAGTGGGCGCGAACGGGGGCGCCCTCTACCGCATCGGAGGCCCCCCGTCGGGAAGCCTCCGCGATGCCGCCGCGCTGCTCCCACCGGAGGCCGGCGCGGCGTTCGGCTCCGGCATCGATGCGGGCGTGGACGCGAATGACGACGGCGTGCCCGACCTCGCGGTCGTCGCCAGCGGCAAGGCGGACATCGCGGGAAGGGCGTGGCTCGTCAGCGGCACGGCGTGGGGGGAAGCCGGAACGGCCGTGGCCGACGAGGTCTCCCTCGGCACCGTGCGAGCCGAGGCCGCGGGCACCTACGGACCGAGCGCCGTCCGGTTCCTCGGCGACGTGAATGGAGACGGGGTCGAAGACATCGCGGTGGGCGAATGCTGCTCGGCGGACGGGGGGCCGGGCAGCGTGGGCCGGCTTGTGATCTTCTCCGCCCCGACCTTCTCGGGAACCCTCGCGGATGCCGACGTACAGATCGACGGCCCCTGGCCGAACGCCTACTTCGGGCTGGCGGTCGACCGCGCTGGCGATCAGGACGGCGACGGACTCGCGGACGTGCTGGTGAGCGCGACGGACGGTCTCGTCGGGAGCGTGGTGCCGGGCCACACGAGCGGCGGGCTCGAGGACGTCGCGATCACCCTGCTGTACGGGGGCACCACGGGGGAGGCACTTTCGGCCGTGAACGTCGGGGACGTGGACGGGGACGGAGCCGACGACGTGGCGATCGTCGGCTCGACCGAGGAGCTCGTCTTCTTCACCGCGTTGGGCGCGGCGCCGACGAGGGGCATGGACTTGCCGAGCTTTGTCCTCACCTGGGAGGAGTCCGGCGGGGTCCGGAAGGCGATCCCGCTCGGCGACCGGGATGGCGACGGGCGTTCGGAGACCTTCGTGGCGCAGGCGTGGTCGGCCTCCGGAACCCAGCGATCGTGGATCCTGCAGGGGCGAGACGTCTCGTACGGGGGCGAGATGGCGGCCGAGGACGTAGCTCTACGCGCGGTGAGCGTCGTCCCGACCGCCTTGTTCGGCTTCGACGTCGACCTGGCCGGCGACGTGGACGGCGATGGCCTGGACGACCTCGTCGTTGGCGCACCCGACTACTCGGGCGGAGCCGAGGAAGCTGGCGGCGCCACGCTGATTCCCGTTCCCCGCTGAGGGGCTCGGAGGGAGACGTAGACGTTGCGGTCGGAGTGTGGGCCCGCGGCGTCGTTGAGGAAGGAGACAGCGAGGCGGCGCGTCCCATCGGCGTCACAATGCGGCGGCGCGGTGGTCCGCGGCTCGTGCACCACGACTTCCGTCGTCCCCCCACAACCATCGTCCCAGCCCAACCGGACCCGGGCTCCCTCGGTCCCCGGGTCGTCCGCAGAGAGCGCGACCTCGAAACGCTGCCAGAAGGGTGAAGAAGCAGGGAGCGACACCAACGAAGCGTTGGTGTAGAGCGGCCAACCCCGACCCGGAACGAAGGAGCCGTCGTCCCCGAAGGCGAGCCAACCAGTGGCCTCGCCGCCCAGCCACCACGCGGCGGACGCAGACGCGAGCGCGCCTTCCACATCCCCAGCCTCCCAGAGCGCCCGGGCGTGATGCCAGCGGATCCAATCCTGGGAGGGATACCGATCCACGAGCCGCGCCCACCGGGCCACGACAACGCCGGAGGCCGGTTGCCCGCCTTCCCGACAACGCCAGACGGCCCCGGGCGTCGAAGGGGACGGGGAACGCTCGGGCAGGCGCGACACCATCCAATCGGGCGCGGTCTCCTCCCCCGACGGGCTCAGGCCGTACCGTACGCACCACAGGTCATCGTCGTCGTCGTACCGAGCCCTCAGCTCCGTGGTGATCGCCTTCGTCGGGTTCGCGATCACCTCGGCGACCACGCGGTCCGTGAGCCCGGCGGCGTCCCAGATTCGAACGTCGTGAAGGTTGCCAGGGAGGCCTACGTCCGAGATGGAGGCGCCGGCCCCCTGAGGCACCCGCTCCACCAGGAAGCGGGTTTCCTCCAGGAGCGGCACGGTCCACGGCACGCCGAGCGCCGCGACCGGGCGCCACAGGAACCAACGATCACGGGCGCCCGACTCCTTCCCCCGCTCCCGGGACGGTTCCCAGAAGAAGCACGTGAGCCCCGCCAGGACGGCCGCGACGGCCGCGACGGGCCGCCAGGAGCGGCTTTTCCCTGTGGCGAACGCGGCGGCGGCCGACGCAACCAGCCCGGGAACGAGGAACCGCGCATGCCCCATCCAGTCGCCACCCGCGCGGACGAGCAGCCCCGCCTGAATCAGCAGCGGCACCCACGCCCAGCGGTCGATCTTCGCCCGCGAAGCGAGGACCACGATCCCGATCGCCGCCGCGGAGAGGATCTCGCGTCCACCCTGGTCGAGGCCCCCCCGCCAGGCATCGACCGCCACGATCTTGACCAGGAACGGGGTGGGCCAGACCTCCCCGAAGTACCCGATCCGCAGCGCGTGGTAGCCCCCGAGCATGGCGAGTGCGCCGATGACCACCTTCTCAGGGGCCCCAAAGGCACGCGGCAGCACGAACCGGCGCGCGAGGCCCGCCGCGAGCCACGCCGCCCCCTCCGGGCGTGCCAGCGTGAACAGCGCCAGCGTGGCACAACCCCACGCCCAACTCCAGCGCGTCCCCAGGACCAAGGTCCACCCGGCCGCGCCAATCAGCGTCGCCGTCGCGGTCTCGAGCCCGGCCACCGCCCAATGCTGGAACGGCTGCCATGCGGCCACCGCGAGGGCGAGGAGCCCACGCTTGTCGCCAAACCGCGCGTGGTGGAGGACGAGGAGCAGCGCGCACGCGCTCACGAAGGAGACGACCCGCGCGAAGACCGCCAGGTCCAGACCGGCGAGGGCGCCAGCCGTCATGAGCAAGAGGTGCAGGGGGCTCGAGTAGCCCTCCACGCGCACCCCGGTGTTCCAGGCGATCTCACCGTACTCCACGATCCGGTGGGCGTAGGCGAAGACGATGAAGCTGTCGTCGATCTGGCCCGACAGGTACGGGAGAGCCCCCCAGGTGAGGAGCGCGATCGCCACGACGCCCGACAGCCACGACGCCAGCGAGGGGCCGAACAGAGCGCGGGTCCCGACAATCCACCGTCTCACGCCCCCGAGCGTAGCCCGCCGCCCCCCCCCCGTCCCCCAAACCAGCTAAGCTCGCGCCCCCTTGCCACCCGCCCCGCCTGCACCTGCCCGCTGGCTCGCCCCCGCGCTCGGGTTCGTCCTGACCGGACTCGGCGTCGGCGCACTCGTGGCCAGCGCGGTCGCCGCCACGGGCGGCTGGTTTGCCTACCCGCTGGACGACGCCTACATCCACCTCGGCGTCGCGCGGACGCTCGCCGAGCACGGGACGTGGGGGGTCAACCCCGGCGAGTTCGCCTCGGCCTCGTCCTCCCCCGCCTGGACCGCGACCCTCGCCGCGATCTTCACGCTCACCGGCCCGCGGGCGGACGTCGCGCTCTGGGTCAACCTGGCCGCAGCCGCCCTGCTCTTCCCGCTCGCCGCGGCCTGGCTCCGCGACGAGGGCGCCCCCGAGACCGCCGTCCGCGCCGGCTGCTGCGCCCTCGCGCTGGCGGTGCCGGTGCCCTACCTCGCCGCGCTCGGGATGGAGCACGTCCTCCAGCTCGGCACGGTGCTGCTCCTCGCCCGCTCGGCCGACCGGCGGGTTCCGACGCTCGCCCTCGCCGCCATCGCGGGCATCGCTACGCTCGTCCGCTACGAGACCGCGTTCGTCGCGGGTTGGATGGCACTCCTCCTGGCGAGAGAACGTCCCAGCGCGGCCATTGCCACCCTCGCCGGCTCCGTCACGGCCGTCCTGGGCTTCGGCGCCTGGAGCGTCTACCAGGGGGGGCTCTTCCTGCCGAACAGCGTGCTCATGAAGGGCGCCGCCGACCGCGACTGGTGGGCCTCGCTCGTGTCGGCGATCGACGCCAGCGGGCCCATACTGGCCGTGGCGAGCGTGGCCGCTGCCGGCGCCGCGTTCCTCGACACCTCGGGCGTCCACCGCCGTCGCGTCGTGCTCTTCGTCCTCGTGGCTGCCACCCACCTCGCCCTCGCTCGGGTGGGTTGGTTGTTTCGCTACGAGGCCTACCTCGTCGGGTGGGGTGTCCTGCTGCTCGTGACGCCCGCGCGACTTTTGCTCGCAACCCAATCCGCGCTGCGCGTCACACCCGTCGCCTTGTGTGTCGCCGGACCGGTGCTGGTACGCGCCGCGGAGGCCTTCGACCGCTACGACGTCGGTGCCCGCTCCGCCTACGACACGAACGTCGCCACGGCCCGGTGGGTCGCGGACACATGGCCCGACGCCACCGTCGCGACGCACGACCTCGGCGCCCTCGCGTTCTACACCGACGCCACGCTCGTCGACCTCGCGGGCCTCGGCACCACCGAGCTCACCCGCATGCACCTCGACGGCGCGTTCACCCCGGACAGCGCGTCGGAGGTGCTCACGCGCCGCGGCGTACAGATCGCGTTCACCGGCCGCACCTGGATGGGAGGCGCGCCCCCCACCGGGTTCCGCGAGGCCGGCAGTCTCCTCGTTCCCTACCCCGCGGGCGCCGGCGCGTTCGAGAGCGTGTTCTGGAGCGTCGACCCGACGGCCCGCGCCCGCCTCCTCCAGGGGCTCGCCACCGGACGCCACCAGTGGCCCGCGCGCGTCCGCCTCACCCTCCCGGACGAGGAGGACCTCGACCTCGCCGCTGCCGTCCGCGAGGGCGCTGCGGTCCAGCACGAGGCGGATGGTCTCGCCTTCTACACGAACGGCCGTGCCACCCTCGACGCGCCCATTCCCGGCCGCCTGCTGCTGACGACCCAGGCCACCGAGGCAGAGGGTCGGCCCGCCAACTTCACCGTGCTGGTCGGTGGACGCCGGGTCGACACCCAGTCCACGACGCGACTCACCACCACCGACCTCGGCCCGGTCGCCGCGCATGACGCGATCGTCCTCATCTACGAGGACGACACCGTCGACGCCACCGGCGCGGACCGTAACCTGTTCGTGCGCCGCGCCGTCGTTTCGTCTCTCTCCAAGTGACACACCCGGGCGCGTCCCCCGCCGAAGCGGCGGGGGCCGGACCCTTCCGGGCGCGCGGCGGAGCCGCTTGGTCCGCCCGCGGACGGGCGGACCGGCCGCTGCGCGGCCGCCCTCCAGGCTCCTCGCGCGATCCTACTCCCACACCACCCCATTCTTCACCACGAACGCGATCTTCGCCGTGTTCCGCACGTCCGCGCGCGGGTCCGCGTCGAGCACCACGAGGTCGGCGAGCTTCCCCACCTCCACGGACCCCAGCTGCTCCTCGAGCCCCAGGTAGGTCGCCCCGCCGATCGTGGCCGCGCGCAGCGCCTCCAGGGGGGTCATCGCCCCCGGGCCGGCCAGCGCCCAGAGCTCCCAGTGCACGCCCAGGCCCTGGAGCTGGCCGTGCGCGCCCAGGGTCACGAGCCCGCCCGCGCGAGCCACGTTGGCGGCGTCCTTGGCGGCGACCTGGAAGTTCCACTCGGCGTCCTGCGCGAGGATGTCGCGCCGCCAGGACTGCGCGTCGAGCAGGCGCCGGGGGTGATGCCGCAAGAGCCGGGCGTCGTCCAGCGGGTTCATGTATTGGTAGAACCAATTCTCGCCCATGAGCCCGCCGTAGGCGACGAGCAGCGTGGGCGTCCACGCGGTGCCGGCGCTCGTCGGCGTGCGCCCGCCCGCCATCCACCGCACCACGTCGGCGTACACCGGTGAGTTGGGCAGCGAGTGCTCGATGGCGTGGAAACCGTCCTGCACCATGCCGAGGTTCTGGAACAAGTCCCCACCCCCCTCGGGGACGCACAGGATCTTCAGCTCGTTGCAGGCCTGCACGTACCACTGCCGCCGCTCGCGCTGGCTCTGCTGGTACACCTTCACGCTCACCGCGCCGACCGCGGCGAGCCGGGCCACGTGGTCGCGCGCGGCGTCGGGATCCGCGGTCTTGGCGCCGTCGTTGGAGAGCGCGCCGTAGAGCACCCCGCCGGTGGAGTACACCCGCGGCCCCTGCGCGAACCCCGCCTCCACCCGCTCGGCCTGCGTGAACACGAGGTCCGTGGACGCCGAGGGGTCGTGCACGGTGGTGACACCGAAGTCGAGCGCCGTCTGGTAGCGCCACTCCTGCTCCGGCAGGATGTCACCCGCGGTGTAGTGCAGGTGGGCGTGCACGTCGATCAGGCCGGGGATCACGGTCTTCCCGGTGCAGTCGATCACCCGGGCGCCCGCGGGCACCGGCCCGCCGATCGACACGATGCGGTCGCGCTCGATCACCACGGTGGCGTCCTCGATCACCTGCTCGCCGTTCATGGTGAGCACCCGCGCGTGCGTCAGCGCGATCACCCCCTCCGGACGCGCCCGGGGCACGCTCAGCGCGACCTCGAGCTTCTCGACGCCGGCGTCGTAGTCGGGCTTCGGGGCCTCCCCCGTCGCCGGGTCCCGCCGAGGCGCACCGACCCCCGTGACAACCTTCTTGTGCAGCGTCGGCCCCACCGTCCACGTGACGGCGCTCCCGTCGGGCGTCCACCCGAGCCAGTCCCCGACCACCTTGGTGAGGCGCTGGGTCGGCACGGACCCGTCCACCGCCACCTCGGAGCCCCACGTGGGGAGCGCGGTGATCCAGGCCTGGTGATCCTGCTTGTAGGCCACGCGGCGAAAGTCGGGCGCGATGGCGATCTCCTCGGCGCCGTCGAACACCAGGTGGGTGCGCTCGTCCGTGCCGTCCAACGCCACGGACACGAGCGCCGTCTTGCCGGGCACACGCCCCACGCCGGGCCGGTCCTCCATGAACCAGACCCGGTCGTCGTGCAGGTACAGCCGGGTCGCGCGCGACGCGGAGCCGCGGTTGCCCGTCGAGGTGACCACGCGCGAGGTCCAACCCTTCTTCCCGCGTTCGAGCAGCACGATCTCGTACCACGGCTCGGAGCCGAGGTCGGGCGAGCCCGTGCCACCGACGCCCCGGAGCGCCACGATCCGCCCGTCCGCCCCGAACGCGGGGTTCAAGAGCTGCCCCTCGACGGGGAGCACCTCGTCGGAGCGCTTCTTCCCGAGGCGGGTGACGTGCAGGCGGCCACCTTCCGTGTCGCTCCACGAGGTCCACGCCAGCGAGCCGTCGGGACCCCAGGCCGGCGCGTACCCGGTCCCCGGGGAGAGCCGCTCCACGGCGCCGTCGGGCTTCCGCACCCACAAAACGCCCATCGCCGAGAACGCCACGCTCCCGTCGCGGCCCCAGGTCGGCCAGCGCACCACCTTGGCCCGCACGTCGTCCGGCACCTCGCGCTCCCAACGGGTCACGTCCCGGAACTGCCACGACCCGACCGCGTGGAAGGGGATCTCGGCGCGGGTGCCGTCCAACCCCACCCGCCACAACTTGCCCTTGGCCCAGAGCACGAGCCGGCCGTCGTCGGTCCAGTCCATGGCCGGGTAGGTGCCGTGGAGCGCGAAGGCCTCCATCTCGTCGCGGTCGAGCCAGTCCGCGAGCACGCGACGCCGGCCGGTCGCGAGGTCGGCCACCTCGAGCAGGGCCTGCCCGCGGTCGCGCGACACGAACACCATCGACCTCCCGTCCGGCGAGAGCAACGGTCGCGACGCGCTCCCCGCGCCGGTGATCACCGGCAGCTGCTGGCCGGTGCGCCGGTCCATCCGCCACACGGACCACAAGCCGCCGAGCGGATCGTGGTTGTACTCGAAGCGCCCGCTCCGCGACGAGAACCACACGTAGCGGCCGTCGGTGGTGGCCTCGCCGGCGTGCGGGTGCGCGTCGAGCGAGGTGAGGCGGAAGCCCTTGCCGCCCTCCAGGTGGTACTGCCAGAGCTCCGTGACGCCGATGCTGCGCGTGTCGACCGTGCGCCGCCGCCCGATGACCCAGTCGCCGCTCGGGTCCCAGAGCGGCTCGGTCACGCGCGCCTCGCCCTCGTCGGTGATCGGGCGCGCGTCCGTGCCGTCGGCGTCCATGACCCAGAGCTGCTCGTTGCCGCCCCGGTCCGAGGCGAACGCGATCCGGGTGCCGTCGGGGCTGAAGCGCGGCTGGGTGTCCCACGCGGCGCCCGAGGTGAGGCGCGTGGCCTCCCCGCCCGCGAGCGGGAGCGACCAGAGGTCCCCGAGCAGGTCGAACACCACCCGGTCGCCGTGCACGGTGACGCTCATCCAGGTGCCCTCGCGCAGGTCGAAGGACACGGGGTGGGTGGGGCCGTGCGGCTCGTCCACCTTCCAGTCGGGCTTCGGGGCCTTCTCCTCCGGCTCGGCGGCGGTCGCCGGCGCGGCCGCCTCCGGCGTCAGGTGCGGCGCGGGGCCGTCGGGGTGGGCGAACGCGGCGAGGACGAGCAGGAGCGTGGTCATGGCGCCGGGAGCTTAGCGCCTCCGGGCCCGCCGCGTCCGGACGCCTACTGCCCGGCGGCCCACGCGCGGATCTCGTCCGGGCGCTGCTCGACCCAGGCCCGCACGCATGCGACGTGCGCCTCGAAGTCCTCGGTGTCGTACTCCTTGCGCCGGTCGGACGCGACCTCGTCGGCGATGAGCGCGTACAACGTGTCGACCCGCGCGACCGGGTCCGCGGCCTCGAACTGGTCGTTCAGTCGGAGCAGCTCCGCCACGTACTCGGCGCGGCACGTCTCGCTCGCGAGGCACTTCCGCCCGAGCATCCCCTCGGTGTAGTCGGCGGGGTCCACCCCGTAGCGGCCGCAGGTCGGGTAGCTCCACGGCCGCCACCCGTAGTCCAGGTCCATGGACTGCGGGATGAACGTCCACTTGTCCGCCGTGGGGTCGTGGTAGAGGTGGTAGTTGGATCGGTCGTAGGCGTAGCCGTCCCAGTGGGCGATGAGCGCGTCCATGGCGAGCGAGCGGATGAACAGCTCCCAATCGAGCTTCTCCCGCATCGCCGCCTCCCACTCCTCCCCGTTCAGGCGCGCGGCCGCCTCCAACGCGTAGAGCGCGTCGTCGTCCCCCTCGTCGGTCTCCTCGGGCTCGAAGCAGTCGGCGTCGTCGAGATCGCAGTCCTGCCAGCCGTTCTCGTAGAGGTTGCCGTCGGGATCCGCGAACCAGCTCTCCAGGAAGTCGTCGTTGATGGCCTCGACCGTGCTGTAGAGGCCGTAGTCCGCGCCGTTCACCGTGAGCCGCGCGTAGCCCGCGCGCGACGCCGGGAGCCCCGCGTCGCGCAGGTAGCGGTAGGACATCACCTCCGACATCATCATCGGGTCGATGATCTGGTTGTGGAGGTTGAACCGCTTCAGCCCCATGAACTCCTGGTCGGGCACGAGCCGGTTCACGTCCACCACGAGCGACGGCTTCGCGGTGAAGTCCGACCAGGTGCTCGACCCCTTCACGCGGATCGCCACCTCCCAGCTCCGGCCCTCGTACACGAGCGTGGCGGGCACGTACTGCGAGCCGTCCCGCCGGATGTCGCTCAGCGCGTCCGCGTCGAGCTCCAACGCCAGCCGGTTGACGCGGCCCTCCTCGAAGAGCACGTCCGGCACGTCCCCGGGCTCCTCGCCGGTGTCGGGCGCCGCGCCGATGCGCTCGGGTGCCTCGACGACGCCGGAGTCCACGACCGGCGGCGTGGCTTCCGGCGGGAGGACGATGGAGCCCGGCGCGCAGGCGAGGAGGAGGAGCACCGACAGACTGTACCGCCGGCTCCGCCGTTCGCCAGGGGCTCCTACACCTCGTCGGCCTCGTCGGGCGCGGTCAGGAGCGCGACCAGCTCGTCCGTGCCGAGCGTGGCGGCCTCGCCCGTGCCCTCGAGCAGCCCCTCCACGAGCGCCCGCTTCTCCCCGTGGAGCGCGAGGATCTTCTCCTCGATCGTGCCCTTCGCCACGAGCCGGTACACGGTGACGGGCTGCGTCTGCCCGATGCGGTGGGCGCGGTCGCTGGCCTGGTCCTCCACGGCGGGGTTCCACCACGGGTCGAGGTGGATCACGTACGTGGCCGCGGTCAGCGTGAGCCCGGTGCCGCCCGCCTTGAGCGAGATGAGGAACACGTCGCCCTCCCCGCGCTGGAAGGCGTCGACCTCCGCGCGCCGCTTCGCCTCGGGCGTCTCGCCGTCCAGGTAGCGGAGCGGCACGCCCGCCGCCGTCAAAACCTCCCGTACGAGCGCGAGCTGCCGCGTGAACTGGCTGAACACGAGCGCGCGGTGCCCCTCCTCGCGCAGCTCCGCCACGATCTCCACGAGCCGCCCGAGCTTGGACGAGGGCACGGTCGTCTCCGGATCCAGCAGGCGGGGATGGCACGCCAGCTGCCGCAACCGCGTCAGGGCGGCGAGCACCTTGAAGCGCCGCTGCTCGGGCGGGCCCGCGTCGTCGGCGAGCTGGGCCGCGAACGTGGCGCGCGCGGCGTCGTAGAGCTGCCGCTCCTCGCGCGAGAGCAGCACCTCCACGTTCACGTCGGTGCGTGGCGGCAGCTCGCGCGCGACCTCGGACTTCACGCGCCGCAGGAGGAACGGCCGGATGAGCCGCGCCAGCGCCGCCCGCCGCCGCGTGTCCCCGTCGCGCTCGATCGCGCTCGCGAAGCGGGTCCGGAAGCGCTCCCAGCTCCCGAGGAGCCCCGGCGCGACCACGCGGAACAGGCTCCAGAGCTCGCTCACCCGGTTCTCGACCGGCGTACCGGTGAGCGCCACGCGGAAGTCCGCGACCAGCCGCGCCGCGGCCTTCGCCCGGGCCGTCGTCGCGTTCTTCATCGCCTGGGCCTCGTCGAGCACCGCCGTCCCGAAGCGCACCTCCGCCAGCGCGTCGATGTCGCGCGGGAGCAGGTCCCAGCTCGTGACGAGCACGTCCCCGGGCCCCAGGTCCGCCAGCATCGCGCGCCGGTCGGCCCCGCGGAGCGCGCGCACCCGCAGCCCGGGGGCGAAACGCGCCGCCTCGCGGATCCAGTTGAAGCCCACGGACGTCGGCGCCACGATCAGCGCGGGGCCGAGCTCCGCGCGGTGCACGAGCAGCGCCAGCGCCTGCACCGTCTTGCCCAGGCCCATGTCGTCGGCGAGGCAGGCCCCGGGCGCCCAGCGCGCGAGCCGCGCCATCCACGCAAAACCCGCCCGCTGGTAGTCGCGCAGCTCCGCCGCGAGCCCGGCCGGCACCTCCGGCTCCCAGCCCTCCGCCGCGCGCGCCCGCTGGATCAGGTCGTCCCAGCCCATCGGGGCCTCGATCGCCGCGCCCGCGGCCTGGAGCCCGTCGAGCACCGGCGCCGCGAGCTTCGGCACCTCCGCGCCCCCGCCGCCGGCCTCCGCGACCTCCGCCACGGCCGCGAGCTGCGCCGAGAGCTCGTCGCCGATGCGCACCCACGACTCGCCGTCCACGGCCACGTACCGCCGCCCCGCCAGCACCGCGGAGAGCAGCGCCCCGAGTTGCACCGTCGCCCCATCCACCTCGATGCCGCCGCCCACGTCGAGCCAATCCCGCGCGCTCGTCACCTGCAGCCGCAAATCGCGCGCCCCGACGGTCTTCGTCCGGCGCGGCGGGCCGGCCCACTCCACCACGATCGGCCGCCCCTGGAGCGCGCTCGCGAGGTCGAGCGCCGCCTCCGCGTCGCCGAGCGTCCACGTGAACGCCGGCCCCTCCGCCCCCGCCGGCAGCGGCAGCCCCGCGATCGCCGCGCGCACGCGGCCCGGCTCGGCCGCGCGCACCCGCTGCACGTGCACCCGCCCCTCGCCGACCCCCGCGTGCAGCTCGTCGGGCCCCTCCCCCGGGGGGAACGCCGGCCCGCCCGCGAGCGGCCGCACCAGCGCGGTCACGAGCAGCCCGCCCTCCCCGAGCGGATCGAGCCGCAACAACGGCCGGTCGTCCGGCTCCTTGGCCCGGCCGCGCAGCTGCGGCGCCACCCGCGCCGGGATCACCCGCGAGAGCGGCTCGAGCCGCGCCAGCAGCGCCTCCGCGGCCTCCGCCGGGAACACCTGCCCGCGGCGCGCGAGCGCATGCACGAACGCCGCGGTCGCGCGGTCGGACGCGAACACGTCGAAGCCGTCGTCGTCGTGGAGCACGTACCAGCCGTCGTCCCCGAGCAGGTCGGCCAGCTCCTCCGCCTCGATCGGCCGCTCCCCCACGCGCAGCCCGACGCGCACGCCGCCGTCGTCCGTGGGGTTCCAGTCCGCGCCGATCGGCGAGCGCCGCACCGGCACCCGCTCGCTCCCGAGGAACACGCGCGGGTGCCCGACGAGCCGCGAGAGCATGGCGGCGAACGCGACGCCCTCCCGGTCCGCCAGCAAGAGGTCGCGCACGTCCCGGTCCGCGGGGGACGACCACCGCGCCGGCGCCTGCACGAGCTCGTCGAGGGTCACCTTCGTCAGCTTCCAGCCTTCCCCGCGCTTCTTCGGCCGGCACCAGAGCGGCGTCACCTCGGCGCGGTCGGGGTCCACGCGCCAGCCCGGCACGCCGTCGTCCGGCTCCTCGGTCACGAGCAACGCGTCCAGGTCCGCCAGCGCGCGTCGCCACGCGGGCGTGCCGAGCACCTCGCGGAGCCACGCCCGCTCCGGGTGGCCCGGCCGCCCCAGCGCGTCGTGCAGCGAGTCGAGGGCCGTCAGCCCGAGCGCGCAGCGCGCCTCGCCGCCGCAGTTGCACGTGAGGAGCGGCTCGTCGGCGCCCGCCTGGAGCCGCACCCCCGCGATCGACGCGCCCCCGCGGTCACACACGCGCAGCCAGCTGTCGCGCACGGCCCACGTCGGGGGATCCTCCGATCGCAACAGCACGATCCGCTCGGCCTCGTCCGACGGGATCGGGAGCACCTGCTCGCGCAACACACGCCGTGCCTCCGTCACGCGCTCCCAGAGCGCCCGGAGCGGCGCCTCCTCGGGCGGCGCCCGGCCCTCCAGCGCCGCCCGCTCGTCGAGCAGCGCCCGGGCCACGCGCTTCGCGCGCTCGTCCAGCCACTCGACCGCCGCCTCCTGGATCTCCTCGGGCACCGCGTCCGCGCCCGGACGCCGCGGCGCGGCGGTCACCACGTCGGCGATCGTCGCGCTCGGCGCGCGCCAGAACCAGTGGCGGGCGCGCCCGACCACGCGATCGTCGAGCACCCGGGCCCCCCGCGCGAGCTCCGGCGTCACCTGCCGCGCCTCCGCCCACGCGCGCAGCGCCGCCAGGGACATCCCCGGCGCCAGCACGGCCCCCGTCGGGGCCACGTTCACCCCCGCGCGCGCATGCGCCACGTCCGCCTCCGACGCCGCGCGGCCCGCACCCGCCCGCTCCGCCCCCGCCGGCGCCACCTCCGGCGCCTTCGCGAGGAGCCCGTCCCGCGCCGCCACGCCCGCCATCCACTCGCCCAGGTCGTCGAGGACCGTGCGCGCCACGCCCCGCCCGAGCGCGTCCCACACCCGGGGCTGCTCGAGCAGCGCGCGCGGCGTCCCGCAGCCCTGCGTGAGCGCGAGCCGCTGCACGAGGCGGAGGGTCAGGGGCGAGAGCCCGCTCGCCTCGAACCAGTCGAGCAGCCGCGCGTCCAGCACCGGGTCGAGCCCGAGGCGGGTCGCGCTCGCCGCGAGGGCGGCCGGGGTGTCGTTGGCGCCGAGGGCCGGGTGCATCGGGGGCGCACGTTGCGCACCCGGCCGCCGCTGTCAAGCTCCTCGGCGTCCGCACGCGCCCGTCCGGAGGTTAGGAGCGCCCATGCCCGGCCTCGACGTCCTCGTGCTCGGCGCCGGTCCCGCGGGGCTCGCCGTGGCCGCCGCGCTGCTCGATCGGGGCCTCCGCGTCGGGCTCGTGGCGCCCGACCTCGGGGACGGCCCGCCCGCCTGGCGCCCCACCTACTGCGCCTGGGAGGACGAGCTCGCGGAGGTCGGCCACGCCGACGTCGTCGACCAGCGCTGGCCCGGCGCCGTCGCGTCCTTCGGCGGGGGCCGCCGCCACGACCTCGACCGCGCCTACGCCCGCGTCGACAAGGCCCGCCTCGCCGCGCGCCTCGCCGCCCGGGCCGCCGCGGCCGCGCGCTTCCCCACCACCGTGCGCGGCGCCACCCACCACGCCACCCACACCGAGCTCGCGCTGGCCGACGGCACCGTCGCCGCCGCCGTCGTGATCGACGCCACCGGCCAGCCCTCCGCGCTCCTTCGCCCCCCGTCCCGGCCCGCGCCCGCCTTCCAGACCGCCGTCGGCCGCCACCTCGACGGCCCGACCCCCTGGCCCGCCGACCGCGCCGTCCTCATGGACTTCGACCCCGCGCCCCTCGGCGCCGACGACGCCCCGCCCACCTTCCTCTACGTCCTCCCGCTCGCCGACGGCCGCGTCTTCGTCGAGGAGACCGCCCTCGCCGCCCGCCCCGCCGTCCCCGCCGACCTCCTCCGCGCGCGCCTCGATCGCCGCCTCGCCGCCCTCGGCGTCCGCGCGCCCGCCGATCCCCAGGAGGAGTGGGTCTCCATCACGATGGGGGGCGCCATCCCCGCCGACCCGCGCGTGCTCGGCTTCGGCGCCGCCGCGGGGATGGTCCACCCCGCCACCGGCTACCTCCTCCCGCGCGTCCTCGGTGCCGCCGACCGCCTCGCCGACGCCGTCGTGGCCGGCCTCTCCGACGGCCCCGCCCGCGCCGTCGCCGCCGGCTGGGACGCGCTCTGGCCCCCCGACCGCCGCGCCCGCCGCGCGCTGTACCGCTTCGGCCTCGAGGCGCTCCTCGCCATGGATCCGCCCACCACCCGCGCCTTCTTCGACGCCTTCTTCCGCCTCCCCGCCGCCGACTGGGCCGGCTACCTCTCCGACCGCCACCCCGCGCCCGCGCTCCGCCGCGTCCTATGGACCCTCTTCCGCGACGTGCCCGCCTCGCTCAAGTGGTCCCTCGCCCGGGCCGGCCTCTCCGCCGAGGGCCTCGCCGTGCTCCGGTCGACCTTCCCGGGATCGTAGGGCTGCTTCTTCTTGGGGCGGGGGGCTCCGCCCCCCGCAACGCCCCCCGCACTCACGTGGCGCTGCACCCTGGCGGCGCGAGCGGCCACCCGAGCCGCCGGCGCCCCACCCGGCACCCCCGTCGCCGCAGCGCGGAGCGGCTGCCCCGCTCACTCCTCCGACGCGCGGGCGTAGACCACGTCGAGGATGTCCGCGCCGGATCCGTCGGGATCGTTTCGGACGCTCCAGATGGCGCCGGCCCCCACGCCGAGCAGGTCGGGCCCGGGCCCTGCCTGACCAGTGGCCTCGGCGACCAGGATCGTGGAGGCTCCGAGCGTCGCGCCGTCCACGACACGCACGGACTCGTCGCGGGCGGCCGACGTGCCGTGGATCAGGATGTCGAGCGTGGCGTCGCCGACCGCCGCGTCGAGCCAGGCAGTCGTGCCGGCGCGGAAGTAGAGGTCGGGCAGGCAGGTCTGCGGCACGTCCGCGACGTCGATGTCGCCGGAGAGGCCGTCGAGATCGAGCAGGCAGAGCTGGTAGCCCCCGTCCACGCGGAACCACCAGCCCACGCGCCCGCCGACGCCATCGGGCGCGTGGATGGGCTCCGGGTCCTCCATCTCGCCGCCGATCGTGAGCCAGGCGTCCTCCGCGCGTGTGGAGACCGCCGGGTCGAGCTGGGACGCGTGATACAAGTGATACACGTCCCATTGCTCGGTGTAGAGCTCGTCGCGCCCGTCGCCGTCCACGTCGGGCAGGCACCACAAGGTGTCCGAGATGGGCAGAGCACCGAGCCGCGGGAGCGTGCCGTCCGGCGAGGGGTGGCCCGACAGGATCGCGTACTCCGTGCCCCGGGCGTAGAAGTCGTCCTGGCCGTCTCCGTCGACGTCGCACTGCTCCAGGCGGGCGAGGTTCGCCTCCGTGGTCCACGAGGCGATCGGGGTCTCGCCGTCCTCCAGGCCCACCGCCACGCGCCCCGACCAGAGCTGCACGAGGTAGCTGTCGTCCTCCTGCTGGTCCACCCAGAACACGTCCGCGGCGCCGTCCCCGTCGACGTCGTCGAGCCAGTACCAGCCGACGGTGCTCCACGCACGGGACGCGGTGGCGTCGCACCACTGGTAGGTGCCTCCCGCGGCGAGCGTCGCGCCGTCGAACAGCGCGAGGCTGCCACCCGACTCGTCGTCGAGCAGGAGATCGACCGCGCCGTCGCCGGTCACGTCGCGCCACTCGACGAAGCGCGGGGAGCCGCCGTACTTCCCGCCGCGCAGCGTGAGCGTGCGCTGCGGCGTGAACGACTGGGTGTACGCCCAGCCGAGGTCCTCCTCGACCCCGTCGATCAGGTAGGCGCTCACCCACACGAGCCCCTCGTGCGTGGCGAGCCGGTACGGCGTGTCCGGGGTCGCGACGCGCGCGAGCTCGAGCTCGATGCCCTGGGACAAGGCGCCCAGATCCTGCGCGACGAGCCAGCCGTCGCGGCGGAACCAGAGCTCGGGCACGCCGTCGCCGTCGAGGTCGTCGCCAAGCGCCGCCGCGCTCGGCCCGAGCCCGACGTCCCGGATGCAGATCTTCTCGTCACCGTCGGCGTCCGTGCCGTTGATGACGCAGACCTTGTTGTTGTCGTCGAACACCACGAGCTCGTCGAGCCCGTCCCCGTCGATGTCCCCGGGCGCGAGGACCTGGTGGCCCGACAGCCAGGTCGCGTCGGTGAGCGCCGCGTCCACGAGCCGCTCGGTCCCGGCCAGAAAGGCCGCAGAGCCGATGACGTGCAGGTCGTCGTAGAGGATCGTGGCGAATTCCGGGAGGCCGTCGCCGTCCCAGTCCTCGTGCAGGACCGTGAGCGTGTCGCCGGCACCGGAGCGGAGGTCCGTCCCGTACGCCACCTCGCTCCGGGTGATGCCGTCGAGCGTGAAGTCGGCGTCCCGCACCACGGCGATGACGCCCTCCCCCGACGAGTCGCCGTCGGGCCCCTCCTCCGGGAAGCCGAACAACCAGTCGTCGACCCCGTCGAGGTCCACGTCCGCCCAGCGCGCGAAGCGCACGTTCTCGGCCTCGATGCGCGCGCGAGGTGTGACCTCGCCGCCGGCGAGCAGGTCCGCGCCCGAGACGGTCCACAAGCCGCCGGAGTTCGAGCCCACCACGAGGTCGTCGAGCCCGTCGCCGTCGCGGTCCCCCACCCACGTCACGGACGTGCCGAAGCCCTCCGTGCTCTCGGCGGGGACCACGATCGTGATCGCGTCCCAGCTCCGCGCGCCGTCGGCCACCATGCTCCCGGCTAGCACATACACCGCGCCGTCGTTCGTGCCGCGCGTGTCGTTCCCGGGCGCGCCGATCGCGAGCTCGCCGAGGCCGTCGCCGTCGAGGTCGGGGCCCGGCGCGAGGGCATGCGTGCCGTTGTCGTTGCTGCCGCACGCCTCGATGGTGAGGTCGGCCGCGTCGAAGGACGCGCCCCAGGCGTGCGCGCCCGGGTCGGGCGCGGCGGTGTCGCCGGAGTCGGTATCGCCGGAGTCGGTGTCGCCGGAGTCGGTGTCGCCGGAGTCGGCGGTGTCCGCCGTGTCGACGTCCGTGTCGTCGGGATCCACCGGGGTGTCGTCGCCCTTCGGCGCAGTGCACGCGGCGAGCAGGAGCGCCAGCGGGAAGCGGATCACGGGGTCTCCTCCGCCGCGCGGGCGTAGAGCACGTCGAGGCGGGTCCGGTCGCTGTCGGACTGGTCGGGATCGTCCCCCAGGCCCCAGATGGCGCGCGCGCCCACGCCGAGCACGTCCGGGCCGGGGCCCGCGTAGTCCGGCGTGCCCTGGACCAGCAGCGTGTCGGTGCCGAGCGTGGCGCCGTCCACGACGCGGTACGAGGTGGCGCCGCTCGCGTCGTCGCCGAAGAGCACGATGTCCGGGGTCGTGTCCCCCTCCACGTCGTCGAGCCAGGCGGTGACGCTGGCGCCGTTGCCCCACCGGCCGTCCACGCAACGCTGGGGGAGCGCGCCCTCGTCGTCGGCGTCGACGTTCCCGGAGAGCCCGGCGAGGTCGAGCACGCAGAGCTCGTAGTCGTAGACCGCCTCGAACCACCAGCCGACGAGCCCGCTCCCGTCGGCGGCGCGCAGGGGCGCGGGCACCGAGAGGTAGGCCCCCTCCAGGGCAATCCAGGCGTCCTCCTGCGCCACGACGAGCGCGGGGTCGAGCTGCGACGACCGATACAAGCGATACTTCTCGCGCTGGTAGTTGTAGAGCTCGTCGCCGCCGTCGCCGTCCACGTCGGGGATGCAGCCGGTGGAAGTGCCGGACTCGAGCTCGCCCAGCACCGGGAACGTGCCGTCCTCGCCGAGCGCGCCGCTGTAGAGCACCACGCCGCGGTCGCCGGCGACGAGGTCCTCCTGGCCGTCGCCGTCGAGGTCGCAGCCCGGGAGCGGCTCGAGCTCCGAGCTCGTGACCCAAGACGTGATGGGCGTGTCGCCCTCGGCCGCGCCGACCGCGACCGGCCCGGACCACACCTCCTGCAGGTACGTGCCGTCGCCCTGGTAGGTCGTGAGGAGCGCGTCGTCGGCGCCGTCGCCGTCGACGTCGTCGACCCAGGCGAGGCCGGAGCCCGGCCACTGGCGGTCCGCCGCGGCGTCGCACCAGGTGACCTCCCCGCCGGCGGCCAGCGACGCCCCGTCGAACAGCGCCACGCCGCTCCCATCGGCGTCCCCGAGCACGAGATCGACGACGCCGTCCCCGGTCACGTCGCGCCAGGTGGGGACGGACGGGGTGCCGCCCCACTTCCCGCCGCGCAACGTGGTCGCGCGCTGCGGCGAGAACGACGCGGACCAGGCCCAGGCGATGTCCCCCTCGGCCCCCAGGCCCGCCGTCGGGCTGGCCCACACGATGCCGTCCCCGGCGGCCAGCGCCTCGGTCGTGTCCGGCGGGAGCACCCGCGCGAGCTCCAGCTCGATCCCCTGGGCGAGCGCGCCGAGGTCCTGCGCCACGAGCCAGCCGTCGCGCGTGAACCAGAGGTCGCCCACGCCGTCGTGATCGACGTCGTCGCCGAGGATCGCCTCCGCCGGTCCCAGGCCCTCGTCGCGGATGCAGATCTTCGCGTCGCCGGTGGGGTCGGCGCCGTTCAGCACGCACACCTTGTTCCCGGCCGCGAACACGACGAGCTCGTCGAGCCCGTCGCCGTCGAGATCCCCGGGGGCGAGGAGCTGGTGGTCGGAGAGGTAGTGCGCCGTCGTGAGCGCGGCGTCGACCAGCCGCTCGGTGCCCGCGAGGAGCGCGGCGGAGCTGATGACGTGCAGGTCGTCGTAGACGACGGTGGCGAGCTCCGGCAGGCCGTCGCCGTCCCAGTCCTCGTGCAGCGCCGCCAGGAATTCCCCGGCCCCCGAGCGGCTGTCCGTGCCGTAGGCCGTCTCGCTGCGGGTGATCCCGTCGAGCGTGAACTCCGCGTCCCGCACGATCGAGACGGCGCCCTTGTTGCCGCTGTCCCGCGTGTACCCGAAGAGCCAGTCGTCCACGCCGTCGTAGTCGACGTCCGCCCAACGCGCGAAGCGCACGGTGGTGGTGGAGACGAGCGCGCGCGGCGTCACCTCGCCGCCCGCGAGCAGGTCCGCGCCCGACACGGTCCAGAGCCCGCCGTTGGTCGAGCTCACCACGAGATCGTCCACGCCGTCGCCGTCCCGGTCGCCCACCCAGGTGACGCGGCTGCCGAAGCCGGTGGTGCTCTCGGCCGGGGTCACGACGGCCGCGGCCTCCCACACGCGGAGGCCGTCGGCGACCGCGCTCCCGCGGTGGAAGTACACCGCCCCCCCGGCGTTCCGCACGCCGTCGTAGCCCGGCGCGCCCACCGCGAGCTCGCCCAGGCCGTCCCCGTCGAGGTCGGGCCCGGGCGCGATCGCGTGGACGCCGTTGTCTTCGCTGCCGCAGCCGGTGACGGTCAGGTCGGACGCGTCCAGCGACCCCGGCCACGCGTGGGTCGCGGGGCCCGTGTCGGGTGGGTCGCCGGAGTCGGTGTCGCCGCTGTCCGTGTCGCCGGTGTCCGCGGTGTCGACGGCGGTGTCCTCGTCCCGCTGGACCGGCTTGCCCCCGCCCGCCGGGTCCTCGCAGGCGGAGAGGAGCGCGAGCGCCAGGGATGGAGCGAGCAGCGATACACGCATGTGTATCAGCGCCGCCGACGGCGGATCAGCGCGGCCGCGCCCAGCGCCCAGAGCCCCAGCCCCGCCGGGCCGGCGCCGGTGGCGCAGCCGCAGCCGCCCTCGTCCTTCGCCGGCGTGCCGGTGTCGGCGTCGGTGTCGGTGTCCGTATCCGTGTCCGTGTCGGTATCCGTGTCGGTGTCCGCGTCGGTGTCGCTGTCCGTGTCGGTGTCCGTGTCGGTGTCCGTATCGGTGTCGGTGTCGGTGTCGGTGTCCGTGTCCGTGTCGGCGTCGCTCTCCCAGGCGCAGTCGCGGCCGTCGGGGGTGCCCCACGAGGCCGCCGTCGCGGCGAGGCCGATGGCCTTCTTGCCCGTCGAGGCGTCGGTCATGCCGTAGTACACGAGCATGTCGGCCCCGGCGGTCACGAGCTCGACGTGGTTGAGCGAGTCGAAGGGGGCCGCCGAGGTGGAGTCGAGGGCGTCGCCCGTGGACCAGGTGACGAGGTCGGTCGAGTCGGAGGTCCCGACGCCGCGCAGGCCGTAGCTGGCGTCCGAGTAGCCGCCGAGGACGAGGCCGATCGCGTCCTCGGTGCAGGTGAGCGACGGCGAGAAGACGCCGTAGGCCGCCCAGGATGTGCCGAGCCAGGGGGTCGAGACCGAGGGATCCCAGAGGCTCCAGGTGCCCGCCACGGTGTCGTACTTCCCGGCGTACATCGCCGTGCTCTCCATGTACAGGACGTGAAGCACGTCGTCGATCATCACCGCGCTCGGCATCCCGATGGAGAGCCGCTGGCTCCCGCCGTCGGGGGCGTGCCAGTCGCCGCTCGGCGTGCCGTCCTCGTCGTCCCCGAGCGAGGTGGGCGCCTGCACCACGGTGAAGGTGAAGCCGTCGGTGCTGGTCGCGTAGCCGATGCCGGCCGGGGTGTTGACGCTGGCGCTGGCGTCCTGCTTCTCGTCGCCCATCCCGAAGAGCAGGTGCCACGTGCCGTCCGCGTAGACGACGGCGGGCTGCGCCACGGAGCAGGAGTAGACCGAGAGCGCGTCGGTGCGGTTCGGGGTGAGCACCGGGTCCGCGTCCATCGTCCAGGTGAGGCCGTCCGGCGAGGTCGCGCGGCCGATCGAGTAGCTGTTCGCGCAGTCGGTCGGCACCTCCGCGGAGGGCGACTCGAAGAACATCACGTACTGGGTGCCGTCCCAGGCGACGCTCGGGGCGTTCACGCCGCTGCTGAAGGTGCCGGACTCCGGCGCGGTGAGCACGAAGCCCAGGTCGGTGAACAGCGGGCCGGCGAAGGCGGACGTGGAGAGCAAAAGAGCGATCAAGGTTCCTCCGGAGGGTGGGCAAAGAGCACGTCGAGGCGGGTCCAGTCCAGGTGGTAGGCGGCATCGGGGTCGTCCCCGAGTGTCCAGATGGCGCGGGCGCCGACCCCGAAGACGTCGGACCCGGGGCCCACGTCGGTGATCCGGCGCTCCTCCGCGTCGACGTAGACGAGCAGGTCCGAGCGCCCCAGCGTCGCGCCGTCGACGACGCGGACGGATCCACCGGCGTGGAGCACGATGTCGAGCGTCGTGTCGCCGGTCGCTTCGTCGAGCCAGGTGTCGACCACCGCGGAGGCGTAGACGTCCTCCAGGCAGCTCCTGGGCACGTCGGCGCTGGCCACGGTGCCCGCGAGCCCGGCGAGCTCGAACAGGCAGAGCTGGTAGTCGCCGTCGACCTGGAGCCACCAGCCGACCCGCCCGCTGCCGTCCGCCGCGCGCAGCGGCTCCCCGACGGAGAGGTCCTCGCCCTCGATCGTGAGCCCGGCCGCCTCCTCCTCCAGGGTGGTGGCAGGGTCGAGCTGCGACGAGCGGAACAGGTGGGCGCGGTCGCTCCGCGGCCGGACGTAGAGCTCGTCCCCCCCGTCCCCGTCCGCGTCCGGCAGGCAGTCGAGCGTGGAGTCGGTGCGGATCGCGCCGAGACGGCGGAAGCCGTCCGCCCCGACGGCGCCCCCGGCGAGGAGCTCCGCGCCGTCGACGCCGTCCGCGACGAGGTCCTCGTGCCCGTCCCCGTCGAGGTCGCAGCCGGCGAGCGGCTCCAGGTCCGCCTCCGACGTCCACGACGCGAGCGGGGCGTCGCCCTCCACCGCGCCGATCGCGACGGGCCCGGACCACACCTCGTGGAGCCACGTGCCGCCGTCCTGGTAGCGGGTGAGCAGCGCGTCGTCCGCGCCGTCGCCGTTCACGTCGTCGAGCCATCTGGTCGTCACGCCGGTCCACGGGCGGGTCCAGGTGGCGTCGCACCAGGTGCGCGCGCCCCCCTCGGCGAGCGTGGCGCCGTCGAACGCGGCGAGGCCGCCCCCCGCGGCGTCGTCGAGGACGAGATCGACCACGCCGTCGCCCGTCACGTCCCGCCACGCGGGGATCTCCGGGATGCCGCCCCACTTCCCGCCGTACACCGTCACCGCGCGCTGCGGCGTGAACGACGCGGTGTGGGCCCAGGCGATCTCGGCCTCCGGGTCCTCGGACGCGACCTCGGGGCTCGCCCAGACGACCCCGTCGGCGGCCGCCAGCCGCTCCGCGGTGCCCGGGAGCGCCATCCGCGCCAGCTCGAGCTCGATGCCCTGCGCGAGCGCGCCCACGTCCTGGGCCACGAGCCAACCGTCGCGGGTGAACCACACCTCGGGGACGCCGTCGCCGTCGAGGTCGTCACCGAGCACCGCCTCGTCCGGGCCCAGGCCCTCGTCGCGGATGCAGATCTTCGACTCGCCGGTGTAGTCGGCGCCGTTCAGCACGCAGAGCTTGTTGCCCGCCTGGAACACGAGGAGCTCGTCGAGCCCGTCGCCGTCGATGTCCCCGGGCGCGAGCACCTGGTGACCGGAGAGGTACGGCGCCCCCGTCAGGGCCGCGTCGGCGAGCTGATCCTCGCCCGCCAGGAGCCGCGCCGAGCCGATGACGTGCAGCGTGTCGTAGAGGATCGTCGCGAATTCGGGGATGCCGTCCCCGTCCCAGTCCTCGTGGAGCGCCACGAGCGTCCGCCCCGCGTCGTCGGAGGCGGTCGAGCCGTACGCCGACTCGCTCGCCGTGACCAGCGCGAGGGTGAAGTCCGCGTCCCGCACCACCGAGACGGCGCCCTCGCCGTAGCGCCCGGAGTGCCCGAACAGCCAGTCGTCCACGCCGTCGCGGTCCACGTCGGCCCAGCGGACGAAGGTGAGCTCGGACGAGGGGACGAAGCTCGCGGACGGCGTCACGTCGCCGCCGGCGAGCAGGTCCGCCCCCGGCACGGTCGAGAACCCCCTTTCGTAGCCGACCACGAGGTCGTCCACGCCGTCGCCGTCGCGGTCGCCGACCCACGACACGCGGGAGCCGAAGCCCATCTCGCGCTCGTCCGTGTGGACCACCGCGTAGGCGTCCCACGCGCCGAGCCCGTCCACCACGTCGCTCCCGCGGAAGAAGTACACGGCCCCGCCGCTGACGCGGGAGAGGTCGTGCCCCGGCGCGCCGATGGCGAGCTCGGGGAGCCCATCCCCGTCGAGGTCGGGCCCGGGCGCCACCACGTGGGTGCCTTCGTCGTCGCTGCCGCAGGAGCCGACGACCAGGTCGGCGTCCTCGAGCTCGTCGGCCCATGCGTGCGCGATCGGCTCGGTGGGGCCGGTGTCGCCGGTGTCGGGGCCGCCGGTGTCCGTGTCGCCCGTCTCGGAGTCGGCCGCGCCGGAGTCGGTGTCCGCGGGGTCCGCCGGCGTCCGCTCCTTCGGCTCGTTGCAGGCCGAAGCCAGCACGAGCGGGAGCAGCGAACGGATGCGCATGCGCTCCCCTATCTCAGAATGGCGCGGACCACAGCTACACCCCCCTTTCAGGGGGGCCCCACCTCCGCCGCGGCCTGCCGCCCGGACTGCAGGCACAAGGGGATGCCGCCGCCCGGGTGTGCGCTCCCGGACGCCAGGTACAACCCCGGGACCCGTGCGACCGCGTTCGGCGGGCGTCGGAACGCCGCGCCCAGACCGTTGCTGGCCGCCCCGTAGAGCGCCCCGCGGCTCCCCGGGAAGCGCGCCGCCAGCTCGGCCGGGGTGCGCCGCCACACGACCGCGTCGCCCGCGTCGAGGAGCCCCGCGCCCCGGAGACGCCCGAGGACGCCGGCCTCGACGGCCGCCCAGTCGGTCGACGCGCCGCCCCGCGGCTCGGCGGGCGCGTTCACCATGACGAAGACGGGCTCCTCCTCCTGCCACCCGCGCCGCCCGTGGCACGCCTCCTGCGCGCACAGGTACACGGTCGGGTCCGCCGGCGGCCGCCCCCGGTCGAAGAGGTCCACGAACTCCTCGACGTACGGCCGCTCCGGGAAGAGCACCGTGTGCGCCACCCGTGCATCGGCCCCGACGCGGCGGCGCGCCCGCACGATCGCCGTCCAGCCCGACGTCGACCGCGGCTCGGTCACCCCCACGCCCGTCCGCGCCTCCACGAGGCCCTCCGCGAGCGCGCCCACGTCCGCGTTCACGACCACCACCGCGGCGTCGACGGGCCCCTCAGGGGTGTCGACACCCGCGACGCGGCCGTCCTGCACGCGCACGCGCGTCACGGGGCGGCCGCAGGTGATCGTGACGCCGAGCCGCTCGGCCACGCGCACGAGCGCCCGTACGATCGCGTAGATGCCGCCCCGTACGCCGTAGCCCCCGAGCCCGAGCTCGACGTGCGCGATGCAGTTGAGGGTGGCCGGCGCGGCCCGTAGGTCCGAGCCGTTGTACGTCGCGTAGCGGGCGAGCACGTCGCGGAGCCGCGGGTGCCGCACGCGGGCGCGGATCGCGCGGTCCATCGACCGCAGCCCGTCGATGTCGGCCACGAGCCCGAACGCGCGCACCCCGAGCCGGGTCAGCCCCGCGACCGTCGGCGCCGGCCCGAGCACGAAGTTGGGCGCCGCCGCGTCCCAGATGCGCCGGGCGTAGGCCAGGAACGCGGCGAGCTCGCGCTCGGCGTCGCTTCCGAACGCCCGCGCGGCGCTGGCGAGCGTCTCCTCGGGCGCCTGATACACGTCGAATGTGTCAGCACCCGGCCAGATGTATCGGAAGGCCGGCGACGCATACACGAGCTCGAGCTGGTCGGCGAGGCTCGACCCGCCGGCCCGCAGCACCCCGTCGAGCACCTCGGGCAGCGTCAGCACGCTCGGCCCGGTGTCGACCTCCACCCCGTCGAGCTCCACGACCCCCGCCTTCCCGCCGGGCATCGGCCCCGCCTCCAGCACCCGCACGTCCCAGCCCAGCGCGGCGAGCTCGATCGCCGCCGCGAGCCCGCCGAGCCCGCTCCCCACGACGACGGCGTCAGCCACCGAGCCACCCGCTCCAGAGGCGCCCGAGCCGGTCCGAGGCCGGCCCCTCGAAGAGGGGCAGCCACCTCGACGGCCGCCCCTCCCCCGGGCGCACGCGCATCCGCACGAACGGCCGCATCCAGTCGAGGTCCACGCGGTCGGGCCGCACGAGCTCCGCGACGCCCCGCCCGCGGCTCCCGACGCCCTCCACGACGGGCAGGAACCGCAGGTAGAACGGCCCGTCCTCGACCGCCGAACCGTGTGACACATGGAGCCATGTCTCACCGGCGTGTCGGAGGCGCACGCGGTCCCACCACCCGAGGCCGTACGCGCCCCGGCGACGCGCCCCGAGCTCGACGGTGAGCCCCTCGATCGGCGTGGTCCCCCCGTCGGCGTGGAGCAGGAGCCCCCAGGCGACCACGGGCCCGCCGTCAGCGGGCCAGAGCAGGTACCACACCACCTCCCGGTCGCCGAGCGGCGCGCGCCCCCACAGCCACTCCCCGATGCCGAGCGCGTCGAGCGGCGCCCGCGACTCGTTGCGGTCGTGGTAGCCGCGGCCGCGCACGGCGAAGCGCCACTCGCCGGCGTGGAGCGTGGCCTGCCCGCTCGCGGGCCCGGTGAGCGGCGTCCAGCGGTGCTCACCCTCCGCCACCTCCATCGGGGAGGCCCGTCGCGCGGCGCCCCGCACCTCGACGGTCCCGCGGAGGCGGTCCAACGAGCCGGCCACCGGGCAGTCGAGCGCGGCGCGCAGCCGGCGCTCGCCGTCCACGACCACGCTCTCGACCACCGAGTCCCCGAAGCGCCACACCGTGGGCGACTCCCACACTCCCGCGCCCTCCTGGAGCAGGTAGAAGCAGGGGCGGCCCGCCCGGTACACCGCGAGGTTCAGCGAGGGGCGCTCCTCAGGGCGCTGCGCCTCGCCCCGCCGGGCCGCCGCCGCGTACCCGGGGAGGAACGGCAGGCCCCACGCCCCGATGAGCACGACGCCGTCGCCCGCGTCGTCGACGATGTCCGCGTACCACCACGAGAACCCGCCTGGGGACACGAGCACCTCGCGGCAGGGTGCCGCGTCCGGGGGCGTCAGCGCGAGCACGTCGGTCCCGGGACGAGCCCTTCCAGCCCCGTGTGCAGCGCCGCGTCGTGCGGCGGCGCGGCGAGGAGCCCCGCCACGCGCGGGCGCAGCGCGGCGAGCAGCCCCGCCACGAGCCACCCGAGCTTCTCCCAGGCGGGCACGATCGTCCGGCCGGCCAGCGCGTCACAGCCCCGCCGGAGCAGGCGGCGCCCGATGGCGCGGTAGACGCGGCTCGCCACGAGGATCGCGAGGCGGCTCCGCAGCGGGATGGCACGCATCCCGTCGTCGGCGCTCGCGTAGTAGCGCTCGGCGAGGGCGAGCAGGTCGCGCACGACCGCGGCCACGCGGGCGCGGTCGGCGGTGCCGGCGACGAGCTCCTCGGGATCGACCCCCACCGCGCGGAGGCGGGCCGCGGGCAGGTACACGCGGTCGCGCCGGGTGTCCTCGAGCACGTCGCGGCAGATGTTGGTGAGCTGCATGCCGATGCCGAGGTCGACGGCGTGCGGCCAGGCCTCCCGGCGCGTCACGCCGAGGACCCCACACATCAGGAGCCCCACCGTGCCGGCCACGCGGTAGCAGTACCGGAGCAGCTCGGGGTCGTCGGCCACGCGCACGCGGCCCTGGTCCCCGGCGATGCCCACGAGCAGGTCCTGCGCGGCGGCGAGCTCGATGCCCCGGCGCTCCACGACCGCGCGGAACGCCGCCACGAGCGGGCGCGGGGGGGCCTCGCCGCCGAGCTCGGCGTCCAGGCGGGCGAGGTCGCGGGCGCCCGTCGCGGCGTCGGGCGCCTCGTCCACGAGGTCGTCGGCGAGTCGGCAGAAGTTGTAGACCACCGCGGCGTCGTCCCGCGCGGCGGCCGGCAGGAACATGGACGCCCAGCGGAAGCTGCGCGCGTGCCGCGCGAGCACGGCGCGGCTCTCCTCCACCACGGCCACCGACACATCTCGTGGTTCAGTCATGTGTCACCCGGACGCCCGGGCGACCCGGGCACGCGCAGCCCACCCGCCCGGGCTCGCGTCCGCGAGCAGGGCCTCGAGCTCCGCGGACCTGGTCAGGACGCGCACGCCGTCGAGCAGCGCGCCCTCCATACCCGCGAGGCCCGGGCCGCCGAAGATGATCCCGGTCGTGGGCGCGCCCGCGCGGAGCGCCCGCGCGAAGCCGAGCAGCGTGTCCCGCGACACGAGCCGCGTGAACGAGAGGCACACGAAGCGCGGGTTGTGCACCGCGAGGTAGGCGCAGAGGTCGGGCACCGGGAGGTCGGCGCCGAGCCACACGACCCGGTGCCCCCCGAGCGCGAGCTTGAGCGCGAGCACCAGGAGCCCGAGCTCGTGCCGCTCGCCGGGAGGCGTCGCGCACGCCACGGCCACGCCGCCCTCGGGGCCGCCGCCGAGCCCGTGATACATCGCGAGCAGGTGCTCCCGACAGAACCCGGAGACGAAGTGCTCCTGCGCGACGCTGACCTCGCCGCGCTCCCAGGCCTCGCCGAGCCGGTGGAGCAGCGGCACGAGCACCTCGTCGATCACCGCGAGGAACGACACCTGCCCGAACCGCGGCACGAGCCGGTCGGCGGCGCCGCGGTCGAACGCGAGGAGCGCGCGGAGGATCGCGTCGACCACGTCCCCGCTCGCCTCGACGCGCGGAGGCTCCGTGCGCCCTCCCTCCGCCGCCTTCGGCGGCCGCGCGAGGTCGACGGCCTCGCTGATGCTGTAGCCGGCGTCCACGAGCGCCTTGAGCCGCTTGAACACGGCCACGTCGGCGTCGCTGTAGTCGCGGTACCCCGCCGCCGACCGGTCGGGCTCGAGGATGTCGTACCGACGCTCCCACGAGAGCAGGGTCCCCCGCGGGATCCCCGTCATCGCCGAGACCGTCTTGACCCGGTAGCCCATCGTTTCCCCCGGTTCAGGACGCGACGATCCGCAGGGCCGGTGGGACGGAGATCGGCGACGCCGGCCGGGGCACCACCTTCTCGAGCACCCGCGCGGAGTTGAGCACGCCCGGCACGCCCGCGCCGGGGTGGGTGCTCGCGCCGACGAAGTAGAGCCCGTCGACGTCCTCGGAGCGGTTGTGGTAGCGGAACCAGGCCGACTGGAGCAGGGTCGGCTCGATGCCGAACGCCGCGCCGTCCACCGACCGCATCTGGTTCGCGAAGTAGCGCGGGTCGATCGTCTTCATCGACGCGATCGAGCCCTTGATGCCGGGGAGCGCGCCCCGGTCGAGGAACGACATGATCCGGTCCGTGTACGCGGGGAGGGCGTTGTCCCAGTCGAGCCCGCTCCGCTGGTTCGGCACCGGCGAGAGCACGTAGAACGCCTCCTTGCCCACGGGCGCGAGGCTCGGGTCGCTCGCCGTGGGGCGGTGCAGGTAGAGCGAGAAGTCCTCGGCGAGGACCTTGTTCTCGAAGATGTCGTCGAGCAGCCCCTTGTAGCGGGGGCCGAGGAGGATGGTGTGGTGCGCCACGTCCTCGTACGTGCGGTCGACGCCGAAGTAGGCCACCCACAGGCTCATCGACGGCTTCTTGCGCGCCACCGCGGCGTCTGTGTGGGTGCGGCGGTGCGCCCCGTCGACGAGGTGCTTGTAGACGAACGACGGGTCGGCGTTGCTCACGACGCCCGCGCAGGGCACGCGCTCGCCGCCCGCGAGCCGCACCGCGACGGCCTTCCCGTTCTCCACCTCGATGCGCTCGACCGGGCTGTTCAGCCGCACGGGCACGTCGAGCTCGCCCAGGAGCCGCACGAGCGCGGTCACGAGCGCGCCCGTGCCGCCCTTGGGGAACCACACCCCCCACTTCCGCTCGAGCCAGTGGATGAGCAGGTAGATCGAGGACGTCGCGTAGGGGTTCCCGCCCACGAGCAGCGGCTGGAAGGTGAACACCTGCCGGAGCCGCTCGTCCTCGATGAACGACGACACGAGCCCGTACACGGACCGGAAGCTCCGCAGCTTGATCATGTCGGGGGCGACGCGGAGCATGTCCGAGAGCCGGTCGAAGGGCTGATCGACGAGCCGGGTGTAGCCCACGTCGAAGATGCGCTTCGCCTGGGCGGCGAGCTTGCGGTAGCCGTCCACGTCCCGCGGGGACATCGCCGCGATCTGGGCGAGGATCCGCTCCTCCTCGCCCACGTAGTCGAACCTCGACCCGTCGGGGAACACGACCCGGTAGAACGGGTCGACCGGCATCAGCTCGTAGTAGTCGGCGGCGTTCCGGCCCACGAGCGCGAAGAGCTCGTCGACCAGGTAGGGCGCCGTGATGACGGTCGGGCCGGCGTCGAAGGTGAAGCCGTCCTGCCGGAACACGCTCGCGCGCCCGCCGGGCTGGTCGGTGGCCTCCAGCACGACGACGGGGTGGCCCATCGCGCGAAGGCGCACCGCGGCCGCGAGGCCGCCGAAGCCGGCGCCGACCACGACGTACGGCCGCGCGCTCACGAGCGCACCGCCGGCAGCGTGGATCGGATCTGCTCGACGAGCTCGAGGGCCACGGCGTGCAGGTCCGGCACGGCCCGCAAGAGCGGCGCGTCGTGCACCGCCCGCGCCAGGACCTCGAAGCGGTCGACGACCGCCGCCAAGGCGCCCGCGACCTGGAACGCCTCGATCGCCGTCGCGACCTCCCCGTCCGGCGTGAGCTCCCGGGGCGCCTCCAGCAGCGCGAGGAGCCAGGGCGCGTCGGCGGGGTGGAGCCGCAGGTGCTCGACCACGAGCGCGCTCACCTTGCCCTCGCGGAGGTCGTTGCCGCGCTCGCCGCGGCCCTTGTCGCCGTAGAGGTCGAGCACGTCGTCGGCGACCTGGAACAGGACGCCGATGCGCACGAAGTCCTGCGCGATGTGCGCCGCCGCGTCGGGCGAGAGCCCCGCGAGCAGCGCGGCCCCCTCCACGGGGAGCGCGAGCAGCGCGCCGGTCTTGCCCTCCGTCGCGCGCAGCCACGTCTCCCAGTCGGTCCGCCGGCCCCCGAGCAGGTCGAGCTCCAGCGACTGGCCGCGCACCGTCGCCTCGGCCCGGCGGGCGATGGCCCGCGCGAGGCCCCAGCGCACATCGCCGTCCGCGGGGACCGCGTCTACTGCCAGGAACGGCAGCATGAGGAGCAGGTCCCCCGCGTTGATCGCCTGCGGCGCGCCGTGCCGCACCCAGGTGGTCGGGCGGCCGCGCCGGACGCGATCGCCGTCCTGCAAGTCGTCGTGGATGAGCGTGGCGTTGTGCACGAGCTCGCAGGCCGCGGCCCAGCCCACGGCGCGGGCGCGGGTGCCGCCCATCGCCTCGACCGCCGCGAGGGCCAGCCGTGCCCGGAGCCGCTTGCCGCCCGTCGCGAGGTGCTCCTGCACCATGTGGCCGGAGCGCTCGAGCCGCGTGCCGACCGCGAGCCGGCTCATCACGTCCTCGACCTCGGAGAGCGCGTCGTCCGCCCAGAGGCCCAGGGGGTCGACCTCCTGCGGGTCCAGGGGAGGGGCGGCCGGGGAGCGGGCCGCCGAGCGGCGGTTCGAGGGCTGGAGCATTCGTCCTCCGGGCCTTGCACAACTTGTTCAAAGCCAGTGCAAAGCATATACACGGTGTTCGGAGACCCTGCAACCCCAAGGGGTCTCGACGGCGGAGGGTCCGTGATCTCCTGGTTCCTGCTCGCACTTCCGCCAACCCTCCCGTTGGCCCTCACCCTGTTCAACCTCGCTTCGTGGCGGCCGGCCGCCGCAAAGCCTGCGCACGCCCCCCGGACGCGGGCCAGCGCGCTCGTGCCCGCCCGCGACGAGGAGCGCGGCATCGCGCGCTGCGTGCAGGCCCTGCTCGCCGAGCCCTTCGACGAGGTGATCGTCTGCGACGACCGCTCCACCGACGGCACCCCGGCGATCCTCGCGGCCCTCGCAGCCGGCGACCCGCGCCTGCGCGTGATCACCGGCCGCCCCCTGCCGCGCGGCGCGGTCGGGAAGCCCCACGCCTGCCAGCAGCTCGCCGCGGCCGCCACCGGCGACCTGCTCGTCTTCGTCGACGCCGACACCGTGCTGGCCCCCGGCGCCCTCGCCGGCATCGCCGCCGCCGCCGTGGACGCCGACGTCGTCTCGCTCCTCCCCCGCCAGGAGGCCGGGAGCGCCGCGGAGCGCCTCGTGCTGCCGCTCCTGCACCTCACCTACCTCTCCTGGCTCCCGCTCCCGCTCGTGCGCGCCACCCGCGACCCCCGCTTCCTCGCCGCCAACGGCCAGCTCCTCGCCGTCCGTCGCGACGCCTACGCGCGCTTCGGTGGGCATGGGGCCGTGGCCACCGAGGTCGTCGACGACATGGCGTTGTGCCGGGCGGCCAAGCGGGCGGGCCTGCGCGTCGACTTCGTGGACGGCGCCGCGATCGCCCGCTGCCGGATGTACCGGAGCGGGCGCGAGGCCTGGGAGGGCTTCTCCAAGAACCTCTACGAGGGCATCGGCGGCACCCCCGCCGCGCTCGTCGCCACGCTCGCCCTCCACGTGACGTGTTTCCTCCTCCCCTGGCTCGCGCTCCCCTTCGCGCCCGCGCCCGCCGCGGTCGGCGTGGCCGCGAACCTCGCCCAGCGCGCGCTCCTCGCGGCGCGCTTCGGGCACGCGCCCTGGACCGTGCCGCTCCACGCCGTCGGCATCGCGTGGATGCTGGCCCTCGCCGTGAACTCGTGGGCGTGGAGCCGCCGCGGGGTCATCCGGTGGCGCGGGCGCGCGTACCGCCCGCGGCACGAGCGTACGGCGTGAGCGCCCGGAGCCCGCTCGCGGTCGCCGCCTGGCGCCTGTACACCCGGTGGCGCGTGCGCCGGGGCCTCGACGGCGTGTACGTCGCGGGGCTCGCCGAGACGCGGGCGCGGCTGGCCGAGGGCCCCGTCGTCTTCGCGGCCACGCACGTCGCGTGGTGGGACGGCCTCGTCATGCTGCTCGTGGACGAGGCCCTGGGCGCCGAGGGCCACGTGCTCGTCGAGGCCTCCACGCTCCGGCGCCTCCCCTGGCTGCGCTCCGTCGGCGCCCTCGCGCTCGACCGGGGCGGGCTCGCGGCGCGGGCGGGGCTCCGGGCCGCGGCGGCGGTGCTCGACCGGCCGGGCCGCGCGGTCTGGATCTTCCCGCAGGGCCGACAGCGGCCGCCGTGGCTCCGGCCGCTCGGCATCCGGCCCGGCGTCGGGCTCGTCGCCCGCGCGAGCGGCGCCCCCATCGTCCCGGTGGCGCTCACCTACACCTTCCGGGAGGGCGACCGACCCGCCGCGCTCGTGCACCTCGGCTCGCCGGTCCCCGCCGATCGGCTCGAAGAAGCGCTCGTCGCGGGCCTGGAGGTGGTGGATCGGTTCCTGGATCCTGGGGCGGGGGGGCCGAGCCCCCCCGCAACGCCCCCCCCCGCTTCGGCAGGCTTCTTCCCCATCGTCGCCTCCGCCTCGTCGCGGACCGACCGCGGCCTCGGCGCGCGGCTCCTCTCCCTCTTCAGCCGGAGCGCGTGATGGACGTGGTGGACCTCGGCGGCACCTGGGCCCTGGAGGTGGTCGTGGCGGCGATCACCCGGGCGCCCCTGTTCGGCGAGACGCGGAGCGCGTCGCGGAGCACCCTGCTCGTGCGCGTCACCCGGGACGGCGACGGCTGGGTTCAGCGCCAGACCGTGTGCAACACCGTGCTCGAGGGCGGCACGAAGCTCGCGCGCACGACGCTCCCGGACGGCTGGCGCGCGGCGCTCCCCGACCGCACCTACCCGGTGGAGCTCACGCGCGCGGGCGACACCTGGACGTGGCGGGCCGACACCGGCGTGCAGGTGGTCGGCTACGACCCCGCCCGCGGCGATCTCCCCGCCCGCGCCGACGAGCCCCACGTCGTCGACGCCGACCGCGACGGGAAGCCCGGCGCGACCGTGCGCGTGGTGGTGCCCGGCTTCGGCGCGGCCGAGGTGTGGGTCGCCCAGCGCGGGCACAGCCGGCTGGAGGGCGCGCTCGTCGGCCCCGACCGCGTCGAGGGGCGCGTGGTCCTCCTCGAGCAGCGTCAGGCCACGCTCGGCGCGAGCCATCCCCTCTTCGACTTCACCCCCGACACGCGCCCCGACCCGTCGCGGAGCACCTTCGCGATGTGGCGGGTGGACGGGGCGGCGGGGTGCGGCGATCTCTGATCGGGGCGCTACGGGGTCTTCTCGAGGCCCAGGAACTGCTTCAGCCGGTCCCGGAACGCCGGGGAGCCGTCCCGGGCGAAGTACTCGGAGCCGAGGGCGACGGCCTCGTCCTCGACGTCGTCGCGGGCGGTGTAGCAGAAGATCGGCAGGTCCCTCGCGGGGATGCCCAGCTCGCGACGGGCGAACGCGATGAGGTCGAGCCCCGACCGCATCGAGTTGGCCGCGACCTGCGCGTTCCACTCGCGCAGCTCGGACAGCCCGTGGGTCGCCATCATCACGTCGATGATCGCGAGACCGAAGCGCTCCCCGCGGGCGTGCTCGCGGAGACGACGTTCGCCGTCGGCCCGGTTCGTCGCCACGACCAGTTGGTGCCCGGATCTGCTGACCAGGTCCGCGATCCACTCCATGTCGTACGCCTCGTCGTCGACCAGCAGGACGCGCATGCTCACCTCCGCTCGAACGTCACTCGGAACACGTTCCACCGATCGCTGCCCTCCCACTCCTCCAGGAACGAGACGCTCGCTCCCATCGCGCGGCACAACTCGCGCGCGAGCCACAGGCCCAGCCCCGTTCCCTGCGCCTGCACCGCCCGGGCCTGCACCAGCCGGTAGCCCCGCTCGAACACGCGCTCCCGCTCGCTCCCCTCGATGGGGAGCCCCCGGTTCATGACGTCGACCCAGGGGGGAGTCACGTTGGCGCGAACGCGGATCGTCGTGCCCGTATCGGAGTACTTCACGGCGTTGTCGAGGAGGTTGTACAGGATCTGACGCAGCAGGTCCGGGTCGGCCTGCACGACGACCTGGGGCCCGACCTCCACGTCGAGGCGGAGGCGCGCGTTCCGGAGGGTGGGGTTGAAGTCGTCCGCCAGCTGGCGGCAGAGCCGGGCCAGGGTCACGGATCGGCGCCGGGCCGGGCTCCCGCGCAGCACCTGGTGGAGCATGGACAGCCCGAGCACGATGTCGAGGCAGCGCTGGACCTGCGCCGCGAGCCGGCCGAGCCGCTCCATCAGGAACTCGCCGGGGATCCGCCCCTCCTGGGCGTTGCGGAGGCCGTCCAGCACGTTCGCGAGGGGCGCCTTCAGCTGGTGCCCCACGGACGCGACGAAGGCGTTCTGCGCCTCCTGGTGATGGAGCAGGCGCTCGTGCAGCTCGGCGTCAGGGAGCTGGCGGTCCGTCGGCGCGTCGAGCGAGCGCTGGAGGGCGATGCGGTCCGAGATGTCGCGGTACACCCCCTCGAGCACCTCCCGGCCGGTCTCGGGGTCCACGACGAGGCGCACGTCCGCGGACACGATGAGCGGATGGCCGTCCTTGTGCCTGAGCTGGACGACCTGGTCGCGGACCTTCCGATCGGGAGCCGCCCTCAGCGCCCGGACGAGCGCTTCGCGAGCCTGGCGGCTCGGCCACAGGCGGGTGACGTCCCGCAGCTCCTCCGGGCGGAATCCCGTCAGCCGCCGCTCCGTCCGTGAAGGATGGAGCGCACGGCCGCTGACCTCCCATCGGAAGTACACCATGTCGAGTTCATCCAGGACCTCCTCGAAGCGCTCGTTCACCGCCTCGGCCTGCGTCCGCGCCGTGTCGTCGTACGCGATGCCGATGGTGTGTCGCTGGGGCGGCACGACCAGGCTGTTCACCACGTCCTGGTAGTGGATCGTCACCGGGAGGAGCCGCTGGTCCTCCCGCCGCGCGACGAGCCGGACGGGGGCGCCGCTGGCCCGGGCCAACCCGATCGTCTGCCGGGCGGCGTCCCGATCGGCGTAGAGCCTCGAGGGCGGCGAGCCGCCGAGCTGCTCCTCGGTGTACCCGATCAGCGCGTGGGCCCCGGGGCTGACGGCGACGATGCGCGAGGCGCCCTTCGGGCCCTCTCCCTCGTGGGACACCATCGCGGAGAAGCTGGGCGCGCGCCAGATCGTCCTCAGCACCTGCAGCTCCCAGAAGTCGCCCATCACGCGGCCCAGGAGGTCGGCGAAGCGCTGGAGCACGCGCTCGTCGGACGCGGAGTAGGGTTCGTGGGGCGCGTTCCGCGAGAGCCGGAGCACCCCTCGGGTCTGCTCGGTGTGCCGGACGGGCACGAGCAGGGACCGTTGCACCCGGCCGTCCAGGCCGGTCGCCTCGGGGTGGAGCGGCCCCGCGCGGTCGGGCGCGACGGGGCCGACCTCGAGCGGATCGTTCGCGTTGACGAACCGCAGCGCGCGGCCGGTGGCCATCACCTGCCCGGTGAGCCCGTCCCCCGGCTCGTTACAAACGTCTTCGCGCTCCGCCTTGGCACGCAGCTCGGGGTCCGTCGTCGCGGACAGGTACAACACCCCATGCAGGCTCCAGAAGAGCGAGACGGAAGAGCCGGTGAACCCCTCGGCGAGCGTGTCGACGAGCTTCTGCGTGTCGGGGCGCTCCGAGTCGAAATATTTCAGGAGCGCGGCGCTGACCCCTGAGAAGGGCACTCACGCACCCCGCGAGGGTTCTTGGAGGGGTGGCGTTGCCAACCGCCGCACGTGCGCCTCGACCTGCCGCCCGAGGCCGTCCACCGCGCGAAGCTCCCCCGCGTCGAATTGCGCGACGCAGACGCGGAAGGCGACGCGCAGGGCGGTCTCGACCCGCAGGATGGAGAGGACCTGTTTCACCAGGAGGTCACGCCCGGGCGTCGCTGGGTCGAGCGCCAAGGCCGTGAGCTCGGCGGGCGCCAGCTGGATCACGAGGCCGACGGGGCCCCGCTCGTCCGATTGAGCTACTTCGGGGGTGATCCCCACCCGCTCGCAGAGCTCCCGCCCGGTGCCCCAGAGCCGGTAGTGCGCCGTGAGGCGGCCGTTCGGGCCCGGGAAGTCACTCCGGACGACGAGGCCCAGCTTCCGCAGGTCCTCGAGCACCTGGTACACGCGCTCCCGCGTCGGCCCCTCCTCTCGCTGGGGACGCCCCGCCGCTCGGGTGGCGGGCGCGTCGACGGGCGGAAGGCGGGCGCAGACCCGTGTCGCGTCGAGCGGCGCGTCGGCCTTGCACAACGCGGCGAGCACGCGGCGCTGCAAGGCGGTGGGGTGCTCCAGCATCTGCTCCATCCGAGGGATCTCGAGCGTGTGCGCCTGCACCTCCAGGATGACGATCAGCTCCCGCAGGGCCACCGCCGCCGCGCGCGCGTCGCCCTCCCCGTCCAGGTGGTCCTCGACGTACTCCAGGAACACGCTCATGCGCCGGTGCTGCTCGGCCGGGACGTCCAGCTTGCCGAGCGCCACGGCGCGCGTCACCTCGGCGACGAGCGCGTCCCGGTACCGTCGCCACCCGTCCAGCCCAGCCTCGTGGCCGGTGCCCGGGAGCGCTTCGTGAAGCTGCCGTGTAAGGACCGCGAGATTGCTCGACGGCGCGCGAGACGGCTGGTTCCCTGCCTCGCCTGCTATCTTTGGCTTTCTCGATGCGGACATGTCTCCTCCGTCGGTCGAGATATTTATCTTCCCTTCGCTTCTGAAGGCAAGCGCTTTCGGCGGATGGGTGTGAGGTCCACCACGAGCCCGAGCGACGGGTCCAGTCGATAGGCCTCCGACCGGTCGATCCGCTCCCACACCTTCGCCTTCCAGTTCCAGGCCTCCACGTGGTCCCGAGGCGCTCCCCCCACCGCCGACCACCGGACGAGCGGCGGGTCGGCGCTGTCGCCGAACGCCAACGAGGCAAACGCGAGCACGACGGGCGCGGCGGCGCCTTCGAGCACCACGCCGTTGTTGACGTAGAGGAGCGAGAGCCCCACGCCGGCCGCTTCCTGGGCGAAGCTCACGAAGCCGTCCGTGTCGGGGGACAGCGACGGCACGAACAGCGTGTCCACCCTGCGTTGCGCGTCGTGCAGGCACGCGCGTGCGCCGTTCGGCGAGAGCACGTCGGCGCAGATCGCGATCCCGAAACGGCCCCACACCGCGGAGTCGAGCGTGCGGAGCTGCCGCCCGCGGCGGATGCGCTCCTCCACCTCCTCGTCGAGCAGCGACACGTCGGGGGCGTCGGGAAAGAGCGGGCGGCGGACGTACTTCTTCTGGAGGCGGAACTCCCCGCTCTTGTCGTGTCGCCACAGGATGCGGCGCCCCACGACCGGGGCCCGGTTCGCCGGGGCCTCGTCCCCCCCGACGTGCCAGCTCCCGGCGACCAGGAGCCGCACCTTCCCCCGCCACCGCCGCAGATCGCCATCGCTCGGCCGCACGCCGAGCTCCGGCAGGACGACCACCCCCACGCCGGTCTTCGCGGCCTCCGCCAGCAGCGCGTCGACCGCGCCCTGGCGCAGGGGGTCGTGGTCGAGGGCCCGGAAGTGGTCGTGCAGTCCGTCGGACGCGGTCTGGCGGGTGACGAAGCGGGGCGCCGCCCCGAGCAGCGGGCAGAGCGCGACGCGATACGCCGCGGCGTCCACCTGGGTGACGACCGGCTCGAGCCGGAGGAGCGCGTCGTCGTCGTCCCGCTCGTGATCGTGGAGCACGAGCTCCCGCTCGGGCGCCTCCTCCCAGTGGAAGCGGAGGTGGCGGAGCACGTCCCCGGGGAGCGTGTCGTACCGCATGCGGCCGTGGCCGCGCGGCGCGTACTCCTCCCGGAGCGCCCGCATCGTGGACCAGTGCGCCTTGCGGATCTCGACGGTGCCGGAGTGCCCACCCTCGGGCGGCAACGGCACGCGCTGCCGGTAGCCGGGCGCCACGCGCGCGAGCTGGGCATCGACGGCGCGGAGCACCTGCAGACACGCGACGTGCCGCGCGACCTCCGTGTCGAGGGGACGCGCGACGAGCTCCTCGAAGATCTCCACGGCGGTCTCGCCCCGCGGCTCGTCGTCGGGGTCCGGCTCGGGCAACGGGACGCGCAGCGGCACGGGGCCGAACATCCGGCCCACCCACGCGGTCGCGTAGCACCAGGCCGCCAGGCTCAGCCACTCGGCCTCGTCGCCGCGTATCGCCGTCCGGAGCAGGCCGCGCAGCCGCCGCTCATCAAGGTGCATCCTCGCCTCCAAGCCGCCGCATCGTATCAGGCGACCCGCTCGTGGAGCAGGCGCGGGTGCCGACGGCTCCGCGAAGGTGGTTCGACCCGTCCGACGGTGAGGCCTACGGACAGGCCGTGAGCACCCACGTGAGCTCGTTGTTGCCCGTCTCGCAGTCGTCGGACACCAACGAGCCGGTGCCGTCGTCCCCGGCCACGAAGACGAGGCCGCGCTTCGCCTGCTCCGTGGTCGTGACCACCTCCCAGGAGGCCGCGGCGCGCCCGTCGTCGAGCCAGTCGGGGAGCGTCAGGACCGACAGGAGCACGCGCCCGCCGCCGGTGTCGAGCCCGTACACCGCGAGCGGCGCGCCCGCCTCGGCCTCGTCGGGGCCGAGGTTCTCCAGGCGCACCTCCACGCGCACCTCGCCGCCGTCGTCCGCGCAGGACGCCACGCAGGTGTCCCCCACCACGGGCCGCAGGTCCGCGCCGAACACCGGCGCCTCGGGCTGGCCGCGCCAGACCTGCGTGGTCAGCCACGGCGCATGCGGCGTGCGCGGCACGCGCCCGTCGGGCAGCAGGCTCGTGCCGGACCACGTGGCCGACGGCCACATCTGCGTGCCGGGCGGCCAGTCGCGGTTCACGTTGCGCCAGGCGTGGAGCGCTGTGTCGTAGAGGGTCGACGGGCTCGTGACCAGGATCTCCACCGAGCCGTCCCCGTCGAGGTCGACGACGAGCGGCTGGTCCCCCATGGTCGCGGAGTCGAAGCCGTCGTCCGCGCGGACGAGCGTGGCGCCGGTGCGGCCGTCGAGCACGTAGACCGCGTCCTGGTCGAGCGCGACGACCTCCTTCGCGCCGTCGAGATCGAAGTCGAAGGTGGTGCAGCCGCCCCAGTTCGGCGTCTCGTCGAGCATCGGGACCGTCCACTCCAGCTCGCCGAGGGCGCTCCAGGCGTGGAAGGCGTTCGAGCCGACGCTGACCACCTCCATCTCGCCGTCCCCGTCGATGTCGCCCGCGCACGGGACCGACACCGTCGTGGCGTCCGTGCCGGAGTAGGCGCGCCCGTCGACGACCGTGCCGTCCGCCTCGGCGAGCTGGAAGTGGTCCATCGTGGTCCAGAAGAGCTCGGCCTCGTCGTCCGCGTCGGCCTGCACGGGCAGGGGGATCGCGAAGCCGTGGTCCGACCCCGAGGGCCGCACCTGCCAGAGGAGCCCGCTGGCCGTGTCCCAGGCGGACCACTGGTAGGCGAGCTCGAGATCACCGTCGAGATCGAGGTCCTCCGCCGCGATCTGGAACTCGAGGGGCTGCGCCTCGCCCGAGGCGTCGAAGCGGCCCACCACGGCGCCGTCGGTCCCGCGGACGGCACCCTTGTGCGTGACCACCTCCGGCTCGCCGTCGGCGCCGAGATCGCGGATCTCCAGGTGCGAGGAGTAGGTCCCCTGCGCGAGCGCCATGGCCCCGCGCCAGACGGGCGCGCCCGCCGCGTCGACCACCACCGGGTAGAAGTCCGGGTCGAAGCCGACGACCTCCAGGTCGCCGTCCCGGTCCAGGTCGGCGATCGCGACGTGCGACTCCTCGCGGAAGACGTCCCAGCGCGCCTCGATCGCGCCGGTGGCCCCGTCCAGCACCCACGCCCGGTCCCCCTCGTACGCCCCGGTGCAGACGATCTCGACGGTGCCGTCGGCGTCGAGGTCCGCGACCGCGGCGAACCGGCACGTCACCATCGGGTCCGCCTCCCACATCAGCTCCACGTTCCAGGGGTCGGCGGGCGGCGCCACGACGTTCGTGCACGTGTACGTGTCCGACACCGCCTCGTCCCCGTCGAGCGCGACGACACACTCGGTGTCCACACAGTCCGCAACCGCGTCGGCGTCCGCGTCGGGGAAGCCCTCGTCGACCTCGCCGTCGCCGTCGTTGTCGACGCCGTCGCACGACTCCTCGGGCGGCGGCGCGGTGTCGTCGGACGTGTCCGGCGGGCCGCTGTCGGGGGGCTCCGTGTCGTCGATGCCCCACGGCACCGAGTCCTCCGGCTTTCCGGTCGGGTTGTAGTCGATGCAGGCGGCGAGCAGCGCGAGGGGGACCGCGCCGGCGCGCGCGAGGAGACGAGCCATCAGTACACCCCGTCGTCCGTGATCGGGTAGGGCGGCCGGGACTCGGTCGCCATCCAGTGCGCGGGCAGGCCGTCGCCGTCGGCGTCGAGCATGCCGTGGGCCTCGAAGCTGTTCTCCCGGCCGAGCACCCAGTACACGCCGCGCACGCCGTCCGCGCGCCAGCCGAGCACGTCGGCGGGGGCGTAGGCCCGGCCCGCGTCGAGCGCGTCGTAGGCCTCGACGGGGCTGCCGACCGAGATGTAGCGCCCGTTGGCCGCCTCGTAGGAGCGGAGCGCGGTGACGAGCGAGCCGAGGCTGTCCGCGAGCTCGCCCCGCTGCGCCCGGAGCTCGACCCCCTGCGCCGCGGCGTAGAGCCCGACGCCCGCGCCGGTCAGGAAGAGCCCCGCGATCAGCCCCCCGAGCGCGTGGGTGCCGGAGTGGCGCCGGCGCCGCCGCCAGCGGCGGTGCTCCTCGCGCTCCTCGCGGTTCATCCGGTCGCGACGCTCCTCGCCGGTCTCGAGCAGGGAGGACCTCCTCCGCCCATCGTAGCGCGACCGGGCACGGAGCCGCCTGCGATCGCTCCCCGCGCCGACGTCGCCGCGGCGGCCGCCCGTCTTCGGGCGGGCCGGCTGCCCGAGCGCCGAGGACGACCTCGCCGATCCCGCCGCGGATCGGCACCCGTTCCTAGTCCGCGCGCCCCGCCGGGCTGACCTCGATCTCCACCCGGATCGGCCCCTCGCGGATGTCGAGCACCTCGGCGTGGGTGTGGGTCCCGACGCGCACGAAGCGCAGGTCCACCCGCGCGGCGCCGACGCGCATGTCCCGCAGCTCGAGCGACCCCACCCCCGGCGGGAGGCGGGGGTTGCGGATCTGCAGGCGGCCCTCCAGCGCGCAGGGGTCGAGGCCGAGCGCGGCCTGGACGCCCATGAGCAGCGCGCCCGCCGCCCAGGCCTGGGGGCTGCACGACACCGGGTAGTGCACGAGGAACTCGCGCTCGCCGCGCTCCATCCCGCAGAAGAGCTCCGGGAGGCGCTGGTGGGCGAAGTGCTCGGTGGCGGCGAGGAGCCCGCCGAGCACCTTGTTGACCGTGCGGCCGAGGCCGTACCGCGCCATCCCGAGCGCGATGATGGCGTTGTCGTGCGGCCACACGCTCCCGTTGTGGTAGCTGATGGGGTTGTAGGGGCGCTGTCCGCGCTTGAGCGTGCGGATGGCCCACCCGGAGTACATCTCGGGGGACAGGAGCATCCCCACGACCCGACGCGCGCGCTCCTCGCCGATGGCGCGGCTCCAGAGGAGGTGCCCGGGGTTCGACGTGATGGTGCGGACCTGCCGGCCGTGCCCGTCGAGCGCGAGCGCGTAGAAGTCCTCCTCGGGGAGCCAGAACGCCCGCTCCAACGCCACGCCGAAGGAGGCGGCGCGCTCGCTCCAGATGCGCGCGTTCTCCGCGTCGCCGCGGAGCCGGGCGAGGGCGGCCGCGTGGCGCCAGGCGTCCACCGCGTAGCCCTGCACCTCGACGAGCGCGATCGGGGGCTCGGCCGAGGCGCCGTCCACGTGGGGCACGCCGTCGCGGCTGTCCTTCCAGCCCTGGTTGCGCAGGCCCCGCGGGCTCTTGCACTCGTAGCGCAGGAAGTCGGAGCCCTCGGCCGTGTTCGCGTCGAGCCAGGCGATCGCCGCCCGGATGGTGGGCCAGAGCTCGTCCAGCAGGGACATGTCCCCCGTCCAGCGCATGTACTCGCCGGCGAGGACGACGAAGAGCGGCGTGCTGTCGACGGAGCCGTAGTAGGGCGCGTGCGGGATCTCGCCGGCGCGCACCATCTCGCCGCGCCGCAGCTCGTGGAGGATCTTCCCCGGCTCCTCCTCGCGGAAGGCGTCGTGCTCCTGGCCTTGGAAGGCGGCGAGGAAGCGCATCGTCTCCGCGGCGAGGTTCGGCGCGAAGGCGAGCACCTGGGCGGAGGTGATGAGCGAGTCGCGCCCGAAGGGCGCGGCGAACCAGGGGATGCCGGCGCCCACCACCCAGCGATCGGCCTCCTGGACGCGGAGCGCGTACACGTCGGCCATGGAGCGCTCGAGCGCGCGCTGCACGAGCTCGTTGTCGCAGCGCACGCGCGTGTTGTCCCCGAGGAAGTGGCAGATCTCGCCGCGCACCACGGAGAGCCGCGTGGCGAACGAGCGGCGCGGCCGGTCGGACGGGCGGGCCCCGCGCCAGCAGCGGACGAGCACCTCCTGGTTGAAGGTGGCGCCCGGGGCGAGCGAGACGTGGATCCGCGCCCGATCCGCGAGGAGCATGGTCGGGGCCGGCGTGAAGTGCAGCGCGGTGACGTAGTCGTCGCCGTCGAGGCCGCGGTAGCCGAGGCGCACCGAGTCCGTCCCGACCTCCGCGGGGCGGATCCACCCGCGGCCGGCGCGCCGCGCGCCGCGCACCTCGAAGATGTCGGCGAAGTCCGCCCCGAAGTGCACCTCGAAGCTGAACTCGACCGGGCGGCCGAGGTGGTTCGTCAGCGCGATGTGGTCGACGAAGTCGCCGTCGAGCAGCTGGCGGCGCCGCACGTGCAGGAAGTTGATGGGCTCGTCCAGGAGCCCGCCGAACTCCTCGTCCGTGGTGGTGAGGTCGATCTGCGAGGTCAGCGCGGACTCGGTCTCCGACGAGAGCAGCGTGGGCGGCGGGCCGGGCAGCGCGAGCTCGTACGCGGAGAGGTGCCGCGTGTCGCGATGGAACAGGCCGAGCTCGCGGGCGCCGGCGGGCGCGATGTTCCCGGCCGCGCCGGTCACGAGGAACGTGTTCCCGCGCGACAGGACGAGCCGGGAGACGCCGAGCGCGTGCGGCAGCTCGAGCGGAGGGGCGGGCGCGAGGGTCGGTTCGTCTTCGGCCTCGCTCATCGGGCCTCCACGCGGGGGGCGCGGCGCGCCATCGCGGCCCCGTACACGCCCAGGTACGCGCTCACCATCCGCTCGACGCCGAAGCGGGCGAGGGCGGCGGCGCGGCAGCGCGCGCGGTCGAAGGACACGGTGCCGAGCTGGCGGAGGCGCTGGGCCATCTCGTGGCGGTCGCGCACGACGAAGCCCGTGACGCCCTCCTCCACCACCTCGGGGACGCTCCCCTGCTCGTACGCGATGACCGGCGTTCCGCAGAGCATCGACTCGATCATCACGAGGCCGAAGGGCTCCTCCCAGCCGATGGGGAAGAGCGTGGCGAAGGCGTTGCCGAGCAACCGGACCTTGCCTTCGTGCCCGATCTCGCCGAACCAGCGCACGTCCTTGCCGTGCAGGCGCGACGCCACCTCCTCGCGGTAGTACTCGGCGTCCGGGGGATGCGGGCGGCCCGCGAGGTGGATGGGCACGCCGGCCTCGCGCGCGGCGTCCAGCGCCTCCGCCACGCCCTTCTCCCGGGCGAATCGGCCGAGGAAGGCCGCGTACGCCCCCTTTCCGCTCCCCGGCGGGTAGCGGTCCGGCGGGAGCCCGTGGTGGATGACCTCCGCGGGGAGCCCTTCGAGCCGCGCCCGCTGGCGGTGGCTGATCGCGACGCAGGTGAGCGGCGCGCGCCCGGCGGCCCGGATGAGCTCGCAGATGCCCTCCTCGCGGTCGTGGTGGATCGTGTAGATCATCGGCCGGCCGATCAGCGGCGCGAACGCGAGGGCGGTGCCGGCGTGGGCGTGCACGATGTCGGCGTCCCCGCGGTCGAGGAGATCCCACACGGCCGTCGCGGACTGGACGAGCTCGAACTGCGGGTCCGGTGGCCAGACGGCGCGGCTGAAGTACGGCCGCAGCGCGGTGGCGCTCACGCTCGAGTCGCCGGAGGCGTAGAGCGTGACCGCGTGCCCGCGGGCCACGAGGCCGTCCACGAGCGCGGCGAGCACGAGCTCCGTGCCCCCATACCGGACCGGCGGCACCGCGACGAACGGCGGGGCGATCATGGCGATGCGCAATGCGTCCCCCCGAGCGCGCCGGAACCGAGCCCGGCAACGGGGAGATAGGCCCCCCGCGGCGCCTCGGGAAGGGGGCGCGGCCGGCGGCGCGGGTCACATCTCGAAGGGCACGGCCCGCACGGCGCCGTCGACGACCTCGACCTCGTCCCCGTTCTCACGCGCGGCCACGAAGTCGAAGCAGGCCGCGAGGACGTCGTCCGCGAGCCCCGTCAGGACGAGCGTGCCGCTCCCCGCGTCCGTGGAGTAGGAGTCCCCGTCGCTCGGGTAGGCGAGCGCCCAGCCGCCCCCGCCCTCGGCCAGGACGACCTCGATCGGGAAGCTCCCGGCGTCCGCCGCGGCCTTCACGGTGGTCCCGTCCGCGAGCGTGCGCCCGACGAAGGTGATGTTCCACCCGTCGGCGGCGGCGGCCGTGATCTGCACGCTCTCGCCCTGCCAGAGCCAGGTCGCGTCGCTCTCCCAGGTCGAGCCGGACACGGTCGCGGTGACGACGCCCTCGGCGAGGGAGTCGGCGTCGGTGCAGGTGGAGGCGGGGCCGCCCTCGTCGCCCGCGCAGGCGGCGAGGAGGGGGAGGAGCAGGAGCGTGCGCATGCGCGCGTCTATCGCGGACGCGAGGGCGCCGCGGGGTCCGCGCTACTCCCCGCGCGACCGCGCCACCGCGTGGGCCACGGCCTCGCGGAGCGCCAGGATGCCGAAGGGCTTGGCCAGCGTGGTGCCCGGGTGCCCCTCGAGGAAGGCGCGCGCCCGCGGGGTGAACGCGCCGCCCGTCATGAACACGAGCCGCCGGGTCAGCTCGGGCGAGACCGCGTGCAGCGCCTCGTACATGGCGGGGCCGTCGAGCTCCGGCAGCATGAGGTCGCAGAGGATGGCGTCGAAGTGCTCGCCGGCGGCGATGCGCCCGAGCCCGACGCGCGCGGAGGAGCACGTGACGACGTCGTGCGCCCCGGTGAGCGCCTGCACGACGAGCTCGACGAGGGTGGGCTCGTCGTCGATGACGAGCACCCGGCCGCGCGAGGCGCCCACGGCGATCGGCGGGGCGGCCTGGGGGGCGGTCGGGAGCGCGGTCGGGAGCGGCGGGCCGGTCACGCTCGCGCGCGCCTCGAGGAGCCGGGAGAGCGCGAGGAGGCGGTCGGCCCCCTCCCGGATCTGCTGCAGGTCCTCCGCGAGCCGGTCGTGCTGGCCGCTCGCGGCGGACACCCGGGCGAAGTCGAGCCCGCCGAAGATGCCCGTGAGCGCGTTGTTGATGTCGTGCGCGATCGCCCCCGCGAGGACGTGCGCCGGGGCGTCCAGGCTGGTCCGGCCTACCTTCCCGACGGACACGGCTGTCTCCCCCCTCCCGAACGCCATGCCGCTCGCGACATCGGACCTCCGGTCGCGAACTGTAGCCGGCGAGCCGGAGACGGGACAGGGGGGGCCGGGGGCCGCCGGGCGGCGACGCACCTCGGAGGCGGGATAGAGCCGGGCGCGATGCCCGTCCGTGTCCGCGTAGCGCCGCTCCCCGCCTGGCTGCCCGTGGAGCGCCTGCTGGGTCCCGGGTTCGTGCGCGACGGGGCGTTGGCCACCGCGGACCTCACGGTGGCGGAGGCGGCCGACGTGGCGGCGCGGCTCCGCGGGCTCGGCTTCGGGGGCGGCCCGCTCGTCGTCGAGACCGACCCCCCGCTCCCCCGCGCGGCCGTGCGCGCCGCCCGCACCGAGGACGCGCGGCGCCGCCGGGACACGTCCCCGGGCTTCACGCGCCCCGGCGTCCGGCTCGACGAAGAGGGGCGCGTCTCGCTCACCCCCGAGGCGCTCGCCCTGGCGCTCGCCCGCCCGCTGGCCGGCAAGCGCGTCGTCGACGCGACGTGCGGCGCCGGGGGGAACACCATCGGCTTCGCGCGCGCCGGCGCCGATGTCGTCGCGATCGACCGGGACGCGGGTCGCCTCGCGCTCGCGCGGGCCAACCTCGCGGCCTACGGCGTCGCCGACCGGGTGCGGCTCGTGCGCGGAGACGCCCGCGAGGTCGTCCCGACGCTCTCCGGCGACGTGTTGTTCGTGGACCCGCCGTGGGGGGTGGACTGGAGCCGCGAGCGCGTGGGGCTCTCCGACCTGCCGCTGCTCGCGGAGCTCCTGCCGCTCGCCGCGGGGCGCTTCGCGGCGGTCTGGGCGAAGGTGCCGCCCTCCTTCGACCCCGGGGACTGCCCCGGGGCGGAGGTGGAGGCCGTGTTCGGGGTGGCGCCCGGGGATCGGCGCCGCGTGAAGTTCCTGGTGCTGCGATTCGCCGCGACCGGCGACCACGCCCCACGGTGCCCGTAGAGCAGAGTGCCGTTTGCGTCCACGGGCGCGGGCTCCGTGTTCCCCCGCGGGGGTCCGTGGCCGCCGGTCACCGGCGAAGGTGATGACGAGGTCAGTCTACGCCCGGGCCGGGCCGGAGGGAAGTCCCCCCGGATGGGGGGACCGGAGCCAGCCGCGACGTGATTCGCGGTATCATCGGCTTCCTCCCCGAGTCCGACGTGCTGCTCCTCGTCACCTCGCTCGCCGCCGCCGCCCCCATCTTCCTGGAAGCATCCGAGGGGGTCGCGCTCGACGTGAACGGAAATTGGCCGCGAGCCTTTCCGCGAGACGACGGCTGGTGGATCACGAACGCGGCCGGCGGCGAGTACAACGTGCAATTCGTGTCCGACGACCTGGTCGTCGACCGGGGGTCGCGGCGCGCACTGACCTCAGTGGGGTCCCTGCTCGACCACGCGATCAACCAGTGCCCCGACGGCACCTACCTGCACTTCGCCACGGCCTCGCGCGTCGGCGAGAACGACTCGACCTACGCCTTCAAGTACGACGCCGACTTCCAGCTCCTCGCGCAGGCCACCATGGCCGAGGGCGACATCGAGTCGGTGTACGTGGACATCCCGGCCGTGTGCTCGGAGAACTTCCAGGGCTTCGGCTACTGGGTGCCCGACACGTCGACCTGCCGCTTCGTCGCGGTGGACGACGACCTGGGCGTGCGCTTCGAGGCCGACCTCGCGCACAGCCCCCTCGCGATGGGCAACGTGCTCTTCGAGGACGATGGCACGCTCTGGTCGGCGGGCTTCGACGGGAAGGACGGCGACTCGCTGCTCGTGGCGGGGTACGACACGAACCTCCAGAACCTCGGCTACCTCGAGGTGGACGTGTCGCCGGACGGCTGGACCGCGTACTGGTCGCAGGCCGCCCTGCGCGTCGGCGACACCTACGTGGTCGCCCACATGGAGAGCGACGACCGCTACGAGTGGGGCACGCTCGGCGGCGACCTGTTCGTGACCGCGTTCGACCTCGACTGGAACATGATCGACACGCTGCGGCTCTCCTACAACACGCCGCCGATCGGGGGCGTGCAGCCGGGCATCGCGCGGAAGGACGACCAGCTCCTCGTCCTGTACTCGCTCGACCTCCAGAACTACGGCTACCTCGTCACCATCGACCTCGAGGCGGCGGGCGAGGGCGACGCGGACACGGACACGGACACGGACTCCGACACCGATACGGACACCGACACCGACACCGACACCGACACCGACGCCGATACGGACGCCGACACCGACGCGGACACCGGGGAGGGTGGCGACGAGGAAGGCTGCGGCTGCGCGGCCGGCCCGGGCGTGGGCGGCTGGGCGCTGCTCGGCGGGGCGATCGGGATGGCGGGCGCGCGGCGCCGGCGACCGGGGCTCAGCCGGCGCGCTTGATCGCCAGGAGGTCCTGCTCGGTGTCGCGCCACGCCGCGACCGCGGGGGGGAGGTCGGGCGAGCGCCCCTGGTAGCCGACGAGGCGGGCGAGGCGCTCGGGCGGGATCAACCCGTCGCGACTGGCGAACACCCCGCGGACGACCCCGATGGCGAAGACCTCGTCGTCCCGCTCGACGCGGTGCTCCATGTACAAGGCGCGCTGGTCCCACCCCAGCACGCGCGTCGCGAGCTCGAAGCGCACGCCCAGGTGCAGGGACTTGCGGAAGCGGATCATCACGGAGCCCACCACCGGCTTCCAGCCGTTGGACATCAGCGCGCGGTGCATCCCGTTGCGGACGCACAGGTCGATGCGGCCGAGGTCCATCAGCGTGAGGTAGCGTCCGTTGTTCATGTGACCGTTCAGGTCGAGGTCGCCCGGCATCGTCCGGAACGGCAGGCGCGACGTGTCGAGCGGGCGTAACGGCGGGCCCCGCAATGCGGCGGCGACGACCGCGATTAGGCGAAGATATAGGTTCATGGCTGATTATTTCCGAGCATAGCCCAACCTTCGGCGGGAAGCATCCGCCGCCGGCGGGAACGGCTCGAGCCAGGCCGGCCACCCCCCGCGTTATGCCCGCGGCGGCGATGTCCCCGAACCTCCTCGGAATGCTCCCCGCCGACCTCGTGGCGCACCTCGCGTCGGTGGGCGAGGTCTGCTCGGAGGCGGAGGCGCGGCAGGTGCTCTCGCGGATCGTCTCGGACGGGGACGACGACCCGGCCCCCCGGCGCGTTCCGCGGAGGGCGCTGGTGGAGGCGCTCCGCCGCCACACGACCTGGACCCGCCTCGAGCTGATCGAGCGCGTGCCCGACACCGAGGGCAAGAGCGTTCGATACCTGTTCAGGTCGCCGGACGGCGCGCTCTCCGAGGCCGTGCGCATCGGCCTCCACAAGCCCGACCACTACACGGTGTGCCTCTCCTCGCAGGTCGGCTGCGCGATGCAATGCGCCTTCTGCGCGACGGGCCGCCTCGGGCTCACGCGCAACCTCGCGCCGTGGGAGATCCTGTCGGCCTTCCTGACCGTGCGCGACGAGGCCCGCGCGGCCGGCGGCCGCGTGAGCGGGGCGGTGTTCATGGGGCAGGGCGAGCCCCTCCACAACTACGACGCCGTCGTCCAGGCCGCCCGCGTGCTCTCCGACCCCTCGGGCGGGCGCGTCGCGAAGGAGGCCATCACCATCTCCACGGTCGGCCTCGTCCCGCAGATCCGCCGGTACACGCGCGAGGGGCACCCCTACAAGCTGATCGTCTCGCTGACCTCGGCGGTCCCGCACAAGCGGCGCACGCTCCTCCCGGTGGCCGGCCGGACCGACCTCTCCGAGCTCGTGGACGCGATCCGCGCGCATGCCGAGGCCACCCGGGACCGCGTCACGGTCGCCTGGGTGGTGATGGGGGGCGTGAACACCGGCGACGAGGACGTCGAGGCCCTCCGCGCCGCCCTCGCCGGCATCCCCGTGCGCATCAACCTCATCGACGTGAACGACCCGCGCCCCGACGGCTACCGGCGCGCGACCCCGGAGGAGCTGGACGCGCTCCGGGACGGGCTGCAGGCCATGCGGGTGCCGATCGTGCGGCGCTACTCCGTGGGGAGCGAGCAGAACTCCGCGTGCGGGATGCTCGCCGCGCGGGTGTCGGGGGCGGAGTAGGGCACCCGCTCCGCGGTGCGTCGGCAGCCGTGCCTCCGGGGGACGTCGGCGGTTCCGGTGCCCTCCCGGCGCGCTACCGCGGGCGGCCGTACCACAGGTGGATCGCGCCGGCGTCGCTGGCGACCGTGTCGTCCGCGTAGGCGGGGATCAACAGGTCGGAGAAGCCGTCCCCGTCCACGTCGCCGGCGGTGGCCACCGCGAAGCCGACGAGGTCGTCCGTGGCGGCCCCGACGAAGACCGCGTCGCACGACGAGAGGGAAACGCTGCCGGACACGGGGCCGTACCGCAGGCAGCTCGCGCCCGCTCGGGAGCCGCCCGCGTCGTTGCCGTACGCCCCGACGAGGAAGTCGGCGAACCCGTCGCCGTCCACGTCTCCGGCCCCCGCCACCGAAGTGCCCGCCAGGTCGCTCGCCGCGTCGCCGAGCACCCGGGCGGTGTAGGACGAGGCGACCGCGCTCTCCCCCGCGAGCCCGCCGCCAACGAGGTACGCCGCGCCGGCGGACGAGCCGGCGGTGTCGTCGTCGTACACGCCGACGAGCAGGTCGTCGAGGCCGTCCCCGTCGACGTCACCGGCCCCCGCCGTCGCGTAGCCGACCGTGCCGGCCAAAGAGCCCGTGAGCTTCGCGTCCGCGGCCGAGGCGTATACCGTCCCGGCGGGCGGCGTCGTGAATACGTACACGGCGCCCGTGTTGGTCCCGCCCGCGTCGTGCCGGGGCGCGCCGACCACGATGTCACCCAGCCCATCCCCGTCGAGGTCGCCCGCGGACGCCAGCCGGGCGCCGAAGTAGTCGTCGGCCGCCTCCCCGACGAGGACGGCGTCGGCGGTGGACACGGCGCGCTCGACGCTCCCGGTCGTCGGGCCGGAGAAGAGGTACGCCACGCCCGCCCCCCCGCTCAGCGGGCTCTCGCCGTACGCCCCGACCAGGAGCTCCCCGTAGCCGTCCCCGTCGAGGCTCGGCAGCAGCGCCACGGCACACCCGAGGAAGTCGCCGGACATCGCCCCGACGAACACGTGCGCCGCCTCGTCGAGTGCACGGGTGCTCGCCGCGGCGGGAGCGCCCGAGAACAGGTACACCTCCCCCGAGCTCGCCCCACCCCCGTCGGCATACCGCGCGCCCGCGGCCCAGTCCGCCGTGCCGTCGCCGTCGAAGTCGGGGCCGATCGTCACGGAGTCCCCGTAGTCGTCGCTCGCGGACGTCGACGTGGACCGCGCGGGCACGTCGGCGAGCGTCCCCGCAGCGAGCGGTCCCATCGCGATGTAGACGCTGTCGTTCGCGCTGATCAACACGTCGTCGTACCCGTCCCCGTCCAGGTCGCCCCCACCGGCGAGGGAACGCCCCGCGTAGTGACGGTACCCCTCGCCGTAGAGGGTGAGGTCCGCGTCCGCCACGCCGTACGCGCCCTCCAGCGAGCAGGAGGCGTCCGCGCCGTTGCAGTCCTGGTCCACGCCGTCCCCGCAGATCTCCTCGGCGTCGGGGCTCACGGTGTCGTCGGTGTCGTCGCAGTCGCCCTCGTCGGCCACCGCGCCGGCGGGCGCCTCGCAGGACGCCGCGGCGACGCCGTCCCCCCAGCCGTCGGCGTCCGCGTCCGTGTACCAGCTCGGCGCGCCCACCACGTCGTCGTCGGCGTCGTCGACCGCGCCGTCGCAGTCGTCGTCGACCTCGTCGCAGGTCTCGTCCGCGGCGGGGCTCACGGCGGCGCTCGTGTCGTCGCAATCCTCGGCGTTCGCGACGTGGGCGGCGGGGGCCGCGCACGCGCTCGTGGTGACGGCGGGATCGCCGTAACCGTCGGCGTCGGCGTCGGAATACCAGGTCGTCGGGTCCAGGGCGCCGCTGTCGGCGTCGTCCACGAGCCCGTCGCAGTCCTCGTCGACGTCCACGTCGTCGCAGCGCTCCGTAGCGTCCGGGCTGATCGTGGCGTCGGTGTCGTCGCAGTCGGCGGCGGACGCGACGTAGCCGGCGGGCTCCGTGCAGGCCGCCGTGACGACGCCCGCGTCGCCGTGGCCGTCCCCGTCGGCGTCCGCGTACCAGGGGGGCGCGTCGGCGGCGTCGGGCTCGTCGACGGTGCCGTCGCAGTCGTCGTCGACGCCGTCGCAGATCTCCGTGGCGGCGGGGTTCACGCGCCCGTCGTCGTCGTCGCAGTCGGAGGCGTCGTCGGTGAAGCCGACGGAGAGCGCGCAGGCGGCCACCGGCGTGCCGGGGTCGCCGAAGCCGTCCGCGTCGAGGTCGGTGTACCAGGTGGGCGCGTCGATCGCGTCCTCGTCCACGACCCCGTCGCAGTCGTCGTCCTCACCGTCGCAGCGCTCGCTGGCGTCGGGGGAGCGCCGCGCGTCGCCGTCGTCGCAGTCGGCGGCGTTCGAGACGTGGCGGGGCGGCGGGTGGCACGAGACCGCGACCGTGCCGGCGTCGCCGTAGCCGTCCGCGTCGAGGTCCGCGTACCAGGTGGGCGCGTCGGTGGCGTCGTCCTCGTCCACCTGGAAGTCGCAGTCGTCGTCGTCGCCGTCGCACACCTCGGCGGCGCCGGGGAACTCGGTGGCGTCGGCGTCGTCGCAGTCCGTGGCGTCCGCGACGTGGCCCTCGGGCGCGGCGCACGCGCGGGTGGTGGACGCGGCGTCGCCGAAGCCGTCGCCGTCGGTGTCGGCGTAGAAGGTGGATGGGTCGATCGCGTCGCCCTCGTCGATCGCGCCGTCGCAGTCCTCGTCCACGCCGTCGCAGGTCTCGGGCGCGCCGGGGCGCACCGCGGGGGCGGCGTCGTCGCAGTCGCCGCCGGTCGAGACGTACCCGTCCAGGTCGCACCCGCTCCCCGGGCGCCCGTCGTCACCGAAGCCGTCCCCGTCCGCGTCCGCGTAGAGCACGACGCCCGCGCAGGGATCGGCGGTGTCCCCGGGCGGCTTCTCCGCCACGCACGCGGCGAGGCCGAAGAAGACGAGCGCCCTCACCGGCGCGCCCGCCGACGCGGGGCCGCGAGCACGCCCAGCGAGAGCAGGAAGGCCGCGCCGCCGCCCCCGCAGCCGGTGTCCTCCTCCTCGGGCGGGCCCGCGGAGGGGGGCGGGCAGCTGTCCACCCCGTCGCAGTCCTGGTCGACGCCGTCACACTCCACCTCGGGGGCGCCGATGTAGGCGTCGGGGTCGTTGTCGTCGCAGTCGTCGCCGCCCACGCCGGGCGCGTGGGCGCCGTCGCCGTCGGCGTCGGTGAGGTCCGCGCCGTCGCAGTCCTGGTCGACGCCGTCGTAGCGCACCTCGGTGGCGCCCGCGTACACGCTCGCGTCGGCGTCGTCGCAGTCGTCACCGCCCGCGGCCAGGGCGTCCCCGCCGTCGCCGTCCACGTCGGTGAGGTCCGCGCCGTCGCAGTCCTGGTCGACGCCGTCGTACGCGACCTCGGCCGCCCCGGCGTAGACGTCGGCGTCGCCGTCGTCGCAGTCGTCGCCGCCGGCCGCGATCGCGGCGTCGCCGTCGCCGTCCACGTCGGTGAGATCGGCGCCGTCGCAGTCCTGGTCGACGCCGTCGTAGGCGACCTCCGCGCCCCCGACGAACGCGGTGGCGTCCTCGTCGTCGCAGTCGTCGCCCCCGACGGCGATCGCGTCCGCCCCGTCGCCGTCCACGTCGGTGAGGTCGGCGCCGTCGCAGTCCTGGTCGACCCCGTCGTAGGGCACCTCGGCCAGGCCCGCCCCCACGTCGGGGTCGGTGTCGTCGCAGTCGCTGCCGCCCGTCACGATGGCGTCGAAGCCGTCGCCGTCCACGTCGGTGAGGTCCGCGCCGCTGCAGTCCTGGTCGACGCGGTCATACGGCGTCTCGGGGGCGCCCACGTAGGTCGCCGGGTCGGTGTCGTCGCAGTCCGTCCCGCCGGCGACCAGCGCGTCGGCGCCGTCGCCGTCCGCGTCGGTGAGGTCCGCGCCGTCGCAGTCCTGGTCGACGCCGTCGTAGGGCGTCTCGGGAGCGCCGGCGTAGATGGTGGGGTCGGTGTCGTCGCAGTCGTCGCCGCCCTCGGCCCCGCCCACCCCGCCGTCGCCGTCGACGTCCTCCGCGCCGTCGCAGTCGGAGTCCACGCCGTCGAGCGCGACCTCGGCGGCGCAGGGGTTCACCGAGGCGTCGCCGTCGTCGCAGTCGGTCGTGGCGAAGCCGTCCCCGTCGGCGTCCCCGGCGAGCTCCCAGGTGGTCTCGTCCACCACCCCGTAGAGCGCCCCGTCGATGTACCCGCGCCAGGTGCCGGGGCCCTCGGTGTCGCAGGTCTCGCTCACGTAGTAGGGGTACACGACCTCGATGGTCGGGTCGGCGTTCACCGCGACGGTGATCGTCTCGCCGACGTCGAAGTCGTCGACGTGGTCCGCGGCCCACTCGCAGCCGTCGGAGCTCCACGTCCACCCCGCGTAGGTCACGTACGTTGAGCCCGTGCTCTGGGACTCGTACCCGTACGCGTCGAACCAGCCGTCCACGGTCCAGCCGGACTGCAGCTCTCCGCTCCAGGAGACGGCGTAGGTCTCGCTGGTGCCGTCGTTGAAGCTCCCCGACCACCACTCCACGCTCGTCCACGCGATCGCGGCCGAGGTCCACGCCAGCCCGGACGAGGCGGGCGGCGTGACCTCGAGCGTGTAGGTGGTGGTCCGCTCCCCGTCGATGGAGTCGCCGTCCTCGTGGGTCTCCTCCTCCCACACGAGCGTCGCGCCGGCCCCGGTGACGCAGGAGGCCGACTCGCAGGTCCCGCCCGGGTACGCCGACGTGCACGTCGTGAGGCAGCTCGCGTCGAACCAGGCGTACACCTCGTCCCACGCCGTGTCGGCAACGGCGACGGGATCGGTGTCGTAGTACGGCCGCGCGTCGGGAGGCGCGCTCACCGAGGGGCAGCTGAACGTCATCTCCGTCGCGCGGGCGGCGAACAGGGAGAGCAGGACGAGCATCGGTCACTCCGGCGTCCGGTCAGTGTGCCACGAACTGCCGGCCGGCTACGTCCCGAAACCAGTACATCCCCCTTTCAGGGGGGCGTCAGCGCGGGCGGCCGTACCAGAGGTGGATCGCGCCGGCGGCGGTGTGGGCCGTGTCGTCGCTCCAGGCGCCGACCAGGATGTCGGCGAGGCCGTCGCCGTCCGTGTCCCCGGCGGCCGCGACGGGCGTGCCGGTCGCGTCTCCGGTCGCGTCACCCACCAGGAGCGCGTCGCATTTCGAGAGGGAGACGGCGCCCGACGCTGGGCCGTACCGCAGGCACGCGGCGCCGAAACCCGGGCCGGCCGCGTCGTTGCCGGCCGCCCCGACGAGGAGGTCGGCGAAGCCGTCGCCGTCCACGTCCCCGGCGCCGGCCACCGACTCGCCCGCCTCGTCGTCGGCGACGTCCCCGAGCACCTGGGCGACGCAGACCGCGGACACCGGGCTCGCCCCCGTGATCCCGCCGGGCACGAGGTAGGCCGCCCCGGCCGCGTCATCCGTGGAGTCGTCGCCCGGAGCGCCGAGGAGCAGGTCGGCGAGGCCGTCCCCGTCCACGTCGCCCGCCGCGGCGATCGCGTAGCCGAGGTAGTCCCCTTCGGCCCCCGTGAGCGTCGCGTCCGCCGCGGACGCGTCGACCGTCCCGGCCGCCGGTGTCGTGAACAGGTAGCCGGCGCCCGCCGACACCCCGCCCGCGTCGCTCAGGAACGCCCCCACGAGGAGGTCCCCGAGCCCGTCACCGTCCACGTCGCCGGCGGCCGCGACGCGCCAGCCGAAGCGGTCGTCCGCGTCCTCGCCGAGCAGGACGACCTCGGCCGACGAGGCGCTCCGCTCCAGCGTGCCCGTCGTCGGCCCGGCGAAGACGTAGGCCGCGCCTGCCCCCGAACCCGCCGTGTCCACGCCGTAGGCGCCGACGAGCAGCTCGGCGTAGCCGTCGCCGTCGAGGCTCGGCAGGAGCGCGACCGCCGACCCGAACCCGTCGCCGTACGCCTCGCCCTGGAAGAGCTGGACGGCCACGTCGTAGGCGGGCACGCTGCGGGGGACGGGCGCGCCGCTCGAGAGGTAGGCCACGCCGTAGCCGTCATCCGCGCCGGGGGCCCCGACGGCCCAGTCGGTCGCGCCGTCGCCGTCGAAGTCCGGGCCGATCGCCAGCGCGTCCCCGTAGTCGAGGTCGGTGGCCTTGGGGGTGGTCCGCGCCGGCACGGAGGCCAGCGAGCCCGCGGTGAGCGGGCCGAGCACGACGTACACGCGGTGCTCGTCCGCGATCAGCACGTCGTCGAGCCCGTCGCCGTCGAGGTCACCGCCGCCGGCGAGCGCCTCCCCCGCGAGACCCGCGTAGATCTCGCCCAGGAGCGTCACGTCCGCGGTCGCGACGCCGAGGTTCCCCTCGATGGGGCAGGACACGTCGGCGCCGTCGCAGTCCTGGTCGACGCCGTCCCAGCAGGCGTCGTCGGCGCCGGGGCTGATCGCCGCGTCCGCGTCGTCGCAGTCCCCGGGGTCGCCGACGTACCCGACGGCCGCGTCGCACTGGACCACCGCGGTGGTGGTGTCGCCGAAGCCGTCGCCGTCGGCGTCGACGTACCAGGTCGGGCGATCGAGCAGGTCGGGGTCCTCGTCGTCGACGAGGCCGTCGCAGTCGTCGTCGTCGCCGTCACACACCTCGCCGGCGCCGGGGAAGTCGGTCGCGCCGTCGTCGTCGCAGTCGGTGGCGTCCCCGACGTAGCCCTCGGGCGCCGCGCAGGCGCGCGTCGTGGTAGCGGCGTCCCCGAAGCCGTCCCCGTCGTCGTCCCGGTACCAGGGGAGCGCGTCGGCGGCGTCCGGCTCGTCGATGGCGCCGTCGCAGTCGTCGTCGTCCCCGTCGCAGACCTCGACGGCCCCGGGGAAGGCCGTGGCGTCGGCGTCGTCGCAGTCGGAGGCGTCGTCCACGTCGCTCGGGGAGCGCTCGCAGGAGGAGACCGGCGCGTCGGGGTCCCCGAAGCCGTCCCCGTCGGCGTCGGCGTAGGTGCGGGTGCCGGTGCAGGGCCCGTCGGTCGGCGGCTTCTCGGCGAAGCAGGCCGCGCCGAGCAGGAAGGCGAGCATGGACGAGCTCCGGACTCTCGGAAGTGTCGCACGGAAGCGGCCGCGCGCTCCGCGAGGCCGCGGCTTCCGGCGTGCCCCGCCACCCCTGGCTCGACAGTCCGAGACCGGCGCGCGGGGGTGCCCCGACGTAAGCTCCCGGCGTCGCGCGCGTTGTGCGCGTCGGAGAGCCCCCATGCGCTGGTCCCCGCTCCGTTCTTCCGCCGGCTTCGCGCTCCTCGCGGCGTGCCTCCGCGCGCCCGTGCAGCCGGAGGCCCCGGCGTCCTCGGCGCCCGTGACCCCGACCGCGGCCTCGGAGGGAAAGGTGATGTTCGTCGAGGATCCCGAGGCCGAGGGCCTCGTCATGGAGCTCTACGAGGCGCGCCCGGCCGCGGGCGCCTCCACCACGCTCCCGCTCCCGCCCGCGACGCCGCTCTCCGCCGCGGAGACCGACGCGCTGCTCGGCCGCCTGCCGCCGCTGCCCGCGGACGCCGACGACGCCGTCGAATTCGCCCTCCGCAAGGGCCCCACGCCCCCGCCGCGCACCGGCGCCACGACGAACCTCCCCTTCCCGCCGCCGGCGACCGCGGAGGCCCCCGAGGTCGCGACCGGCCCGCTCACCGTGCTCCGGCGCGCCCCCGAGGGCGACGTCCCCCTCGCCCCGCACCTCTCCGCGACCTTCTCGCGGCCCATGGTGCCGCTCACCGACGCGGACACCGCCGCCGCCACGGTGCCGGTGAAGCTCACGCCGACGCCGCCCGGCGAGTGGCGCTGGCTCGGCACGAAGACGGTGGTCTTCCAGCCCGAGGGACGCTTCCCGATGGCGACGCGCTACACCGCGGAGATCCCCGCCGGCACGCGCGCCGCCGACGGGACCGCGCTCGACGCCGCGGTCTCGTGGACCTTCGCCACCCCGCCGCTCTCGCTCACGAGCACCTGGCCCGACGAGCACACGCCCCAGCCCCTCGAGCCCGCGCTCGTGCTCGGCTTCGACCAGGCCGTCACCGCCGACGCGCTCCTCGCCTCGATCCAGGTGCGCGGCGGCGGCCGCACCGTCCCCGTGCGCCTCGCGCGCCCGGACGAGGTCCCTCCCGCCTTCGCGGCGCGTCCGCCCGAGCACCCGGACCGCCAGGTCGTCGTGGTGCCGACCGAGCGCCTCTCCAACGGCACGAGCTACTCCGTCGTGGTCGCGAAGGGCGCGCCCTCCGCCGAAGGCCCGCTCCCCACCACCGGCGAGCAGTCCTTCTCCTTCCGGACCTTCGGCCCGCTCACCGTGTCGGCGCCTACGTGCTGGCAGAACCCCTGCCCGCCCGACGCCTCCTGGGCCATGGAGTTCTCGAACCCGCTCGACGAGGAGGCCTTCGACCCCGCGACGATCACGATCGAGCCCACCGTCGCCGGCCTCGCGCTCGTGCCCTCGGGGAACACCGTCGGCATCCACGGTGCGTTCGCCCCCCGCACCACCTACAAGGTGCGCGTCGCCGCCGGGATCCGCGACACCTTCGGCCAGGCGCTGCCCGAGGCCCGCACCTTCTCGGTGGACGTGGGCGCCGCCGACAAGAGCTTCACCGGGCCCCCCAACCCCTTCGTCGTGGTCGAGCCGGCGGGCACCCCCTCCGTCTCCGTCTTCACGACCAACCACGCCTCGCTCCGCGTGAAGATCCACGAGGTCACGCCGGCGGACTGGAAGGCCTGGACGCAGTGGTGGAGCCGCTGGCGCTGGGAGGACGCGCGGAAGGGCGAGCTCCCCGGGACGCGCGTGTTCGCCGGGACCGTGCCCGTCGCGAGCGACCCCGACCGCAAGGTGGAGACCCGCATCGACCTCGCCCCGTACCTGGGCGGCGGCACGGGCCACTTCGTCGTGCAGGTCGAGCCCACGAACCAGCCGAAGAGCCGCTGGGAGCGCACCGAGTGGATCGGCTGGGTGCAGGTCACGAAGCTCGGGCTGACCGCGATCCGCGAGCCCGCCGCCGTGACCGCCTGGGTGACGAGCCTCGCGGACGGCCGCGCGGTCGACGGCGCCACCGTCGAGCTCCTGGGCCAGGAGGGCGCGACGAAGAGCGACGCGCACGGCCTCGCCCGCCTGAAGGTGGACGACGCGCTCGGGCTCGTCGCGCGCGTGGGCGACGACACGGCGCTGCTCCCCGCGGTGCCGTGGGCGTACGAGGGCAGCTGGATCGGCGCCGAACAGATGGACCAGCTCCGCTGGTACGTGTTCGACGACAAGCACCTCTACAAGCCCGGCGAGACCGTGCACGTGCGCGGCTGGCTCCGCATGGCCGAGCCCGACCCGGAGACGACGCTCCGCCGCGCGGAGGGCGCGACGGTGCGCTGGATCGCGAAGTCGAGCCTCGGCAACCCGCTCGGCGAGGGCGTGGCGAAGATGTCCGGCCTCGGCGGCTTCACCTTCGACCTGAAGCTCCCCGACACCCCCGACCTCGGCGCCGCCCAGATCGAGCTCGTGGCCGACGAAGGCTCGACCTGGCACGCCTTCGAGATCCAGGAGTACCGAACGCCGGAGTTCGAGGTGTCGGCCGCCGGGGCCGACGGCATCTACGCGCTCGGCGAGGACGCGACGGTCGACGTGGCCGCCCGCTACTACGCCGGCGGGGGCCTCGCGAGCGCGCCCGTCCGCTGGGAGGTGTCGGCCACGCCCGCGACCTTCGTGCCGCCGGGCCGCGAGGACTGGAGCTTCGGCCCCTGGTCGCCGTGGTGGAAGTGGTGGTTCGAGCCGGAGCCCTACACGCCGCCCGTGACGCTCGAGGGCGTCACCGACGCCGCCGGCGAGCACCACCTCGGCGTGCACTTCGCCGCGCTCACCCCGACGCGCCCGATGACCGTGCACGCGCAGGCCACCGTCGAAGACGTGAACCGGCAGGCGTGGACCGCGTCGCGCGACTTCCTCGTGCACCCCGCCGCCTGGTACGTCGGGCTGAAGACCGCGAAGCCGTACGTCGCCGCGAAGTCCCCGGTCGAGGTCGAGGCCCTGGTCGTGGACCGTGCCGGCAAGGCCGCGGGCACCGGCGCGATCGAGGTCTCGTTCCGCCGCCTCGTGTGGCGGCGCGTGGGCGGCGAGTGGAAGGAGGTGCCGGAGGAGGTGGCGTCCAAGCGACTCGACGCGGGGGCCGGCACCGCGACGTTCACGCCCGACGCGGGCGGGACCTACGCGGTCGTGGCCACCGTCACCGACCCGCACGGCCGCAAGAACACGACGGAGATCCGCGTGTGGGTGGCCGGCGAGCAGCTCGTGCCCGATCGGGGCGTCGAGCAGGAGCGCGTCACGCTGGTGCCCGAGAAGAAGAGCTGGGCCGTGGGCGAGACGGCGCGCTTCCTCGTGCAGGCGCCGTTCTGGCCCGCGGAGGGCCTCCTCACCGTGCGCGCCGGCGGGAACCTGCTGGAGACCCGCCCCTTCGTGATCACCGAGGCCACCACCCCGCTCGAGGTGGCCGTCGGCGAGGCACACGTCCCCGACTTCACGGTGGCCGTCGACGTGGTCGGGGCGCGCACCCGCACCGGCGACGACGGGAAGCCGCGCGCCGACCTCCCGAAGCGCGCGGCCTACGCGGGCGGCACGCTGACCTTCGACGTGTCGCGCCTCACTCGCACGCTCTCGGTGCAGGTGGCCCCGGTCGAGGCCCGCCTCACCCCGGGCGGGAAGACCGAGATTCAGCTCACCGTCACCGGCCCGACCGGCGCGCCCGAGCCCGGCGCGGAGCTCGCCGTGGTCGCCGTCGACGAGGCCGTCCTCGCGCTCACCGGGTACGAGCTGCCCGATCCGCTCACCGTCTTCTACGCGCCGCGCGGCGACGCGATCCAGGCCGAGCACCTCCGCCAGTGGGTGACCCTCGCCGACCCCGGCGCGCTCGCGATCGGCGGGCTCGGTGCACGCGGCATGGGCCCGGGGGGCGGCGGGCGAGACCTCGTGCTCCTCCAGTCCGCCCCGATGGCGGCGCCGATGGCCGAGATGGCGGACGAGGCGGCGCCGGTCGCGCGGAGCGCCGCTCCGATGGAGCCCCAGAAGAAGGCGAAGGCCGAGGGCGGCGAGGCCGCGCCGGCCATCCAGGTCCGCGCCGACTTCTCCGCCGTCGCCCTGTGGGCACCGAGCGTCGTCACCGACCGGAGCGGCCGCGCGACCGTGCCGCTCGCCCTCCCCGACTCGCTCACGCGCTACCGCGTGATGGTCGTGGCGGTGGCCCGCGAGCGCGCCTTCGGCACCGGCTCCGCCGACGTGACCGCGCGCCTGCCGCTCATGGTGCGCCCCTCCGCGCCGCGCTTCCTGAACTTCGGCGACCGCGCCGAGCTGCCCGTGGTGCTCCAGAACCAGACCGACGCCCCGCTCACCGTGGACGTGGCGCTCCGCGCTGCCAACCTCGGCGTGCTCCCCGACGTGTCGGCCGGGCTCACGTCGGGCACGGATCGGGCGGGGCGGCGGCTCGTCGTGCCCGCCAACGATCGCGTGGAGGTGCGCTTCCCCGTGGCCGCGGCCCGCGCCGGCACCGCGCGCTACCAGCTCGCCGCCGCGTCGGGCACCTACGCCGACGCCGCCTCCGGCGAGCTGCCCGTCTGGACCCCCGCCACCACCGAGGCCTTCGCCACCTACGGCACCTTCGACCAGGACGGCGCGATCGCCCAGCCGCTCGCCCCCCCGAAGGACGTGTGGCCGCAGTTCGGCGGGCTCGAGGTGACGCTCTCCTCCACCCAGCTCCAGGCGCTCACCGACGCCTTCCTCTACCTCCAGACCTACCCCTTCGAGTGCAACGAGCAGCTCGCCTCGCGGCTCCTGTCGGTGGCCGCGCTCAAGGACGTGCTCGGCGCGTTCGAGGCCGAGGGGCTCCCCTCCCAGGCCGAGATCGACGCCACGATGCGCGCCGACGTGGAGCGCCTCGCGCGGCGTCAGAACCCCGACGGCGGCTGGGCGTTCTGGCGACGCGGCGACGAGGGCTGGCCCTACCTGGGCGTGCACGTCACGCACGCGCTCGTGCGGGCCCGCGACGCGAAGCTCCCGATCGACGCGCGGAGCCTCGACCGCGCGCTCGACTACACGCGCGCCATCGAGACGCACATCCCGCGGTGGTACTCCCCCGAGTCGCGCCGCGCGATCCGCGCCTACGCGGTGCACGTGCTCTCCCTCGCAGGGGAGCCCGCCCCCGCCAAGGCGAAGGCGCTGCTCGCGGAGGCCGGCCCCGACGGGCTCGGTGCGCAGGGCCTCGGCTGGGTGCTGCCCACGCTGGTCGACGCGAAGGCGAACAAGGAGGTCGCGACCATCCGCGCCTGGCTGAACAACCACGTCACCGAGAGCGCGGCCGGCGCGCACTTCGTCACCGGCTACACCGACGGGGAGCAGGTGCTCCTGACCTCCGACCGCGTCGCCGACGGCGTGCTGCTCGAGGCGCTCGTCCGGACCGCCCCGAAGGACGAGCTGGTCCCCAAGCTCGTGAACGGGCTCCTTGCGCACCGCGTCGCCGGCCGCTGGAACAGCACGACCGAGAACGCCCACATCCTGCTGGCGCTCGACCGCTACTTCAAGGCCTACGAGGGCACCACGCCCGACTTCGTGGCGCGCGTGTGGCTCGGGAGCGGCCTCGCCGGCGAGCGCACCTTCGCGGGCCGCTCGACCGAGCGCGCGCAGGTGGACGTGCCGATGGCCTGGCTCCAGGACCACGGGGACGCCGACCTCGTCGTCGGGAAGCAGGGCGCCGGCCGGCTCTACTACCGGCTCGGCCTACGCTACGCGCCTACCGACCTCGATCCCGACGCCGCCGACCGCGGCTTCGCCGTGAGCCGCCGCTACGAGCCCATCGACGACCCCGCCGACGTGACCCGCGACGCCGACGGCACCTGGCGCATCAAGGCCGGCGCGCGCGTGCGCGTCCGCGTCGAGATGGCCACGCCGATGCGGCGCTACCACGTCGCGCTGGTCGATCCGCTCCCCGCCGGCCTCGAGGTGCTGAACCCCGACCTCGCGGTGACCGGCACGCTCCCCGCCGACCCGGACGCCAAGCCGGCGTACTGGTGGTGGATGCGGCCCTGGTACGAGCACGAGAACCTCCGCGACGAGCGCGTGGAGGCCTTCTCGTCGCTCCTCTGGGAGGGCGTGCACGCCTACACCTACGTCGCGCGCGCCACCACGCCGGGCGACTTCGTGGTGCCGCCCGCCAAGGCCGAGGAGATGTACAGCCCCGAGACCTTCGGGCGGAGCGGCGGGGACCGGGTGATCGTGAAGTAGGCCGGGCCGGGGCGCGGGGGGCCGATCGGCCGCCCGCCGCCCCAGGAGCGGCCTCGAATACGACAAGCCGGCTCAGGAGCGGCACCGAGTACGACAACCGTCCCTTCCGGCGGGGGCGCGCGCTCCCGGGCCAACGGACCAAGCGTGCTTTTTTTGAGCGGGCCGCCGGCCACGCCGCCGTTCGGGGCGCCGTTGTCGTATTCGGTGCCGCTCCTCAGGACGCTTGTCGTATTCGACCCGGCTCCTTCGGCGTCGCGCGGGTCCCGAGCGGCTCGGCATCCCGGGGGGCGCCGCCGAAGGCACGGGAACCACCGACGCGCGCCGGAGGCACCCACGCCGCCGCACTCCGGAGGAGGTGCCCCGAGATCGGAGCGCTACTGCCGCTCGATCCGGATGGTGGCGGTCGTGGCGGCGAGCTCGTCGGCGAGCGCGCGCGTGGCCGCCGAGGTGGGCATGGGCAGGTCGGGGAGCGCGAGGTCGGGCGGGGCCTGGATCAGCGTGACGCCGGCGGTGCGGTCCCCCGCGACGACGTCGATGCCGACGAGACCGTTCTTGCGGCCGGCCGTGTAGTAGATCTGGGCGACGCCCGCGGCGTCGGTGGTGGCCGTGGCGGGGACGGAGCCGTCGCCGCTCACGACGCGGAGCTCGACGAGCACGCCCGCGACGGGGGAGCCGAACTCGTCCACGGTGGCGACGGTGAGCATCGCGCTCGAGAGGCCGTCGGGGGGGAGCCGCTCGCGGGCCGGGAGGACGACCACGCGGGCCAGCGGGTTCTGCGTGGGCGGGGCCGCCACCGCGGCGGTGACCTCCACCGGGCCCTTGCCCGTGGGGGTGAAGGCGGCGCGGTACTCGCCGTTCTTGAGGTCCTTGACCTCGGCGAGCTTCGCGCCGTTGGCAGCGAGCTTGAGCGTACGGCCGGCGAGCGCGGCGCCGTCGGGGCCCGTGACCTTCGCGACGACCGCGAGGCTCGTGGCGCCGGCCGGGAGCGCGGGCGGGTCGGCGGTGAGCGCGAGGCCGGTGGCGCGGGTGGGCACGAGCGGCACGTCGCGCGTGTCGACCTGGGCCTTGGAGCCGCCCGCGAGCTTCGCGGTGAGCGTCGCCTTCGTGGCGGCGTTGCCGTGGGGGGGCGCGTACGTGGCGACGTAGATGCCGCCGCCCTCGTGGCGCACCGCGGACACGGTGCCGGCCGACGCGGCGAGCTCCACCTGCGCGCTCTCGTCCGGGCGCCCGTCGGGCGTGACGACGAACACACGCACCGGCACCTGGAGCCGACCGTCCGCGGGGAGCGCGACGGACGTGGGGAACAGCGCGAGCCGGCGCGTCTCGGGCACCGAGAGCGGGAAGGGCTCCTCGGTGGGGACGCCGTTGACGACGGTGATGCGCGTGGCCGTGGTGGTGCCTGCCGGCACGACGACCGGCACCTTGGCCCGCCCCTTGGAGTCCGCCGTGACGGGCCCGAAGTCGCGCCCGCCCACCTTCAGGAGCACCGAGGCGCCGGCCGGGACCTGGACGGCCTGGTCGACCTTCGCCGCGAGCGGGATGGCGACGGCGCCGTAGCCCCGCGTGGGGTCGCCGGCGTCGACGGCGGTCACGAGCGCCACCTGCGGCACGTTGACGGTGGGCGCGGTGTAGAGCCCGGTGAACTGCCCGCCGCCCAGGTGGGTCAGGTTCGTGAGCGTGCCGACCGACAGCGCGTGCGCGAGCTTCACCTGCGCGAGCGCGGCGGGCTCGCCGCCGGTGACGGCGATCTCGACGTTGGCGGTCTTGTCCGTGCCGAGCGTGAGCGCGGGCGGGCTCGCCGCGAGCTTCATCGGGTGGGCGCGCGACGGCGAGACCGGGATGGTCCACGACCGGCTGAAGCCCTCCTTGTTGCCCAGGCGGATCTTGGCCTCGATCGTCGCGTTCGCGAGCCCGTCGCTCTTCATCGGCGTGAACGTGAAGCGGTGGAGCCCGCCGCCCGCGTCGGCGAGCTCCGACACGGTGCCGCCCGTGGCCGACAGCTTGACCTTCCAGTCGGTGATCGGCTTGCCGGCCGGGTCGAGCGCGAGGAGGAAGAGCTCGGTGGGCGAGCCGCCGTCCCCGATGAGGTCGGTGGGGCGGAGGATCTCGATGAGGCCCTTGCCCTCGAAGACCGGCGCCGCCTGCGCGAACGCCGCCGGCTCCGCGACCGTGAAGGCGACGCCGCCGAACAGCAGCGCGCCGAGGCCGATCCGCGCGGCGAGGGCGAGCCGGGGCCCGATTTTAAAGGTGGACATGCGCGGCTCCGGCTCTGGGGGGCGCACAACGTAGTGAGCGCGGCGCGCCCGCGTCAACGCGCGGACCGCGATGGTTCACCCCTCGATGTGCAGGCAGATCCCGTCCTTCAGGCCCGGGAGGTGCCGGATGATGGGAAAGTCCGCCTTGATCGGGAGGCAGAAGAGGCCGCGCTCGATGTTCTGCCCGTGGCCGGGGGCCCCGTGCACCTTGAACTTGAAGTTGGGCTTGTTGAGCCAGGTCGGCAGGTTCACGAAGGCGCCGCCGTTGATGCCGCCCGGGCCCTCGAACGAGAGCTGGAAGCCGTTGTTCGGCGTGCGCTGCCCGCGCACCGCGTCGACCGGGATGCACACGCGCACCTCGAACTCGCCGCTGTTGTCGTCGACCTTGTTCGTGTCGTTGTGGCCGACGAGCAGGGGCCCCGCGTGCTCGGCGCGGATGCGGCGCATCGTGCCGATCGGGAACACGTGGCTGTTGCCGATACGCGCGACGAGCTGGCCGTGGCGGCAGGGCGCGCGGCTCCCCCAGCCCAGGGAGGTCTCCCCGCCGGCGCGGCGCGGGTCGCCGTCGGGGGTGAGGATGTCGTGGTTGATGTTCGCGCCGAAGGGGTTGCAGAAGTCGATCGAGCCCGAGCCCTGGATCTCGAGCGGCATGCCCGGCACCACGTCGATCTTCGTGTTGACCCAGCCGTAGCGGGCGCCTTCGACGGTGACTTCGCTCAGCGTGAACAGGTGGCTCAGGGACATCGGACCTCCGAAGCCGAGGATAACCGCGGTCGCGACTAGCGGGCACGCTCGGCGCGCGCCGTCGTGACGCGCAAAGATTTCCCGCCCGCGATCGGGTGCCTGGCGCCGAAGCTGTAGCGGGTCGGCGTCTCGACCCGTGCGCAAAACTGTTTGCCAGCATTTACTGTCACGTTTACAGTGACCGGGATGCCACCCTTCCTCGACCGCTATCGCAGCGCGGAGCACGGACTCGCTGCGCTCGTCTCCGCCGCCGACGGGCTCCTCGCCGCGATCGGCCGCGGCGTGGGCGACGAGCGCGTATCGAGCCGCCCCGACGCCCGCACGCTCCGATACTACCAGTCGCTCGGCATCCTGGATCGGCCGCTCCGCCACGACGGCCGCGAGGCCGTCTACGGCTACCGGCACCTGCTCCAGGCGGTCACGACGAAGCTGCTCCAGGCCGAGGGCATGAGCCTCACGCAGATCCAGCGCGCGCTCGCCGGGCGCACCACGGACGCCCTGGAGGCCGCCGTCGCGGAGGCGCTCGCGGCGAGCCCGTCCGGGTCGGAGGGATCCGGTTCTTCTTGGGGCGGGGGGGATCGGGAGCGTGGGCCGGGGGGGCGGGCCCCCGGTGCCCGCGGCCGGGGGGGGGGGGCCCCCAGGGGGGGCCCCCCCCCGGGCCCCCGCGCCGGGGGCGGGGGCGCCCC
>CAYWGD010000025.1:0-72819 GCA_964457335.1 uncultured Enterobacteriaceae bacterium | reverse complement strand
GTGTCGGTGTCGGTGTCGGTGTCGGTGTCGGTGTCGGTGTCGGTGTCGGTGTCCGCGTCGGCCTCCCCGGTGTCGGAGGTGTCGGCGGTGTCGCCCGCGGACGAGCCGGAGCAGCCGGTCGCGAGGGTCGACAGGAGGAGGGCGGGCAGGAGGGAGCGGGCCATGGGTTCTCCGTGCCGCCCGGGCGCGAGCGGCGCGCGAGGGCCGGCTGCAAGGAGCGGGCCACCACGGGCCACCCGCGACTTTCCACGATCACGCGCTCGTCGACGCGACAGGCGGATCACCCCGCGGGCATCGACTAGAAGTCGTCGTAGACGACCGGCTTCGGCGGCACGAGGATCAGCGCCAGGATCGCCGGCAGGAGGCACGCGCAGCCGGTCCCGAAGCCGAAGCTCAAGTTGTTGCTGGCCTCGGCCTCGCCGGCGTCGAGGAGCGTCTGCTTCATCTCGGGATCCGCGTGGACGACCGCGGACTCCACCCGGCTCATCCCGTAGAGGTAGCCGCCCACCCCCGCGCACATCGGCACGATCGAGGTCAGCACCGCGAGGCCGCCGAGCACCAGCGCGACCGAGCGCACCTTGCCCGTGACGCGGGCGACGATCGCCACGATCAGCGCGATCGGCACGACGACGGCCGCGCACACGTCGAGCGCGAGCACCGCGAACATGCTGGGTCCGCCCTCCCGGAACATCTGCAAGAGCTCGTACACGGAACCTCCGAATCGTACGGAGGCGCTTCTACCACACGCGGCCGCCTGTTTTGCCGCGGAGCGTCAGCGCTTCCCGAGGAGGTCCAGGATCGCGTGCGCGAACGTGAGCGGGTGCGGCGGGCAGCCGGGCACGTGGAGGACGGGCCCGATGTCGCCGAGGAAGCTCCGGTCGAGGGTGGAAGACGACCGGTACAGGCCCCCCGAAACGGTGCAGGCGCCGAACGCGACCACGAACCGCGGCTCGGGCATGGCGTCCCACACGAGCCGCACGGCCTCCCGCATGTTCGCGGTGAGCGGGCCGGTGAGCACGAGCCCGTCGGCGTGCCGGGGCGACGCGACCCACTCGATGCCGTAGCGCGACAGATCGAAGTTCACGTTGGCGGTCGCGTTCAGCTCGAGCTCGCAGGCGTTGCAGCCGCCGGCGGACACCTGCCGGAGCTTGAGCGAGCGCCCGAAGATCCGCGCGAGGTCGGGCTCGGGCTCGACCGTCGGCGCGCCGGCGCCCTCCCCCAGGACGAGCGCCTCGGCCGTGCGTGCGGCCATGCGCGGGTCGGACGTGAACGAGACCTTGCCGGTCGGGCAGACCTCCGCGCAGACGCCGCAGAACACGCACTTTCCGAGGTCGAGCCGCACGGGGTCGAGCGCGATGGCGTCGGTGGGGCACTCGTCGCGGCAGGCCTCGCAGCCTTCGGCGCAGGGGGTGCCCGCGAGGGCGGGCCGGCCGCGGAAGCCGTTGGGCACGGCGGCGCGCAGGTCGGGGATGTACTGGCGGCCCTGCGCCATCCGCACGCGGAGCGACTTGAGGATCATAGGTCGTGTCCGCAGTAGGAGAGGTCGAAGCTCTTGTTGCAGATGGGGAAGTCGGAGATCTCGTTCTCGCGCACGGCCAGCGCGAGCCCCATCCAGTTCCGGAGCGAGGGGTCCTGCACCTTGTAGTGGCGGAGCGCCCCGTCCGCGTCGGTCTCCAGGCAGTGGACGGCCTCGCCGCGCCACCCCTCCACGATCGCGATCACGAGCTGCGAGGGCGCGAGCGGCCCCACCGCGGCGCGCCTCCGCGACCACTCGGGGCGGAGCGCCAGGAGCCCGCGGATCCAGGCCAGCGAGGCCCGCATCTCGCGGATGCGGATGTTCGCCCGCGCCTGGCAGTCGCCGGTGGTCTCGACCTGCGGCTCGATGGGCAGGGCCTCGTAGATGCCGCGGGCGGCGGCGCGCTGGTCGACGCGGACCCCACACGCGCGCGCCATCGCCCCGACGAGCCCGACCTCGCGCGCGCGCTCGGTGGAGACCACGCCCACCCGCTGGAGGCGGTGACGCACGGTCCGGTCGGAGAGGAAGCGCTCGTCGATCGAGGCGAGATCGCGCTCCAGGAGCTCGACGGCGGCGCGCAGCGCGTCGGTGAGCGGCCCTTGGAGCGCCACCGGGTTCGCGCCGGGCCGGACCGCGCTCCGGCCGAAGCGGCTGCCGCAGAGGCGCATCGACGTGTTGATCGCGGTGGTGCGGAGCCGGCCGTAGGTCGTCGCGCCCTGCAGGAAGCCCACGTCCGCGGCCATGCCGGAGAGCCCGGCGAGGTGCATCCCGATGCGCTCCAGCTCGAGCATCAGCCCGCGGGCGAGCTCGGTTTCGCGGTCGACCTCGCAACCCGCGAGGGCCTCCAGCGCGGCGGCGTAGGCCCACGTGTGGCCGATGCTCGTGTCGCCGGCGATCGTCTCCACGAGCGGCGCGAGCTTCCGGGGGTTCGAAGCGAGCAGCAGCCGCTCGACGCCGCGGTGCTGGTAGCCGAGCTGGATCTCCAGGTGGAGCACGCGCTCGCCGTGGCACATGAAGCGGAAGGAGCCGGGCTCGATGACCCCCGCGTGCACCGGCCCGACGGCGACCTCGTGGACCTCCTTCCCCTCCACCGCGTAGTAGCGGTACCCGCGCATGGCCTCCTGGCCGCCGCCCCCCTCGAAGCGCACGGGCTTGAGCCACGGGTGCCCGGCCACGCGGACCCCGTGCTGCTCGTGCAGCTCCCGCTCGAAGGCATGGAAGGCCGGGAGGCCGTCGGTGAGCGCGTGGTAGCCGGTCTCGCGCTCGACCCGGGCGCGGCGCACCCAGAGGGTGCCGACCGCGCGTTCGAGCACGGCGGTGACGAGCACGTCGCCGCCCTCCTCGCGCCCGAAGAGCGTGACCGGGCGGGCCCCGGCCGCCACCTCGGCGAGCACCTCGTCGCGCCACGCGCGCGGGGCGAGCGGCGCGGCCTCGGCGGGCGTCGCCAGGTGCGTCGTCACGGAGGGCATCAGGTGTCTCCGAGCGACGCGGCCACGTCGCGGAACAGCGCGCTGACCGGCGCCGGCATGTACAGCCCGAGGATGACGAGGATGACGAGGAAGATGAGCTTCGGGAGGAAGGCCACGAAGGTCTGCGGCGCGAGCGTCCCCGGGCGGGTCGGCTCGCCCCAGATCATCGGGAACACCGTCCGCCCGGTCGCCACGAAGCTGACCGTGACGAGGAAGCCGATGGTGGCGAAGGTGAGCACGTAGCCGGCGCGCACGAGGCCCGAGAGGATGAGGAGCTCGCCGACGAAGCTGCCGAAGGGCGGGAAGCCGAGGAGCGCGAAGGTGCCGGCCATCAGGAACACGCCGCTGTAGGGCAGCCCCTTGATGACGCCGCGGATCTCGCTCGTGGCCTTGGTGCCGTACTGGGCCTCGACCTTGCCGGCCGTGAGGAAGAGCATGGCCTTGATGAAGGCGTTGCTCACCGCGTAGAGCAGCACGCCGTACCCCGCGCCCCCGCCCACCCCGAGGCCGACCGCGATGATGCCGGCGTGCAGTATGGAGGCGTAGGCGATGAGCCGGCGGAGGCCGCCGGTGGCGATGAGGCTCGCCGTCGCCAGCGCGATCGACGCGAGGCCCATGCCCACGAGCACGGTGCTCACGAGCGGCTCGTTGCCGGGCCGGAAGACCTGGAGCACCCGGAGGAGCCCCACCAGGGCGACGTTGAACTGGATGGCGGCGAGGAGCGACGTGACGGGCGGCGGCGCCTCGTCGTAGGTCTCGGGCAGCCACATGTACATGGGCGCGAGCCCGAGCTTGGTGCCGTACCCGAGGATGGCGAGCGCGATGCCGAGCGTGCGCCAGGTGTCCGGGCTCGCGGGCCGGTGCCCCAGGAGGGCGTCGACGAACAGGCCGTGCCCGACGCCTCCGCCGGCGAAGCTGCGCTCGATGCAGAGGAAGCCGAGCAACGTGAGCGCGAGGCCGACCGAGGAGAAGAGGAAGTACCGCCACGAGGCGAGCCGGGACGACTCCTCGCCGGGCCGCACGATCAGCGGCGCGGCCGCGAGCGTGGTCAGCTCGAGCCCGATCCAGGACACGACGAGGTGGTTCGAGAGGATCGCGAAGTTGGCGGCGGCGAGGAACCCGAGCCACAACGCGACCGTCCGCCCGGAGGACTCCGCCGTGCTCGCGCCCGCCTGCACGCGCATCCACACGTTCGCGGCGATGCCAAGGAAGATGGTGTCGATCAGGACGAGGAAGAGGCGCGCCGTCGCGTCCGCGAGGAACCAGGGCCCGAGCGGGCGCAGATCCAGCGCGCCGGAGGTCACGAGCGCCGCGAGGGTCAGCACCGCGACCCCGACCAGGACGAGCGTGGTCGGCCCGGCGAGCGAGCTTCCCCGCGGCGCCTCCAGCGCCCCGGTGGTGGGCAGCGGTTCCCCGATGGCGCTCACTCGTACACCTCCTCGAGGTCCGGCGCGGGCTCGGGCTCGGGCGCGATGCTGGCGAGGTACCAGCGGAACAGGCCCACCGACGCGGCGTACACGACCATGAGGCCCACCTTCAGGGCCGGCGAGGAGCCCTCCCCGGGCTCGAGCCCGAGCTCGAAGAGCGCCACCGCGTTCTCGATGCGCAGCGCGCCGATGATCTGGCTGAAGACGCTCACCCGCGTGGCGAGCACGAGGAACCCGATGAGGATTGCGCAGGCCACGACGCCGACGAGCACCTGCTCGTCGCCCTCGATGGGCACGAGCGCGGCGCCGAGCCGGAGGCCGAGCAGCACGAGCCCGATGGCGCCCGCCCAGGCCAGCGCGTTGGCCGGCACGACGTCGTTGCGCCCGGGGACCTGCCGCGCGCGGAGGACGCCGTAGAGCAGGAGCGGCGCGAGCGCCCCCCGGAGCACGAGGAGGTCGAGGAAGGTGAGCACGCCCTCCACGGTGGGCCCCGTCTCCCCGAGGCGGTGCGCGATGGCGAAGAGCAGCACGCCCTGCATCGACAGCCCGAGCAGGCTCGTGCGCCAGGAGGCCACGAACAGCGGCACGAGCACCACGACCACGAACGCGATGAGCAGCGAGGTCACGGGAACGCTCCCTGCCAGGTGGTCGCGAACACCGCGAGCGCGCCGGCGATCACGGCGGTGAGGAGGTACCGGGGGACGACCCGGAGCTGAAGGCGCGCGATGAGGGACTCGACCGTGCCGATGAGCACGGCGATCACGAGCGACCCGCCGAGGTTCGTGGCGGCGGCGAGCGCCACGTGGTCCGTGCCGCTCCACGGGTTGACCAGCGCCGCGATCAGCGCGATGCCGAGCGTGAGCTTCAGCGCCGCGGAGGCCTGGATGGCGGCGAGCTCGGGGCCGCTGTGGTCGAGCACCATGACCTCGTGCACCATCGTGAGCTCGAGGTGCGTGGTCGGGTCGTCGACGGGGATGCGCGCGCTCTCGGCCTGCACGACCACGACGAGGGCGACGATGCTCGCGATCCACGCGACCACCGCGGGCCCCTGCCAGCCGTGCGCGCCGAGCGCGCCGGCGAGCGTGTTCGTCCCCCCGAAGGTGCACAAGGCGCCGAGCACGAGCAGGAGCGCCGGCTCCACCACGACGGCGAACGTCGCCTCGCGGCTCGCGCCCATGCCCTCGAACGAGCTCCCCGTGTCGAGCCCGCCCAGCATCAGCGCCACGCGGCCGAGCCCCCAGAGGTAGGCGAACCAGATGAAGTCGTACCCGAAGCTCACGAGCGGGGTCGTGCCGAGCAGCGGGACCACCAGCGCCGCCGCCGCCGTCGTGACCAGCCCGACGTAGGGGGTGAGCCGGAAGACCGCCGTGGTCGTCGTGCTGTAGACGGGCCGCTTGCGCCAGAGCCGGATCACGTCGAGCGCCGACTGGAGGAGCGGCGGGCCGCGCCGGCCCGACCAGAGCGCCTTCGTCCGGTTGACGACGCCGACGAGGAGCCAGGGCAGGAGCAGCGCCACCAGGACGTTGCCGACGGCGAGGAGGACCGTCACGCGGCACCCCCGGACAGCAGCGCGGCGACGAGGCCGAGGAGCAGCGCGAGGCCCGCCGCGAACGCGAAGCGCGGCTCCTCGGGGACAGCCCGGGATGCACGGACGAAGAAGTCCTCGCCGCGGCCGAGCACCTCGAAGATGCGCCGCTCCACCCCGTCCGGCACGTTCGCCTCGAGCTGCCCATCCCGCGCCGGGAAGATCGACCGGGGCAGGCGGCGGCGCCACTGCTGCGGGAGCAGAGAGGCGAAGAGGAGCACGAGCGGCTGGCCGAAAGAGCTGCCCGTGTACTGCATGCGGGCGTTCGGCGCGTTGTAGCCGCAGCCCCAGGTGACGTGGCTCCGGGCGCCCCGCCCGCGCGCCCAGCCGACCGCGCCGACCACCACCAGCGCGGCGACGAGCCCGAGGCCGACGACCTGGAGCGGCTGGACCACCGCCGTCACGACCTCGAGGCCGCCCGCTGCGCCGGCGAAGAGCGCCACGACGGGCGCGGCCAGCGCCACGCCGAGCGCCGGGACGACGCCCACCACCAGGACGCCGGCGGCGTGGAGGTACATCGGCGCGAGCATCGACGGGGGCGCCTCGTCGCCCACGTGCACCGTCGAATCACGCGGGGTGCCGAGGAACGCGGCGCCGAAGGCCCGCACCATCGACAACGCGCTCACCGCGCCGACGAACCCGAGCAGCGCCGCCGCGCAGACGAGCGCGGCGTTGCCGGCGGCGGACGGCGCGCCGCCCCGGAACAGGCCCGCGTACAGGACGAACTCGCTCACGAACCCGTTGAACGGCGGCAGCCCGCTGATGGCGAGCGCCCCGACCAGGAACAACACGCCGGTGTGGGGCAGGCGGCGGAGGAGCCCGCCGAGCCGCTCGATGTCCACGGTGTGGGCGGCCCGGTACACGGCGCCCGCCGCGTAGAAGAGCAGGCACTTGAACAGGGCGTGGTTGAAGATGTGCAGCACGCCCGCCAGCATCCCGAGCGCGACGAGCGCCGGGTCGTGCCACGCGAGCCCGAGGTACCCCACCCCGAAGGCCATCGCCGCGATGCCCACGTTCTCGGTCGACGAGTACCCGAGGACGCGCTTGAGATCGCGCTGCGACGCGGTGTAGAGCACCCCGAAGAACGCCGAGAGCGCCCCGAAGGTGAGGACGGCCCACCCCATCCACTCCTCCGGCTCGCCCAGGAGCAGCGTGAAGCGGAGGAACGCGAACAGGCCCGCCTTGTGGATGACGCCCGACATGAGCGCGGACACGTGGGCGGGCGCCGCCGCGTGCGCGCGCGGCAGCCACGAGTGCACCGGGAAGAACGCCGACTTCAGCGCGAACGACACGCACAGGAGCAGGAAGACGAGGCTGCGGCCGCCGCTCGGCTCCACGAGGTAGCGCCCGAAGGACGAGAAGGTCATCGAGCCGGTCTGCCCGTGCAGGTACATGAACGCGGCCACGAGCGCGAGCAGGCCGACGTGTGTGGACACGAGGTAGTTGAACCCCGCGAAGCGCACCTTCTGGTTGCGGTAGTCCCAGATGACGAGGAGCCAGGCGGACACCGCCGCGAGCTCCCAGCCCAGCAGGAAGATGAGCGCGTTCTGGGCCGAGTAGACGATGAGGAAGGAGAGCGAGACGATGTTCAGGAGCGCGAAGTGCGGCCCCGGGTTGCGGCCGGAGTCCAGGTACGGCCGCAGGTAGCCGAGCGCGTAGATCGAGCCGAGCAGCGTGAGCGGCAGCGACCACGCGAGGAAGAACGCGCTCAGCGCGTCCACGCGGATGCTCACCTGCCCGAGCGGCGCCGACGCCGCGAGGGCGGCCGCGATCCCCTCGCCGCCGAGGCAGATGGGCAGGACCGTCCAGAGCACGAGCGCGGTGGCCGCCGCCTGCGTGACGACCGCCACGGCGGCCCGGAGCCGGCTGCTCCGCACCACGAGCGCCAGGAAGGCGCCTGCGACGAGGACAGCCCCCGCTACCAGCAGGTACTGCATGCGGACGGCTCCGAGGACCGGGTGGGGCGATTCGGGGTCACGAGATCAGACCGTTCCGCCGGGTTCCGAGGGCCCCGAGGGCGGAAGCGGCGGCGGCGGGAACGTCGCCGCGACCCGGCGCGCCTCGGCGAGGATCACCTCGCGCGACTCCTGGCGGCGCACGGCGTCGCGGAAGCCGGGGTCGCGCAGGGCGAAGAACGCGCGGGCGTGGAGCTGCAGCACCGAGCGGACCGTCGAGGCGACGGTGATGAACAGCACGTCCACGGGCTTGCCGTCCAGCGCCGCCCAGTCGACGGGCCGGTCGAGGAAGCACAGGCTCACGCTGGGGCGCTTGAGGTGCAGCCGCAGGGGGTTGCGGAGGTACGGCAGCGCGATGCCGTACCCGATGCTGGTCGAGGCGAGCTGCTCGCGCTCGCGCAGGGCCTCGAAGAGGAAGGTGCGGTCGTCGTTCTCGGCGAGGCGGAGCGCGTCGAGCGAGGCGCGGAGGGCGCCGTCCCGGTCGTCGCCACCCACGCGGTAGGCGATCCCGCCCGCCTCGAGCGCCTTGTCGAAGTCGGGGATCGGCTCGGGCTGGTGCGGCTCCTGGAGGAAGCGCGGCGAGATGGCCACCCGGTTCGCCATCGCCCACTCGAGGAGCTCGGCGTGGTCGAAGCGGAACGTCTTGTTCACGCGGTAGCCGGGGAGCTTCCCCTCCCCCATCCACCGGTAGATGGTCTTCGTCGAGACCATCAGGAGCTCTGCTGCATCCTGGACATTCAGGCGCATGCGTTGCCCTCGATGGTCAACCGGGGAAGTGCCGTGGACATTCGTGGACACTGGTACCCGGCGGAGGCCACCCGGTCAAGGCCTCGGGCGAGGCCCGTAAGGTGGGCGACAACGCGCCCGACGCGCGTGAAAATCCCCCGGGCACGCCAAAGCGGGGGCGTTGCGGGGGGCCGCGCCCCCCGCCCCAAGAAGAAGCTCCCGAGCACGCCGCAGCTACGAGCGCCCGGTGCTCCCGAACCCGCGATCGCCGCGATGGCCGTCGGGGAGCGTGTCCACGACGTGCAGCACGACGGGCGGCACCGGCGCGAACAGGATCTGCGCGATGCGCTCGCCGCGTGCGAGCGTGACGGCCTCGCGGCCGTGGTTGACGAGCGGCACCTTGATCTCGCCGCGGTAGTCCGCGTCGATGGTGCCGGGCGCGTTGAGCACGGTGACGCCGTGCTTCGCGGCGAGGCCGGACCGGGGGCGCACCTGGCCTTCCCACCCGTCGGGGATGGCCAGGGCGATGCCGGTGGGCACGACGCGCCACTCGCCGGGGGGCAGGACCACGTCCTCCGCGACGCGGAGGTCGAAGCCCGCCGACCCGGGCGTGGCGCGGGTGGGGAGCGGGAGGCCCTCCCCGTTGGGGAGGACCTTCAGCGGGACGACGAGCGCGGCGGGATCGGACACGTGGGCTCCTGTCGCGCGGTCGTGTCGAGGACTAGTCCTCGAGCGCTTCCTTGCGGGAGAGGCGGATCTTGCCGGCCTTGTCGATGTCGATGACGCGGACGAGCACCTCGTCGCCCTCGTTCACCACGTCGGTGACCTTGTTGACCCGCTCCTTGGCGAGGTGGCTGATGTGGATGAGGCCGTCGGTGCCCGGGAAGATCTCGACGAAGGCGCCGAAGTCCGTCACGCGCTTGACCACGCCCACGTACAGCTTGCCGATCTCGGCCTCGGCGGTGATCTCGCGGATCATCGCGATGCACTTGGCGGCCTGGTTCTGGTCCGTGGAGGCCACGTCGACCTTGCCGGAGTCGTCCACCGTGATGCGGCAGCCCGTCTTGTCCTGCAGCCCGCGGATGACCTTGCCGCCCGGCCCGATGAGCTCGCGGATCTTGTCCGACTTGATGTAGATCGTCGTGATCCGCGGGGCGAACGGGGAGAGCTCCGACCGCACGGAGGGGATGGTCTTCGCCATCTCCGTGAGGATGTGGAGCCGGCCGTCGCGGGCCTGGTTGAGCGCCTTGAGCATCACCTCACGGGGGACGCCCGTGATCTTCGTGTCCATCTGGAACGCGGTGATGCCGTTGGCGGTGCCGGTGACCTTGAAGTCCATGTCGCCGAGATGGTCCTCGTCGCCGAGGATGTCGGAGAGGACCGCGAACTCGTCGCCTTCCTTCACGAGCCCCATCGCGATGCCCGCGACCGGCGCCTTGATCGGCACGCCGGCGTCCATGAGCGCGAGCGTGCTGCCGCACACCGTGGCCATGGACGAGGAGCCGTTGGACTCGAGCACGTCGGAGGTCGACCGGATCACGTAGGGGAACGTGTCCTGCGGCGGCATGACGTACTGGAGCGCGCGGTGCGCGAGCGCGCCGTGGCCGATCTCGCGGCGCTTGGGGCCGCGCATCGGGTAGGCCTCGCCGGTGCAGAACGGCGGGAAGTTGTAGGTCAGCATCCAGCGGCGGGTGGTGCCCACCGAGCCGGCGAAGTCGATGCGCTGCGCGTCGTCCTCGACGCCGAGGGCCACGGCCACGAAGGCCTGGGTCTCGCCGCGGGTGAAGACCGCCGAGCCGTGCGCGCGGGGCGCGAGGCCGACCTCGCACCAGATGGGGCGGATCTCGTCGGTCGCGCGGCCGTCGATGCGGATGCCCTGCTCGATGACCTTCTTCCGCATCTCGGACTTCACGACCTTGGCGACGATGTCGGACGCGAGCGCGCCCGCAACCGCCGCGGCGGTGTCGTCGAGGTCGGCGGTCGCGGCGGCGACGGCGGCCACCTTCGCGGCCTCCATCGCGTCACGGCGCTCGTGCTTGCCGGAGATGCTCATCGCGGCCTGCACGGCCGGAACGGCCACGGCCTTGACCTTCTCGACCAGCGCGGCGTCCGCCTCGGGGGGGACCGGCGCCGGCCGCTTGGCCTTGCTGCCCGCCTTGGCGCGGAGCTCGTCGATCGCGGCGCAGAGCTTCTTGATCTCGGCGTGGGCGAGGTCGAGCGCGTCCATCATGACGGCCTCGGAGACCTCCTTGCCGCCGCCCTCGACCATGCACACCGCGTCGCTCGTGCCGGCGACGACGAGGTTGAGCTCGGCGTCCTCCATCTCCTCGCGGGTCGGGTTCACGACGAACGCGCCCTCGACGCGGCTGATGCGCACGCCGGCGCAGGACTGCTTGGCCGGGATGTCGGAGACGTGCAGCGCGGCGGAGGCGCCGGCGATCGAGAGCACGTCGGTCTCGTTCGCGGGGTCGTAGCTCATGACCGTCGCGATGACCTGGGTCTCGTAGCGCCAGGTCTTCGGGAAGAGCGGGCGGATCGGGCGGTCGATGAGGCGGCTCACGAGCGTCTCGCGCTCGTTGGCGCGGCCCTCGCGCTTGAAGAAGCCGCCGGGGATCTTGCCGTAGGCGGCCGTGCGGTCCATGTACTCGACCGTCAGCGGCATGAAGTCGAACTTCGTCGGGGAGTGCCCGGCCGTGGCGGTGCAGAGGACGATGGAGTCGCCCTGGCGGATGGTGACCGAGCCGTGCGCCTGCTTGGCGTACTTGCCGGTCTCGATGGTGATGGTCTTGCCGCCGATCTCGACGGAGACGGATTGGATGTCCATGGGGATACCTCTGGGAAACGAGCCCGCCGGCGATCACCGGCCGGGCGAGCGCGCACGGGTGGCTTCCCGAGCGCGCGGTTGTCCCCCGAATCGATCCCCTCGTCCCACAGTCACCGTAGACCTGCTCGGAATGAGCTCGTGCCGATCCCACCGTACACGGTGGGCGGCCGCGCTCAGCCCGCGGAGGTCTGCGGAGCGGAGGAACCCCTTCGGGGGGGTTGCGGAAAGTGGTGTGGAAAAGAACGAACGGCAGCCGAAGCTGCCGTCCCGGTCGTCAGCGGCGGAGGCCCAGGCCCGCCACCAGGGCGTCGTACCGACCTGTGTCGGTCGCCTTCAGGTAGCGGAGGAGGCGGCGGCGCTGACCGACGAGCTTGAGGAGGCCACGCTTGGAGTGGTGGTCCTTGTCGTGCTCCTTGAAGTGCGGCTGAAGCTCGTTGATGCGCTCGGTGAGGAGCGCGATCTGCACCTCGGGGGAGCCCGCGTCGGTCTCGTGGCGGCGGTACTTCGCGATGAGCTCCGCCTTGCGCTGGTCGGTCATGGCCATGTCGTATTCCTCGGGTAGAGCGATTCCGCAGCCGGGTGGGCATGGCCCGGGACGCTTCGGAGAGAGGCGCCCCATCCCGCCCGGTCGCAGACATCGGGTTGGCGGCCCCTCTTAGCCCAGGGAGACAGCAGCGTCAAGAGCGGCGACGACGCTTCGGCGCCGGCGGAGCCTCGGGCGGAGCGAGATCCGGGCGCACCTCGAGCGTGCGCAGGCGGGCCTGCTCCCGGCGCCACTCCGCCACCTTCCCGTGGTTCCCCGAGAGCAGGATCTCGGGCACCTCCCACCCCTTGTACTCCCGCGGCCGCGTGTAGTGCGGGTACTCGAGGAGCCCGGAGGTGAAGGACTCGTCCGCGGCGCTCGACTCGTTCCCGAGCACGCCCGGGAGGAGCCGCGCGGTCGCGTCGACCACCACCAGCGCCGCGTACTCCCCGCCCGTGAGCACGTAGTCGCCGATGGACACCACCTCGTCCACGAGGTGCTCGCGCACGCGCGCGTCGATGCCCTCGTAGTGCCCGCAGACGAGCACGAGGTGCGGGAGCGTGGCGAAGCGCTCGGCCATCTTCTGGTCGAAGCGGGCGCCCGACGGCTCGAAGAGCACGACGTGGCTCTCGGGCCGCCGCACCGCGGCGATGGCCGGATCGAGCACGTCGACGCGCATCACCATGCCGGAGCCGCCGCCGAACGGCGCGTCGTCGACCGTGCGGTGCCGGCCGAGGCCGTGCGCGCGGATGTCGTGCACGCCGAGCTCGAGGCGCCCCGCCTCCAGCGCGCGGCCGATCATCGACTCCCTCAGCGGCCCCTCCACCATCGCGGGGAAGAGCGTGAGCACGTCGATCCGCATCTACTCCCCCGTGTCGAGCGCCCCGTCGGCGATGACGATGCGACCCGCGGCCACGTCGACCGACTTCACGTTCTCGGGGGTGGCGAGGACGAAGGCTTCGCCGCCTTCGGTCTCGACGACCCACACGTCGTGCGCGGGGCCGTTCACCACGTCGGCGAGCTTGCCGAGCTCGGTGCCCGACTCGTCGAGCACGGCGAGGTCGAGCAGGTCGTGGATGTAGTACTCGTCCTTGCCGGGCGGCGGGAGCGTCGCCCGGTCGACCACGATGGCGTAGCCCATGAGCGCCGCGGCATCCTCGGGCGTGTCGACGCCCGTGATCTTCGCGAGCACGCGCTTCCCGGCGCCGCTGCGGGCGCGGATGCGCACGTCGCGCCGCTCGCCGTCGGGTGAGACCAGCGTGACGGTGCGCTCGGTGAACAGCGTCTGGCCTTCGCGGTGGTGCAGCATCAGGCGCACTTCACCACGGACGCCGAACACGCCGTTCACCTCGCCGAGGACGACCTCGTCCAGGGGACGCTACTCTTCTTCGCCGGCGGAGGCGGCGCCGAGCGGCTCGACCAGCTCCAGCACGGCCTTGCGGCGGCCGGCGGAGGCCGACAGGACGGTACGGATGGCGCGAAGGGTGTCCCCGTTGGGGCCCTTCACGCGCGCGAGGTCCTCCGGGGCCACGGAGAGCTCCAGGAGGACGGACGCCTCCCCTTCGACCGAGTTGAGCCGCACCGCGTCAGGGTTCTTGACGAGGCCGCGGACCACGTGGTCGACGAGGGCCTTCACGCCTGGCTCTCGGCCGGGGCGGCCTCGCGGGCGCGCTTGATCAGGTTCGCCACCGTCTCGGACGGCTGGGCGCCCTTGGAGATCCAGTAGTCGGCGCGCGCCACGTCGATGTTGACGATCGGCGGCTCCTCCATCGGGTTGTAGTGCCCGAGGGTGTCGAGCGCGCGGCCATCGCGCGGGGTGCGGGAGTCGGCGACGACGACGCGGTAGAAAGGCTTCTTCTTGGCGCCGAGACGGGTGAGGCGGATGCGAACCATGAATCTTCCTGGGCTTGCGAGCCCGCGTCTTTATGCGGTGGAGGGCGAGGCGTCAAGACCCTCGCCGGGACAGAGCCCCAGCGCGGGTTAGCCGGTCCGGCGGGAGGCGACGACATGGACGTGCGCGTGACGTTGATCCAGGCGGGTGAGGAGCTCCCCGCTTCGACGAGGCGGGCGATCGCCGCGCTCGGCCCCGCGGCGGTCGGGCCGCTCTGCGATGTGCTCAGCGACGAGGCCCTCCACCAGGAGACGGCCCCCGGCGAGGGCTGGGCCCCCATCCACGCCGCCTCCCTGCTCGGCGACATCGGGAGCCCCGACGGCGCGCCCGCGCTCGTCTCGGCCGTCTCGAAGTGCGAGCCGATGGAGATCCTCTACTCCACGTGCATCGACGCGTTGTCCCGGCTGGGGCCGGCAGCGCTCGAGCACACGCTGGTCCTGACCACGCTGAAGGGCAACGAGGCGGCCGTCGACGCGGGGGCCGAGGCGCTCGCGAAGTCGGGCGTGCGGGACCCCCGGATCCTCGCGGTGCTGCTGGCCGGCCTGAAGCGGCTGCCCGGGCTCTACGCCGGCCACTTCGCGATCTACGGCGATCCGGCGGCGCTGCCCGCCCTCCATGCCGCCCTCGCGCTCCAGGAGCCGCCCGCGGAGGCGAGCGTGCTCGCGGGGCAGGACATCGTCGAGCTCACCACGGCGATCGAGGAGCTGGGCGGCACCGTCGGCGCGAGCGGGAAGGCCAAGCTCGCCGCCCTGGACCGCATGCGCGCGCCGATGCGGGAGCAGCTCCTCGCGGCGCTCACGGGCCGCACCAGGCGGCGCCGGCGGCGGTAGCCCCCAGTCGGATCGTCCGGGGGCCCCCCGCGTCCGGGCACGCGCGCGGTCGGCGTGGATCTACAGCGGGATGTTCCCGTGCTTGCGCGGCGGGTTCGCGTCGCGCTTGTTCTCGAGCGCGTCGAAGGCCTCCACGAGCCGCGCGCGCGTCTCGCGCGGGACGAGGATCTCGTCGACGAAGCCGAGCTCCGCGGAGCGGTACGGGTTGGCGAAGCGCTCCTTGTACGACGCGACGAGCTCCGCCTTGCGGGCCACGGGATCCGCGGCGTCCGCGATCTCCCGGCGGTGGATGATGTTCACCGCGCCGTCCGGCCCCATGACCGCGATCTCCGCGGTGGGCCAGGCGAGGTTGAGGTCCGCGCGGAGGTGCTTGCTGTTCATGACGCAGTACGCGCCGCCGTAGGCCTTCCGCGTGATGAGCGTGACCTTCGGGACGGTCGCCTCGGCGAAGGCGTAGAGCAGCTTGGCGCCGTGCTTGATGATGCCGCCGAACTCCTGGGCGGTGCCCGGGAGGAAGCCCGGCACGTCCTCGATGACCCAGAGCGGGATGTTGAAGGCGTCGCAGAAGCGCACGAAGCGCGCGGCCTTGAGCGAGGCGTTCACGTCGAGCACGCCGGCGAGCACCGCGGGCTGGTTCGCGACGACGCCGATCGAGCGGCCGCCGAGCCGGCAGAAGCCCACCACGATGTTCGCCGCGTACTCGGGCTGGACCTCGAGGAAGCCGCCGTCGTCGGCCACCGCGTGGATCAGGTCCTTGATGTCGTAGGGCTTGTTCGGGTTGGTGGGGACGAGCTCGTCGAGCGAGGGGATCAGCCGGTCGGGCGGATCCTCGGTCGGCTTGCGAGGCGCCTCCTCCAGGTTGTTCTGCGGCACGTAGGAGAGGAGCTCGCGGAGCACGGCGAGCGCGCCGGCCTCGTCGGGCGCCGCGAAGTGCGCCACGCCGCTGATCTGCGTGTGCGTGTCGGCGCCGCCGAGCTTCTCCTGGGTGACCTCCTCGTGGGTCACCGCCTTGATGACGTCCGGGCCCGTCACGAACATGAAGCTCGTGTTCCGCGCCATCACGAGGAAGTCGGTGATCGCCGGGCTGTACACCGCGCCGCCGGCGCAGGGCCCGAGGATGCCCGAGAGCTGCGGCACCACGCCGCTCGCGAGCGTGTTGCGCAGGAAGATGTCCGCGTAGCCGCCGAGGGACTCGACGCCCTCCTGGATGCGGGCGCCGCCGGAGTCGTTGAGCCCGATGACCGGCGCCCCGTTCTTGAGCGCGAGGTCCATCACCTTGCAGATCTTCTTCGCGTAGGCGCCCGAGAGCGAGCCGCCGAAGACCGTGAAGTCCTGCGCGAACACGTACACCAGCCGGCCCTCGATGCGGCCGTAGCCGGTGACCACGCCGTCGCCCGGGATGCGGTTCTCCGCCATCCCGAAGTCGTTGCAGCGGTGGACCACGAACTTGTCGAGCTCGCGGAAGGTGCCGGGATCGAGCAGCGCGTCGACGCGCTCGCGGGCCGTGAGCTTGCCGCGCTTGTGCTGGCGCGCGATCGCGTCGGGCCCGCCGCCCTCCTCGGCGAGGCGGTTGGTGCGCTCCAGGCGCGCGAGCAGCTCCTTGCGTTCGGTGTCCACGGTCGCTCCGGAAAGGGTCCGCACGCCTATCGCGGGCGGGACCGTGTCGGCACGTCGCCCGCGTCACGGCCCCGCGATCGGGTGCTTGTGGTTCGGCCGCGCCGGCGGTACCGTGCCGGGTCGTAGGAGACCCCCTCGATGCGCACGACGACCCCGATCCTCTTCCTGCTGGCGCTCACCGGATGTCCGCCCGCGGGCGGCAAGGACGACACCGCCGGCATCGACACCGACCCCGACGACACCGACATCCAGTACGAGAGCGGCTGCATCACCGTCGACGGCGGCGGGGGCTACGCGAAGCTCGCCGACGCGATCACGGTCGCGTCCGAGGGCAGCCTCATCGAGCTCTGCGACGGCACGTACGAGGAGGCCGTCGTCGTCGACAAGGGGGTCACGATCCGCGGCGCGACCGCCGGCGGCGTGTTCCTGAACGGCCCGGGGAGCGACGTGCCGCTCACCATCACGGGCGCGGGCGTCACCGTCGAGAACCTCGTGCTCGAGTCGCCCCGCACCGCCATCGTGCTCGACGGCGCCACGGACGCGGTGCTGACCGCGATCAACGTCGCGGCCGCGGGGAGCTGGGGGCTCACCACGAACGACGCGACGGCCACCATCGACGGCCTCACCATCGTCCAGCCGGCCGCGGGCGGCATCCAGATCTCGGGCGGCGAGATCGCGCTGTCCAACACGGTCCTCGAGTACCCGGCGTCCTTCGGCCTCGACATCGCTGACGACGCCGTCGTCAGCGTGGCCGACTCGACGATCACCGGCACGCTCATGCTCTCGGACGACGTGAGCGACGGCTACGCCATCCAGGTCGAGGGCTCCACCCTCACCTTCTCGGGCTCCGCCGTCGCGGGCGCCGACGGCATCGGGCTGTACGCCGTCGACTCCGACCTCACCTTCACCGACAGCTCCATCAGCGACGTCATCTACATCGGCGTCTTCGGCTTCGACTCCACCTACGACTTCGACAACGTCGCGGTCACGGGCAGCTACCTGCAGGGCCTGTACGCGGACGGCCCGAGCGTCTCGCTGAACGCCACCACCGTCTCCACCGTCACCGGCACCTCCTGCTCGCTCACCTACGACGAGTGGGGCCAGGACGGGAACCCCTGGTGCGGCGGCATCAACATCGCGGGCGACGTCGTCGAGCTCACCGACATCGCCGTCAGCGGCTACGAGAACTACGGCGTCATCGTCCAGCCGAACGACGAGGAGATGGCGACGCTCACGATGACCGGCGGCACCGTCGACGACGTGGGCCGCTGGGGCGCGTACTTCGTCTACGCCGAGGGCACCGTCTCCGGCCTCTCGGTCACGAACACCCGCGAGCCCGAGCTCGCCGAGCCCTGCAACGGCTACATCGACCAGTCGGCCGCGACGCTCGCCGTCTACTCCGAGCTGGCGTTCGACGGCGTCACGGTCCAGGGCAACGCCGGCTGGGGGCTCAGCGCGCTCCTCGGCACCGCCACGATCACGAACTCGACGTTCGACGGCAACGCCTGCATCGGGTTCGTGAACTACCAGAACGTCGGCAGCGTCAGCGGCACGACCTTCACCAACGGCTCCGACAGCGGCAGCGTCTACGACGCGCAGGGCGTGCTCGTCCTCGACGGGAACACCTTCGTGAACAACAAGTCGGGCGCCGTCTACGAGTACGACTACGGCACCTACATCGGCCGCAGCGAGTACAGCAGCGGCCAGGGCCAGGACCTCGTCGCCTACCTCTCCGGCGCCGTCTACGTGACGAACAACACGTTCACGAGCGGCGACACGAGCCTCACCTTCTCGGGCGTGGGCGAGGCCGAGGTCACGGGCAACACCTGGACCGACTACGAGAGCTCGATCGCCTACTTCTACCAGATGCCCACCGGCACGCCGGCGATCTTCGCCGACAACGTCGTGGACGACGTCGTGGGCCCGGTGGTGCAGTCCAGCCAGGGCGGCGTCGAGGTGTCGGATGTCACCGTCGGCACGACGCGCATCTCCGACCTCGTCGAGTACGCCTACTACGAGGACGACGAGCTCATCTACTCGTACAGCTACCAGTCCTCGAACTCGGTCTTCTACGTCTCCGGCTACTACTACGACGACGGCGCCGGCAGCATCACCGACATGCCGGGCTCCATCGACATCCAGGACGTCACCGTCGCCTCCGCGTACTCCACGCTGCTGTACGCCTACGACGCCGAGATCGACGTGAGCGGGCTCGAGGCCGGGGATGTCGGCGGCTACGTCGTGGCCGGCAGCTGGACCAGCTACTCGCCGGACGTGGAGGTCTCCGACGTCGCGGCGGGCCGCGCCTCGTCGACCGCGTTCAGCTTCAGCAACTCCTACGCCGACTTCGGCACCGTCGCGTTGTCGAACGTCTCGCTCGAGGGCGCCGACTCCGGTGGCATCTCCGCCACCGCGATCGGCGAGCTCACGCTCGCCGACGTGTCGCTCGGCGACGTGAGCGGCGCCGGGTTGTCGTCCACGTCGCGCACCTACGACTACGGCTACACCTACGACCCCGACACCGGCAGCTACACGTACACCTACACGGACCTCGACGCCGCCACCGCGGTGACCGCCACCAACGTCACGATCGCCTCGTCGGGCTCCACCGGCATCGCGTTGTCCGGCGGCTCGGCCAGCTTCGACAACGTGACGGTGAGCGCCGCGTCGCGCGACGGCGTCACGCTCCAGGGGCTCACGACGGCGAGCCTGACGGGCGTGACGGTCTCGGCGCCCGCGGGCATCGGCATCGATCTGACCGACAGCTACTCGGCCTACAGCTACGAGGCCGGCACCACCGAGTCGATCGACGCGGACACGGTCGCCACGCTCTCCGGCGTGTCGGTCACGGACGCCGGCTCGAGCGGCATCTCGGTGAGCGGCGGCACGGCCTCGATCCACAGCTCCGGCGCGTCCACCTCGGGCTACGACGGCCTCGAGCTCTCGAACGTCACCGCCGACGTGCAGGGCAACTCGTTCTCGGACAACACCGAGTACGGCATGACCTGCGACGCGGTCACGCTCACCGTCTGCGCCGGCAACACGCTCACGGGCAACCTGCTCGGCGCGCACCTCGACTGCGAGGACAGCTGCGGCGAGTAGCGCCGGGGCGTGGTTTTCGGGGGGATCTTCTTGGGGCGGGGGGGCCGGGCCCCCCCGCAACGCCCCCCGATCTTGCGTGGCGGCGGGGCGTTGTCTCCTCCGGCGCGCGAGAGGCCGCCCCCACGCAGGAGCGGGGGCGTTGCGGGGGAGGCCGCAGGCCTCGCGGAGTCCCCGACCCGAGCGCTGCGAGGGTCCGGCGCGGCAAGCGCCGGAGGGGACGCAGCCCGCCCCCGGAGGCCGGCGGCAAGCCGGCCGTGAGGGGGCCGATGAGGCCCCCCGCCCCAGGAACACCTACTCCACCACCTCGGTCCAGCCCTCCGCCGCGAGCGAAACGGGCCCCGCCGCGCGCCACCAGCCGCCCGTGGCGCGGGTCTGGCCGGCGACGCGCCACTCGAGCAGCACGTCGGGGCGGCCCCCGTTGCCGGTGACGGTGCGGTCGGGGCGGCCCATCGCGACCACGCCGTCGCCGACACGGCGGGCCGCGAAGCCCGCGTCGGGCGGGGCGAGCGCGCCCGGGAGCGGCAGGACCGACGGCAGCGGCTGGATCCCCGCGGCGGGCGGCGCGCCGGGGGGCGCCTCGACCTTCACGGGGACGGGATCGAGCGAGACGCGGGCGCTCCCCGCGGTCACGACGAAGGGGCCCACCGTCGTGTCGCAGGGGCCCTCGGCACGGAGCTCGACGGTGAGCACGCGCGTGAGGCGGCCCGCCTCCGCGCGGTCGTCCTGCACGACGCGGCCGAGGCGCAGGCACCCGGGGTCCGCGCCCTCGCGGGCCACGGCGAGCTCCGCGGACGGGAGCGCCGCGATCGTGAGCTCGAGGGGGTAGCGGCTGCCCACGAACACGGCCCCGTCGGCGCCGCGGACGCTCGCCTCCAACGGCTGCGCGGGCAGCACGTCGGCGAACGCGGGGTGCGCGCGGGCGGTGGCGAAGTCGGGGTCGTCGGCGGCCTCGAGCGGGGAGCGCGCGCCGAGCGAGAGCGCCTGGCGCAGGTCGTTCGCGGCGTCCTCCATCCGGCCGGCGCGGGCCCGCCACGCGGCCCGGTTGTACCAGGCGGTCGCGATGGTCGGCTCGGCCTGGATGATCTCCGTGACGCGGGCGTCGGCCTCGTCGAGCTTCCCGGCCTCGGCGAGCGCCTTCGCCTCCCAGAGCACGAGCGGGACGCTGCGCGGGTCGTGCGTGCGGGCCTCGGCGAAGCGCTCCGCGGCGGTCGCGGGGTCCTTCGCCGCGAGCGCGGCGGTGCCGGCCTCGTAGGCGGCGAGCGACTTCTCGAACGGCTCCAGGGCGGGGTCGCTGCACGCGAAGAGCACGAGGAGCGCGGTCACAGGCGGATCGCCCCGACCTGGCGCCCGCCGGCCGGTCCGTCGCGGCGGTAGGACCAGAAGCCGGTCCCGCAGCGGGTGCAGCGCCCGAGCACGTCCACCGCCACGCCCTCGGCGCGGAGGATGGCCGCGTTGGCCTCGGCGAGGTCGACGTTGCGCGCGCCGACGCGCCAGCTTGCTCCCGGGGCGACGGCGGCGACGGCCGCGATCACCTCGTCGCCCACCTCGTAGCAGGCCCCGCAGATGGACGGCCCGACCGCCGCGCGCACGTCGCCGGGGCGGGCGCCCGTGGCCCGGCGCAGCTCGTCGAGGGCCGCGCGGACGACGTCGGCGGCCGTCCCGCGCCACCCCGCGTGCACGGCGGCCACGCCCCCGGGCGCCGCGAGCAGCACCGGCACGCAGTCCGCGACACGAACCGCGATCACCGCGCCCGGGCGGGTGGAGACGATGGCGTCGGCCTCGACCGCGAGGTCGGCGTCCTCCGCGCGGACCACGCGCGCGCCGTGCACCTGGGTGACGGACCGCACCGGCCCCTCCCCTCCCAGCGCCGCCACGAGGCGCGCCGCGGCGTCCCCGTCGGCACCGGGGCGGTGATCGCCGTCGGCGGCCCCGGTGAAGGCGTGGGGCACGGAGGAAAGGAGTGCGCTGGCGTACATCGAGGCAACGTGCCATCCGGCGTGGTGCGGGGCAAGCACGCACGGTGGTACGCTCCCGACATGCTTCGACTGGTCATGGGCGTCCTCGCGGGCTGCACCGGGGACGGCGGCGGTGCCGACTACACCCTCCACCTCACGCCCGTGACGTCGTCCGCGCAGAACCCGTTCGAGGGGCTCGATCGCATCGACCTCGTGCTCACGCCCGCCTCGGGCGAGCCGCTCCGCGTCACGCTGGGGGCGCCCACCTCCGGCTCCACGCCCGAGGTGACCGGCCTCCCGCCGCTCGAAGAGACGCGCATCACGGTGGAGGGCTACCGGGACGGCCTGCTCGCGATGCGGGGCCTCACCGAGCCCCTCACGGCGTCGAGCGGCACCGTCGAGGCCGAGGTGTTCGTCGCCCGCACCGACGCGAGCGCCTGGATGGAGCCGCTCGCGGAGGGCCTGCACCTGCCGCTGGTCGCCCCGCTCGGGAACGGCCGCTTCTGGATCGGCGGCGGCGTCACCAACAACCGCGGCGGCGAGCCCCGGAAGGGCAACGACCTCACGCAGGTGCTCTCGTTGGCCCCCCCGGCCGAGGGGCTCGCGTTCACGACGAGCGGCGCGCTCCCGACCTACACGGACGCGGACGGCGTCGAGCAGACCGCGCGCATGGGCGCCACGTTCACGCCGCTGACGGTCGCCGGCGCGGACCAGGGCAAGCTGCTGGTCACCGGCGGCTCGTCGACGCACCCCTTCCTCTACGACGGCCAGACCACGAAGAACGTCGCGCTCTTCGACCCCGCGACCGAGTCCTGGGAGCCCGTCGAGTCCGAGCTCGGCGAGTTCCGTTCGCTGCACGTCGCGATCGAGAACCTCCTCGGGCACGTCGTGGTCTGGGGCGGGCTCGGGCTCGTGGACTTCGACGGCGTCGAGCTCCCGAACGTGGTGGAGTTCTACGACCGCGATGCCCGGACGATCACCGAGGTCGGCCAGAGCAACCTCGGCCACCTCTCCGCCACCGCGGCGGACCTCGGCTCCGACGGCTCGCTCCTCTGCGGCGGCGCCCGCCTCGGCGGGAGCGGCTGGACCAGCAGCACGACCTGCAGCCGCGTCCCGATCGACGGCGGGAGCGTAGAGAGCTTCACCGACCTCCCGGCGGGCCTCGCCGGCGCGGCGATGCTCACGCTGGACGACGGCCGCGTGCTCCTCACCGGCGGCGCCACGGCGTCGACCACGGTGGACAGCGCCACCTACGTGGCGGCGCGCACCTCCGCGTGGCTCTACAACCCCGAGACGGGCCAGTGGGGCTCGCTCTCCTCCTCCATGGCGGTCGCACGCGCGGGGCACCGCATGGTCGCGCTCGCGGACGGCCGCGTGCTCGTCATCGGCGGCGCGGAGACCTACAACCCCTTCTTCCCGCCGCCCGACCCCGTGAGCTGCATCGAGATCTACGACCCCGACGACGGGAGCTTCACCAGCGTGGACGACTGCGACGCGAGCGACGACGCCGGCGGGCTCCCCAACCGCGCGTACGAGCCGCAGGTCGCCTACGATCCCGACTACGGCGTGCTCGTCGTGGGCGGGCTCGCCGCGGACGGCAGCGCCGCCACGGGCGTGTCGCTCTTCGTCCCGGTGATGTAGCCGGCGCGGGTGGCCGCCCCCGTCGAGGGCGACGCCAGCGTGCGACGGGAGCACCTTCCCGAACGTTCCTAGACCGCGATCAGCGCCTCGAACCAGGCGCGGCCGCGCGCGAGGTCCGGCAGGACGAGATCCGGCCGCGCGGCGGCCAGCTCGTCCCGGCTCGCGAAGCCCGTCTCCACGACGACCGCGACGGCGCCCCCGGCCCGCGCGCACGCCACGTCGGCGGGCGTGTCGCCGATGACCACGAGGTGGCGGTAGCCGAGGCCCGCCGCGTCCGCCCGCGCCCGCGCGATGGGGACGAGGCAGTTGCGGTCGGCGGCGTCGTCGCCGAAGGCCCCGTCGATCCAGGGCAGGTCGAGCCCGGCCGCCCGCAGCTTGAGCGCGGCGCCGGCGCGCCAGTTCCCGGTCAGGAGCGCGAGGTGGGCGCGGCCGGCGAGGCCTCGGAGGAGCGCGTGGACCCCGGCGCAGACCTCGACGCGCCCCGGCTCCGCGAGCCGCCGCGCCAGGGCCTCGAGGTAGGCCTCGCGCACCGCGCCCACGTCGAAGGGCGGGTCGTCGTCGCGCCACGCGCGCCCGAAACGCGCCGCGACCGAGGCCACGATCCCGCCATCGGTCGCCCCGGCGAGGGAGATGCCGGCGGTGGCGCCGTCCCAGCCGCACACGCGCCGGAACGCCTCGTCCAGCGCGTCCCGACCCGCGCCGCGGGTCCGGAGCAAGGTGCCGTCGATGTCGAAGAGGAGGAGGTCCACGAACGGCTCCGACGGAGGTACAGTTGGGGGGTGCGCATCTATCACCCCGACTACCGGATCTCGCTCTGGGATCGGCTCCTGGACCCGCTGGGCACCCGCGGGCGTCCCGTGCGTCCCGAAGGGGTGGACTACACGCTGCTCAATCGCGCCGCGGCGCGCGCCGCGCGGGGCTTTCTGGACGAGACCCTGAACGTCTGCCTGCTCGGAGACGAGATGGTCCGCATCGACTCGGCGTGGCGGCTCCCCACCGAGCGGGAGGCGCGGCGCGAGCTCTGCGAGGCGCTCACCTTCCGGCTGCGCTTCGGCCAGTCGCTGCCCGGCGGCGTGAAGGTGCCGGTGGCGCTCCGCTGGCTCGACTTCCGGGACGCGCCCCACGGCACCCGCCTGCTCGTGCGGCTGCTCGATCGCCCGAACCCGGGGCTCCGGAGCTTCGTCGCGGGGGACCTCTCCGAGGACGGGTCCGGGGGCTGGGAGGAGTACGCGATCGGCGCGGACTGACCGCGCTACCCGTCGTGGTAGAGCCGCTCCGTCACCATGATCTCGGCCACCGCGCGCGGAACGAGGTGGTCGAACGGCCGGCCCTCCGCCGCGCGCAGGCGGATGTCCGTGCTGCTGATGTCCGGGAAGCTGGGCGCGCCGTCGACCTCCGCGTAGCCCTGCCGCCCCACGACGATCAGCGGCCACGTGGCCCTCAGGCGCTCGGACTCCCGCCAGAGCGGCAGCTGCGGCAACACGTCGGCGCCGACCACGAGGTGGAACTGGTGCTCCGCGTGGCGCTCCGAGAGCGCCTCGAGCGTGTGGACCGTGTACGAGGGGACCGGGAGGTCCTCCTCGATGCGCTCGACGCGGGCCCAGGCGCCGAGCGTCTCCGCGAGCGCGCCGGCCATGCGCACGCGCGCCTCCCAGGGGGCGAGCACCTTGTCGAAGGCGTGCCGATAGGCCGGGAGGAGCCACACCGCGTCCGCGCGCCCCGTCCAGACAATCCAGGCCGCGACCATGGCATGTCCCACGTGCGGCGGGTTGAAGCTCCCACCGTAGACGGCGACGCGCACCCTGCCTCCTGGGGTGCGTGATAACGTGTAGGGCCTCGGGACGAAGGTGATTCGGCTCTACCACGTGGTCAAGTCCTACGGCGAGCACGACGCGCTGCACGACGTGTCGCTCTCCATCGAGAAGGGGGAGTTCGTCTACGTGACCGGGCCGTCCGGCGCGGGGAAGTCCACGCTGCTCAAGCTCCTCTACGGGGCCGAGCGGCCCACGAGCGGCAAGCTCCTGGTCGGTGGCGTCGACGTCGCCGCGCTCCCGCAGGACCGCCTCCCCCAGCTGCGGCGGAACGTGGGTATCGTGTTCCAGGACTTCAAGCTCCTGCCGCGCCGCTCCGTGGGCGCCAACGTGGCGCTCGCGCTCGAGGTCGTCGGCGCGCCCCCCGAGCAGGTCCGGCGCCGCGTGCCGGCCGTGCTCAACATCGTCGGGCTCAAGGGCCGCGAGGACGCGCTCGCCGGCGAGCTCTCCGGCGGCGAGCAGCAGCGCGTCGCGATCGCCCGCGCCATCGTGAACGACCCGGCCGTGCTCTTCGCCGACGAGCCGACCGGCAACCTCGACGGCGCCATGGCCGTCGAGGTGATGGAGATCCTCCAGGCCATCAACCTCCGGGGCACGACCGTGCTGGTGGCCACCCACGACGTCGGGCTGATGGACCGCTTCCCCCACCGCAAGGTGCGCTTCGAAGGCGGGAAGCTGGTCGAGCGACCCGCCCGGGCGCGCGCGTGAGCGGCACGTTCGGCCGCACGCTCCGCGGCATCCGGGAGCACACCTACCTCTTCGCCGTGAGCACCGGCGTCATCGCGGCGGCGCTCGTCCTCGTCGGCATGTTCGCCATGGTCTCGGCCAACCTCTCGCAGGTGCTCGGCTCCTGGGAGCGGGACGTACACGTGAGCGCGTACCTCGCGCCGGGCGGGACCCCCGAGACCCACGCCGCGCTCGTCCAGAGCCTCGCGGCGCGGCCCGAGGTCGCCGAGGCCCGGTACGTGTCCAAGGAGGACGCCCGCGCGTGGATGGAGGGCCGCATGCCCGAGCTGGGGCCCGTCCTCGACGACCTGGGCCCGGACGCGCTCCCCGCCTCCGTCGAGATCACGCTCCGGCCCGCGCACACGGCCCCCGAGGCGATGAGCGCCTTCGTGGGCTCGCTCCAGGGCACCGGCGCCTTCGCCGACCTGGACTACGGCCAGGAGTGGATCACGCGCGTCGACACGTTCCTCTCCATCGTTGACGCGCTCGGCCTCGCGCTCGGGGCGTTCATCGGCGTCGCCGCGCTGTTTTTGGTCGGCAACACGATCCACCTCGTGGTCTACGCCCGGCGCGACGAGCTCGAGATCATGCGGCTCGTAGGGGCGTCCGACCGCTACATCCTCGCGCCCTTCCTGGTCGAAGGCGCGCTCCAGGGCGCGCTGGCGGCCACGGCGGCGACGGGGCTCCTCTGGGCCGCCCATCGCGGGCTCCTCTCGCGCCTCCAGGAGGTGCTGGCGCTCGCGCTCGGCGGCGAGGGCCTGCGCTTCCTTCCGGCCGTCGGGGTCCTGGGGATCTTCCTCGGCGGCGTCGCGCTCGGGATGGGGGCCTCCTGGGGCGCGGTCCGCCGCTTCCTGGGCGGGCTCCCGTGAGCCTGCTCGCCTTCGCGCTGGTCCTCCTGATGGGCCAGGACCGGCGCCAGATCCTCGCTGAGCTGGAGAGCTACGACCAGCAGATCGAGACGCTCTCCCAGCAGGCCGCCGCGCTCGACGCGCGCGTCGCGACCATCGAGGCCGAGCGCCAGGGGCATTCGGCCGCGCTCGGGCAGGCCGAGACCACGCTCGCGGCCCGCCGCGCGGAGACCCAGCGGCGGGTGCACACCTTCTACCGGCTCAAGCGCCGCGGCCTCGCGCGCCTCCTCTTCGACGCCGAGAGCCCCTTCGATCTCCGCCGCCGCGTGCGCTACCTCCTCTCCGTGGTCCGCGCGGACGAGGTGGGGACGCGCACGTACGTCGAGCAGCTGGCCGCCCGCAAGGAGGCCGCGGCCCGCCTGGAGGCCGACGCGAGCGCGCTCGCGGGCGTGCGGGCGGAGCTGCGCACCCGACTCGACGCCCTGGAGGCGGAGCGGAGCCGGCGGCGGGAGCTCGTGCGGACCGTCCAGGCCCGCCCGGAGACCGCCGCGATGCTCGTCCAGGAGCGCACCGCGGCGGCGTCCGCGTTGTCGCGGTCCATCGCGGTCGTCGAGGCCACCGCGCCCCAGGGCGACGCCGCGTCGTTCCGCGCGGAGAAGGGCCGGCTCCCCCGCCCGGTGCAGGGCGGCGTGGTCCGCGGCTTCGGTCCGTACATCGATCCGGCCAGCGGGATGTCCGCGGAGAACCTCGGCATCGACCTCGCCGCCGCCCTTGGGACCCCGTTCCGCGCGGTCGCCGACGGCGTGGTCACGCGGTCGGGCTACGTCCGGGGCTATGGTCAGGTGGTGATGGTGCAGCACGGCCCCTACACCACGCTCTACGCGCACGCGAACGGCCTGCGCGTGGCCCAGGGACAGGCGGTCCGCCGCGGCGACGTGCTCGGCCTGGTCGGGAACACCGGGCTCGCCGAGGAGGCCGACGCGCGCCTGCACTTCGAGCTCCGCTACAACAACACGCCCCAGGACCCCGCGCCGTGGCTCGGACGCTGATCGGCCGCGCCGGGCCGCTCGTCGCGGCGCTCCTCGTGGGCTTCGCCGCGGGGCAGGTCTCCGGCGCCGTGCGCGCCGGCGAAGGCCCCTACGCCGCCCTCGACGTGTTCGCGCGGGTGGTCACGCAGATCGGGGAGACCTACGTCGATCCCCTCCCCCAGCGCGACCTGATCTACCGCGCGCTCGACGGCCTGGACGACGCCCTCGACGCCCACTCGCGCTTCCTCGACCCCGACTCCTTCCGCCGCCTCCGCGAGGAGGCGGAAGGCCAGTTCGTGGGCATCGGCGCGCAGCTGCGCGAGGACCCCTGCGGCCTGCGCGTCACCGGCGTCCTCGAGGACGGCCCCGCCGAGCGCGCCGGCATCGTGCCCGGCGACTGCCTCGTCACGCTCGACGGCACCCCGCTCGCCGGCCTGCCGCTCGACGACGCGCTCGCGCGTGTCCGCGGCGAGGAGGGCGAGGCCGTCACGCTCGGCGTCGCCCGGGACGGCGTGGTGCGGCCCATCCCCGTCCTGCGCACCCGCCTCGTGGAGGCCTCCGTCGAAGGCGACCTCTTCGCCCCCGGCCTCGCCTGGCTCCGCATCCGCCAGTTCCGCGCGGGCACCGCCGCCGACCTCGCCGCCGAGGTGGCCGAGCTCGGCGCGAGCACCCCCATCCGCGGGGCCGTGCTCGACCTCCGGGAGAACCCGGGCGGGCGGCTCGACGAGGCGGTGGCCACCGCGGACCTCTTCCTGCGGGACGGCCGCATCGTGAGCACCCGCGGGCGCGCCGCGTCGCAGCCCGACGAGGCTCACGACGCCACGTCGTCGAAGGGCGACTGGGAGTGGCCCGTCGTCGTGCTGGTCGACGGGCAGAGCGCGTCGGCGGCCGAGATCGTGGCCGGCGCCCTCCAGGATCGCGGCCGCGCGCGACTCGTCGGCTCGCCCACCTACGGCAAGGGCTCGGTCCAGACCGTCTACGAGTACGAGGACGGCTCTGCGCTCAAGCTCACCATCGCCCGCTACTACCTGCCCTCGGGGCGCCGCATCGAGGACCACCGTGGGCTCGCGCCCGACGTGCTGGTGCTCCCGGCGTCGGTGCCCGGGCCGGCGGAGCTGCTCCGGAGCCGGATCGCGGTCCTGGAGGAGGTCCCCGAGGCGCGCCGCGCCGAGCTCATGGACCTCGTGGACCGCCTCCCGGCCGAGCGCGTGCCCGCGCCGGTCGAGCGCGAGGGCCCGCTCACGGAGCGGCTGAGCAAGGACCCGCAGCTCGCGGCGGCCTGGAAGACCCTCCGCGAGCTCCTCGGCGATCGCTGAGCGCCCGCTCTCCGGGCGCGCGGTCGGGGGGCGCTACTCCGAGGTGCGGAAGTGGTACGGGTCGTCCTGCCCGTCGTCCGGGGCGAAGGCCGTGTTCTGCGCGTAGTCGACGGCCTCGATGAAGTAGTCCACGCCGCCGCCGCGCATGTCGCTGCCGCGGATGCTCTGGGTGTACACGCCCTCGACGCCCTGCATGTTGATCTCTTTCCAGTCCTGGGCGCCGTCCGTCTCGTTCTTGTAGTGCAGGTAGACGAACAGGACGCCCGAGCCCTCGTCGGTCACCGTCGCCTCGATCGGCACGTCGACCCCGAAGGTCTGCGTGGTCCCGACCGGATCGTGGACGATGATCGGCGGGTCCTCGTCGACCTCTTCTTCGAAGTCGTCGTCCTTGTTGACGTTGTTGGACGTGAGGCCGCTCTCGCAGCCGACCAGGAGCGCCAGGATGGTCAAGCGCAGCGTCATCGTTCTCCTCCGGCCCCCACTGTGCCGTCGGCGCGGTGTCGGCGTCAACGCTTACCGTCGCCGCCCACGCCCACGCCGTCGTGGAACCGCTAGCCGCCGGCGCCGGCGCCGCGCCGCACCACGAGCCTGTAGCTCGTGAACTGCGCCTTGCCCGCGTGGTACAGCACGTTGCTGATGAGGTCGTACGGGGTGTCCTCGTCGGCCACGATCATGAGGTTGCCGTCGAACGGGCTCCCGCCGCGCAGCGCAATCGCGTCGATGACCTCCTTGCGAGAGGTCAGGGCCTGCGAGAGCGGCGCGTAGGCGTTGGCCGGCTCGGCCGTCACGATCCGCCCGTCGGCCACCTCGAGGATCTTGCGCTGATCGACGAGGATCGCCGTCTTGGAGATCAGCACCTGCACGGACGGGACGATGTTCTCGGGCGCCGTGCTGGGCGGCGGCCGGAGGTCGTCGTTGAGCGTGATGTTCTCGGGCGCGTCCGCGTAGACCTTGATCAGGTACACGAGGAGGATGGTCATCACGTCCATCATCGCGGTCAGGTTCAGGCCGGCGATGAGCTCGCCCACCTGCCGGTGCTTGCGGCGGAAGAAGAGCAGCTCCTCGTCGAGGCTCGCGCTGCTGTTCTCCGCGCTTTCCGTCTGTTGGCTCATCGACCCGCCACCGCCAGCCCGAGCGTCACCCCGGGGAACAAGGGACCGGATGTGTCGCTACGCGCGGCGTCCATCGTGGCCACCAGCGTCTTGTACGGCACCGCGCCGTCCGCCGTCACCACGAGGTTCTCCGCGAGGGTGTACTCGCTCTTGTAGCTCCGCAGCGCCTGGGTGAGCTCCTGGTAGGGGTACTTGTCCCCTTCCAGCGGCAGCTCGGCCGCCCGCACCTCGGGGGTGCTGCCGAGGATGGCGAACCCCTTGGTGCTGATCGCCACGGACAGGTACGGCTTCGGCTTCTCCTGGGACGCGCTCCCGGTGCCCGGGGTGTACGAGGGGGCGAGGACGGGCGCCTCGCGCAGCTCGATGATGTACGCCGTCACCACCAGCATGAACATGATGAGGTTCACCATGATGTCCATGTAGGGGACGAGGTTCAGGTCCTGTTCACCGCCGCCGCCGCCAGCCATGGGATTTCAGCGCGCTCCCTGCGCCTGACCACCCGCGCCGGCCTCGGGCGGCTTGTAGCCCTTGCGCCACTGGGCGTGCACGTTCACGAAGTGGAAGAGGGCGTGCTCCGCGCGCTCCAGGGTCTTGGACGCCTGGTTGTTGAGCACGAGGTGGGCGCCGATGCAGAACACGGCGATCGAGAGACCGAAGGCCGTGTTGTTCATGGCCTCGGAGATGCCCTTCGCGAGCGCGGCGGCCTTCTGATCGGCCTGCACCGCGGCGGTCGCCTTGAACGACTTGATGAGGCCGAAGATGGTGCCGATGAGGCCGACCAGGGTCGCGATGTTCGCGATGGCCCAGAGCCAGCTGACGCGCGCCTGGACGAGCGGCCGCACCTCGAGCATCGACTCCTCGACGGCGAGGAGAGGACTTTCGTACCCATTACGCATGAGCTTCAGGAGGTTCCGGGTCGCCCGCGAGAGGGCGCGCTCCGGCGCCGAGGCGCACACCTTGGCCGCGGCCTCGATGTTCCCGGCCTGAAGGTTCCGGTCGACGGCGGCGACGAAGGGCTTCTCGTTCATCCGGTAGCGGGCGAACAGAGAGAAGGCCCGCTCGATCACGACGGCGAGGGACAGAACCACGAAGGCCAGATTGACCAACATGAAAGGGCCGCCTTCGTGAAAGAACTCAAGAATTCCGTCCATGAACTCTCCGTTCGAGAATCTGCGCTGCGTGGTCCTGAAACGTGGATTGACCTGACGCCCCCCCACCCTGGGCCTCTCTTCGAGTCCGGCGTGGGGCAGCTGGCCGTGAGGCCGAGCCAACCCGGAAAGCCGATTGAGTCTATCACACCGCTCCCGTTCGGCTCGTTGCGCCGCGGGCGGCCTCCCGGGCGCCCTCTCGGGGCCGATCGCGAACCTCCAGGTTCTTCCCTGGCACCTTCCGATGTCAAGCCGCTGTCAGCCCGGGGCGCGGCGGACCGCTCCCCGCCCCGGCGGGTCCGGCGCGAAAAAAGCAGACCGCGAGCTCAGGTGAGAGGCGCGTCGATCACGTCCCCGACGAGATCGTGGGCAGTCACCCGCGTGATCCGGACCCGGCGGAGCTGCCCGGGCCGCACGTCCGGCCCCACCTCGGAGAGGTACACGAGGCCGTCGACGTCGGGCGCCTGGGAAGCGAGCCGACCGACGAGCACGAGCTCGCTCTCCTTGCTCGGCCCGTCCACCAGCACGGTGGCCTCGGTGCCCACGAGCGCCTTGTGCTTCTTCTTGCTGATGTCGGCCTGCACCTTCATCAGCTGCTTTTGACGCGCCTTTTTCACCTTCTCGTCGACCTGCCCCGGCAGGGCGGCCGCGGGCGTGCCGTCCTCCTGGAAGTAGGTGAAGACACCCACCCGGTCGAAGCGCTGCGCCGCCACGAAATCCTGGAGGATCGCGAAGTCCTCGTCTGTCTCGCCCGGGAACCCCACGATGAAGGTCGTGCGGATCGCGATGTCCGGGACGAAGCGGCGCACGCGCTCCAGGATCCGCTCCTGCCCCTCGCGCGTGACGCCCCGGCGCATCGCCTTGAGCATCGGCCCGCTCGCGTGCTGGAGCGGCATGTCGAGGTAGGGCACCACCTTCTCCTCCTCGGCGATCGCCCGGAGCAGGCTCTCGGGGAGGCCGATGGGGTAGGCGTAGTGCAGGCGGATCCAACGGATCCCGTCGACCTTGGCGAGCGCGCGGAGCAGCGCGCCGAGGTCGGTGCCGTCGTTCAGGTCGCGCCCGTAGGCCGTCGAGTCCTGGGAGACGAGGTTGATCTCCACGACACCCTGCTCGGCGAGGCGGCGCGCCTCGGCGACCAGCGACGCGATCGTGCGCGACCGCATCTTCCCGCGGAGGGTCGGGATGATGCAGAAGGCGCAGCGGTGGTCGCAGCCCTCTGAAATCTTCAGGTAAGCCGAATGCGGCAACCACGAGTTGATGCGTGGCGCGAGCTCGTCGTGGATGTAGAGCGGGGTGTCCACGAACGAGCGCGGCGCCTGTCCCTCGCGGGCGAGGAGCACCTCGTCGATGCGGTGGTATTCGCCGGTGCCGAGGAAGTGGTCGACCTCGGGGAGCTCGTCCTCCAGGGACCGCCCGAAGCGCTGGACCATGCACCCGGTCACCACCAGCTTCCGGCAATGCCCAGTCTTCTTGTACCCGGCCATCTCCAGCACCGTGTCGATCGACTCCTCGGTGGCCGGCTGGATGAACGAGCAGGTGTTCACCACGATGACGTCGGCGTTGGCGGGGTCGTCGACGAGCTCGAACGGACCCCGTTGCAGCTTGCCGACCATGACTTCGGAGTCCACCCGGTTCTTCGGGCATCCGAGGCTGATCAGGTGGACGCGTTCCACGCTCAAAGGGCCCCGGCCTTGACGACCTTGACGCCCGGAGGCGCCACGAACGTGAACTCTGCGTCCGGGATGTCCTTGTTCATGACGACTGCGGTGAAGGTCATCTCGGTGACATCGTCGAGCTGGTTGATGAGGACGAGCTCCTGGAGCACGTACTTCTGCTTGGAGAGCGTCAGCTGCAGGGACTTGAACGCGCCGGGCTGCTTGGGGACGAGCTTCACGGTCACCGACTGGGGCTTCCCGGGCTGCTCGGGCAGGAGCGTCACGTCGAAGAGATCGCCGAGCTTCGAGAGGTCCTCGAGGAGGATGCCCATGCCGCCGGAGTTGCCGAGCTCGGGCTGCTGGTAGACCTGCTTGTCCTTCACGGAGTAGGCCCACATCGTCTTCCCGTCGCTCACGAGCGTCTGGGTGACGGGGAAGCCCATCTCGACCCGCATCTTCCGCGGGCGCTCGAGCGCGATCCGGCCGCGCTGGCGCACCTCCGTCCCGAGGGACTTGCTGCGATCGATCTGCAGGAACTCCGCGCGGATGCTCGTGGCGCCGCCGTAGGTCGCCTCCACCGCGTCGATGAGCTCCGTCACCGTGGCGGGGTTCTCCGGGCTCGCCTGGGCAGCGACCGGGGCCGCGAGGGCCAACCCGAGGAACAAGGCAGCGAACTTCCTGGAAACACGCACACTGACCTCTCTTCGGGACGCGGCATCTACCGCAGTCCCCGGTGCATCGCAACACTCGTCGCCGCCACCAACCCGCCGTGCGGGGTGGTGCTTCCGACCGGAGCGTCGAATCTATGCCTGTCCGACCAGCACTTCGCGGGGACGGGCGCCGTCCGCCGGCCCGACCACGCCCTCGCGCTCCATCGTCTCGACGATGTTCGCGGCGCGGTTGTACCCGATCCCGAGGTGACGCTGGAGCATGGACGTGGAGATCTTGCCCTTCGAGATCGCGAGCTCCACGGCCTCGTCGTACAGCGGGTCGTACTCGGCCTCGGCGCCGTCCCCGTCCTCGTCGGCCTCGCCGCCGCCGGCGCCGATGCGCAGGTCGTACTCGGGCGTGCCCTGCTGGCGCAGGAAGTCGGCGACGCGGTGCACCTCGTCCTCGGAGAGGAAGGGCGCGTGGATGCGCACGAGGTCGGACGTGCCGGGCCGCAGGAACAGCAGGTCGCCCTTCCCGAGGAGCGTCTCGGCGCCGTTCTGATCGAGGATGACGCGACTGTCGAGGCCACTTCGCACCTGATACGCCAGGCTCGCCGGCATATTCGCCTTGATCAGGCCGGTGATGACGTCCCGGCGCGGCGTCTGGGTGGCCACGATCAGGTGGATGCCGGCCGCGCGGGCCTTCGCCACGATGCGGCTGATGGACGCTTCCACGTCGCTCGACGCGACCATCATCAGGTCCGCGAGCTCGTCGATCACGATGACGATGTACGGGAACTTCTTGGGGACGGGCAGGAGGTCCCCGTCCGGCCAGTCCTTGGGCGCGTAGGCCCGCGCCTTCGCCGGCGTCCAATCCTCGAGCTCCTTCGCCACCTTCTGGTTGTAGGTGTCGATGTGCCGCGTCTGCCAGCGCGCCATGATCTTGTAGCGCTCGTCCATCTCCGTGCAGGCCCACTTGAGCACCGCGGAGGCGAACTTCGGCTCGGTCACGACGGGGTGGAGCAGGTGCGGGATGTCCTCGTAGAGCGCGAACTCGAGCATCTTCGGGTCGATGAGGATCATCCGCAGCTCCTCGGGCGTGCGCATGAAGAGCATGCTCGTGAGCATGGAGTTCACGCCCACGCTCTTGCCCGAGCCGGTCGTGCCGCCGACGAGCAGGTGCGGCATCTTCGCGAGGTCGGTCACGAACGGGCGGCCTTCCGTGTCCTTCCCAAGGATCATCGGGAGGGATCGCTCGACGTTCTTGAACTCGTGGGAGGCGAACACGTCCCGCGCCCACACGGTCTGGCGCTTCTCGTTCGGGATCTCGATGCCGACGCAGCCGCGCCCGGGCAGCGGCGCCACGATGCGGACCGAGATGGCCTTGAGCGCCATCTTGAGGTTGTCGGCGAGGTTGGCGATGCGGGAGAGCTTCACGCCGGCGGCGGGCTCGTACTCGAACATCGTGATGACCGGGCCGGGCCGGATGGCCGTGACGCGGCCGTCGACCTGGAAGTCGCGCAGCGTCTCGGTCAGGCGGCGGGCCATGTCGTGGAGCAGGCCCTCGTCGGTGCCCGCGACGATCGCCGGGTGATCGTCGAGGAGGGAGAGCGGCGGGAGCTGGAACGGGGTGCCCGCCTTGCGGACGGCGCGGCCGTCGTCGCCGGCGCCGCCGCTCTTGAGGTTGCCGGGGAGCACGGTCACGCCGTCGCCGGAGGGGCGTGGGCGCCGGCCGGTCGGGGCGACGCGGGCCGGGCCCGACGCCACGGGGGCGCGCACGGGCGGGGCCTCGTCGACGAGCTCGTCCTCGTCCAGGGCGTCCGGCTCGGCCGGGGGCGCGACCGCGCGCGGCTCCAGGGGGACGAGCGGCGGCGGCGCCACGAAGGGCGCGGGCTCGGACGCGACCGGCGCCGGCGCGGAGACGCGGGGCGCCTCGATCGGCGCGGAGACGCGGGGCGCCTCGATCGGCGCGGAGACCCGGGGGAGGTCGACCGGAGCGGCGTGCGCACGGACAACCTCGATCGGGGCGCGGGAGGGGGCCTCCTCCACGGTCCGAACGATCACGGGCGGCGAGGTGCTCCCCTCCCCCCGACCTCCGCCGGTCACCCGCTCGGCCCACTCCAGGGGCGGCGGCTCCTCGGCCCACTCGGCGCGGACGGCCGGCAGCGGCTCGACGCTCGGCTCGTCGAGCTCGTCCGGCACGTGCCGGATGCGCGCGACCTGAGGCGCCGAGGGCGTGCCCGACGCCGGCGCGACGGCGCGCGGCGCCTCCACGCGGGGCGGCGCGAAGGGCTCCGCGCGCGGGCGCGAGACCGGAGCCGGGGTGGCGCCGCGCAGGTGGGAGGGCAGCCCCTCCTCGGCGCGCGCGTCCGCCCGGCGGACGGTCCCCGTCCCCTCCCACTCGACCTCGACGAGCGTGCGCCCGCCGACCTTGGTGGGGACGTCACGATCCGGATCCCCCGTCAGGACGGGCACCGGCGGCGGCGGCGGCGCCTTTCGCGCCGACCAGACGCTCGGGAGCTCCGGGGCGCTCACCGGCTCGGCGGTGCGGCGCTCCTCGCGGGGCGCCACGTCCGGCGCGCGACGCGCGATCGGCTCGGGCGCGCGGCGGACGAGGGCGTCGGCGACGGGCGCGCGCGCGCCGGTGGGCGGCGCGGCGGCGACCTCGCTCGGCTCGTCCTCCTCCTCTTCCTCCTCGTCCTCGTCCCGCGACGCGCGGTCGCGCAGAGCGTCGATCCCCGCGCTGCCGGCGCGCAGCGATGCCCGCACGGCGCCGGCGCCGAGGGCCCCGACCCCGCGGACCGCCGCGGGCGCCCCGTGCTGGAGCCGGTCCACGGCCCGCGCGGCGAGCGGCTGCCAGTCGATGCGGAAGAGCACGGTCGCGACCGCCACGAGGCCCGTCCCGACGACCAGCGCGCCGCCGACCTGCCCGAGCTTCGCGACGAGCGCGTCCGCCACGAGGAGGCCGATGACGCCGCCGGGCTGGAACGGAGGATCCTGCTCACCGGCGAGGCTCAGCTGGAGCGCCGCGGCGAGCAGCACGAAGCCCACGACCCCGAGGACGCGGATTCCCCAGCCGCGCGCGGGGCGCCCGGCGAGGCGGAGGGCGAACGACGCGCCGAGGAGCACCACGCTCCAGGCGGCGTAGCCGAAGCTCTGGTAGAGCAGGTCCGCCAGGTAGGCGCCCGCGGGCCCGACGAGGTTCTCGGTCTGGCCGGTCCCGGTTCCGGACACCGCCCCCGAGAGCGCGACATCGTGCCGGTCGTAGCTCGCGAGCGCCACGACGGTGAACACCGACACCGCGAGGCCGCCGATGAGCGCCACCTGCCCGCCGACGCCCGACCCGAGGGGGACGGCGGTCGCCGAGGCCGGCTTCTTCCGCTTCGCGGCGCCGGTGGCCCGGGCGCGCGGCGCCGGGAGGCTGGCCGCCTTGGCGGGGGTCTCGGGGGACGCGCCCTCGGACGCGGCGGGAGCTGGGGGGCGAACGCGTGCCACGATGGAGCCTCGACGGCGTCCATGGTACCCCCTTCCCCTTGACGCGTCACCCCCGGGGCTCGGGCTTCACCCGAAGAGGCACCCGGAGAACAGGCCGCTCAGAACGCCGACTCGGGGATGAAGATGCGGTCGCTGGGGCGGAGCACGATGTCCGCCTCCTCCCCGTTCTGGATGCGCTTGAGGTTCACGGGGATGCGCTCGTTCCCCCGCACGATGTACACGGCGGTCTTCCGCGCGGTGCTCAGCGTCCCGCCCGCCTGCGCGATGGCCTGCGTCACGGTCATCCCGTCCCGATAGGCGATGGCGCCGGGCTTCCCGGCCTGCCCGTCCACGAACACGGACTCCACCGGCGGAACGTAGAGGTGGTCCCCTGCCTGGACCTCGACGTCGGCCGTGAGGTCGCCGGCGTTGAGCCGCTCGAGATCCACCTCGATGACGAGGCGTTCCCCCGCCACGTCGCGGAAGATCAGCGCCCGCGGCGCGCTCGCGTCGGTGAGCCCGCCCGCGCGCACGACGAGATCACTCACCGTCGTGCGCCCCTTCTCGAGCGGGTAGGTCGCCGGCTTCGCGACGATGCCGTTCACGTCGACCTTCCGGCTCGCATAGGTCTCCACGTCCAGCACCACCTGGGGCCGGGCCAGGACGTTCTTCGCGAGCCAGGCGGTGATCACCTTCCGCGCCTCGTCGACGGTCAGGCCGGCGACCGCGATGCGCCCCGCGTAGGGGATCTCGATCTCGCCGTCGCCGCCGACGCGGAACGAGCCGCTCATCGACTCCTCGCCGACGACCTCGACGCGCACGATGTCGCCGGCGCCGATGGGGTAGTTGAGCACGTCGGCGGACGGGGAGTCCACGAGCTCGCTGGCAGGCCGCTCGGCCGCGTGCCCGAGCAGGGCGAGGACCAGGCAGATTCCCATCTACGACTCCGATGCCGGTACGATAGCACCGCGTCCGCTCGCGGACTTCCCCGAATGCGAGGGCCGTGTAAGCCCTCCGGGGTTCAGTACTCGAACGTGACGCCGGCCTGACCCCAGAGATCGTCGTACTGGGTCGGGTAGAAGACGCCGCTCTCGCACTCCGCGTCGAGGCAGGCGCGCCGGTCCCAGCCCGCGGCGAGGCCGGCTGAGAGGGCCTTGTTGAACTTCCAGGCCCCGCCCACCTTGAGGGACACGTTCTGGTCGTCGCGCGTGATCTCGCCGTGGAAGGCGTCGATCCGGTACTTGACCTCGCCCGTCAGCCCGAGCTTCTCGGCGACGAGGCCTTCGTAGCGGAGAAAGAGGTAGTTGTACGCGACGTAGTTCGTGAAGAACGCGTCCTGGAAGTCCTTCCGGTACCCGAAGGTGAGCTTGTGGTTCCGGACCGGCGCGTACGCGATCTGGGCGTTCACGAGGAAGCCCTCGGAGAAGTCGGTCAGGTCGCGGGCGAAGGTGTTCTCGCCGGTCATGTCGACCTCGGCGCTGCTGCCGGGGAGCGCGAGATCGCTCGCGGCGTCCAGCACCGTCTGCTCGTCGTAGTACATCTGGCCGAAGCCGATCTCGGCGCCGGCCGCGAGCTTCTGCGTCAGCTGGCCGCGGACGCCCCACATCGTGCGCCAGGCGAGCGCGTCGGGCTTCCCGAGGTATTCGCCGTAGTCGACGCCGTCCGCCTCGGGCCCAATCGTGGTGATGAGGTTGTTGTCCCACCGGGTCCAGTTGACCGACGCGCTGCCGAGCAGCGAGGTCTTCGGGAGGAACTTCCACGACGCGGCGAGCACCGGGCCGTAGCTCATCCGGTTGTTGATGTTCGCCTTGAGCGCGTCCTTGGCGAGATCCTCGGGGAGCGTGTACCGGTCCAACCCGAGGTTGCCCAGGACGCCGATCTCGAGCGCGGAGCCCGGGCGCACGAGGATGCCGCCGTTGGTGTCGTTCGACACGTGGACGATGTTCGAATTGGACTTCGAACCTGCCAACTCGCCGGGCGTGTTCTGGACCTGGAACTTGTCGTCGAGCTTGAGGCCCACCACGCTCTTCGGGAGCGCGACGAGGCCAAAGGACACGTCGAAGTCCGTGAACTTGTCCGCGTTCTCCTCGTAGACCGTGTCGTCGGGGTTGAAGTCGATGTACTTCTTGATCCCCCAGGCCGCGCCGAAATCGAGCTGGAGCTTGTCGTTCTTCAGCTCGAGCTCGAGGTCGGGCGAGAGCACCCAGGACATCGCGCCGTGCTCTTCCTGGTCGTTGCCGTCCGCCAGGTAGATGTTCGAGTGGTACTCGAAGCCGCTCATGACCGAGGGCGTCAGGACCGCGTTCCCAAGACGGACGTGGTCACCCGGCGCGGCGGCGGCCCTGGGGAGGAAGCTCAGCGCGGCGATCGCCACGATGGCCCCCCCAGCTCCTCGAGTTGTCCAACGCAGCATCCTCACCCGCCTCTACACAGCTCGTTCAATGACGCGACGCCGCGAACAACACAGCGCGCGAAACATGCCCTGCCAGGGCACCCCCCGCAAGGAGGCGCCGATTGCGCCTCCCTCTCAATTCTCGGTGCCGTCCGGGATTTCCTCGATGTCGTCGATCGGCGGCACATCCGTCTCGTCGACGTTGTTCTCGCCGCCGTCCGTCAGCGTCGCGGAGGAATCCCCGCGCTCGACGCCCGTGTCACCCACACAAGCCTGGGCTTCCGCCAGGAATTCGCGCGACTTCGTCAGCGCGACCGCGACCTTGCGGAATTCCTGGTCGGCGTGGACCGTGTCGTTGGACGCCAGGAACTGCTTCATGGTGTTGCTCGACTGCCGAGAGACCTCGAGCAGCGCGCGCATCGGCGTGAGCTTGCGCGTGAGGCACTCGATGACCTCCGCGTTCTTGTCCTTGGCGCTCTCCGCGTCCTTGAGGAGGCCCTCGACGGTCTTCACCGCAGCCTCGATCTCGGCGAGCGCGCCGTCGGCGAACTCGGTCTTCTCGCGGGGCGTGGTCGTGGCGGACTGCTCGAGCTCGCCCGACACGCCCGTCTCCTGGGCGAACGCCGGGCTGGCGACGAGGGATCCGAGGACGGCGGCGAGCGCGACGATGCGGCGCATGCGGTGCTCCAGGTACGGTACGGAGCCGATCATACCCGGTGCCCCCTGGCCACGCCCGACAAAAGCAAGGCGCGCGTCACTGGCCGGACACGACCCAGGGGAACTCCGCGACTTCGGCGGTGAGCCCAGGATCGAAGCGGAAGCTGCGCACCGCGGTCACCACGCACTTGCCCAGCGCGTCGTCACCCGTCGTGTTCTTGACGAGGCGCGCCTCCGTCACCTTGCCCTGGACGATGCTCCAGCCGACGGAGACGCGGCCGTTGGTGCCCGGGTTCGCCTTCAGCGACTGCTCGAGGCAGCTGATGATGCGGCCCTGGCTCTTCCGGACGACCGCGGCGATGTTCCCCGCGTCGCCCTCCTCGACGTCCACGTCTTCCTTCTCGGTGACGACCTTGGCCTTCACCTTCACCGTACCGGTGCTGGTGCCGACCTTGGCGTTCCCGCCCGTGGCGATGCCGATGCCCACCGTCGCGTCGCCGCGGCCGCCACCGGAGCCCGCCCGGGCGCTGCCGATGTTGCCCGCGTCCGCCTGCTGCACGCCGGACACGCCGGCGAGCGCGCGGTCGAGGCCGGCCATGGCGGCGGCGTCGTCGCCGATGAGGTCGGCGACGGCGTCTTCCCCGGCGGCGTTGCCGGAGGTGCCGATGACCTGCAGGAGGAGCGAGCGCTGGCGCACGGAGTCCTCCGTGGGCGGCCGATCGGCCTTCGTCTCGGCCTTCCCCTCGGACTTCGACTCCGCCTTGGTCTCGGCCTTCGCCTCGGCCTTCGCCTCGGACGGCTGATCCCCCGGCTGGTCCTCGATGATCTCGATGCGCTCGATCTTCCGGTCGACGACGAGGTCGACCGCGTCCGCGACGGCGTCGAGGTCGACGCGCTCCCGCGGCGGCGTGGTGTAGACCCAGGCCATGAAGGCCGCGGCCACGAGCGAGAAGACGCCCAGGAGCCCCTGGAAGAGCGGATCCTCGTCATCCCAGAAGCGCGGGCGGAAGTCGGCGGCCGAGACGGCGCGCACGGGCTCCGGCGGCGCCGGGACGAACTGGAACAGGACCGTGGCCCCGCCGATCGTCACCTTGCCGCGCACGTTCTCGTTCAGCTGGTAGACGTGGATGTCGCCCTTCTTGACCGACTCTCCGCGACCGCGGAGCTCGTCGAGGCCGCGGATCCCGTCCTTCCAGGAGATCTTGCCCTCGACCCACTCGGGCACCTGCAGCACGTAGCTGTCGCCGCGCGCGACGAAGAGCTCGAACCGCGGCGGGAGCTTGGTCCCGGTGATGACGAAGCTGTTCCGCGGGTTCTCCCCGACCGTGACGGTCTCGCCCATCTTCATCAGCTTTTCCTGGGCGATCTTGCCGTCCTGGGCGATGCCGATCCGAAGGACCTTGGGGACGGCCTTCTGGGCGGTCTGGGCAGCCGTGGCGCTCATGCGGGGGGCCTCGGGGGAGTGGAGGATACGGACAACGGCGCGCGCGAGGGGTTCACGGCATCCGCTGATTAGCCGGCGTCGCTGATCACGACAAAGCGGAACTGGCCGAAGCCAGCCTGCCCTGCCGTGTAGAGTAGCTCTCCCAGCACCGAGAACGGAACCGCCCGGTCGCAGTGCACGGCGAGCGCGGCGTTGGCGGCCTCTCCTTCTGCTTTCTTCCCGCTTACCGCCGCCGCGTTGGCGGCCGCGGCGAGGCGCTCGTGCACGAGATCGATGCGCCGGCCGGTGCGCGGCGTGTCGGACGGGAGGCGTCCGTCGACGAGCCGGAGCACCTCGACGCCGTCCACCAGGACGCGATCGCGGGTCACCGTCAGCACGGTCCCCTCCCCCACCGCCACGTCGACCGCGGCCTCGGGGAGGGCGATGTCGGCGTCGGACTCGTTCGCCGGATCGAGGAAGTTCAACAGGAACACCAGGATGATGGTGAACATGTCGAGCATCGACGTGATCATGAACGGCGCGCTCACCGGCACCCGCGGCCGCCGCGCGCCCAGGCGGGTCCGCTTCCGCATCAGGGCCCCTCGCCCTTGCCCGCCGCGATGAGCGGGACGGGGAACAGGGCCTGCTCGCCGTCTGCCCGGGCCGCCTCGATCACCCGCACCATCACGTCGTAGGCGACGGCCGGCTCGGGGGCGACGACCACCCGCGTCTCCGTGGGGTGGAGGCGCTTCGCGGCGACCATCGAGCGGCGCAGCGCGTCGTAGTCGTAGGTGTCGGGGGTGCAGGGCCCCCGGCACGGTACGCGGGGGTCCGCCGCGCCGTCGCCGCCCACGACGAAGCCGTCCGTCGTGATGCGCACCGACACGACATCACGCTCCTGTTCCGCGTACGCCTCGTCCGAAGGCGCTGTCGTGGTGGGCAGGAGCGGGCCCTTCGCCTCGACCTGCGAGAGCGTCAGGAAGCGCACGGAGAGCAGCAGCATGGGGATGAGGTGGACGATCAGGCTCATCACCGGGATGACGTCCAGCTCTGCGCTCGTCTCGACCCGCCGGCGCGCCATCCCGGCCTACGACGGGAAGGGCAGCACGGGGGCACCGCCGCCGTGGGAGCCCGTGCGCTGCCGTGTCGCGTTGAGCAGGTTCACCAGCTTCAGCGCGTGGTGGTCGATCTCGTCGAGCACGGCGTTGGCGCGGGAGGCGATGACGCTGTGGAAGACCAGCAGCGGGATCGACACGAGGAGCCCGAAGAACGTCGTGTACATCGCCACGGCGATGCCCTGGGCCAGCGCCGTGGATCGCGCCGCGGCGGTCGCGTCGCTGACGGCGTGGAAGGACATGATCAGGCCCTGGATGGTGCCGAGGAGCCCGAGCAACGTCGACACGTTCGCGATCATCGGGAGGTAGGCGATCCGCTTGCTCACGAGGGGGTAGATCTCGAGCTCCTCCTCCTCCATCGCGTCGCGGATCTCGGCCTCCGGACGGTTGGCGCGCACGAGCCCGGCCTTGAGCACCCGGGGGAGCGCCGCGCTCGGCTCGACGTTGCAGAGCCGGATCGCCTGGTCGACGTTGCCGTCGAGGACCGCGCGCTGCACCTGCGCCATGAAGGCCGGCGCGTTGATCCCCGCCCGGTAGAACACGTAGAAGAAGCGCTCGAGGGCCAGCGACGCGCCCACCACCGCGCAGAGCAGGATGAACCACATGAAGATCCCGCCCTCGCGGAACGCGTCCGCGATGTTCATGCGCGCCTCCCCGTGCGTGCTCCAAGGCCGGCCGCGGGTCGGAGCACCTCGCCCCCGCGACCGCTCCCCCGTCGCGAGGGGCCGTCGCCCCCCGCTCCGGGATCGACCCCGCCGGCTGCGGCGGGCGTCGTCAGAACGGCTTCTGGTCGACCGACTCGACGATCTTCGGCAGGAAGCTCTCCCGCAGCTCGAGATCGTACTTCGGCGTCAGGTTCTGCTTCGTGATGAGGATCTGGATCTCGGGCTTCTGGATCTTCCCGACGACGTTCGTCTCCTTGAACGTGAACGCCTGCTGCGCCGCCGCCGAGGCGGGCAGCAGCGCGCCGATCACGAGGATGGAGCCGAGCAGCTTCTTGAACGACATGGTCCACCTCACCAGGGGCTCGGGGCCGGAGCGGGAGCCGGCTCGGGGCTGGGCGCCGGCGCGGGGCTGGGCGCGGGAGCCGGCGCGGAGCCAGGATCGGGCGCGGGGGCGCCGCCGGCCGCCGGGGCGTCGGGCGAGCCGAAGAGCCCACCCCCCTCCTGCTTGCGACGCGCCTCCTCCTCCTTGCGCTGCCGCTCCTCGCGCAGGCGCTGCTTCTCGATGCGCTCCTGCTCCTTCTTGATGGAGGTGATCCAGGCGTCGAGCTCGGAGGCGGGGCCACCGCCCGCGCGGCGGTAGTCCTCGATGGACTGGAGGGCGGCATCGTAGGCCTTCATGTAATCCCCGTACAGGACCGCGAGGTTCCTGTAGGGCTCCGGGTCCTGCGGACGGAGCCGCAAGGCTTCGGAATAGGCCCGCTTCGCGTCCTCGTAGCGCCCCTCGCCGCGGTAGCTGATGCCGAGGTTGAGGTGCACGCCGGCGTCGTTCGGGGCGACCTTGAGCGCCCGCTCGAGCAGGGGCGTCGCGTCGGTCCAGCTCCGGTTGTCCATGTAGTACCCGGCCAGGTACAGGAGCGCGGAGAGCTGGTAGGGATCGAGCTCGAGCGACTTCTGGAAGCTCTGCACCGCGTCGGCCGTGTAGCCGAGGCGGTAGTAGACCTCGCCCAGGACCGCGTGCAGGCGCGCGTTGCCCTTGGCGCCGTCGATGTCGACGAGGGCCTTCTGGAGCGTGAACCGCGCGAGATCGTAGCGGCCGGTGTCCAGGTACACCATCGCGAGGTCGTTGTAGATGGGGATGGCCTTGCTGTTGATGAACAGCGCGGCCTTCGCCTCGGCGATCGCCTCGTCGTAGCGCTTGAGCTGGCGCAGCGCGCCGATGGTGGCGACGCGCAGATCGATGTTCGACGGGTTGTAGCGGATGCCGGCCTGGAAGCTCGCGAGCGCGAGGTCGAGGCGACCCGTGGCGGCGCTGAGCACGCCCAGGTTCACCCAGGCCTTCGCGAAGGTCGGGTCGACCTCCGTGGCCCGCGTCCACGCCTTGCGCGCCTCCGCCTGCTCGCCGAGCAGCTGGTGGGCGACGCCGATGTTGTAGTGGATCGCGGCAACGTCGGGGTGCTCGACCAGCTTGGCCTGGAGCAGCTCGATCGCGCGCCGGGCACGCGAGGAGTCGCCGGTCGTGAGCATGGCCGCGGCCTCGTTGACCTGGCGCATGAGCGCGCGGTCCGGGCTCGGCGCCTCGACGGGCTGTTCCGCGGGCGTGGCGGCCGCCGTGCCCGCGGTGGCTGCGGGCGGCGTCTCCGCGACGGGAGCGGGGGTGGGAGCCGCCTCGACCGGCGCCGGCACCGGCGCGGGGGGAGGAGCGGCCGCGGGCGCGGTGGTAAGGCCCGTCTTCGGCCCGCAGGCGGCGAGGAGCGCCAGGAGCAGGACGCGCGAGGTCACTGGCCACCTCCCGGGGTGAGCGGAGCGGTGGGGGCCGGAGCGGTCGGCGCCGGCTCGGTGGGGGCCGGCTCGGCGGCGCCCGCCTCGACGGAGAGCGACTCGGGGCCCGCGAAGGGCAACGGGGCGCTACCCGCCGTGCCGCGCGTCTCCTTGCGCTCCGCCGGGTACTCCTTCGGGTAGCGCTCGTTCAGCGCCACCAGCGCCTTCGTGTTCCACTCCGACCAGCGCTTCTCGCCCTTCGCCTTCTCGATGGCAGCGACGAGGCGCTGCTTCCCGCGGTCCTCCGAGGGGAGCCGGAACTGGCGGTCGATCGTGTCCGTGTAGATCACGAGCTCTTCCTCGCTCAGCCCCTTGGGCGGCGGGATGCTGTAGGCCATGTCGGCGAACGCGAAGAAGGCCATGCCCTGCAGGTAGAGCGCCGCCGCGGCGGTCTCGTAGTCCTGGTAGGTCTGGATGAGCTGGACGGCCCCCTCGGTGATGCCCTTGAGGTCCTCCGCCTTCGTCTTCGTCAGGATCTCGACGTTCTTGGCCTCGCTGTTCGTCCACTTCACGGTCTTGTAGGCCTCGTAGCGGGCGATCAGCTGGTTGAGCGCGCCCTCGGCCGCGAGGCTCCGGGTGCGCGCGTTCAGCCCGCCCCCGGCGTTCGCGCCGTAGGCGCCCTGCACCTGGCTCCAGGCCTGGGCGGCGCGGCGGCTGTCTCCGCGCTTCTCGTAGATCTTGGCGATCTTGTACCAGGCCTCCACGAGGTGGTTCCCGTCCGCGGACGGGTAGCGCTTGGTGTACCGCTGGTAGAAGTCGAGGGCCTCGTTGTCGCCGACCAGGGCCCACTGGTCGCCGGCGCGCCAGTAGGCGGCCTCGGCGTCGGCCTCGCCCGGGTACTGGGTCGCGTAGCGCTCGAACGCCCGGGCGGCTCCCGCGCGGTCCCCGATCCCGACGCGCAGGAACGCGGCGTTGTAGAGCGCCGCGGGGCTGTCGGTGTAGTCCGGGAACAGCCGCGCGAGCTGCTCGTAGTACTGGATCGCCTTCTCGAGCTGCAGCGTGGCCGAGTAGTTGTCCGCGATGCGGAAGTAGAGGCCGCGCGACCGCTCGTCCTGCGGGTACTCGTTGAGGTAGCGCTCGAAGAGCCGGTTGGACTCCTCCGCCCGCCCGATGATCTCCAGGCTGTTCGCGGCGTTGTACAGCGCGTCCTTGTAGTACTGCGACTTCGGGAATTCCTTCATGAAGTCGAGGAACGCCTGCGCGGCCGCGGAGCGATCCCCCTTCTTGATGTACTCGGCGGCGAGGTTGAACTTCGCCTGCTCCCGAATGTCCTTGAACTTCTGCTGGTCGATCACGCCGGGCTTGCCGACGTTGGCCAGGGTGACGGTCAGCTCGGCGACCTTCGCGAGGTCCCCTTCCTTCGTGTAGCTGTCGACCGTGAGCGACGCGGCGTAGGCCGCCTCGTCGGTGGTCGGGAACAGCCGCATGACCTTCTCGAGGCGCACCCGCGCCTCCTCGTACTGGCCGTGGTTGTAGTAGATCTGGGCGGGGATGTAGGTCAACGCGGCGCGATCGCGCTCGAGCGTGGGCGCCCACTCCGGGTCCGTGAACTCGCGCTGCGAGAGGTCGTCGCAGCTCGCGACGAAGGCCTTGTGCTCATCGGAGAGCGTGAAGCGGGTGACCTGCGCGCCGAACGGCGTCGTGACCGTGCGCTCGATCGTCGCGTTCTGCGGGACGTCGAGGAGCTGCCCGTACTTCGCGAGCACGATCTGCTCGCGGGACTTCATCAGCTGGAAGCGCGCCCCGTCCCGGTAGATCGACCGGTTGTTCTTCAGGATCTGGACGTACGCCTTCTCCGCCTGCGGGAACTGGTTCGAGCCGAACAGCGCGTAGGCGTAGTACCACTCGTAGGTGTCATAGTCGTCGGCGAACGGGAACTTGTCGAGGAACTCCTTGTACTTCGCCGCAGCGCGCGCGAAGTCCTCGACCTTGCCCGTCTGCTGGGCGTTCTGGAGCTCGCTCGTCGCCACCTGGGCGAGGGAGGTCTCGATGTACCCGCGCGCCTTGGCGATTGCCTCGGGGTTGGCCCGGTTGGCGTTGTACCAGGGCGTGCCCTCGGTGTAACGCTCGGACAGCTCCTTCATGGCCGCGGCCGAGCGGTCGAGGTCGCGGAGCGGCATCTTCACGCCGTAGATCTGCGCGATCTCGTACTGGTAGACCGGGTTCTCGGGGTCGAGCGGCCACTTCTGCTGGAGGTAGCGGTAGGTCTCGATCGAGGCCTCGAACTTGGCCTGCAGGAGCAGGATCTCCGCCAGCCGCTCGATGACCTCGTGCTGCCACTTCCGGTCGCCGACCCGGTTGAGGTGCGCCGTGGCGACCTCCACCGCGGTCCGCCCCTGTCGGTCGGCGATGTCGGCGTAGGAGATGGCGAGGTACTCGACCGCCTCCGGACGCATGTTCGAGATCTTGCCGGTCTCGAGGAACTGCTGGTCGCTGTAGTCGAGCAGCTGGACGAGGTAGGCGAGCGCCTTGTCGTACTGGTTCAGCTTGTAGTGCGACCAGCCGAGCTTGTAGATGGACTCGTCGTAGTTGCGGCCCTTCGGGCCGTCCGCGAGCACCGCCTCGTAGTACTTGATGGCCGTGGCGACGTGGACCGTCGGGTTGTCACGCGGGCCCGGGAGGTCGAAGTAGTACTCGCCGAGCCGCATGTTCGCGTCGTTCGAGAACGCCGACCCCGGGAAGCGCTCGACGATCGTGGCGTACACGTCGCGCGCGGCGTCGAGGTCGTACTGCTCGCCGTTCTGGGCCGAGAGGCACCACGCGAGCATGTAGTAGGTGTCCGCGAGGTTCGCGTAGTCGGAATAGCTCGCGATGATCCTCCGGTAGAGGTCCATCGGCCGCGTGTAGTCCTTGAGCGGCGGCGGCGGCAGCGCCATGGTCGGGTTCTGCTCGAGCTGGGCCTCCAGCCGGGCGTACTCCTCCATCTGCCCCGAGAACGTGAGCTCGGTCTCCTCGAAGTAGAGGTCCGCCAGCCGGAAGAGCATGTCCGGCGTGTGCTCGGAGGTCGGGTACTTCGCGAGGAAGGCCTCGATCCGCGCGATGGCCACGCGGCGCAGCGCCGCCTCGGAGTCCTCGGTGCGCTTGATGGCGTTGCCGTAGCTCGACGAGATCTTCGCGCGCTCCTCGGCCTCGTAGGCGTCGAGGATCGTGCGGGCGTCGGACTGGAACTCCTTCATCCGCTGGGAGTAGCGTTCGAGCGTGTCCTGGAAAGACGCCCATTCCTGGGGATCCGCCGGACCGCCCTCGGCGACGGCGCCGTCCGCCGCGAAGGCGGGCGCGGCGAGGACGAGCGCGAGCGGGAGGGGAAGCATCGGCGTCCTCATCGGTCGAGGTTCTCCCGGACGATCCGGAACTGGTCGTCCAGCTCGCGGAGCAGGCGGGCCTGCTCCTCCCCGAGCTCGGTCATCTGGTCGGAGGCCGCGGACTTCCGCAGCCAGTACACGTCGACGATGCCCTTGTCGGCCTCGAGGACGTCCCCCCGGAACTCCTCTTCGAGGTCCCGGATTCCCGTGCGGATGGCGCGCAGCGCGATGGCCTCGGCGTCGGCGGAGCCGCGCTCGATGTCGCGGCGCAGCTCGACGACGCGCTGCGACTCCCGCGCGAGGCGAGTGCGTACGGCGCCGATCTCGCGGCTCTCCGCGGCGGCCAGCAGGCTCGACGTGTCCGCGGTGCTCGCCTCGAGCGCCTCAACCGCCGCCCACACCCGATCGGTCTGGGCGTAGAAGGCCGACGCCTCGGCGTCCGTGACGCTGCCGCGCCAGCCCTGGAGCCGGGCGCGGAGCTCGCCGTACCGGCGCACGACAGCCTCGCGGCGGCCGTCATCGGCGGTGACCGGGCCGCTGTCCACGGTCCGGAGCACCCGCTTGCGCACCACGTCGCCCTGCAGCGACTGGAGCTCGAGCAGGATGGCGTCCAGCTCCTTCTGCTGGACGACGATGTCCGCGCGGACGCGGTCGGCATCGGCGATCGAGAGCTTGCTCTGGGCCACCTGCTCCGCCGTTGACGCGGCGAGGGACCTGGCCTCCTGCGCGAGCTGGGAGAGCCGGAAGGCGCGCTGCTGCACCTCGCGGACCTGCTCCTCGTAGACCTGGACGCGATCGGTCGACACGTCGGCCGAGGCGTCGATCGCCGTGACCGACACGAGGACGGCGGACCGCTCCTTCTGGAACTGCGCGATCTCGCCGCGCATCTGCGAGGGGAGGCGCGACTTGAGCCAGATGGCCTCCGCCTCGAGCAGGCGATCGCGCATCGACAGCGCCGCGCCGCGGATGCCCGCGATCTCCTGGCGCGCCGCAGCGAACCCGCCGAGCACGTTCGACCCGCCCGAGAGCGCGGCCTCGAGGTCCTTCACCATCCGCTCGCTCTCGGCGAGCTCCTGCTTCTGCCCCTCGACGGCGCGCCACGCCAGGGCGGCGCGGGACACGTCGTCGTTGGAGAGCAAGGCACCCATCGCGAAGGGCGGGAGGCGCTCGGACACGCCCGCGTCGCCGCCGGACGCGCCCTCGAGGAGCCGCCGGAGCTGGTCGGGGCCGTTCACGGCGTCGAGCCGGGCCACCAGCGGGGTGTACTCGTCCACCACGCGCTCGTAGGCCACGCGCGCGTCCTCGTAGGCCTCGAGCTTCATGTGGAGGTGGCCCTGGAGGATCTTCAGCGCCGACGTGTAGCGGTGCTCGGGGAAGGCCAGGAGGAAGATCCCGACACGGTCGAGCGCGTCCTTCCAGTACGTGCGCGCGCTCTCCACGTCGGGCGCGGCGTTGGCCTGCTTCACGTACGTCCAGACGGACTCGTAGAGCTTGTCGGCGAAGTACGGCGAGGTCTCGCCGATCTTGCCGTACCACTCGTTGGCTTCCTTGAACTTGCCGGTCTCGTAGTACAGCCGGGCCAGGGCGAGCTGGGAGAGCTCCAGGATCTGCTGCTGATCGGGATCCGACGGGATCAGCGCCTGGACCTTCTGGTACTCCTCGATCGCCTGCGCGTAGTTCTTCTCCCGGATCATCAGGACGCCGAGGAAGTAGCGGGCGCGACCGTAGTACGGCGACGTGGGTGGGAGGCTCTCGAACATCGCCTTGGAGCGGTTGAACTCCCCGCGGCGGTAGAACGACTTCGCGAGCGTGTAGTTGATCAGCTCGGTGGCGGGCACCTTCCCGCTCACGATGAAGTCGTTGTAGAAGCGGTCGAAGCGCTCCACGTCCCCGAGGATCGCGTACACCTCGAGCAGGCGGCGGATCGCGTCCGGGAAGTACGGGTGCTGGCTGCCCTTCTCCGCGATGGAGCGGTAGGCCTCCTCGGACGTGCGGTAGTTCGACATCTCGAACAGGCACTCCGCGAGGTACCACTCGGAGTCGCGGGCGAGCTCCATGTTCCCGAGCGCGCGCGACTGGACGAGGATGTAGAACGACGTGGCGGCGTTCTCGTAGTCCTTCACCAGGTAGAGGTACAGCGCGTCCTCGTAGCGCTCGCGCGCCTCGGTCACGCCGATGAGCCCCGAGCGCTCGGTGAAGTTCCGCCGGATCTCCTCCGACTCCTTCTGGAGCCGGGCGGCGTCCAGCTCGAGCTCCTTGATGCCACCGACGCGCTCGGCCGCGGACGCGACCGGGGAGGCGGCCACGAGCGCGAGGAGGAGGCCGATGCGCCCGAAGCTACCGCTGCTCGGCATCGGAGATCCGCTCGCACTTCAGCTGGAAGTCGACCTTCGTGCGCTCCTCGAAGCTGTTCGCGACGCCGCCCTTGTCGGTCAGCACGCTGCGGACCGTGCACGCCTTGCCGAGCTCCGCCTCGAAGGCGTAGTTGCTGCGCACGTCGATCTCGTAGTTCTTGGCGTAGCTGAAGATGCCGAAGCCCGTCGGCCGCACCTTGAAGTTCACCGAGAGGTTGTGGCTGCCCGGCGGCACCGCGCCCTCGCTGATCTTGAACTCGCGGGTCTGGTCCAGGCTGCCGTTGGGGTCGGACTTGCTGAACTTGCTCTGACCGTCGAGCAGGTAGGTCACGCTCTCCAGCTTGAAGCCCGTGCCCAGCTTGTTCTCGTGCCAGATCGTCGCCCGGGCGCCGGAGGAGGCCCCCTGGATGACGATCTCCTTGAGCAGCTGGAGCGTGGCCTTGGACCGGAAGACCCGCTCCTTGAGGCCGTCCACCTGCTCTTCGACGTTGAGGAGCTCCTTGTTGAAGTCCCCCGCGTCGTCGGTGGTGGTCATCTCCAACGGCTCTTCGGTGACACCGGAGCCCTCCTGGGCGACCGCCGGCGCGCTTCCCATCCCCAGCCCGATCAGGACCGCCCACCAGCAATGACGACGCATCGTTCTACTCCCGCGAGATCGGCAGAGCCGACCATACCGACCCGTCACGTACCGTGTCAAAGCACAGACCGCCAAGGGGACGGCCCGCGTGCGCTCATTCGGACGGCGTCTCGGAATCCGCGCCGTCCGCCACGTTTCCGGTGGTCCCGGCCAGCGTCACGACGAGCCGATCATGTGCCTTACGCGCCCGCGACAAGGCGCCGTCGATCTCGTTCACGAGGAAGGTGAAAGCGTAGATCTCGTCGTCCGCAGCGTGCACGTAGCCGGACAGGCAGTGCACCCCGGAAAGGGTGCCTGTCTTGCCCCTTACCCTGCCCGCCATGCCCTCTTCGCGGAACCGGGACCAGAGCGTCCCGTCGCGCCCGCCCACCGAGAGGCTCGCCACGAACTCGGGCCCGAACTCCGGGCTGCGGTGCATGTCGACCAGCACGGCGTTGATGGCGCTCGGGCGCAGCACGAGCTCGCGCGAGAGCCCCGACCCGTTGACGAGCTTGTACTCGTCCGCCGGGATGCCGAGCCCCGTGAGGTAGTCCGCGACGACGCGCACACCCTTCTCGGTGGTCCCCGGGAGCCCCTGGCGCTCGGCGCCCATCGACCGGAGCAGCTGCTCGGCCATGAAGTTGTTCGAGTGCTTGCTGGTCATCGAGATGATGTCGGTCAGCGGCACGGACTCGGACCGGAGGAGGAGCTCGGCGTCGGGTGCGCTCGCGCCCGCCTTCCACTGCCCCTTCACCTTGATGCCCTGCTGCCGGAAGACCGACTGCATCGCGCCGATGTAGTTGCCCAGCGGGTCGGCGATGGTCCGGTAGTAGAGCTCGGTCTCGCCCTCCGCCGGGTAGCTGCCCGTCAGCGTGAAGGTCGTGATCTTCCCCGTCTCCTCGTCGAGCTTCCGCTCGATCTTGATGCGGGGGGAGCTCCCCTTCCGACCGGTCACCACGTGGTTCTCGACCACGACCGCCGGCGTGGGCGTGTCCAGCTCGACGAACGCCGGCTGCCCGGTGCCCGCGCCGGGGCGCACCACCAGGGTGGCCACGTTGTAGTTCACCGAGAGCGCGCCGAGGGTGGCGAAATAGGTCGGGCCGGACTCAAGGTCCTCCTCCTTGTCCCACCCCGGCACGAGCGTGGAGCCCGCGAAGTAGGTGTCGTCGAACACGACGTCCCCCTTCACTTCGCGCACGCCCTGGTTCTTGAGGTCCTGCGCGAGGCGCCACATCCGCTCGACCACCATCGTCGGGTCGCCCTGCCCCTTCACGTAGAGGCTGCCCGCGAGGACGCCGTCCGCGCCGAGCTCGCCGTCGTGCAGCACCCAGGTGGGGAAGCGGTAGCCGGGGCCGAGCGTGCGGAGCGCCGCCGCTGTCGTGAGGAGCTTCATGGTGCTGGCGGGGACCAGCGCCCGGTCGTCGCCCCAGGCGTAGACCTCCTCGCCGGTGCGCACGTTCACCACCTGCACGCTCACCGCCGCGGACGCGAAGATCGGGTCCTCGGTGACGCCCGAGAGCAGGGTCGCGAGCGGCGAGGCGTGCAGGGCCGTGGCGAGCGTGGGCGGGGCCACCGCGGCCCCGGTCGGCGCGTCCGCGACCGGGACGGCTTCGGCCGGGGCGTCGCTCCCCTTCGGAGGCAGCTGCGGGTCCTGGGCGAACGCCGGCACGGCGAGGGCGAGGAGCAGCGCGAGGCTCTGGCGGAGGCGCATGGGGAACCCGGGGGGAGGTGCTCGGTCCAGTTTGACACCGGAGCGCGGGGTGAGCGGGACGGCTGGGGGTGGAACCCGACCGTCACTCTCTCGCGAGTCTTTCTCCGCCGCAAGATCCCCGAACGAAAAACACGACATGCGTCCCCATCGCTGAATGTCGGTCGAGCTTCGGCCTTGCCACCCGCGCGGCCACCGACCGGAAGGGCGGCGCGCGCAGGCGCGCGTCCACCCCCGGAACGGGCAGTTATTATCGCCCGCGCAACGGAGCCTCGATGCCCCTGCCCGTGATCGCCTCCCTGCTTCTCCTCCCGGCCGCGCGCGCGGGGGGCGTGGAGAGGCCCGAGCTCCCGTTCCGCAGCCTCGCCGGGGAGGACGGGGTCCACGTCCTGTTCTCCAACCCGGCCCTGATGAATTTCGATCGGGACGCCGGCTACGCGCTCTACTACGACTCGAGCGGCGCCGGTGCGCTGAACGGCCTCACGGTCGCGACGACGGGAAGTGGCGTGGGGGCGGGGATCGGCTACCGACAGGTGCCCGGCGCCACCGAGGCGGGAACGGCCCCCGGCTGGTGGACGGTCTCCAGCGGCGCCTCGGTGCGCCTCACCGAGACCATCTCGTTCGGCAGCACCTTCAACTGGCAGCTCCCCGACGGCGGGGACGACAACTTCGTGAGCTGGGACCTCGGGCTCGGCTGGCGCCCCGCGCCGTTCATCGGCCTCGGCGGCGTGGTGCAGAACCTCGGGAGCCCCGCCCCCGAGCTCGGCGTCAACACGCGCTACGGCGCCGGCGTGGCGGTCCGCCCCGCCGGGGACACCGTCACCTTCGGCGTGGACTGGATCGCCGACGCGCCGCCCGCGAGCCCGCTCCAGCAGCGCCTCCAGGCCAGCGTCCGGCTGAAGCCGGCGCGCGGGGTGTGGGTGCGCCTGTTCGCCGACGAGGCGCTCGACGACCTCGCCGACGTGAACGTCGGCGGCGCGCTGGAGCTGCGCTTCGCGGACCTCGGCGTGGGCGTGACCGCCCGGACGAACGTGCAGGACGCGAGCGGCGCGCTCGGGCTCGGCGGCTACGTCCAGAGCATCCCGCAGGACGACCAGCTCTTCCGCGCCCGGCGCCAGGTCGCGACCTTCGAGCTCGACGGCAGCTACCCCTACAACCCGCAGGGCGGGCTCTTCTCCGCGCCCCCCGAGGGCTACCTGACGCTGCTCCGGCGCATGCGCGACGCGGCGCAGGACCCGCAGGTGCGCGGCCTCCTCGTCGAGATCGAGGCCGCGCCCTTCAGCATGGCGCAGGTCGAGGAGATCCGCGCCGTGCTCAAGCTCGCGCGCCAGAACGGGAAGCCCGTCGTGGCCTACCTGGACGGCGAGGCGTCGAACACGGGCTACCTCCTCGCCACGGCCTGCGACAAGGTGTACCTGCACCCCGCCGGCCAGCTCGACCTCGTCGGGCTCGGCGCGGAGACGATGTTCCTCCGCGGCGCGCTCGAGCTCGTCGGCGTCGAGGCGCAGTACGCCAAGCGGGGGCAGTACAAGTCCGCGCCGGAGACCTTCACCGAGTCGCGCTCCACCGACCCCGCGCGCTTCGAGATGAACGAGCTCCTCGACGACCTGTACACGGGCCTCGTCGAGGGCATCGCCGTCGGGCGCGGCAAGTCGCCGGACGAGATCCGCGCCCTCGTCGACAAGGGGCCGTTCACCAGCGACGAGGCGCTCAAGAACGGCCTCGTCGACGGGCTCGTCTACCCGGACGAGCTCCGCGAGGAGCTCGACGGCGCCTTCCCCGAGGGCTTCTCGCGCGACGAGGACTACGGCACTTCACCCGACACCTCGGGCTGGGAGCCGCAGCGCGCGGTCGCGGTCGTGGTGGTCGACGGGGTGATCGCCAGCGGCGAGAGCAGCCCCGGCGGGCTCCTCGGCGGCGAGGCGACCGGCAGCGAGACGATCGTGCGCGCGCTCGACCAGGCGCGGCGCACCGACGCCATCAAGGCCGTCGTCCTGCGCGTCGACAGCCCTGGCGGCTCGGCGTTCGCGTCGGACGAGATCTGGCGCGCGGTGAAGCGCGTGCGCGACGAGGGCAAGCCCGTCATCGTGAGCATGGGCGGGTACGCCGCGAGCGGCGGCTACTACGTCGCCGCCGGGGCGGACGCGATCTACGCCCTCCCCTCCACGGTCACCGGCTCCATCGGCGTCTACGGCGGCAAGTACAGCGCGCGGGGGCTCTTCGAGAAGCTCGACATCCACACCGAGCAGTACGACCGCGGCCGCAACGCCGGAATGTACAGCATGTCGCGCCCTTTCGACGACGTGGAGTTCGCCGCGCTCGATCGGATGATCGAGGACACCTACCGGCAGTTCAAGGTGAAGGTCCAGGACGGCCGCCAGCTCGCGCCGGAGCGGGTCGAGGAGATCGCCCAGGGCCGCGTGTGGTCCGGCCGCGACGCGAAGGAGCAGGGCCTCGTGGACGAGCACGGCGGCTTCTTCGAGGCCATCGACCACGCCCGCGTCGAGGCCGGAATGCGGCTCGACGCGCCCTACACGCTCGTGACGTTCGACCCCTGGTCGGGCGGCGGCGACCTGGGCGCGCGCGTCGTGCACGCGAAGGCGCAGATCGCGCGGGCCCTCCAGCCCAAGGTCGAGGTGCCGACCGAGGTGCGCGCCTTCTGGACCTACGCGGCGCTCGAGGGCGACCACGTGTTCGCGCTCCTGCCCTACCGGCTGGAGATCGAGTGACCGGGAGCCGCGCATGACCACCGCCGTCGGACGCGTCCTCGTCGCGGACGACGATCGTGCCGTCCGCACCGCCCTCCAGGTGAACCTGAGCAAGGCCGGCTACGAGGTCACCCTGGTGCCCTCGGCCGAGCACGCGCTGGAGGCGCTGCGGGGCGGCCCCTTCGACGTGCTGCTCACCGACGTGAAGATGCCCGGCCTCGGCGGCATGGAGCTCCTCGCGCAGGTGCGGACCCACTGGCCCGACGTGCGGGTGGTCGTGATGACCGGCTTCGGCTCGGTGCAGGACGCGGTGACCGCCATGAAGGCCGGCGCCGCCGACTACATCATCAAGCCGATCGAGCGCGACGAGCTCCTGCTCCTGCTCGAGCGCGCCCTCGAGACGCGGGCGATGCAGCGCGAGCTCGTGCAGCTCCGGAAGGAGGTCGAGCAGCGCTACGGCTTCTCCGAGCTCGTCGGGATCTCGCCCGCCATGCGCGAGGTGTACGAGGAGGTCACCGCGGTCGCGGACTCCTCGGCGCTCGTCCTCATCCAGGGCGAGACCGGCACGGGCAAGGAGCTCATCGCGCACGCCATCCACTACCGGAGCGGGCGCTCGTCGGCGCCGCTCGTGGCGGTCAACTGCGGCGCGCTCCCCGAGAACCTGCTCGAGAGCGAGCTCTTCGGGCACGAGCGCGGCGCGTTCACCGGCGCGGTGCGCCAGCACCAGGGCAAGTTCGAGCAGGCCGACGGCGGCACGCTGTTCCTCGACGAGATCGGCGAGATCCCGCACCCGGTCCAGGTGCGGCTCCTGCGCGTCCTGGAGGGCGGCATCGTCACCCGGGTGGGCGGCGAGCACACGATCAAGGTCAACGTCCGCGTAATCGCGGCCACCAACCGCGATCTCTGGCGCGAGGTCCAGGCCGGCAACTTCCGCGCGGACCTGTACTACCGGCTGAACGTCTTCAACGTCCGGCTCCCGCCCCTGCGCCAGCGCAAGGAGGACATCCCGCTCCTCGTCGAGCACTTCGCGCGGAAGTTCGCGGCCCGGCACAACCGGCCCATCCCGACGGTGTCCTCCGCCGCGATGAAGGCCATCCAGGCGCACCCCTGGCCGGGGAACGTGCGCGAGCTCGAGCACTTCATGGAGCGGCTCGTGCTGCTCTCGAACGGCGGCGAGGTGAGCTCCGTGCGCCTCCCGGAGGCGCAGCCGATGTTGCCCCCGGGAGCGGCGACGAGCGTCGGCACGACCGCGCCCGGGCTCGACGACATCGGCGCCGGCGGCCTGCCCGCGGCGCTCGAGGAGTACGAGCGCGGCCTCATCGCGGAGGCCCTGCGCGAGGCCGGCGGCGTCCAGGCCCGCGCGGCCCGCCGGCTCGGCATCAGCCGCAGCAACCTGAACTACCGCATCGGGCGGCTCGGGCTCACGCTGCAGGACATCCGGTTCGGCGTGAACGACGGCGGGCGGCGGTAGGGCACCGGAGCCTCCGACGCCCCTCGGAGGCACCGCGGCCGACGCACTCGCGCGTCCGCGCGCGAGGTGCCCAGCTCCCCCTTCACTCGACGTACAGCGCCCGGAGCACGTCGCAGGTGGTGTCGCCGTCCTGCAGCGCGACGAGGTCGGCGCTCGCGTCCAGGCACTGGTCCTCGGCCGCGGGCACCTCGCGGGCCTCGAGGTCGGCGCGCACCGTGTCCCAGTCGTTCTGGCAACGGGTGCGCCAGTCGGCGCGGGACTCCGCGCCGAAGGCCTCCCAGGTGAGCCCCCACTCGGGGCGGCACTCGTCCAATTGCTCGACCAGGTCGAGACAGAGCTGGGCGCAGGGGTCGTCGGAACAGCCCGAGAGGGCGCTCACGACGCAGAGAAGGAAGGTGGCCAAGGACGGAGTTGAACCGCCGACACGGGGATTTTCAGTCCCCTGCTCTACCAACTGAGCTACTTGGCCAGGAACGAACAATGGAGTCAAGCCGCTCGACGACATCGCGCCTCGCGGGACCCAACCCTATTATGGCGCCACCCCGATCGCGTCAAGGCGCGACGCGCCCGTGCTCGCGTGCTCGGCATCTACATTCCGGGGTCGAGGCGAACGCGGACGTCCCCCCGCACCCGGGCCTGGCAGCCGAGGCGCTGGTCGGGCGCATCGAGGAACGGGAGCTCCACGTCCTCGAGCGGGGAGAGATCGCCTGCGATCACGCGCACGCGGCAGGAATTGCAGGCCGCGAAGCCGCCACACGCGGTCTCCATCGGGAGCCCGTGCGCGTCGCACACCTCGAGCAGCGTGGCGTCCAGCGGCGCCTCGACGGTCACCCCGAGATCCACGAGCTCGACCCGCGGCACCCCTGCCCCCCCTGCGGGCGCCGACGGGCGGCGCCCCGATTCGTCAGACGTCGAAGCTCGACCCGCAGCCGCACTGCCGCTTGACGTTCGGGTTCTTGATCTGGAAGCCCGCGCCGATGAGCGAGTCGGAGTAGTCGATGGTCGAGCCGCGCAGGTACTCGATGTGGAGCGGGTTCATGAACACGCGCACGCCGTCGAAGTCGAAGACCTGGTCGTCCGGCTGGGGCGCCTCCTCGAACTCCATCAGGTAGCTGTACCCGGAGCAGCCGCCGCCCTGGAGCCCGAAGCGCAGGCCGAAGCCCACCATCTCGTTCTCGGCGCAGAGGCGCTTGATGTGCGCGATCGCGTCGGGCGTGAGGGTGACCGCGGGGAGATCGCGGCTCGCCGAGGCGTCGACCTTCGTGTTGCCGATGGTGATGGATTCCATGTCGTGCTCCTCGCCCCGTCGGGGGCGGACGCGGTTCCTGTAAACACCCGCGGCATCGTTCGCCAAGCGTTCCGCCGACCGACCGCGCTCCGGGTGGAGCGCGCTACCGCTCGGGGTCGGGGTTCTTGGTCCAGCGGCCCGCGTCGCGGATGCGGTACTTCTCGAGGGTGCGGTCGAGCGCGTCGTCGAGGTCGATGCCCTGCTGGTTCGCCATGCAGACGAGGATGAAGAGCACGTCCGCCATCTCGAGCGCGAGGTCGCCGTCGCCCTCGCTCGCCTTCTTCTTCTTGGCGCCGAAGCGGTGGTTGTACTCGCGGGCGACCTCGCCCGTCTCCTCGGTGAGGCGGGCGAGCATCGAGAGCTCGGGCCAGTAGCCGCCGTTTTCGCGGATCCAGGCGTCCACGCGCGCCTGCACGTCGCGGAGCGTCATCGCGCCCATCAGCGGCGGCCTCGACGCCCGCCTCGCCCGACCTCGGCCGCGATGCGGTCCAGGATGCCGTTCACGAACGCGCGCGACTCGGCCCCGCCGAAGCGCTTGGCCAGCTCGATCGCCTCGTTGATGCTGACGGACGCGGGGATGTCCGCCCGCGACGCGATCTCGTGGGCGCCCAGGCGGAGGATGTTGCGATCCACCACGGGCATGCGCGCGAGCCGCCAGTTCAGGCTCGCCGCGTCGATGCGCGCGTCGAGCGCCTCGCGCTCCTCCAGCACGCCGCGGACCAGCTCCTGCGCGAACTCCATCTCCTCGTGGGAGGCGGGCTCGTCCACCGCCTCGGTGTCCTCGAGGCGCCCGGCCCACAACGCGGAGAGGGCGGCCCCGCCGGTCACGCCGGCGATGTCGACCGCGTAGAGCGCCTGCAGGGCGAACTCCCGCGCGCGGCGGCGACCGGCCATCAGTGCTCCAACACGCGCAACAGGTTCACCATCTCCAGTGCGACCGCGGCCGCCTCTGCACCCTTGTTCCCCATCTTCGTCCCGGCTCGTTCGATGGCCTGCTCGATGGTGTCCGTTGTAAGCACGCCGAAGATCACGGGCACACCGGTCGACCAGGAGGCGGCGGCGACGCCCTTCGCCGCCTCGCCGGCGACGTAGTCGAAGTGCGGCGTTCCGCCGCGGATCACGCAGCCGAGCGCGAGGATCGCGTCGTACCTGCCCGACCCCGCGAGCTTCTGGCACACCAGCGGGAGCTCGTAGGCGCCCGGCACCCACACGACCGGCAGATCGGTCGTGTCGACGCCGTGCCGCGAGAGCGCGTGCACCGCGCCGTCGACCAGGCGGCTGGTGATGAAGTCGTTGAACCGGGCCGCGACGATGGCGTAGCGGCCGGCGGCGTCGAGCAGGTTGCCTTCGACGGTGCGGGGCACGGGGACTCCGGGGATGGATCAGCGCTCGAGCAGGTGACCGAGCTGTTCGCGCCGAGATTCGAGGAACGCTGTCCTATCCGGGCGAGGCTCGGCGTGGAGCGGGATCCGCTCGACGACGCGCAGGCCGAAGCCCTCGAGACCCACGATCTTGCGCGGGTTGTTCGTGAGCAGCCGGAGCTCGCGGACCCCGAGGTCGAAGAGGATCTGGGCCCCCGTGCCGAGCCCGCGCAGCTTGTCGCCCTCGCCCTGCGGCGATCCGCCCGGCACGAGGTGCTCGCGGAGCCGCGCGAGGAAGGCGTCGGAGGAAGGCCCCCCGTCGATGTGCAGGTAGAGGAGCACGCCGCGGCCGGCCTCGGCGATCTGCGCGAGGGCGGCGCGGAGCTGGTCGCTCGAGTCGGACGTGAGCGCGCGGAACACGTCGACCGGGCCGGTGCTGGACTGCACGCGGGCGAGCACGGGGCCGCCCGAGAGGTCGCCGACGGAGAGCGCGAGGTGGAGCCCGCCGCTCGTGTCCTTGAACACCGTGGCCCGGAGCTCGCCGAACTCCTCGGTGGGCATGGGCGTCTCGAGCACGCGGTGCACGAGGCGCTCGTTGCGCAGGCGCCACCGCACCACGTCCGCCACGGTGACGATGTGGAGCTTGTGGACGGCGGAGAAGCGCTCCAGGTCGGACAGGCGCGCCATCGTGCCGTCGTCGTTCATGATCTCGCAGATCACGCCCGCGGGGGGGAGGCCGGCGAGGCGGGCGAGGTCGACCGAGCCCTCGGTCTGCCCGGTGCGGACGAGTACGCCGCCGTCGCGCGCCCGGAGCGGGAACACGTGCCCTGGGGAGATGAGGTCGCTCGGGCCCTTGGCGGGGTCGATCGCCACCTGGATGGTGTGCGCGCGGTCGGCGGCCGAGATGCCGGTGGACACGCCCTCGCGCGCCTCGACCGACACGGTGAACGCCGTCGCGAAGGGCGAGCGGTTGTTCGTCGCCATCATCGGGAGCTGGAGCTGGGCGACGCGGTCCTCGGTGAGCGTCAGGCAGATGAGCCCGCGCCCCCACTTGGCCATGAAGTTGATGGCCTCGGGGGTGATCATCGAGGCGGCCATCGTCAGGTCGCCCTCGTTCTCGCGATCCTCGTCGTCGACGAGGATGACCATCTTCCCGGCGCGGATGTCGTCGATGGCGGTCTGGACGCGACGCTCGGGGTCCGGCGCCATCACTTCGAAGTCCATGCTCACTCCCGGGTGAAGCCCGCCGCGCGCAGCAGCGGGAGATCCACGCCGCCCGCGCGCGCGCCCAGGAGGCGCTCGACGTACTTGGCGAGGATGTCGACCTCCAGGTTGACCGCGGAGCCGGGTCGCAGCGCACCGAGGTTCGTCACCTCGAGCGTGTGGGGCACGATGCCAACGTGGAAGCCGACGGCATCTATCCCGTTCACCGTGAGGCTGACGCCGTTGACGCACACGCTGCCCTTCTCCACGAAGTACCGTGACAGTTGCGGCGGAACGTCGACGTCGATGCGCGTCCAGTTCGGGTGGGGTGTGACCGCGCGTACACGTCCGACGCCGTCGACGTGGCCCTGCACGATGTGCCCGCCCAGGCGGTCCCCTACGCGCATCGCGCGCTCGAGGTGGAGGCGCGTGCCCGGCGCCACGTCGGCGAAGGTGGTGCGCCGGAGCGTCTCCTCGCCCGCGGTGACCTGGAAGCCGCTGGCGTCCCAGGCCTCGACCGTGAGGCACACGCCGTCACAGGCGATGGACTCGCCGAGCACGTAGTCGGCGAGCGGCGCGTCGATCCAGAGCACCTTGCCGCTGCCCCGCGCGCGGACGGCGCGAACGGCGCCGCGCGCCTCGACCAGCCCCGTGAACATCAGCCCTCCACGCGCTCGAGCGTGACGTGCAGATCGTCGCCGACGGGCGCGCTGCGGACGAAGCGGAACGCGGGCGCGGCGGCGAGCCCGAAGCCCGGCCCCGCCACCATGCCCGGCCCCCCGGCGAGGACCCGGCCGTTCAGGAAGAGCTCCAGCCGGTCGGCGAGGCCGGCGTCCAGGAGCGCGCGGTGCACGGTGGCGCCGCCCTCCACGAGCACGTGGTGGTGACCGCGGGCGACGACCGCGCGCAGGGCCGCCCGGAGGTCCACGCCGTCGGGACCGCGCGGCACGCGCACGACGTCGGCGACAAGGTCGTTCGGCGGCGCGTCCTCGGCGCAGATCACGATGGCGCGGCGCCCGGCGGTCAGCACGCGCGCGGTCGGCGGCGTGCGGAGCCGCGAGTCGAGCACCACCGGGACGGCGTTCCGGCCGCCGGGGATACGCGTGTCGAGGCCGCAGTCGTCGGCCAGCACCGTCCCGACGCCCACGAGCACGGCGTCGTGGCTGTCACGGAGCGCGTGGCCGGCCGCGCGCGCGGCGGGGCCCGTGATCCACCTGCTCTCCCCGGCCTCCGAGGCGATGCGCCCGTCGAGGGAGATGGCCGCCTTGAGCGTGATCTCGGGGAGGCCGTCCGCCACCGCGCGGAGGAAGCCCCGGTTCAGGCGGCGGCACTCGTCCTCGCGGACGCCCACGTCGACGGTGATGCCCGCGGCCCGCAGCGCCTCGATGCCGCGGCCCGAGACCAGCGGGAACGGGTCCACGATGCCGATCACCACGCGCGCGACGCCGCTCCGGACGATGGCGTCCGTGCAGGGCGGGGTGCGGCCGTAGTGGCAGCAGGGCTCGAGCGTGACGTACATCGTGGCGCCGTCGGCCCGCCCGCCGAGCTTCGCGAGCGCGTGGGGCTCGGCGTGGTCCTGGCCGGGCGGCTGGGTCCAGCCCTCGGCGATGACCTGGCCGTCGCGCACGACGACGGCGCCCACCATGGGGTTGGGCGAGGTGCGGCCGGCGGCGCGCCGGGCGACCTCGAGCGCCTGCCCCATGAAGCGCCAGTCGGTCACCGCCGCTCCAGGAGCGGACGGAGCACGTCCAGGAAGTCCTCCGGGCTCCCGACCGCGTGGTAGACCGACGCGAAGCGCAGGTACGCGACGTGGTCGAGCGCCTGGAGCTCGTGCAGGGCCATGGTGCCGATGTCGGAGGTGGGCACCTCGCGATCGGGTCGCTTGGCGAGCTCGCGCTCGACGCGGGAGACCAGCGAGTCGAGCTGCTCGGGCGTCACCGGGCGCTTGCGGCACGCGAGCTCGAGGCCCGCGAGCAGCTTGTCCCGGCTGAAGGTCTGCTTCCGCCCGTCGCGCTTGACCACGGTGGGGAGGCGGTACTCGACGCGCTCGAAGGTGGTGAAGCGCGCGCCGCACGCGAGGCACTCGCGCCGACGGCGCGTGCAGTCCCCCGCGTCGCGGGAGTCGATCACCTTGGTGTCCTCGTGCTGGCAGGACGGGCACATCATCGCGGGGGTGTCTCCTAGCGTGGCGCGGCCCGGTCCACCCGGTCGCGCCGGGCGCCTGCGTGCGCTCGGCTACGCGGGGACCGGGTACCGCGCGCAGAGCGCGTGCACCTCGGCCCGCACGGCCTCGAGGCGGGTCTCGTCGTCCCGGTGCTCCAGGGCGTCGGCGATGAGGTCGGCCACGCGGCCGGCGTCCTCGAGGGAGAGCCCGCGCGTGGTCATCGCCGGCGTCCCGATGCGCACGCCGCTCGTGACGAAGGGGCTCCGCTTCTCGTTCGGCACCGTGTTCTTGTTGACGGTGATGCCGACCCGCCCGAGCACCGCCTCGGCGTCCTTGCCGCTGTACGGGGCCGCCGAGAGGTCGACGAGCATGAGGTGGTTGTCCGTGCCGCCGCTCACCAGCGAGAAGCCGCGCGCCACGAGCCGCGTCGCCATGGCCTGCGCGTTCGCGAGCACCTGCTCCTGGTAGGCCTTGAAGCTCGGCGCGAGCGCCTCCTTGAACGCCACGGCCTTGGCCGCGATGGCGTGCATGAGGGGCCCCCCCTGGGTGCCGGGGAAGACCGCCGAGTTCAGGCCCTTCATCCGGTCCTCGCGGGCGAAAGCCATGCCGCCGCGGGGGCCCCGGAGGGTCTTGTGGGTGGTCGTCGTCACGTAGTCGCAGAGGCCGAAGGGCGTCGGGTGCAGGCCCGCGGCCACGAGCCCCGCGACGTGGGCGATGTCGGCCACGAGCACGGCGCCGACCTCGTCGGCGATGGCGCGGAAGGCCGGCCAGTCCCAGTGGCGGGGGTAGGCGCTCGCGCCCGTCATGATGAGGCGCGGGCGCTCGCGCAGCGCGATCTCCCGCACGGCGTCCATGTCGATGCGGCCGTCGTCGTTCACCCGGTAGTGGACCGCGTGGTACAGCTTGCCGGACGAGTTGGCGGGCGATCCGTGGGTGAGGTGGCCCCCGTTGGAGAGGTCGAGGCCGAGGATCGTCTCCCCGGGCTTGATGGCCGCGAGGTAGACGGCGGCGTTCGCCTGCGCGCCCGAGTGCGGCTGGACGTTCACGCCCTCGCTGCCCGGGAAGAGCGCCAGGGCGCGGCTCCGCGCGATGTCCTCGACCACGTCGACGAACTGGCAGCCGCCGTAGTAGCGCTTCCCGGGGAGCCCCTCGGCGTACTTGTTGGTGAGGACCGAGCCGAGGGCCTCGAGCACGTCGGCCGAGACGTAGTTCTCCGACGCGATGAGCTCGAGCTCCTCGCGCTGGCGCGCGCGCTCGGACTCCATGGCCGCGAAGAGCTCGGGATCGTTCTTGGCGATGCTCACTTCTTGTCCCCCCCGTTCAGCGCGTCGACCTTGGCCACGCGGTGCGCGTGGCGGCCGCCCTCGAAGTCGGTCGTCAGGAAGGTCTGGAGGATCTCCTCGGCGAGGCCGATGCCGATCACGCGCTGGCCCAGGCAGATCACGTTCGCGTCGTTGTGGGCGCGCGTGGCCCGCGCGCTGAAGGTGTCCGACACCACGGCGGCGCGCACGCCGGCGAAGCGGTTCGCCGTCATGCACATCCCCTGCCCCGTGCCGCACACGAGCACGCCGCGGTCGGCCTTCCCCTCGCTGATCGCGCGCGCGACGAGGACGCCGTAGTCGGGGTAGTCGACCGAGGCGTGGCCGTTGGTGCCGAGGTCCTCGACCTCGTGCCCCTTCTCGCGCAGCCACGCCACGAGGTGGTTCTTGAGCGTGACGCCCGCGTGGTCCGCGGCGGCGACGATGCGCATGGTCACTCCTCCCAGCGGCGGAACACGAGGCTCGCGTTCGTGCCGCCGAAGCCGAAGGCGTTGGAGACGACGATCCGAGGACGCGACTCGCGCGCCGACTTCGGCACGTAATCGAGATCGCAGGCCGGATCCGGGTTCACGAGGTTCGCCGTGGGCGGGATCACGCCGGTGTGGAGCGCGAGCACGCTCGCGACCGCCTCGACGCCGCCCGCGGCGCCGAGCAGGTGCCCGGTGACGCCCTTGGTGCTCGAGATCGCGAGCGACCGGGCGTAGTCGCCGAACACGGTCTTGATCGCCTGCGTCTCCGAGGCGTCGTTCTGCGGCGTGGAGGTGCCGTGGGCGTTGATGTAGTCGACCTCGGTGGGGTCGACGCCGCCCGACCGCAGCGCCAGCTGCATGCAGCGGACCGCGCCCGCGCCGCCGGGGGCCGGGGCCGTGTCGTGGTACGCGTCGTTCGTGAGCGCGTAGCCCACGAGCTCGGCGAGGATGGTGGCGCCGCGCGCCCGCGCGTGCTCGAGCTCCTCGAGCACGACGATGCCGGCCCCCTCCCCCATCACGAAGCCATCCCGCTCCGCGTCGAAGGGGCGGCAGGAGGTGGCGGGGTCGTCGTTGCGCTTCGACAGCGCCTTCATGACCATGAAGCCCGCGATGCCGACCGGCGTGATGGCCGCCTCGGCGCCGCCCGCCACGATCACGTCGGCCTCGCCGAGGCGGATGGCCCGCCACGCCTCGCCGATGCTGTGGTTCCCCGTCGCGCACGCGGTCGTGACGCAGAGGCTCGGCCCCTGCGCGCCGTACTCGATCGCGATGTGGCCCGCGGCGAGGTTGGTGAGCGCGCGCGGGATGAAGAAGGGCGACAGGCCGCGGTAGCCCTCCTTCTCGAAGAGGACCGCGCCGTTCACGATCTCCTGCAGGCCGCCGATCCCGGTCCCGACGTACACGCCGAAGCGGGGATCCCCCTCGGACCGCGGGGCGATGCCGGCGTTGCGGCAGGCCTCGTTCGTCGCGACGAGCGCGTACTGCGCGAAGAGATCGAGCCGCTTGGCCAGCTTCCGGCCGAGCAGCCCCTCTCCGTCGAAGCCCTTCACCTCGGCCGCGATGCGGACCGGGAAGGACGACGCGTCGAAGCGCGTGAGGAGGCCCACGCCCGAGCGCGCCTCCAGCATGGCCGCCCACGTGGAGGGAACGTCCAACCCGCACGGTGTGACGGCGCCGAGCCCCGTGATGACGACGCGACGCCCCACGCCCCCTCCGCTGCCCCTCTACTGGGCCTTGTTCTGGATGTAGTCCACGGCGTCCTGCACCGTGGAGATCTTCTCTGCGTCCTCGTCCGGGATCTCGATCCCGAATTCCTTCTCGATCGCCATGACGAGCTCCACGATGTCGAGCGAGTCGGCGCCCAGGTCGTCGATGAAGGAAGCGTCGGGGACCACCTCGGTGGGGGTCACTCCGAGCGACTCGGCGATGAGGTCCTTGACACGACGAACGATCTCTTCCGAAGCCATGGCAGTCTCCCGGCGGGCGGCGGTTCTATCAGAGGGCGGGCGCGCCGGCTACCCGTGGGCGCGCCGCCGCTCACGAAGCGGTGAGCCGGGTGCCCACGAGGTGGCGCAGGGCGGGCAACAAGCCGGCGTCCGCGCAGGAACGCGCGTAGCGCACGGCGCTCGCCACCGCTCGCGCGTCCGCGCGCCCGTGGCCCACGACGGCGACGCCTTCGACCCCCAAGAGGAGCGCGCCCCCGACCGCGTCGTAGGCGGTCCGCTGGCGGAAGCGGCGGATGGCGCCCTGGAGCAGCCAGGCGCCGAGCTGCGCGCCGGGGCGCCGCCGGATCTCGTCGCGGAGCACCCGCCCGACGACCTCGACCGTGCCCTCGACCGTCTTCAGCATCACGTTGCCGACGAAACCGTCGCACACGAGCACGTCGCACTCCCCCCGGAGCGCGCCCAGCGGCTCGACGTTGCCCACGAAGTTCAGGGCCATGGCCTCGACCTCGGGCCACGCGGCGCGCACCTGGGTGTTCCCCTTCCCCCGCTCCTCGCCGTTCGCGAGGAGCCCCACGCGCGGACGATCGATGCCGAGGACGGCGCGCGCGTAGGCGTCGCCCAGCACCGCGAACTGCGCGAGGTGCTGCGGCTTGCAGTCGACGTTGGCGCCGAGGTCGAGCAGCACGAGCTGCCCGCCGTCGTAGCGGGGCACGACCGTGCCGAGCGGCGGGCGCTCGACCCCCGGGACGGGCCCGAGGACGTGGAGCGCGCTCGCCATGGCGGCGCCGGAGTGCCCGCACGTGACGGCGCCGACGGCCTGGCCGTCGCGCACGAGCTCGAAGATCCGGCGGATCGACGCGTTGGGCTTCTTGCGCAGGGGCGTCGACGCCGGCTCGTCCATCTCGACGACCTCCGGCGCGTGCACCACGGTCACGCCGTGGGGCACCTTCCCACGGAGCCGGTTGCCGTCCCCCACGAGCACCACGGGGATGCCCTGACGAACGGCGATCTCGGCTCCGGCGACGACAGCCTCCGGCGCGCGATCACCACCGAAGGCGTCGAGCGCGACGGGACGCGGGTCGGCCATGCGCTACTCGGCCGTGGCGGTGGCCTCGTCGTTGTCCACGAACACCTTGCGGCCACGGTAGGTGCCGCAGGACGGGCACACGTGGTGCCGGAGCTTGGTGCCGCCGCAGTCGGGGCACGTCTCCGTGGCGGCGGTGGCGACGATGAAGTCGTGGGCGCGGCGCTGATCGCGGACGCGGCGGGAGACGCGCTTCTTCGGAACGGGCATGGGGGACTCCTAACGGGTGGGCTTGACGCCCTTGAGCACGGCGAACCGGGGATCCGGTTCGGGGGGACCCAGGTTCGCCCGAGCGCGGAAGCGCTCGAGGCACGCGGCGTCGGCCGCGGGGTCGAGATCGCCGCAGAGCAGCCGGGCGGGCCGCTCCAGCGCGAAGAACTCGCGCACGACGTGCACGAGGTCGAGCGACACGCCGTCGTACTCGCCCTGCTCGGGCGCGTCCTCCGGCGCTTCCTCCTCGCTCTGCTCGCGCTGCGCGAGCTCGTCGACGGGGAGGTAGACGCAGTCCACGTCCCCCGCGACCGCGAAGTGCAGGGGCTCCCCGCACCGGTCGCAGGCGGTCGTGGCCGCCCCTTCCAGATCGCCGCGCACGAGGATGTGCCGGCCCGTTCGGGTGATCTCGAGGTGGCCGCCCACGCGGGACGGCGACCCGCCGAGACCCTCTCCGCATGCTGCGCGGGCCCAGTCCGACACGTCGACGGAGAGCCCGTGCGTGGGGATGGAATCGAGCAGAACGACGGGGAACGACACGTCGGACTCCTGGGTTCTCAGCCGGTCAAGGAGCGGAACGCCGCGGGTTATCGCGCGCGGACCGCGTCGTCAAGCTGTCAGCAGGGGGTGGGCGCAGGCGCGATCACACGCGCGGATGGCGGCCCGGTGGGCGGCGAGCGCCTGCCAGGCGGGCGCCATCTCGTCCCCGAGGCGGGTCGTGTCCCCCTTGAACGGGCAGGAGCGGACGGTGCCGTCGGGGAGGAGCTCGACCTGGAGCGTCCCGACCGGGCACGCGCCCTTCGCCCGGGCGAGGCCCGGCCCGTCGCCCCGCATCCCGCGGAGGGCGGCGTACGCGGCCTCCGGCGTGCGGTTGAAGGGCGCCGGCTGCGCCGCGGCCCACTCGAGCGCGTCGATCGCCCCCGGGCGGAGCGGCCCGCCCTGCCAGGGAGCTCCGAGGCGGACGCCGTCCACGCCGACGACCCGCGCCTCCTCGACCAGGGCGCGGAGCTCCGCGGCCGTGGCGTCCGAGAAGGGCACCTCGACCACGATGTCGAGCCCGGCGCCCCGCGAGGCGCGCGCGGCCTGCAGCGCGGCGATGGCCCGCCGGGTGTCCGCCACCGTCTCGCCGAGCACCGCCCCCTGCGTCTCGTCGCTCACCCCGGCGACGCGCAGCACGACCTGGTCGAGCCCGCAGTCCACGAGCTCGTCGGCGCGGCCCTGGGTCAGGCCCGCCGCGCAGGTGCGCAGGGAGGTGGGGCACTCGAGGCGGTGGGCGAAGCGCACGACCTCGGCGAGGAGGCGGTGGTCGGCCCGCCCGACGACCTGCACCGGGAGGGGCTTCGACCACTCGACCACGCGCACGATCGCGTCGAACCAGTCGTCGAGCTGCAGCGTCGCCGCGGGGACGGGCCCGGCCGCGTCGAGATCGTCGAGGCGGACGACGAGGCGCGACGGGCGCCCGCCGAGGCCCAGCCGGGCCAGCTCGGCCCGCACCCGGGCGCGGGCGCGGACGGCGAGTTGTTCGAGAGCCTTCACAATCCTCCGGGAGGGCGCTACGACCGGAGCCATGGCACCCTTCGCCCTCCTAATCGCCTTCCTCGCGGGGTGCGGCAGCGACCCCGTGCAGGCGGACGTCGTCGCCTACCACGACGCGATGCAGCCCCTGCTCGGCCGGAACCTCGCCCTCGCGCGGAGCTTCCTCGACATCGCGAGCCGGGTGAAGAAGGGCGAGACGGACGCGCCCCGCATCGCGGAGCGGCTCACCACGGAGCTCGTGCCCACCGCCGACACGCTGAAGTCGGAGGCGGAGCGGATCGAGCCCGTGACGCCGCAGCTCGGGGAGGCCCACGCGCTGCTCGTGCAGGCGTGGACGGAGCGCGCGGCGTCCTACCACGCGATGGCCGACGCCTGGGCCCAGAACGACCCCGCCGCCTTCGACTCCGCACGGAAGAAGAACCTCCAATCGAAGCTCGACGAGGAACGGTACTTCCAGACGGTGAACACCCTCTCGCAGCCCTACGGGCTCGTCCTGGACCAGTACCCCGAGGTCGCCGCCGCCGCGCCGAAATGATCGGGAAGCCGATGCGGCGCCCTTGACGCTCCGAGGGCCCCCGCATAATGGGAGTGCGCCGGTGGGGCGTGGTGTAATTGGCAACACGTCAGGTTCTGGCCCTGAAGACTCTAGGTTCGAGCCCTAGCGCCCCAACCACATACTCCCCCCCGCTGCCAGTCGGGGAACAGTGGAGCAGGTTTCTGCTCCCATCGTCTAGAGGCCCAGGACAGTGCCCTCTCACGGCACAGACACGGGTTCGAATCCCGTTGGGAGTACCATCGAAACCCCCCGTCACCTCGCGGTGCCGGGGGGTTTCCTCTTTTTGTGAGGGGTCGCGAACCACGACCTGCTCGCCGAGGCGGCATCGGCCACCTCCTCGGATCCGGAGCTTTTTCGCTCCCATCGTCTAGAGGCCCAGGACAGTGCCCTCTCACGGCACAGACACGGGTTCGAATCCCGTTGGGAGTACCACCTGAAACCCCCCGTCGCCTCGCGGTGACGGGGGGTTTCTCGTTGCGGCGAGGCGCTTCAACTCAAGCCGCGCCGTGGCTTCGGGGATAGCTTCGCGGGCAATGGACTATCGCGGCCTCACCCTCGACCCCTTCCAACAGGCCGCCATCGAGGCGCTCGACGCGGGGAAGCCCGTCCTCGTGTGCGCGCCGACGGGCACCGGGAAGACGATCATCGCCGACTTCGTGGTCGACCGGGCGCTCGCCCGCGGCCGCGACGTCATCTACACGGCGCCCATCAAGGCCCTCTCCAACCAGAAGTTCCGCGACTACACGCGGCTCCACGGCGACGAGAAGGTGGGGCTCCTGACCGGCGATCTCGTCATCCGCCGCGAGGCTCCCTGCCGGGTCATGACGACGGAGATCCTCCGGAACATGCTCCTCGCGGGGGAGACGCTCCCCCAGCTCGACGCGGTCGTGATCGACGAGATCCACTTCCTCGACGACCGCGAGCGCGGCACGACGTGGGAGGAGCTCCTCATCTACCTGCCGCCGCACGTGCAGGTGCTGGGGCTCTCCGCGACGCTCGCGAACATGCGCGCGTTCGCCGACTGGATGTCGGCGGTGCGCGGCGAGCGTGTGGAGGTGGTGCAGGAGACGCGCCGGGCGGTGCCGCTCGAGCCGTGGATCTGCAACCTCGACGACGGGCTCCTCCCCCCGGGCGACTTCGACAAGGCGCACCAGCGCTGGATGAAGCAGCACGCGCGCGAGCTCGAGCGTGGCGGCCGCGAGCGGCGGGGCCGCTTCGGCAAGGGCGGGCGCGACGGCGGCGGCGGGCGCCGGGGCGGCCGCCAGCGGATGGGCCCGAGCACCACGCACACCGACGTGTTCGACCACCTCCGGGAGCGCGACCTCCTCCCCTGCCTCTACTTCTCGTTCAGCCGCAAGACGACCGAGCTCTACGCGCGCAGCCTGGGCAATCGCCTCCGCCGCTCGCTGCTGAACGCGGACGAGCAGGCCCGCATGGACCGCCTGCTCGACGGCTTCGCGCGCGGCGAGAACGGCAAGCTCCTCGACGAGGAGCTCCGCCCGCTGCTCGAGAAGGGCGTCGCCTACCACCACGCGGGCGTCAGCGTCGTGCTCAAGGCGCTCGTCGAGGAGCTCTACGAGCAGCGCCTCATCAAGGTGCTCTACTGCACGAGCACGTTCGCGCTCGGCATCAACATGCCCGCGCGCTCCGTGGTCTTCGACGGGCTCCGGAAGTTCGACGGCTACTCGCTCCGGCCGCTCACCACCCGCGAGTTCATGCAGAAGGCCGGCCGCGCCGGTCGCCGCGGCATGGACGACGTGGGGCACGTGGTGATCCGGATGGATCACGAGGACTGGGACGAGATCCGCGGGCAGCTCCAGGGCTACCTGCGCGGCGAGCCCGAGCCGGTGCGGTCGAGCTTCTCGCTCTCCTTCAACTCGATCGTCAACCTGCTCGCCACCAACCCGCTCGACCGCATCCGCGAGGTGGTCGACAAGTCCTTCCTCACCTTCTCCCGGCGGCTGGAGGCCCAGCGCTACCTCGCGGAGGCCGAGCGCATCGAGCGCGCGCTCGAGGAGCAGGGCGGGAGTCGGAAGCAGCGGAAGAACGTGACGAAGCTCCAGGAGCGCGCCCGGTCCAACGAGGATCGCAGCTGGGAGGAGTTCCAGCGAAAGGTCGAGTTCCTCAAGTCCGTCGGCTACATCGACGAGGACGGCGGGTTCGCGGCCGGCGCCCGCGTGCTGCTCCACGTGCAGATCGAGGAGATCTTCGTCACCGAGCTCATCCTCTCCGGGCTGCTCGAGGACCTCGATCTCGGGCTGCTCTTCGGGCTCATGTGCTCCGTGAACAAGGAGTTCGGCCGCGACGTGCGCCTCCGCCCGCTCAAGGGGGCGGACCTCACGCTCGCGCGCGAGGCCAACAAGGTGCGGCTGGGCCCGGTGGTCACCGGCGCCGAGGCGCTCACCAACACGCCGGTGACCTGGTGCCCCGACATGATCCCGTTCGGGCGCATGTGGGCGGAAGGCCGGAGCCTGTCGGAGATGATGCTCACGATCGACAGCCCGACGGACATCAGCGGGGATCTCGTGGGCGCGTTCCGCCGGGCCAAGGATCTCGTCGGGCAGCTCAAGAGCGTGCACGCCGACGACCCCACCCGGGCCGCGGCGCTGGCAGAGCTCATCCGCAAGGTCTCTCGCGACGAGGTGCTGGTCGTCGACTGAGCGGCGGACCGGCAATCCCTCCCGTCGCCCGCTGGACGCCTCGGGCGCCCGCCGCGCCCCGGCCTCGATTACAGGCCTCGGGCCTGCGCACTCGGCCGGGGCGCAGCGGGCATCCCGATGCGCCTCAGCGAGCTCGGTCCGGGATTGCCGGTCAGCCTCTGAGCCGCGCGGGTAGGCCGGCGTACGGCCGCGTCACGGCTTCGTTGCGGAGGTCCGGGGGGTCACGTACCATCGGCGCAGGAGCGCTCGATGCTGCGTTTGGATCTCTCCGGGCTCGGGGGCGGCGCCGTCGTCCTGGCCGTCCTCGCCGGGTGCGGCGATGCCCCGGGCACCGACCCTGTGGATGCGCCCGAGGCGAGCCGCCCCGTGGGAGAAGCCGACGCGGACACCGACACGGACACCGACACGGACACGGACACGGACACCGACACGGACACCGACACGGACACCGACACGGACACCGAC
>CAYWGD010000024.1:0-75485 GCA_964457335.1 uncultured Enterobacteriaceae bacterium | reverse complement strand
GGACGCCGGCGCCCCCGCGCGCCGGAGCGACACGCCCGCCGGGCGGGGACCCGCGGACGCCGGCGCCCCCGCGCGTCGCAGCGACGTGGCCTCCGAGCGTGTCGCCACGACGACGCCCCGTGGCGACACGCCCGCCGGCCGTGGACCCGCGGACGCCGGGAGCCCCGCGCCCCGGTCCGACGCGCGTCCCCCTTCCGACGCGGGCTCACGACCCGCCGAGGCGACCGCGGAAGCGGGCTCCGGCTACTCCGCGACGCGCCCCGTGGCGCGTGCCCGGCCCTCGCCGGGCGGCCCGCGCGTCCTGAGGCGACCGGGCGGCCTCTCGCCCGCACTGGACGGCCCGGCGCTCCTGACGCGCGCGGCCCACGCCTCGACCGACGACGAGGACCGCGGGACGCTCCGCGCGCCGCGGCGACGCCGCCTGGACGTGGCCCCGTCGGGCGAAACCGACACCCTCGTCACGCCACCGGCGCGCGAGACGCCGACCGGCGCGCCGGGATCGGCTCCGCCTGGTACGGCGGGACGCGAGGCCGAGCCCGGCCTCGCCCCGAAGCTCGCCGAGGGTTCCGCGCCGCCCCGCGCGGGTGGCGCGCTTCCTCTCGTCGCCACCCACCCGGGCTCGCTCTCGGCAGGGTCGACGCAGTCGGCGGCGCAGGCCGCGGCCGACGCCACCACCGGCGGGCGCGCCCCGACCGAGCTTCTCTCGCCCGCCCGGTCGATTCCGACCGGTACCCCTGCGGGTGCGCCGCCCACGACCGCCGGAGGCGGGACCGGAACCGCGCCGGGCGGAGCCGAGCTCGCGCGGTCGAGCGGCGGCGACGGGGACGCGCACGCGCGCCTCGGCAGCGGCGATCCGCGCTCGCGCATCGGCGACGATCCGCGCTCCCGCCTCGGCAGCGGCGATCCGCCTGGCGGCGGCGATCCGCCTGGCGGCGGCGATCCGCCCTCGCGCGTCGGCGATGATCCGCGCGCGCGCCTCGGCGGCGGCGATCCGCGTCGCGGCGCGAGCCCCGGCGACCCGAGCGGCCCCACCGGCCCCAGCGGCGTGGTCGACACGCGCCCCGGCGTGATGTCGCCCAGCGGCGCGGGGACGCCCAGCGGGGCGAGCCCCGGCGACCCGGATCGCACGCACGCAGTCGAGGGGTCGGCATCCGCACCATCCGGAGGCTCGGCGCCCGAACGATCGGACGTCTCGAGCCGCTCCCTGGCGACCGCGGCCGCGCGACCCTGGGCCGGAAACCGTCCGCGCCACGGTCCGGGCGTCGCCGCGCTCCCGCCCGACGCGGACGGCCCGGTCGCCCTGCTCGTCCCGTCGGGAGGGGCGCCGCTCCTCCGTCTGGGCGCGCCGGACCCGGACGCCGCGCTCGACGACGCGTCGGACAGCGAGTCGGACGCGATCGGCGGCCCACCAACCGCGCGGCGCACGCGCGGGCCGCGCGACCGCGGGCTGACGGCTCCGCGTGTCCTCCGGGCGCACCCGCCGCCGCTGGACCTCCAGGGGCTCCATCCCGTGCGCCCCGCCGGCGCGTCCGATCGCGGAGGCTCCGCCCCGGCCTCCGCGCCCGACCCCGTCGCCCACCGGGCCACCGAGCCCGGCGGCTCCCCCGCCGGCGTCGGGGATCCCTCCGCGCCCGGTCCGCGGGGGCCCGCGCCAGGCGCGCGCCACGAGGGCACGGGGACGCGGTCCGACGGAGCCTCGCCCGGCGCCGACGCAGGCGCCCGCTCTGCTGTCCGGCCCGCCTCCTCGCCTGTCAAGACGGGCGACCCGGCGCCCGTCGGGCGATCGACGACACCCGGCGGCCAGGCCGCCGTAGGGCGCTCCGGGGCGAGCCCGCTCGCCGACGCCTTCTGGCCCCGCGAGCCAGGCACGCCCGGCGCGACGCCCACCGCCGGGCGCCTGGCGGCGAGCGCTCCGCGCGAGGCGACCGCACCCGGTGCCGCCCGACCGACCGCGCGCCTCGCGGCGAGCTCGTCCCGGGAAGCGAGCCCGCCCATCGAGGCGGGCTCGCCGGGCACGGGCCAGACCCCCGGCGCCGCCCGCCTCGCCCAACGGCGGGGGGACCGCCCGGGCCTCGGCGCGCCCGACGCACGGCTGTCCATCGGCGGCCGGCCCCGCCCCGTCCGTGTGGCGGGCGCGCCCGTCTCCCTCGGCCTCGTCGCGCCCACCGGCCGACCGGACACCGGTCGTGGTGGGCCGCACGGGGACGGGCCCCTTGGTGGCGGCGCGGCCCCCGGTCCCTCGAGCGGCTCGCCACGACACGGCTCCTGGGGGCCCGGCGCGGCCCCCGGTCCCGCGAGCGGCTCGCCGCGACATGGCTCCGGGGGCACGGCGGGTGCGGTCGCCCAACGTCGCGCCGTGGGTGGCACGCCTCCCCTCGCCGCGCCGGTCGGCCTCCCGAACGCGATCCCGCTCGCTCCCGGCGCGCGGTCCGGCGCGCGGTTCGGCGCTCGCTCCGGCGTCGGCTCGGGCGATTGGCCGGGCGACCCGCCCTCCGCGGTCGGGCCGGCCCGTGGCTCGCACGTCGAGCTCCCAGCCCACTCGACGGAGGCCCCGTCCACCGCGCCGCTCGACGGCCGCCTCCTGGCCCCCCACGAGGCCGCGCTCCTCACCTCCCCGGGCCCCTCACTCCTCGCGCCGCTCGGAGTCGGGGCCGCGTCGGCCGACCTCGCCTCCGCCGCGCCCGCCGACCGCGCGCGCCTCCCCGAGGTGCCCGCGCAGCTGCTGGACCTCGGCGGGGTCGCGCTCCAGGAACGCGGCGGTGGCGCCCGCCCTGCACCCGGCGAGGAGCCGGACCCGGTGTCGCTCGGAGCGGCGCCGGCCCACGCGGACGCACCGCCGTCCGTCTCCGCCCTGCTCGCCGCGGCTGCCTCCCTCCTCGCGGCGAACACGACCCGCGCCGAGGCCTCGTCGGAGTCCGTCGCCGGCCTGTCTTCTCCGGCCTTCGGCCACCTTCGCCCCGCGCCCGCGGCGCGAAGCGCGCAAGGCGCCGCGCCCACCCCGCTCACCCGCGCCCCCCTCGCCGGCCCGCGCCCGACGCGCGCCGGGGCCGACACCGTCCTCCCCTTCCCCCGGCCGTCTCCCGCGGGCCTCGGGCACGCCGCCGTCCGCGCCGTCGACGGCCGCACGCTCGTCGACGGCGCCGGCATCCCCCTCGCGACGGTCCGCCCGCCGCGGCCCCCGCCGCCGGCCCCGGCCCCCGAGGAGCCGCGCGGCGCTTCGTGGGAGGCTCCGGTCAGCGCGCACGCCCCGGCCGCCGCGGTCACGCCCACGCCTGTCCCGGCCGCCACCCCCCCGGGCCCCGCCGCCGCGCCGGCCGGTCGCGGCGTGCACGAGCTCGCCGAGCAGGAGATGGTCGCGCTGCTGCGCGCGCTGTCCCGCCGGAGCCCCGACGTGGAGGGGCTCCTCGACCGCATCGCCCGCGAGCTCGACACCCGGCGCCGCACGGACCGTGGGAGGCGCATCGCATGACCGTCCTGCTCCTCCTGACCGCGCTCGCCCACGCCGCCGAGCCCGTCGTGGCCGACGTGATGTTCGTCGACCTGCTCCCCACCTGCGGGGACGCCGCCTGCGCCGAGGTGTCGCCCGGCGACACATGCGAGGACGCCGACTGCGCCGGCGCGCCCGCCTTCGCCACCCGCGCCGAGGGCCCCTACGGCCTCCGCAAGGCGCTCACCCGCCTCGCGACGCGCATGCGCGTGCGCCTCCTCGACGACCTCGCGCTTCAGTGGGGCGACGCCACGAGCCCCGCCCGCCTCGAGCTGGGCAAGCCCTACAAGGTCACGGACCTCCCCGCGGCCGACGAGCTCTGGGAGGGCGAGCAGGCGCTCCTCCGCGAGGGCACCTTCCCCACCTACACCGTCGGGGGCCCCGCCCTCGACCCCGCCGAGCGCTACCCGCTCGTGCGCTGGCGCGCCCCGGACGGCACGCCGAGCGCGGAGCAGCCCGCCACGGCCGTGGTCGCCGGCCGCTTCGCCGTGCGCCTGGCCGCCGACGGCAGCCCCGTCGACGCGCAGCTGATGCGCGGCTCCCGGTCCGCCAGCGCCCCCTTCTTCGAGGAGATGACCCCGCTGAGCAGCCCCGTGCGCGCCGGCATCGGGCTCCTCTCCGAGTTCAGCGCGCCGACGCCAGACTGGTGGTGGGACTGCGCGGCCCGCGCGGAGGAGCCGCCCCGCGAGCCCGACGAGGTCCGCCCGCTCCCCACGCGCGCCTCGAACGTCGACGCCGCCTGCGTCCGCCTGCTCGCGAGCCGCCACGCCCGCCGCTTCGCCGAGCGGCTCTCCATGGAGCTCCTCCGCTTCACGCAGCCCGGCCACACGCCCACGCACCTCCGCGTGCTCGGCGCGCTCTCGGCGATCGAGACCCCGCCGCCCGCGATCCTCGAGCCCCCGGCCGTCGTGCTCGACGACCTCGTCGTGGCGAGCCGCGGCCAGCTCGATCCGGCCGACCGGAAGGCGCCTCCCGCGCTCCCCTCGGCCGAGGGCTTCCACGTGGCGGTCGACGCAATCCCGCGCGCGGTCGCGAAGGCCGAGCTCGAGCGCCTGACCGCGCCGCCCGACCGGGCGTACGGCCGCCCGGCCGGCCCCGTCCCGCCCGCGGACCTCTACGCCGCCGTCACGTCCAGACGCGCGATCCTGTTCGGTGATCTCGTCCGCGAGGACTGCCGGCGCCCGGCCGCGTCCGAGCCTCCCGACAGCCGCCGCTGCACGCTCGACGGCCTCGACGACGCCTCCGTCGCCGCCTGGATCGGCGGGTACGCGGTCGCCGGGCGGGAGGCCGTGCTCTCGGAGATCTTCCACCCGCGCGTCCTCGGCCTCGCGCTCGACCCCACGCTGCTCCACGCGGACCTCGACGTGGAGGAGCGCCGCGTCGTGCTCGCCCACCTGCGCTACGCGCTCCAGGCCGCGCGGTCCCCGGAGAAGCCCGCCGCCCCGGCCGCCGTGGCCAAGACGACCGCCTCGCTGATCGTCGAGGTCCTCGGCGCCCACGGCCTCGTCGTCCCCCCGCTCGACGAGCAGGGCCCGATGGAGGTCGACCCCACCGCCATCTGCACCGTCGGCGACGGCCCCGACGCGCTCAAGGAGCCGGTCGTCGGCAAGGTCACCGTCGACCTCCTGTTCGACGCCCCCGCCGGCACCGCCCCCGAGGACGCCTTCTGGCAGGCCCGCGACCGCCTCCCCTTCCTCTACATGGACGACCCCGGGCTCAGCGTGAACGGGCGGGCCGTCGGCGTCCCGACCGTCGAGGAGCTGCTCGTCCTGCCCGGCGGCACCGCGCTCTACCGCGCCCGCCAGGAGGTCTGGAGCGGCTGGCACCTCCTCTGGTCGCTCCGGCCGCCCGACGCCGCGCCGGCCGACGTGCACCCGCTCCGCCTCCACACGGCCGCGTTCTGCGCGGACACCGTCCTCGCGCCGCGGGCGCTGGTCCCCGAGCTCCTCCGCGCCGCGCTGCTCGAGCCCGGGGTGCCCTACCCGCTGCTCGGGAGCACCGCCCCGGACGACGACCAGGCGGGCTGGCTCCGCGACACGCTCCTGGCGCCGCTCCGTCGGGACCTCGCGCCCAAGACGGCGCGCGTCCTCGTCGTCACCGACGTGCACCGCACCACGCTCCGCCGGCCCCTCCAGGACGAGCTCCTCCCGCCCCACCCCTACCTGGTCGAGCGGGAGCGGCACGGCGACGGCTGGCTCCAGGCCGTGGGCGCCGCGTGGATCCTCCCCGCCGACCCCACGCTCCCGCCGACGCGGATCGGGCCCCAGCGGAGCCGCGTCACGCCGACGCTCCCCGAGGACGCCCCGCCGGAGCTCGTCGCCGAGGTGGCGAAGATCCCGCCGCGCTGGGAGCGGGAGCAGCCGGTGCGCGTCTGGACCGAGCTCTCCGTGGCGCTCACCCGCCCGAGCTTCTTCCTCGACGGCGCCTTCTCCACCGACCTCACCGACGAGAACGGCACGCTCCCCGGCACGCTCGCCGGCATCTCCACCGTGATCGGGCTCGGCGACACCCCCCGCGTCGCGCTCGATCTCGGCGCCGCCGCGGGCGCCTGGGCGCGCGGCTCCTCCGAGTCCCCGGAGGCGTCCGCGAGCGGCGAGGCCTGGGTCGGGCTCCGCGGGGAGCCGCTCCCGCGCCTCGTCCGCGACGACCCGCCCGCGTGGGGCACCGAGGGCCTCGTCGCGCGCTACGCCTGGGGCGCCCGCCTCGGCGCCGCCTACGACTCCACCGGCGACACGAGCGTCTGGCTCGAGCCGTGGATCGCGTGGGCGATCCACCGCCCCATGGGCCCGCGCGCCGCGCTGGAGCCGCACGCCCCCGGCCTCACGCTCGGGCCCGCGCTGCGGGTCCAGGCGCTCAACTCCGACGGGAGCTGGTCCCCGGGCGCCGCCCTCGCCCTCCGCCTCGCCTTCCTCCCCGGAGCGAAGTGATGCCGCCGAGCCCCTACGCCCGCTCCCGGGCCCACCTCCGCGCCATCCAGGACGGCCTGTCCGACTGGGGCCGCCGCGTGATGCGCGAGGCCGGCCTCGACAACATGGAGGTCCGGAGCGACTTCCCCGCGAAGGGCTCGAGCGCCCCGTTCATCGTGCTCTTCCCCTACCGCCTCGGCCCCGAGCCGGCGCTCGTGAGCACCGCGCGGCCCGCGTCGCTGCTCGGCTGGAGCGTGCAGGCCGTGCCGCAGGGCCTCCCGGCGCCCTGGGGGCGCGTCGGCGCGCTGGTCACCGCGGCGCTGCGCCACCTCTGGCCCGCCCACCCGGACCGCCCCCGGAGCGCCGAGATCCCGGCCGCCGCGCCGCTCGCCTCGCTCGGGCCGGCACTCGCGGCCTGGTACACCCCCCGCGACGAGTGGCGGCTCCCCACCGGCGAGGCGCGCCTCCCCTCGCTCTGGTGGACCCCCGGCGTCGACCTCGGCCTGCACTACGTCTTCACCGGGGGCGGCGGGAGCCGCGGCACGGTCGAGGACGACGGCGGCGACTCCCCCCTCCTCGTGGGCGCCGCCGGGGCCTTCGCGAGCGCGGTGGCCATCGAGGGCGGCTTCGACGTCGAGCTCCCGCCCTACCCGGACGACGCCGGCCTCGGCGACTACTGCCGCGCCCTCGCCGCCGACCTCCGCGCGGGCGTCGCCACCGCCGCGCCGCGCCGCGTCGAGGATCCCACGGGCCTCGCCGACGCCCTCGACGAGGTCGCCGCCTGGCTGGGCAAGAACCCGCTCCTGGAGATCGGCGTGTTCCCCTCCCACGACCTCTCCAACCAGGAGCTCTACAGCTTCATGCAGGCCGTGCAGCGCCCGCTGAAGGTCTCCTCCTTCTACCGGCTGCAGGTGCGGCTCGCCGACGCCGTGGTCTTCTCCCCGAGCCTCGAGCTCCGGATGCGCCACCGGCACGTCGCGCAGGTGCTCCCGTGAGCCGCGTCCAGGTCGTCGTGCTGGAGCGCGGCCGCCTGCCCGCGCAGATGTCGGTCACCGTCGAGCCCGGCGAGGCCTTCGTGCTGACGTGGCGCGACGACCGGCAGGAGCGGCTGCGCCGCATCCTCCCCGGGCCGCGGCGGGGCGACGGGGGCGGGCGCCTCGGCGCGAACGAGATCGTCGCGCTCCGCATCGAGCCGGGGGAGCGCCCGATCGCGGTCGAGGCCTACAACCCCGCGTGGAAGCTCTTCCACGTGCTCGACGACGCCCGCCGCCGCGTCGTGACCGACGAGTACTACCCCGCCGGGAGCCGCTTCCGGCTGATGCAGGGGAGCGGCGCCGAGGAGCGCGAGCTCGCCGAGATCGTCCTCGACCTCGCCACCGGCGAGGCGCGGGGGCTCTCCTCCGCGGTCGGCGGGAGCGACCACCGCCGCTCCAACGCCGACGCGCTCGCCACGCCCGCCGGCTGGATCCTCCCCTCCGCCACCGCCACGCTGCAGGAGCCGCTCGACGCGCTCCTCGCCAAGGCCGAGGCGCTCAAGAAGAAGCTCGCCGCGCTCCAGACGCCGCTGATGTACCTCGTCCCCTACGCGCTCTTCGCCGGGGCCGGGGGCGTGCTCTACGTGAACAGCACCGCCGACCTCCGCGCGGCCGAGGATCAGGTCCAGGCGCTCGACGGCGAGCTGAAGCGGGCGCAGCAGGCGCTCGACGCGGCCGCGGCCGGGCTGGAGGAGTGCAACACCAACCGCGTGGCGCTCGCCGGGCAGGTCGAGGAGCGGCGACTCCAGCACGAGGCCGCCGCGCGCGCCGCGCTCGACGCCATGCGCTCCCGAAAGGCCGCGCTCTCCCTGGTCGTCGCCGACGCCGCCGCGCTCGACGCCATCGACACGGCCCGCGTGGACGCCCTCGTCGCCGCGATCGCGGACCAGATGGCCGTCGACCGCGCCCCCGACCCCGCCGTGGTCGGCCCCTGCCTCGCCCAGGACGTCGAGCTCGCCGGCCGGCTCCCCGTCTGGGCGCTCCTCTGGCACCCGGTCCCCGAGGAGTTGTGCCCGGACTCGTCGACCGTGCTGGGCACCACCGTGGCGCTCAAGGGGCGCTGGGGGCTCAGCGACCGGATCGCCGACGAGCTGGGCCCCGCCGACCTCGCCGTCGCGGGAGAGGCGCTCGCGAACGACCGCTGGGCCGCCAACACGCTCGCGAACGCCTGGTCGGCCATCCACGGCGAGCTGATCGAGCCGACTGCCGACGGCCGCGCCCCCGTCGCCCCCGGCGAGGCCGAGGCCTGGGCGCTCGCGCTGACGCACGCCTACGGGCAGCTCCCCGCGCCGCTCGCCGGCACCCTGGACACCACCGTCGAAGCCTGCGTGTCCGGGCTCGTGGCCTCCGTCGAGGCCTCCGCGAAAGCCGCCGAGGTGGGCGAGCCGGTGCTCCCGCCGCTCGCCGCCGTCGCGAAGGGGCAGGCGCTCGAGGGCGTCCGGCCGAACCCCGGCTGCCCGTGGACGGCCGCCTCCTTCCCCGACGGCGCCGCCGCCACGGTGCGCGCGATCGCCCGCCGCGCGTCGATCGTCCAGGAGGAGGCTCTCCTGGCGGAAGCTCCGTGATCCGCTCGCCATCCGCCCGACCAACGGATACGCCACCGCACGTGAGGCGCGCATGAACGCCACCCGGACCCAGTCCAAGACCGCCCCCACCTCGACGAGCGCCCCCTCGACGAGCGCCGCGCTCGCGGATCCCCTGCAGGCCGACGGCCTCGCCGACCCGCTCCAGGCCGACGGCCTCGCGGATCCGCTCGCCTCGTCGATGCAGGTCGTGGGCGGCCCGCCGGTGCCCGGCGCGCTCCAGGCGCGCATGGAGTCCACGATGGGCGCGGACTTCTCCGGCGTGCGCATCCATGCGGACGACAGCTCCGCCGCGGACATCGGCGCCCTCGCCTACACGCGCGGCGACGACGTTCACTTCGCGCCCGGCGCCTATTCGCCCGACACGGCCCAGGGCCGCCACACGCTCGGCCACGAGCTCGCCCACGTCGTGCAGCAGCGGGCGGGCCGCGTGCCCGTCACCGGCGAGGTCGGCGGGATGCCCCTCAACGACGACCCCGCGCTCGAAGGCGAGGCCGACCGGGTGGGGAGCGCGCTCGGGTAGCGTCCGGGGGGACGATCCGTGCGATTCTTGACGAGGCGCGCGCCGCCGAGCGCGCCGACCCGCGCCGAAAAGCGGTATCGTGCGCCCCCATGCTCGCCCTCCCGCTCCTCCTCGTCGCCTGCGGCCCCTCGGGCCTCGTGATCTCCGACGGCAACGACGACGACACCGGTGACCCCGTCGAGACGGGCGCCGACTCGGACGACACGGAGACCATCCCCGGCGACACCGACACCGACTCCGGCCCGGACGACGACGCCATCTACGAGGCGTTCTTCGACCCGAGCGTGATCCAGACGGTCGACATCGTCCTCTCCGACGCCGCGATCCGCCGGCTCAACAACGGCGTCGACGAGTACGTGGCCGGGGACGCGACGATCAACGGCGTTGCGTTCGCCGACGTGGGCGTGCGGCTCAAGGGCTCGAGCACCTACCAGGACCTCGACTGCGGCGACGGCTACTGCAAGGCCGCGTTCAAGCTCAAGCTGAACGAGTTCGTCCCCGACCAGACCTACGGCGACCTCGAGCGCATCACGCTCAACAACATGACCTCGGATTACACCCAATCGAAGGAGGTCATCGTGTACGACCTCCTCGGGCGCAACTCGCAGCTGGCGTCGCGGGCCAACTACGCGCGGGTGACGCTCAACGGGGAGCCCTGGGGCCTGTACGTCAACATCGAGAGCGCCGACGACGAGTGGTTGAAGCGGCGCTTCTCGGACCCGGAGGGCAACTTCTGGGGCACCGGCGCGAGCTACGGCGACTTCTACACGCAATGGCTCGACACCGGGTGGGAGCTCAAGAGCGGCGACGGCGATCTCGCCCGCTTCAACGCGCTGATCGCCGCCCTGGACGCCTACCAGGGCGACTTCTTCGGGGAGCTCGGGCAGCTGATCAACGTCGACCAGTGGCTCGAGTACTGGGCCTGGTGCGCCGCGGTCGGCAACTTCGACGGGTATCCCTTCGGGATCAACGACGTGCTCGTCTACGAGGACCCCGCCGACGCCGGCCGGCTCGTGTTCGCGCCCTGGGGCACCGACGAGTCCTTCTCCGAGTACTCCTGGAGCGGGCGCGACTGGAACCTCGTCAGCGGGCGGCTCGGCGCCGCCTGCCTCGCCGACCAGGCGTGCGTCACCGAGCTCAAGGCACACATCGCCACCGCCGTCGAGGCCTACGAGGCGAGCGACGTGGGCGCCATCGCCCAGGCCGCGTGGGATCTCTCCGAGACCGACGTGTTGACCGACCCGAAGCGCCCGTTCACGCCCGACTACGTCTGGTACTACCGCGACTACTACGACGCGCTCCTGCCCGTGTACGGCACCTACGTGCGGGGGCAGGTCGGGCTCTGATCGTCCGGGCCCGAGCAGCAGTGAGATCGCCCCCGGCTCCCCGACGTCCTCCCCGTTCGCCACGAGATCCATCCAGCCGTCAACGTCCACGTCGCCGCCGCCGCCGAGCGCGTAGCCGGTCCAGCCGGTCGTCTCCCAGGTGCTCCCGCTGCCCACCGCGAACCCCCTGTTCGCGGTGCACTTCGAGCGCGCGGCGCAGGAGGAGCTGGGGGCGCTGACGTCGGGCCGGCGGCTGGGCGAGCGGGTGCGCGAGCCGTTGGGGGAGGACCGCGACGCGCACCGCCTCGCCGAGAGCAGCGTGGAGACGTGCGCGGCGCGTCTGCGCACCAGCCCGCGCACGCTCCAGCGGGGGCTCGGGGCCGAGGGGACGAGCTTCGCGCGGGAGCTCGAGGCCGTGCGGCACCGGGCGTTCAAGCGCTGGACCGGGGGCACGCCGGAGCAGGTCCGTCAACGCTCTGCCCCTCCAGACCGTACGCGATAGGGCGGTGAAAGACGAGCCCGCCTCCTGCGGGCGCCCGGAGGTGGACCCCGCGTGCAGCCGCAGATCCGAAACATCGTCGTCGTCGGCGCCGGGCGCGTGGCCCGGGCGGTCCTCTCCCAGCTCCCGGTCGATTGGCGTGTCACCGCCGTCGACGTGGACGCCGCCGCACTCGCGGCCCTCCCGCCGCGGCCCGGCCGCCAGGACATAGTCGGCGACGCGACGAGCCGCCTGACCCTCCAGCGCTGCCCGCTGAACGCCGGGACGACCCTGGTGCTCGCGTCCGGCTCGGACGCCGTGAACCTCGAGGTGGCGCGCATCGCGGCCGAGGAGTTCGGCGTCGAGGAGATGGTGGCGGTGCTGGACGAGGCGCCCGCCGCCTGGCCGGGCACGGCCGTCGTGGAGCGCGACGCCATCGCAGCCTCCCAGGTGCTCAACCGCATCGGGACGGCGGAGACGCGCGGCGTGGAGCTGGGCCTCGGGCACGGGGAGCTGCGGCAGGTCACGGTGTTGTCCGGGAGCCCGGCGACCGGGCGCCCCCTGCGCGAGCTGCACCCGCGCGGCTGGCTCGTGGCGGCCGTCTACCGGGAGGGGCGGCTCATCGTGCCCCACGGCGACACGGACGTGCAGCCCGGGGACCAGGTGCTGCTGGTCGGCAACCCCGCCGAGCTCGGCGCCATCGCCGCGTTCTTCCGCGGCGGAGCGCCCACCTTCCCCGCGGCCTACGGCTCCCGCCTCGGCTGCCTGGGTCCGCGGATGCTCGAGGTCGGCCGCGCCCTCGGCACGCGCCTCGTGGTCCGCGAGGCCATCGAGGTCGCCCCCGTGCTCCTGGATCCCGGCATCACGCCCGCGGCCTCGGTGGCGCCGGCGCTCGAGGCCGCGAGTGTCGGCTGCCTGCTGGTCGAGCCCCGGCCCGTCCCGCTGGTCGCGCGCGCCGGCCTCACGACGCCCGGCTGGGCGCACCAGCTCATCGCCGCGCGTGTCCCCGTCATCGTCGTCCGCGGCCCGCTGGAGCCGCGGCGCGTCGTCGTCGCGGTGGGCACCGAGCACGACGCCCGCCAGATCGGCGGGGCCGCCATCGACCTCGCCCGCCAGTTCGAGGTGCCGCTCGCCATCCTGACGGTGCTCCCGCCCTCCGTCTCGCCCGACGCGGAGGGGGCCTCCGATCCCACGCGCGACCTCGTCGCCTATGCCCGCCTCCACGGCATCGAGCCCAAGCGCGCCGTCGAGCGTGGCAACCCGATCGAGCGCATCCGGAGCGCGTGCCGTGCCGACGACCTGCTCGTCCTCGGCCACTCCCGGGCGCGCCGGAGCACGCTGTTCGTGCCCGACGTGTCCACGTACCTGCTCCACGCGTCCCCGTGCTCGACCGTCTTCGTCCCCTGGACGCGCCGGGACGGCGGCGCGGGCGGGCCCGCGTGAGGCCCGCCGAGGGCATCGCGCTCATCGTCGTCACCGCGGGCGCCGTCGCCATGCCGGCCCTCGCCCGGCGCCTGAGCATCCCCGTCGCCGTCGCCGAGATCCTCTTCGGGCTCTGCATCGGCCGCAGCGGGCTCGGCCTCGAGGGCGCGCAGGAGAGCGGCATCGTCCGGCTCCTCGGCGACCTCGGGTTCGCCCTGTTCCTCTTCGTCGCGGGCATGGAGATCCAGGTGCGCTCGCTCGCGGGCGCCAACGGCCGGGGCCTCGTGGTGCCGCTCGTGTGCAGCATGCTCACGCTCGCCGTGGCCTTCGCGGTGGCGGTGATCTTCGGGTGGAACCTCTGGATCGGCCTCGCCGTCGGGGCCACCTCCGTCCCGCTCATGGCCACCGTGCTGCGGGAGCTCAACCTCTCGCGCACGCCCGTGGCCCAGCGGATGCTCGCGGTGGCGGGCGTCGGTGAGCTCGTCACCATCGCGGTCGTGGCGATCGTGGAGGTGGCGTCCCACGCCGAGAGCGCCGTGGACGCCGTGCTCGGCGGCGCGCGTGCGCTCGTCCCCGTCGCGGCGACCGTGCTCGGCGCCATCGTGCTGCGGTCACTGCTCTGGTGGTTCCCCGCGCCCTTCACGCGGCTCCTGGCCGCCGAGGACCCCCAGGAGACCGGCATGCGTGCCGGCCTCGCGCTCATCGCGCTGTTCGTCGGCCTCGCGGCCCTCGGCGGCATCGAGCCGCTGCTGGGCGCGTTCGTCGCCGGCCTGCTCGTGTCCTACGTCTTCCGCGACGTCGGCGCGGTCGAGCACAAGCTCGCGGGCATGGCCTACGGCTTCTTCGTCCCCATCTTCTTCATCGGCGTGGGCATGCGCGTGGCCATCGCGCCCGACCTGTTCCTCGACCGGCTCGGCTTCATCGTCTCCATGCTGCTGGTGATGGTTGTGGCGCGCGTCCCCGCGGGCGTGGTCCTCGCGCTCACCGGCTCGCGGAGCCGCGACTCGGCGGCAGCGGCCCTCCTGCTCTCGGCGCCGCTCACCCTGCTCATCGCGGTCGTCGACCTCGGCGTCCGCGCCGGGAGCGTCCCGGCGGACCTCGAGGGGGCCGCCATCACCGTGGCCGTCCTCGCGAGCCTCCTCTACCCCGCCCTCGCCCGCGTCCTGCTGAAGAGCGGGCGGCAACTCCCGGGGAAACACGCCAGCGCGGCGTAGCTCGTCTTCGTGGGGGCCCGCCCGCTTCGCGGCCGGACCCCGTGCGGGGGGCTCGCCGCCCCCCGCAACGCCCCCGGCTGCGACCGGAGCGGGCGTGTGGTGGGCGGGGTCCGATGCGCGGAGCCGCGGCGCGTCGCCAGCCGTGCCGCCTTGGTGCGCCCGGAAGGAAAGTCCGGCGAGATCGCGGCGCACCGTGAGGTTCTACCTCGTCCGCCAGTTCGGCGAGGCGCCGGCGAAGGGCAAGGCCCCGCTCTTCCAGTCGGCGACAGGGCCCGTGCCCGGGAAGTGACCGCCTACCAGGGGACCGCGTGAAACTGGAGGCCGCGGCCGGTCAACTCGGCTTCGAGCCGGTCCGACCATCTCCGCCAGTCACCGAACTCGCGTACTGCTGCTTTCTCGCGGGCGGGGCCCCGTCGGCGGCGGCGAGGGCGTCGCGGATGCCGTCGTGCATCTGGCGCAAGAGACGCTCGGACAGCGCGCGGACGTTCATCTGCGGCTCGACGACGAGCAGTTCGCGAATCTCCCGGAGCTGGGCGTCAACCGACGTTGGTCCAGCGTCCAGGGCGGCCTGGAGGGCTGCCTGCCCTCGTCGCGGGTCGGCCTGCCGACCGGCGATGTCCCGCAGGAGGCGCCCGAGTTCGCCCACATGGCCGAGAGCCCCCAGTTCCAGCTCCGCGAGCTGCTCGTCCACGAGCGAGAGACCGTACTCGCCCTTCGCGAAGGTCGACAGCACCTCGCCTCGTTCAAGTTCCCACGCCCCCTGCCGACCCGGCTGGGGCGTGGTCGGGAGGTTCGCGACTGCCTCCTCGCCCCTCCTCCCCGCGGTGGAAACGTGGTGGAGTCGGCCCCCCGACACGACTTCGCCCGGCGGATTAGGCCGGGCGAAGCGTGTTTGAAGTGGTGGAGGCGGCGGGAGTCGAACCACCTTCTTGGGGAGGTCGCCGATGTCGGGCGGAGGCTGGTTATCGGCGATGTAGGCGACAATCCGGGGAGGCCGTGAGTGTCATCTGGTGTCGTCTCGCGCCCGATGGCGACGGGTCGGCGCGCGTAGAAGTGGCGGAGTTCTGGCGGAGCCAGAGCTGGTCGGCGAGCGTCTGAACGTGTTGCTTGGCATCCGGGGGATTGCTACACGCGGTCGCAGCGGAAGGCGACAATGGACACGAGAAAGTGGATAACCAACGGGGTTGAAAGCGTTCCGCGCACGAGGCCGGCGTACCCCTTCGTCGTGCTCGACCAGAACTGCATGCGAGACGACCGCGGTGTCGACCATGTGACGCCGCTTCTGGAGGCAGCCCGAGCGGGAGGGCCGGGAGCCCTGGTGCCGGACGTGGCACTCGTTGAGATGAGCCAGCATCCCGACGCGTGGGAGCGCACGATGCGCGACTCCTTCCGCCTGCTCGGTGCCGAGCCTGAAGCGGCATTCCTGGGACGCGCGGTCGCGGAGATGGCGCGCGAGGAGCTGGTCACGGGCGTGCCTATGAGCGACATCGTCGACTGGGAGCGCGTCGAATCCCTGCGTGACATCATTCGGGAACTACGGGGCGAGCCAGGACACGCGCTCGCGCACCTGCGGACCCATCTTCCCGCCGCAAGGGAGTCGGCGGCGCGGGACTTCTACAGCCATGAGGACAACCACCAGCTCGCGTCCGAGCAGAACAAGGGTTGGCGCAAGGTTCTTTCCCCCACCGGCTCGAAGGCTCTGCGCAAGGACGACGAGCAACTCCTCCGACTTCTCGCCCTAAACGCGGTAAAGGAGTTCGGCGCCGCGGCCCTCATGCGCTGCGGGGCGAGCGCCGACTTGGCGGTTCGGCTCTTGTCGCAGCCGAGCATGTGCCTCGCCGTTGTCGCAGCCCCCATGGTGTCCAGCCTCCTGTGGGTGGAAGATGGTGGCTTGGACGGACGCCTCCCGAAGGACGCGTCCAATGACAGCATCGACCTCGACTACGTGCGGCTGTCGGTATTTGCCGCCGGGATTCGTAGCCTGGACAACCGCGTAGTTCGCATGGCGGGGCACCTCGGTGCGGTGATGGACATGCAGGTGCTGGACGCGCGTCAGGGCGAGCATGGCATCCGGCTCCCTGCGGGACAGGACGAGCGATTGTCGTCGTCACAGGGCCACGGCGGTTCCGACCAGTGAGAACCGTCGTCGCCGTCGAGGTGGAACAGCAGGCGGTCACGGAGGGCCTCGATGAGGCGAGGCCAGGCGTTCGTCGGGGGGGGCCGCGGTCACGCAGGTTTCGCGCGGCGGGATTGTCGACCAACGCCGTCGCAGGTAGAGGGAGAAACCGAAAAGGCGCTCGGCTCCCCCGAAGACGTAGGGACTCGTCCATGCTCACTTACGAGACGTTGTATCTGGCCTACGAGGCGTCGCTTCGGAGCGCCCTACTTGAACGCCTCGGGGGCGACGACACCCTCTTGCCGCCGACGCCCACAGGACTTCGCGAGGCGGACCGAAACGTCTGGTTTTACGCGCGGGCCTTGTACAACGACGAGCGCCGCCGGGTGCCCCCGCTTGCTCGCCGCCTGCACTTCTCTGACGAGTACGCCAACGACCGGCGCAAGGCGCAGTTCGAGCCGAAGCTCACCCGCCTGCTCGGTCTCCTGGAGACCGGCGACGACGCCGTAAACGACCCGTCGAACGAGTTCCTGTCCAGGACGGTCGAGCACGTCTTCTGGAATCGTCGGGGCGAAATCGTGCGAGGGAAGCATGGACTTCCAGACGTGTTCCAGGACTACATGCTTTACGACTGGGGTATCCACCACTTCCACGTCGAGGAAGGCCGCGGAAAGCACCTGCTGTTCGCGATGCTGCGAGGCGACAATGCCTACATCCTCAAGATTGGTACGCACGGGCAGGAGTTCAACGACGCGAGCATCCTGGAGGTAGCCGAGAAGCACTGGCCAGACCTGCTTCCCCAGCTTCACGGAATCTCGGTCGAAAAGCAGTTCAGCCCCGAGGAGATTGGCAACCTGCGCAGAGGCAACCTCGCTTATGCGTTGAATGTCGGCGGAAAGACGGTGCGGCCGCTCGACCTACGCTCGACGGACGGGACCCCCGTGCGCGTCACGCTGGGTCGGGACTACGTTGCGAGACAACTACGGCACCTCGCCGACGCGCTCGCCACGCAGGACGAGGACTGGGTTCACCAGCTCCTCGATGCCGTGGGCGGTCAACCGGACGAGGTGTTGGTCGCGCTCTACTTCACCCCTGCGCCGATGGCCGAGGCCGTGCTCTTCCGCGCTGGCGGCGAGGGCCCGTGGGCCGCGGTGAAGCTGACCCCGTGAGGCGGCGCCGCGCGGGCGGATAGCGAAAAGGATTGCGGATTGGGCAACGACGTGCGATGCTCTGCTTGCGCTGCAAGGAGCCGTCCATGTCCCAGTCTGGTCTCATCCTCCACTACCTCCGCCGCGGCAACGCCGTGCTCATCGCCTACAACCAGGTCGCGGCGCTGCGCGAGGCCGCGAACGTCGCAGCCCAGCACCTTCCGGTTCGCTGGGAGTTCGACCCGTCCACCCCTGCGAACTTCGTCGACTACCTCGCGGGCGCCGGTCAGGGTGCCGTCGAAGGCGGGCTCGCCGGGCTCGGAGTGGGTGTGCTCCTCGCTGCCCTCTTCCCCCCGGCGGTCATCGGCTACGCCGTAGCCGGGGGCGCGTTCCTCGGCGCCGTCAACGGGGTGCAGCGCGTCCACCAGGGCTGGCGCATCCGCGTCGTGTACGACTGGCGGACCGGTCAGGAGATGCTCGAAGTGAGCATGGTGTCGTAGTGGAACAAGCCACCTCCTACGTCCAGATTGTCGGTCAGGTCGTCCGCGGGAGGCGGGAGATGCGCGGCATTCCCCTGCTCTCGATGGCCGAGGCAGCCGACCTGTCGACGGTGTCCGGCTGGTCTCGCGTGGAGACCGGCGACACGACGATGACGCTCGCGCAGCTTCGCAAGGCAGCGCGGCTGTTGGGTATGGAGCCGTGGGTGCTCGTTCAGCAGGCGGACAACATCGCGGCACAGCTCGAAGCGTCCGGGATGACAGTCCACGATGAGAAGCCAAAGAACGTCGGGAAGTGGCTCATCGGCGGCGCAGCCATTCTGGCCGCAGTCGCGGGCGTCGCGGCAGCAAGTTCCAGGAAGAAGAAGGAAGAATCGGACGAATAGACAGGGAGGCCACCATGGTCATCAAGCAAGGCGACAAATGCTGGGTTCAGCTGCACAAAAAGCACTACGGGGTGTGCACCGGGTACGGCTCCGACGGAGAGCTGTGGTTCGTGCACAACACCCGGGAGAACGGGGTCGTGCACACCACGCGAAAGGGGTTCGCAGGGAACCACCCCATCCACGTGGAGCAGCGGGCGACGTCCGGCCATGAATGGGCGGTCGCGGCGCGCGCCGTGACCTACGTGGGCCGGCAGTACGACATGCTCTTCTTCAACTGCGAACACCTCGCGAATCTGGTCGTCAACGGCGCCGCGGAGAGCAAGCAGGTCCAGCAGGGCGTTCTCTGGGCCGGACTTGCGACGGCCTTCCTCGCGGTCGTCGCCAACGAGAACGGCACGCACGTCGACGCGGGCGGGTACCGCCGCAACAGCGGGGGGCAGTTCGCCGCGCGGCGCTGGTGGTAGGCGTGAACGAGCCATCGACGACAGTGGCACGACCGCTCGAACGCGCCGACCTCGAACAGCCTGGTCGCCACCTCACGCTGTCCTTCGATGGCGTCGACGACAATGAGGAGGCGGCGCGAATCTACGAGTCTGTCGCCGCCCTTCTCACCGACCTAACGACACCGAGAGGGGGCGGCGCAACCGTCGACGGCGATGCCGACGCGGGCGGTCGGCTGCTCTTAGCCCACCTCCGCCTCATCCTGTTCGCCGCGGACCTACGGAGCGCCGTATTTCACTGGCAACGCCAGCTTGGCCTTCCCGAAGACCTGACGCACACAGAGGAGGGTGTCAGCGTTGGAAAGACCCTCATGTGGGGCGACGGACAGCCGGGGTCTACCTTCGCCGTGGTGCTGCTGGACCTGGACATCGGGCGCGGTCTCGTGTCCGGGAAGCCGTTGGCGCGGTCGATTGTCGCTCACGAGCTGGCGCACGTTCACCTCGGCTTGCTCCTCCGCTACCTCCTCGGTCCCGACGTCAAGGACGCCGTCGAAGGCACGGATTGGCCCCTCCTCCGGCGCCAACTCGCCGTCAACTGCTTCGACGAGTTCCACGCAGAGTACGTTGCGTCCGACTATATCGACGACGCAGGCGTGCAGTCGTCGGTCGACCTTCTCGTAAGTGTCGCCTCCGCCGTCAACCTCCGGGTGCGCGAACGTGTCGCGGCCTATCGGCACCGTGGCGACCACGGGCCACTTTGGGGATTCACCGTGAGCGAGGTGGCCCACGTCACAAATCAGCTCGGTCGCGTTCTGGGACTGCTCCGCGGGAAAGAGTTACCTACCAAGGCCGTCGCCGACCTGGAGGCATTGTCGCCCGCTCTTCCACGTCACGTCGCGGAGATGCGCGATGCCTGCGCCGGCATCATGGGCCTTCCCTACAAGGCACTGACGTGGGAGGTATTTGCGCCGGCCGAAGCGATCGTCGAGCAGGTCTTTGAGACCTTCGGCGTCATCCCGAGATGTCATGGCGACGGGATGGGCCTGGAGGTTCCTTGGCGGCCGGGAGAGCAGGAGCGTGCGGACAGGGAGCGAGCGGCGCAACGCCTCGGCGGGCGTCGCGGGTAGGCGCGCGCAGGGTGTGGGGTCGGAGGCACAGTACGAGCCCCTCATGCGTCCGCAGCGGCGCTACCGAACGAAAAGAACAGCTCCAAGAATTCGACGAGCGGGACCCACACCCTCGCGATGTCCTGGCTGGGCGACAATCGGGGAGCCTCACGCGCCTTCCGCATGGCCGCCTCCAGAGTGAGCCGGTCCGCGGCTCCGAGCGCCGTGTCGGCGTGAGCACGGAGTGGATATCCCAGCTCGAACGTGGCATCGGGACGCCATCGCTCGAAGCCCTGGTGAGGCTCGCCGCCGCGCTCGACACGGACGCGCCCGCGCTGCTCGCCGCCGCGCTCGACACGTCCCGCCGTGCCAAGGTCGACGAGCTGGTCGCGGAGGTCGGCACGCTGGACGACGCCGCCGTCGACTTCCTCGTCGTCTCCGCAAGGGCGCTCCGGGACCGCTGGCCGCGGTAGCCGGCCCCGGAAGCGGGTTGGTTACCCGCGGTCCTGGTCCGCCGCGGCCGTGCGGGAAGCCGCACGGCAAGGCGACAATCCTACGAGGCGCGCGCCTCGGATTGTCGCCCACGCGGCCGACTCCGCCAGAACTCCGCCAGATTCGGGCCCGTCACCCCGCCTGACGGAAGGGGAGCACCTGTCCGCCGCTCCCGAGCGTAGCGACGGCGCTGGTCAAGGCGCCGGGCTGTAGGTGGGCGTAGCGGAGCGTCGTCTGGATGTCCTGGTGTCCCAGGAGCTTCTGAACCACCTGGAGGCCGACGCCGTTGACGACGAGCTGGGACGCGAAGCTGTGGCGAAGGTCGTGAAAGCGTAGGTCCGGGCGCCCGATGGCCGTGGCCGCACGCGCCATCGGGTTCTTCACGATGTTGCCCGTGAGGGGCGTCCCCGCCGATGTCGCGAACACGAACGCCGTGGCGTCCCCGCGCCGCGGCAGCAGCGCCGCGCGCACATCGGGGTGCATGGAGACCTGCCGCGGCTTCCCGCCCTTCGTCGGGCCGAGCTGCCCGTTGTGAAGGCTGTGCCGCACGGTGATTGCGTCGTCGCCGCCGTCGGCGCCGAACCGGAGGTCGCCCCATCGGAGGGCCAGAAGCTCGCCCTGTCGCATCCCGGTGCGGAGGGCGACAAGGAACAGGTCGGCGTGCTTGGGGTCGCGCGCCCGAACCGCCGCGAGGAACAGGTCGGCGGCCTCCGCATCGAGCCAGTCGTAGCCCTGGTCGGTCACCTTCGGGAGCGTGACGCCCTTGGCGGGGTTCTCCGCGACCCACTCCCGACGAATGGCGAACTCGAAGATGCTGGACAGCACGCTGATGTGGTTGGCGACCGACTTGGCGCTCAACCCCTCGCGACGCTTCCGGGCCACGTAGGCGTCGACGGTCGGCCGGCGCACGTCGCGGAGGTCCCCCGTGCCGAAGGCCGGGACGAGGTGAACCCGGAGCATCTGTTCGTGTGTGCGCTGCGTCGAGGCACGGCAGTTCGTCTCGACGTGCTCGGCAAGGTAGGTCGCCGCCACGTCGCCGAAGGGCAGCGCGCGCGCCTTCGCATGAACCGGGGTGACGAACCGGCCCACGAACGCGAGCGGGTCCTTTTCCATCTCCAGGTACAGCGCGCGCGCCTTCGTCTCCGCATCGCGCTTCGACACGCCCCGACCGGCGCTCCGCTTGTAGCGTCGCGAGACGCCGTGCGCGTCCTTGTACGAAAAAGCGATGATGTAGGAGTCGGACTTCGTGTCGGCGTGACGGTCCAGCGATTCTTGTGGGCCACGATTGTCTCCTACGGGGTGAGGGCGGCGCCGCTTAGGCCCGGCGCGACCAGTCCCGCGTGAGCAGGGCGGGCGCGGCGGACGGGGCCCCGGGCACGGGGTTCGCGGCGATGCGCGACTCCTGCCACCGGCGCAGCTCACGACGGACGAAGCGGCAGAAGCGGCCCATCCTCACGAACGGGAGTCCTTCGTCGCGGACGAGGTCGTAGACCTTCCGCGTCCGCACCTTGAAGAGGTCCCGACCTCTTCCACCGTGAGCAGTTCCAGCGAGTCGGAGTCGACGAGTTCAGGCGACATTCGGGAGTCTCCAGGAAGGGTTCTCCTGGTCTCATGCCCGGAGGGCACCGAACTTCATCCCAAGGGAGAAACCGCATCTGGCGGCCGTTCCCTGGGAGGCGACAATCGGCGCGCCGCGCTTCGGCCGCGTGAGCGCCGCGGACGGACGAGAGGCCACCCGGATGCGGGCCGGCATCGGGCCGGCTCCGCCCCCTGCTTCCCCCACAAACGTCGCCCTCACAAGGCGACAATCCACGCCCCTCCGGCCCGCTTGTTTTAGGTCCACCCGGCGCGCGGGGGCGTTGCCGTGCCCCACGCGCGGTAGGCGACATTCGCAGCGGTGGCCGGGCTACCTTGCCCCGCATGACCCAGCCCGCCCCCGAATCCCAGACGCTCCCCGTCGAGGTGTGCGTCGTCGATGGCGACGACCGGAGGCTCGGCCCCGCGGAGACCTACACGCCGGACACCTGGAAGCAGCGAGTGGAGACGGTGCGCGCGCTGTTGACCCAGGACGGACGGTCCATCTGCCCGATTGCCTGGGAGCCCATTCCACCCGAGCACGCCCGGAAATGGGAGCACGTCGTCCCCCAGGCGGTCGGCGTGAAGTGGGTCAAGCTGCCCCCGGGCGTCGTCGACGACCGCGTGAACCACGCCCTTTCGGACTGCGAGCTTGACCTGTTCCGGTCTGGGACGACCGCCTTCCTCCGTCCGATGTTGGACACCGGGAACGCGGCAGCGGTGTTCGACGCGGGCGCTGGCCGCACCGTCACGATGGCGCACCACCATGAGCGAGGCTTCGAGCTTCACCTCCGCGACGGCGACAAGCCCACCGGCGAGCCGCCAGACGAGTGCGGGCCCGGCGAGTTCCACGTCTCCGCCCTTGTTCGCCAGCCCCGCCCAGACCTGACCTCGCGCGCGCTGTGCAAGGCCGCCTACCTCATGCTGGTCGTACACGCGCCCCGGCTGGCGCTTCGGGACGAGTTCGCGCCGCTGCGCGACTGGTTGCTACACCGCAAGGAGGGGGACCGCCGAGCGTACGGCGAGAAGCTGGTCGCGGGGCCACCCGGGGCGCACTTCCGCTTCCTAGTTGGCGGCGAGGCGGACGGCGGGCGGGTCGCGGCCGTGCGTTGGGCCGTCGCCACGGTCAGGTTCGGCTCCGTGGCCTACACCGTCGCCTTGCTCGGTGAGCCGCCTGGCTTCGACGGGATGCTGGACCGCGACCCCAACATTCAGAGGTTCAACGACACGAAGTTCGACGGCCGACAGCGCCGCATGACCTTCACGTTCGGCTTCGACGGCATCCGGCGCATCGGGCCCTGACTCGGGCCCGCCGGCCCTCGGCGCGCGACCCCTACTCCTCCTCGTCTCGGAGCCGCTGCGCGCGCGCGTCCTCGGTCTCGCGGCGCTGTCGCTCCGTGGCCTCCGCCTGCCGCTCGGCGGTGGCGTCGATGGCGTCGCCGAACCGGCGGTGGTCCTCGTCGGTGAAGTGCTGCCAGCCGCGCTCGCTGTAGTCGTAGGTGACCTCGCCGTCGTCGTCCCGCGTCACAGACGAGGGGTCGACGAACCCGCGCGCGGAGCTGGGGAAGGCTCATGTCGGTGACGTTCTCGGGCGTCGGACGCTTCGCCATTGTCGCCTCCAGGCTGTGTTCGTGAGGGCCGGGCTGCTCCTCCGCCATCTGGCGGAGTTCTGGCGGAATCGCCCCCCCGACACGACTTCGCCCGGCGGATTAGGCCGGGCGAAGCGTGTTTGAAGTGGTGGAGGCGGCGGGAGTCGAACCCGCGTCCGAAGCACCTTCTAACTCTGGAGATACGTGGCCTGCCGAAAACTCATCGGCGAGTGTCGTGACCTTTGGCCACCGTCAGAGCCCCCTGTTTGAACTTCGCTCGCCCGGCGGGTGCTCGGCCCCGGGTCTGCTGCGGATCTGGTATACGCCCAGTGGAGTTCGATCACGCTCTACCGGACGCCTGGGGCTCTGTTATGGCCCCAGGACCTCAACTAAGCCGCGAGGGCCTCGCTGAAGTGGTTGCTGTTGTTGGCAGCTTGCTTTTGGATCGATGAAGGCGACCCGCACCTCGCCACGCCCCTCGGCCTTCCAGTACCCCGTCGAAACCGGTACGCCCCCGGTAGGGAAAAGGCGCCGAGCTCGCGCTCGGACACCGAATCTCCCCTCAACGTGCCCCCCGCGGGTCCGATCGTCAACCCGTCGGGACGATTCCCTGCGATCGGGGCGCGCCCCGACCCGGAGCCGGGCCGCGAAGCCCCGCCCGCCGCCGCCCCGCCGCCGCCCCCCGTCCTGGGGCGGCGACCGTTCCTCGTGGACGCGCTGCCCGCGGCGACCACGTTCGAGGGGAAGGGGCGGTCCGGCGGCCCCCCCCTCCCCCCTCCGCGGAGCGCGCGCCCCACGATGACCACGAGCGCCACCGGTTGGTTTTGTCACGAACGGTAGCGTACGGCCGGCCTCGACGTTGCATGCCACCCAGGCATGCCTACCCAAACGACAGGCCATAAACGGCCAAGGGGGAGGGTTCGATGCCACAGGAGAAGAAGGGGAAGGGCGGAGGCGATATGACCGTCCGCGAGGCGGGGCGTCTCGGCGGGGAGAAGCGTCGCGAGGAGCTCGGCTCCGAGGGCTACGCGGAGATCGGCCGCAAGGGTGGCGAGACCGTCGCGCGGGAGCGGGGCTCCGAGTTCTTCTCGGAGATCGGGAAGAAAGGCGGCGAGACGCGCAAGGAGCAGCTCGGCCCCGAGGGCTACTCGGAGATCGGCCGCATGGGCGGCGAGGCGCGCAAGGAGCAGCTCGGCCCCGAGGGCTACTCGGAGATCGGCCACAAGGGCGGCCAGCGCGTCCGCGAGCTCATCGAAGAGGGCAAGGAAGCCGAGGCCCGCAAGGGCGGCGGCCACCGCGAGAACGAATGAGGCCCCCCTCCGCGCGGCCACGAGGCCGTGCGGAGGACCCTCGGGCACACCAGCTTGATGGAGGGATGATGCCGAAGGATCGAAACCTGGACCGGGAGACCGCCCGCGCGCCCAAGGCCTCCGAGGAGACCGACCGCGGGTCGATGAGCGTCCGCGAAGCGGGCCGCATGGGCGGCGAGAAGCGCCGCGAGGAGCTCGGCTCCGAGGGCTACTCGGAGATCGGGCACAAGGGCGGCCAGCGCGTCCGCGAGCTCATCGAAGCGGGCAAGCGCGCCGAGTCCGGCCGGCGCGAAGAGGACTAGAGGAGCCCGTACCGCATTGCGGTCCCGCTACCGCGGCGGCGGGATCCGCTCGTCGCCGCCCCCGCGCCGTCGCGACGGGCCCCGTGCGCGGGCTCGGCGACCGGCGCGGGGACCCGCGGGGAGGGCCGCCCCGGGTGGGGAGGCCCGCGCACGAATTCGGGCGCTCCTTGCTCCCAGGCGCGCGGCCACGCGCCCGTGAAACTTTTCGAGGGCGAGGACGGCCGGGCCCGGGTGTACGATGCGGGTCCGCGCGGGACCGCTGATGCCGCTGTTCGCCCTGCTGTTGACCGCCTGCTCGCCACGCGGGACCCCTCTCGACTCGACGGACGACACGGGCGCCCCCGTCGAGGACACCGACGTCGAGCACATCGAGGGCGACACCTCCTGGGTCGACACGGACACCGACACCGGCGAGGACACGGGCCCCACCGAGGCGGAGCTCGAGGCCCTGTACGCCGCGTTCTACGACCCGGCGGTCGTGCAGGTGATCGAGCTCGAGCTCGGGGACGACGAGCTGCGCGCCCTGCGTCGCGACCCCTTCGAGTACGTCGTGGGCAACGTCGTGATCAACGGGACGCGCTTCGACACCGTGGGGATCCGGCTCAAGGGGAGCTCGAGCTACCAGGACTTCGACGGCAAGCCGGCCTTCAAGGTGAAGTTCAACGAGTACGTACAGGGGCAGAAGTTCGCGACGCTCGAACGGCTGACGCTGAACAACATGGTGGGCGACCCGACGCAGTCCAAGGAGATGATCGGCTACGCGCTCTGGAGCGCAGCCGGCCTGGCCGTCCCCCGCCTCAACTACGCCCGCGTGAGCGTCAACGGCGAGCTCTTCGGGCTCTACACCAACCTGGAGTCGATGGACGACCACCTCTTGGAGCGCCGCTACGGCGACGGCTCGGGCGACCTCTGGGAAGGCAACGACTACGCCGACTTCACGCGCCGCGGCACCCAGTACTTCGAGCTCGTGTGCGGGCCCGGCGACGAGGCCGCGCTCGACACGGTCCGCCAGACGCTCAACGGCGCGCCCGCCGACGCCTTCCTCGAGGAGGCCGACACCGTCCTCGACATGGACAACTTCCTCGACTTCTGGGCCTACAGCATCGCGATCGGCAACCGCGACGGCTACCCCTACAACCTCAACGACTACTTCGTGTACCGCCAGCCGGGCGACAACCGCTTCGACTTCTCCCCCTGGGGCATGGACGAGAGCTGGGACACCGGCATGCAGTGGAGCTACGCCGAAGGCGCCGTCGCCGCGGGCTGCATGGACGACGCGGACTGCGTCGAGGCCCTCTACCAGCACACCACCGACGCGCTCGCGACCTACGAGAGCTTCGACGTCGAGAGCTGGGCGCTCGACGTGTGGGAGCTCTCCGCGCCGCTCCTCGAGGAGGACCCGCGCCGCCCCTACACCGAGTCCCAGGTGACCGCGGCGCGCACCGCGCTCCTCACGCGCATCCAGAACTGGCCCGACCGCGTGCGGGGCCAGATGGGCCTGGAGTAGCCGCGCACCGGCGGGTTAGTCCGCCGCGTGCGTCCGCTCCTGACCGTCGCGACCGCCGTCACCGCCGACGGCACCTCGCTCTCGCTCCACCAGCGCGGCGAGGAGTGGCTCATCCGCGCGGGCGGCGCCGACCTGATGTCGAGCCGCATGCACGGCTCCGAGGAGGAGATGGCGCGGCTCGCGCGCGTGTCGCGTCCCGACGCGCGCGTGCTCGTCGGCGGCCTGGGCATGGGGTTCACGCTCCGCGCCGCGCTCGAAAACCTGCCGGCAGGCGGGCGCGTCACGGTGTGCGAGCTCGCCGCCGCGGTCGTGGACTGGAACCGCGGCCCGCTCGGGCCCCTCGCCGGCCACCCCCTCGACGATCCCCGCGTCACGCTGGTGGTCGACGACGTGACCGCGGTGCTGCGCGCAACGCCGGGAACCTGGGACGTGATCCTCCTGGACGTGGACAACGGCCCCGACGCCTTCACCCAGGCCGGCAACGCCGCGCTGTACGCGCCCGAGGGCCTCAAGCGCGCGCGCATGGCGCTGCGTCCCGGCGGCGTCGTCGCCTACTGGTCGGCCTACGACGCCCCCGACTTCCCCAAGCGCCTCGAGCGCGCGGGGCTGCGCCCCGAGGTGCACCGCGTCCGCGCCCACGCCGGCAAGGGCGCCCGGCACGTGATCTTCCTCGGCCGGTCCTGAACCACTCGCCTCAATTCACCGTGTACGCGACCTCGGCCAGCGCGCTCCACCCGGCGGTCGTCAGCACGCGAGTACGCACGGTCGTGTCCGTGGTCAGCTGGAAGGGCGCGGTATACCGGCGCGCGGTGTCGGCCACGTCGCCGCCCCGCGCGCGGGGGTCCGTCCCGTCGGTCGTGTACCAGACCTCGCCCTCGGGCACCGTGAGCGTGACGGTGTCGCCCGCCTCGACGGCCCCCGCCCCGGGAGACGCCACCGGCGGGTCCATCGGCGGGTAGAGGCCCTCGGCCCGGTACGTCGCGAGGGCGTAGGTGTTCCGGGGCGGGAAGAACACGCGCGTGATGCGGTCGAGCTCCCCGAGCCAGTGCGTGTCGTAGGTGTAGACCTCGGCGGTGATGTCCCCGCGGACGTCCCGCCAGTGGTCGCCCCAGCGCGCCGACTCCGCGATGATCCCCGGCACGATGGGGTCGGCGAGCGACTGGAACAGCGGGATCAGCACCTCGGGCGAGAGCGCCGCGCCCGGCGACAGGTGGCGGTAGATGGCGTCCGCGAACAGGATCCGGAACTCCTCGTTGGCACGGAGCGAGTTCATGATCTCGCCGGGATCGTCCTCCTCCGCGTAGATCCAGAAGTAGTCGGAGTTCGGGATGATGAACTCGCTGTCCCAGGTGTGGAAGACCCAGCGGCCGCCCTCTTCGCGCGGGCGCGCCGCGTACCAGTTGCGGTCCGGCCAGTCCACGTTCCCGAGGGTGTACTCGAGCAGGACGTAGTCGGCGAAGCGCTCGAGATCGAGGCGGGCCTCCACCTCGGCGTAGGCCTCGGGGCTGCTCAGATCCCCGTGGATGAGATCCAGGAGCTCCCGCCAGGCCACGTCGTCCCCGGCCATGACCTCCCCCATGTTCAGCACGTCCCAGCTGTCGGGGGTGCCGCCCACGTAGGCGGCCAGGAAGTCGGCGTCGGGGCGCTCCTCGATCTGGTAGAGCCCCCAGTACAGCCCGTCGAGGAACAGGTGCACGTGCCGCACGTGCGGCGCCTCGTACCCCATCCCCCGGTACACCTCGTGTCCGAAGCGCTCGCGGACGTAGTCGGCGCGCTTCCGACCGATGTGCTCGAAGTGGCCCCAGCTGCGGTTGTAACCGGCGCGCAGCACGAGCTTCTCGAAGCTCGTCCGGTCGCTGTCCGGGAACACCTTGTACTCCAGCGTCTCGGGGCCGCGCTCCCCGCGGAAGTGGAGCCGGAAGGCCTTCTTCGGCGTCTTCTCCGGCTCGCGGCTGGTGCCGCCGTGCAAGCGGATGCCGCAGTCGATCGTGAACCCGGCGTCGCCGTCGATGAGCTCCACCGAGGCGGCGCGCTCCCACAACTCGCCGACCTCCATCGGGTTCTCGTGCATGCCGCGCCGCTCGTCCCAGAGCTCGTCCGGGTCGACCACCACCGAGAGGATCGGGAGCTCCTCGAAGATCGCGTGGGCCTGCCAGCTCGCGCTCGAGGTCACCTCCTCGTCCATCTCGTAGTCGGCGTCCCAGGGGCCGCCGATCTCGTCGGTCCACCACTGCCGCGGCCAGTCCTCGGGGGCCTCCTGGTCCGGCACGTGCGCCGGGAACAGGTAGGTGGCCGTGACGGTCGGGACCACGGGCGCGTCGTCCACGACCACGGTGGCGCGCAGGATGGTCGTCGTGGTCACGCTCACGGGCCCGTCGTACACGACGCCGTGCTCGGCGGGGTCGCTGCCGTCGAGCGTGTAGAGGAGCTCGCCCTCGGTGAGGTCCGTGGCGATCGTGACGGTGAACGGGTCGTAGTAGAGCCCGCGGGCGTGGTCGAAGGTCAGCTTCGTCGAGGGCAGCTCCTCCTCGCGGGCGTCCCCCTCGGGCAGGGATTCGGGCGTCTCGCCCTCGCCGGCGTCCGGGAGAATTTCGAGAATCGGCGGATCTACTGGATTCTGGAAGGGCGAGACACAGGCGAGGAGGCAGAGGAACATGGTGCTTAGCTACGCACTGCCTCCCGGGGTGTTGAGACAATGCGTGACTTCCTCCTCCTCTTTTTTCCACTCACCCTCGTCGGGTGCGCCGCGACGGACGACGGGGCGCCCCCCGCCGGCGCGGACAGCTCCGGCACGCCCGACGACTCCCACGGACCGGACGACTCCGGCGAGCCCGCCGCCACGCCCGCGCTCTCCGTCAACGAGCTCATGGCGGACAACGAGACCGCCTGGGCCGCGGACGACGGCAGCTTTCCCGACTGGATCGAGCTCTACAACGACGGCGGCGAGGACGTCGATCTCCTCGGCTGGTCGATCAGCGACGACGTGACGGTGCCCTCGACGCACGTCTTCGCCGCGTCGCTGATCGTCCCGGCGAACGGCTTCCTCGTGCTGGCCGCCGACGGGCTGCCCGCGCTCGGCCCCACCCACCTCGCCTTCGCGCTGTCCTCCGACGGCGAGGAGCTCGCGCTGTTCACGCCGGAGGGCCGCCGCGCCGACTGGATCGACTACCACGACATGCTCCCCGACGTGTCGGCCGCGCGCGTCGCCGACGGCTCCGAGGAGGACGGCTGGCACTACGTGTCGATGGGCACGCCGGGCGCGTCGAACGAGGCCGGGGAGTAGGCCTCTTTCTCTTGGGGCGGGGGGCTCCGCCCCCCGCAACGCCCCCCCCCGGCGCTTACCCCCACGCGCGCCGGGGGCGCGCGCGGGGCCCCGGCGCCGGGCGCTCCGAGCGGCCTCGCGCCCGTCCCGAGTCGGGCTCGCCTCGATGGCGAGCCCTTGGTCGGGCCGTGATGGCAGGTGGGCCATCCGGGCTCCCTCCTCCATCACGCAGGTGCGGGGGCGTTGCGGGGGGGCGGTGAGCCCCCCCCGCCCCAAGAAGAAAATCCCCTACATCGGCAGGACGTCGACCTCGAGCGTCGTCCCCGCGGGCGCGCGCACCCAGTCGAGCGCGCCCCAGCCGGAGGGCTCCTCGGCGGCCGGGCGCCACTCGATGAGCGCGACGTCGTCGACGCGCACGACCGACGCGCCGGCCTCGGGCGGCTCGACCGACACGTAGAGGAGCGCCGCGTTCGGCCGCAGCCCGCCGACCGGCGCGAAGGCGGAGGGATCCACGTCGAGGAGCAGCTCCCCCGTGGCGGTGCCGGGCTCGGCGGAGAGCTCCACCTCGCCGAGCACGGTGGACTCGGGATCCTCGGTGGGGTTCAGGTCGTCGAAGTAGTAGAGGACGAGCCGCACGGTGAGCGTGGCGGGGTCGCCCTCGCGGCGCGCGAGGAGGCGCACGGAGTAGGTGGCGTCGCCGTCGCGGGGGACGAGACCGTCGCCGTCGGCGTAGAGCCGGTGGGCCGGCAGCGGCACGCGGGCGATCATGCGCGCGGAGACGCGCTCGTCGTTCCAGCGGTCGCGGGCGTAGACCAGCGAGGCGCGCCCGGCGAGCGGCTTCAGCGTGTCCAGCACGATGTCGTCCGAGGACCAGGTCCAGGCGAGGGCGGCCTCGGGGGCACCGGCGACGACGTCGGCCGACTCGTCCTCGAAGCTCCCGAAGCCGGACACGTCGCGGCCGACCAGCACGCCGCCCGCGGGATCGTCCACGAGCCGGCGGCGCACCAGCGCGTCGCGGGGCAGCGCGGCGATGCCGGTCGACCCGACGGAGACCTCGACGCGCTCGGCGTCCGGGGCACCGTCGGTGAGCCGCGCGGTGCCGTGCTCGAACACGAAGCCGGGGCCCGGCGCGCCGTCCCCCTCCGCGACGGGCCGCACGCCGAGGTCGTCGCCGCGTTTGGACCGCGCGTCGGTGAGGCTCGCCTCGTAGAGGAGCCGCGCCACGTCGCGCCCGGTGCCGTCCACGACGGGGACGGGCCGGTAGCGGTCGAGCATCATCGGTACGATCCGCGCCTGGACGAGGGTGCCGCCCTCCCACACGGTGCGCAGGAACGCGGACCGGAACGTGGAGAGGAAGTCCTGGTCGAACAGGAAATTCCCGAGGCTCCAGGCGATGAGCTTGTCCTGGTACCACTCGAAGCCCTGCAGCACGTGCGGGTGGTGGCACACGACGAGGTCGGCGCCGGCGTCGACGGCGGCGTAGGCGGCGTCCTTCACGCCCTCGCCGGGCACGGCCGCGAACTGGTAGCCCATGTGGAGCTGCACCACGAGCAGGTCGACGCGCTCGCGGACGGCGGCGATGCGCGCGGGGGCGTCGTCGTCCCAGCGGGCGGCCCCGCCGTGTCCGCGGCGGGCCACCCAGTCCTGGAGCTCGGGGTAGACGGCCACGGCCGACGCCCAGAGCGCGGCGCGGTCGGTGTCGGAGAGCTGGTCCTCCGCGTCCTCGATGGCCGCCCACGCGCTCCCGATGCGGCGGTCCGCCACGTCCACGCCGTACTCGGGGGCGCCCCAGGTGCGGGGCTCCCACTGGAACGCGGTGTCCGCGGGGAGCGGGTCGGGCGCGGCGTCGCCGTCGAGCGGGTACTGGTCGTTGACGTAGTCGCCGTCGACCGAGGTGTAGGCGACGATGCCCACCCGCACGCCGTCGACGTCGAGGATGAGCGGATCGAGGGCCGTGTCGGCGTCTTCGCCCGAGCCGACGTGCGCGACGCGCCGCGCGTCGAGCTCGGCGAGCGTGCTCGTGACGCCGGCGTCCATCCAGTCGCGCTGGTGGTTGTTGGCGAGCCCGGCCACGTCGACGCCCAAGGGCCCGAAGGCCGAGAGCGCCGAGGGCGGCGTCTGGAGGAGCCAGCGCTTGCCGGGGTAGGCCTCGTCGTCCGTGAAGTCGCCCACGACGGTCTCGAGGTTGACGGTGACGAGGTCGGCGAGGGCGAGCGCCGGGGCGATGTCCGAGACCAGGGCCTCGGCGGACTCCCCGTCGTCGGCGGGATCCAGCAGCGGGGCCCCCTCCTCGGGGGTGACGTAGCGGCGCCCCATCATCACGTCGCCGGTGGAGTGGAGGACGAAGCGCCCCGAGGACGACAGGAGGCGCACGTCCACGGTGCCGCTCTCCGCGGCGCCGAGGGGCACGGGCTCCGCGAGGAAGGTGGCGGCGGACACGGTGGCGAGGGCGGGGCGCTCCTCCGGCGTGACGAGGACGATGCCGTCCGCGCCGGTGATCCAGCGGGAGGACGGGGTCTCGACGGTGGCGCCGGAGATGGGCGTCCCCCCCTCGTCGACGACCCGCAGGCGGAGGAGGCCGGCGTCACAGCCCGCGAGGGAGAGGGCGAGCAGAGAAAAGAGACGGCGAGGCATGAACTCCCGCTCCCCGTGTCCGGCGGCCGGACGCGGGTTTGGTTTGGACGTTGACTTTGGATTTGGCAGCGCAATGGGCGAGGCCCGACCGCGCTGGTTTCCCCGCCCCGGAGACTTGTGCCGAAAATGGGCCAGCAAAGAGTCAAGTCTGAAAATATTTCAGCTTGTCCGCCCCTCGCTGACGAACCGGAGGTGTCTAGCAACACCGGCGCCGATGCAACTCTCCCGAACCCTCCCCCCCCTCCTGGCGCTCTCGGGTACCCTCCTCGGCGCGCCGCTCTCAGCCTCCCTCCACGACGCCGCGGCGTCGCTGGGAGGTCCACGCGCCCTACCCGGCGCCGTCGTCCGGGCCGCGGACCCCGCCGCCGCGCGCGAGGCCGCCCTCGCCGCCGGCGCCGCCGAGGTGTGGATGGCCCTGCCCGACGGAGACCCGCGCCTGGCGGGCGCCTCGCCGGATCCGGGCACGCTCGCGCCCGGCCCGGACGGGCGCCTGCGCTTCGACGGCGCCCACCGGTTGCCCCTCCCGGAGGGGCTCGACGGTGTGCTCCGCCTGGACGTCGAGCAGCTGGGGCCCGGCACGCCGGCCTCGCTCCTCGCCGGGCGCGCGGTCGTCGTCGTGTGGAGCGACCCCGCGGTCGGCCTCCGGGAGGCCAGCCCCGGGCGCGCCGCGCCGGTCGATCGCGGCGAGATCCTGGCGGTGGCCCTGGCGGCCGCCCGCGCCGACGCGCACCTGCGGGTCTTGCCGCTCGGCGTCGCCGCGGCGCTGGCGGGCGCGGCCGCGCTGGGCTGGCAGCGGGTCCTCGCGCGGCGCTCCGCCTGGCGGGCCGTCGGCGCGACGGCCGCCGCCGCGGTCCTCGCCGTGCTGCTCGGCGTCGGGGCGCGCCGCCTCGGGCTCGATCTCCCGTGGCTGGGGCTCGTGGCCGCGGCCGGGACGGCGCTCGGCGGGCGGATCCTCGCGATCCACCGCGACGCGCTCTCCGCGCTGAACCGCATCGAGCTGCAGCTCCACGGGACGGCCCTGGGCGGCTCGCGGATCCGGAAGGCGCGCGGGGCCGGAAAGGGGGCGGCGGCCGCGCCTTCGCCCGCGCGTGATCCCCGGGTGCGGCAGGCCGAGATGGCCGCCGAGCGGACGCTCGCCCGCGCCGAGCGCTGGGAGCGCCTCATCGAGCAGAGCGGCCTCCCCCTCGGCGTGTTCGGGCCGGACGGCGGCCTGACCTACGCGAGCCCCGCGCTCACCGAGACCGTGCCCCGCTCGACGACCCTCGCCGACGTCGTGGCCACGCTCACCGGTTCGGACGCGACCGGGGTCATGGCCCGCATCGCCGAGGCGGCCGCCGAGGACGAGCCGGTCTGCGTGCCGACGCGCGTGCCCGGGCGGGACCTGCTCGTGTGCCCCGTGGGCCGGGCCTCCACGCGCGCCGGGATGTTGCTGCAGATCGTCCCGGCGTCGAGCCGCGCCGCCGACGACCGGATCCGCTGCGACACGCTCGTCCTGGCGGCGGACGCCGGCGCCGCGGACCTCGGCCCCGACGACCCGACCACCGAGAGCGCCGAGGTGCCGCGCGACCGCGCGCCGGTGCATCGCTTCCCCGCAGCGGACGAGGGCGCCGGCGCGCCCGCGTCCTCCTGAGGTCCCCGCATGCTGGCCCTCTTTCCCCCCTCCTCCCTCGACAACTCCATCCTCACGTCGGTGCTCGTCGGGCTCCTCGTGGTGTGGGCGTTCCACGAGACGCTGGGCTGGGGCCTCTCCGGCCTGGTCGTCCCCGGCTACCTCGCCAGCATCTTCCTCATCGAGCCGACCACCGCGGTGGTCGTGGTCGCCGAGGCGCTCACGACGTGGGCGGTGGTCACGGCCGTGTCGGAGCGCGTTCCGCACTGGTGGCCGTGGACGCGGCTCTTCGGGCGTGATCGCTTCCTGCTCTTCCTGCTCGTGTCCGTCGCGATGCGGCTCGTGCTCGAGGGCGGCGGCTACGCCTGGCTCGCCGAGGCCACCGGCATCAAGGTGCTCCGCGGGCTGCACTCGATGGGGCTGGTGCTCGTGCCGCTCGCGGCGAACGCGATCTGGCGGCAGGGGCTCGGCCGGTCCGTCGTGCGCCTCGGCGTGCCCGTGCTCGTGACCTGGGCGATCGTCGACCTCCTCCTGCGGACGACGAACCTCTCGCTGTCGAGCTTCGCCCTCACCTACGAGGACCTCGCGCTCGACTTCGTCTCGAGCCCCCGCGCCTACATCCTCCTGCTCGTCGGGGCCTCGATCGGCTCCGCGGTGAACCTGCGTTGGGGCTGGGACTTCGGCGGCATCATCATCCCCGGGCTCCTCGCCCTCTGCTGGATGGAGCCGCACCGGCTCCTCGCGACGCTCGGCGAGGTGCTCGTCCTCACCGTGCTGGTGCGGCTCGTGCTGAAGGCCCCCGGGCTCCGCGGGACGAACCTCACCGGGGGGCGGCCCCTCGTGCTCGCGTTCGTCCTCGCCTACCTCGCCAAGTTCGGGCTCGGCTGGTTGTTCGCCGGGTCGCAGGTGGGCCTCGCCGGGCGCGACGTGTTCGGCTTCGGCTACCTCCTCACCGCGCTCCTCGCGGTCCGCGCGGTCCGCTACGGGGACCTCTCGCGGGTGCTCGTGCCCGCGGTGGTCACGAGCTTCGCGTCGTTCGTGGCGGCCACGGGCCTGGGGCTCGTCCTCGCGGTGCTCCTCCCCGAGCGGGAGGAGGTGGAGGGCGCCCCGATGCAGGTGACCGGGATGCCGGGCCGCGCGGCGGCGCTGGCCGCGGCCTGGACGGACGCCGGGCTCGTGCCCGAGGGGCTCGTGGCGCGGGTTGTCCGCGGCGAGCCCGGGATCGTGGCGGGCGGCGACGGCTTCGGGGCGCTCGTCGTCCGCGGCGGCACCGGGCCGATCGTCTCCGGGCGGCTGGGGGCGCGCCACGCCGGCCCCGCGACGCTCGCCGTCGCCGAGGCGCTCGACGCGCGCGCCGTCCTGGTCTGCGCGCCCGAGGGGGACGCCTGCGAGTCCGCCCGCGCGGAGCTCGCGCTCGTCGGGCCGGTGCTGGTCGTGGAGGCGGGCGACCGCCGCCGCCTGCGCCTGCCCGACACCTCCGCCGGCGTCGACCTGGGCACCCTGGGCAAGGCGCTCGGGCCCTTCGACGTGGAGACGGGCGCCGACGACCTCACGCTCACGCTCGACGAGCCGACGCGCCTCATCATCGCGAGCACGGCCTTCGGCCTGGAGCCGGCGCCCCTCGGGGATCCCGCCGTCGCCCTGGACGCCTGGGTGGCCGGCGCCGAGGCGCCGTCGCTCCCCGCGGGCCAGGGGATCGGGTCGGCCTCGATCGCCGACGGCGAGCGCCGCGTCCTCCAGGACACGGTGGTCGGCGCCTGGATGAAGTGGCGCGCGGGCGGCCCCGACGCGGAGCCGGCCCTCCGCCTCGCGACGGGCCTCGCGCGGGAGCTCGGCTACACGCTCACCCGCACCGGGGACGCGAGCGCGCTCACCGGCCAAGGCTGGATCGCGCTCCTGGACCGCGCCGGCTCGCCGATCGTGGTCGAGGCGCCCGCGCTGCGGGACGAGCCCGGGAGCGCCGTCCTTGCGCGCGCGCTGCACGGCGCCACGGGCGCCACCCTGCTCGTGCTGGATCGGAGCGGGCGGGGCGACCACCCGCCCGCGCACGGCGTGCTCCTCGGGGCCCTCGCGCGCCTCGGGAGCGGCGTGGGCGTGGTGACGGCCCGCGCGGGCCGCGGCGGCACGGACCCCGGCGCGGAGGTCGTGCTGTCCGTGGGCCGCCCGATCACGGACCTCGGCCGCGCGCCCGCGATCCTGCGGCGCGCCGCCGAGCTCTTCGGCAGCGCCGGCGTCCCCGTCGCGACGTGGGACGGCTCGGCCCGACGGCTCTCGTACGTGGACCCCGGCAACGAGGCGCGCGCGGCCGCCGCGCTGGCCGCCGGGGAGGAGGCGCAGGTGACGGTGTTCGCGACGACGGCGTGGATCGAGCGGGCGCAGCGCGGGGACGGCCTCGCGCGGCGCGAGAAGGCGGATCCGGCGCGGCCCACGGGCGCCGCCGATCACCAGGCCCGGGGGGTGGCCGAGTGAACGTCCTCGTACGCGCGGCGGCCTGGGTCGCCGTCCTCGCCGCCGCGGTCGCCTACATCGCCACCCACGCCGTGTACCTCCCCGCCGACGCCGGCGTGGTGGACGCCTACGACCTCTCCGCGCCCGTGGCGTTCGCCCTCGCCCCGGACGAGGAGGCCATCAAGATCGTGAGCTGGCTCGTCACCGCGGAGGACGGCCCGGCCGACCCCCGCGCGAGCCGCCCCTACGCGATCACCGCCGAGCAGCTCGACGGAGACGGCGCCGTGGTGCAGACCGAGCGGGTCTGGAGCGTCACCCGGGTCGAGCGCTGGGAGGACGCGACGAAGAAGCTCCTCCGCGTCGCCTGGCTGCCGGGCGCGCCGGACCGCGTGCACGCCTCCCGCGTGCTCCGGCTCCACCCCCGCGAGGGGGCGCGCGGCGGCACGCTCCGCCTGACCGGCGAGGCGCCGGTCCCCGGCGGGCGCGTGCTCGCGATCGTGTACTCGCAGGGCGAGCGGAGCCTCGCCGGGCAGGTGCGCCTGCGCCACGGCGACGCCGCGGACTTCCGCGCCGACGTGGCCGACGCGATCGACGCCGACGGCTGGGACGCGCTCCCCGACGCCTGGCAGGCCAACGCCGCGCAGCTCCGGTGGGATCGGCTGGGCGCCCTCGCGACGGGCGGGCTCGTCCCGACCACGCGCCTCGCGGCGGCCTCCGTCGACGGGACCGAGGCCGTGGGCGTCCTCGTGCCGGGGGGCGGCGTGGCGACCTGGACCCTGGTCGGGCCGGTGCGCTTCGGCGGCGCCTGGGCCGCGCCGGACGGCACGCCGCGGATCACGCGCGGCCGCGTCCGCATCGAGCACGCGGACGGCGCCGTCGAGGAGCACGCCCTCGACGGGCCCACCTTCGGGCCGTGGGACATCCCGGAGGCGGCCTCCGTACACGTCGCGAGCGTCGACACGATGGACGTGCGCTGGGTGCGCGCGTGGATCGAGGGCAAGGGGAGCGTGTGGGGCGCGCCCGCGTCGCACCGCGACGAGACGGGTCGCACCTGGATCGCGCCCGACCTCCGCGCCGAGCAGGTCTTCCGGGCGCGGCCCGACGCGCCGCTCGCCTACGAGGCCAACGGCGGCGAGGTGCTGCGCGTGAGCCTCCGGCCGCGGATGCGCCCCGGGCGGCTCTTCGGCCTCCGGCCGGCCGAGCCGGAGACGGGCGCGACGGTGGAGCTGTCGGCGTCGGACCCCTCCGGCGACCCCCTCGGCACGTGGACGGTCGCGGCGCCCGCCGTGCCCTCGGCCTACGAGCGCTACATCCAGGGCGACGACTACCAGACGGCCCGCGTCTCCGAGGAGACCGTCTCCTTCCTGCGGGTGCCCGACGGGGCGGCGCGCCTCGTGGTCACGCCGACGGCGGCCGTGGACGTGACGGTCGAGGTCGAGAGCGGCGCTGCGCCGGTCCCGCACCCGGCGTACCCGGCCCCGCCCATCGACGGCCGCATCGCCCGCTTCGCCCCCTTCCTGCACGAGGCCTGGCGCGCGCGGGCCCCGCTCGAGCTCGAGGCCCTGGCCTTGGCGGGCCGGCTGGTCCGCTTCGACGGGCAGGTCCGCCTCGTGTCCCGCGGGACCGAGCCCGAGGAGGAGCTCACCGCGCGCTCGATCGCGCTGCCGGGCTCCTTCGACCTCGTCGCCGAGCCCGCGCGGGCCGCGTGGAACCGCGCCCGCGTCGAGCAGGACGGCTCGATGGTGGTCATCCCGCCGTCCGGGCGCCTGCGCGTCGACTACCGCGTCGACGCGGGCCAGGTCGGCCGGGCCGCGCCGCTGGTGGTCGCCGGGCAGAGCCGCGAGGCCCCGATCCTCGCGACCGCCGGCGAGCTCCGGCTCGCCGGGCTCCCGCCGGGCCCGGCCAACGTCCGCGTCGGCGTCCCGGGGCTCTTCCTCGCGCGGGCCGCGGGGTCCTCGCCCTGGCAGACCTGGCGCGTCCGGCGGATGGACACCCGCGAGACCCTCGCCCTGCCGCTCGCCGCGGGGCCGCAGGAGGTGGTGATCACCCCCTACGTGCGCGGCCTCGGGGAGGTCCGCTTCTCCTGGCGCGTGGGCGGCGCGGTCCGGCCGGGGCTCTTCACCCGGGCGACCACGCGGGAAGGCCAGGCCGTGGTCGTCCCCAGCGAGTCGGAGGCGCGTCCGATGTCCTTCGGCGGCGCCGCCCTCCGCCGCGGGCGCGACGTCCGCATCCGCCTCGGCGACGACCTCGCCGCCGGGGGGGTCACCCTCGCCCTCACCCTCGAGAGCGCCGGTCCGGCCTGGATCCGCGCGCGCACCACCCACGGCGCCTCCCCCGGCGCCGAACCGCGAGACTGACGATGTTCCTCCTGTTCGCCACCCTCGGCCACGCGGGGACCTGGGAGCTCGTACGCGAGCGCCGGTCCGAGCTCGCGCCGGCCACCCCCACCCCCGCCGAGCGGCTCGCGTACGCGGCGCTCGTGCGCGACCTCGCCCGCGCGGCCCCGGCGGGCACGCTCCCCACGGACGCGCACACTCGCGCCGGCGCGCTGGGGCTCGAGCTCCTGCGGAAGGACGACGTCGCCTGGCTCGTCGAGCGGGGCGAGCCGCGCGGCGTCGGGCTCGTGGCGCTGCGGGTCGGTCCGCTCGCCGAGGACCTCGTCGTGCAGGCGCCGCACCCCTTCTCGGACCTCCACACCGGGGCGGTGACCGCGGCGATGTTCGACGCGGGCGAGCTCCGGGCCGCATGTATCGCCACGGTGCACCGGAACGCCGGGCCGGGTGCCGATCCGGCGCACGCGCCCGAGAGCTGGTTCCAGTCCGCCACGGACGGCCTCGCGGAGGCCCTCGACGACCCGCTCTTCGTGCAGCTCCACGGGTTTGCCCCCACCACGTCGGACGCCGACGCGGTGCTCTCGGCCGGGGGCGCGCGGCTGCCCGCGGACCGGCTGGCCGACGCGATGACGCGCATCGGCGTGGCGCTCGGCGCCGCCGACGTGCGGAGCGGCGCGGACGTGCCGGCGCTGGCGGCCCGCGGGAACGTGCAGGGGCGGCTGCTCGCGGGGCGGGCGCGCTTCCTCCACCTGGAGATCAGCGCGCGCCTGCGCGCCGTGCTCGGCGAGGAGCCCGGCCTGCGGGCGGCCCTCTCCGACGCGCTCCTCCTCATCGCCGGAGGTGCGGGATGACCGGGCTTCTCTACACGTTGTGGTCCGTCGCCTCCGCCGCGTCGTGGTCGGTCGGCACGCCGCTGCCGCCCGACGGGGGCGTCGAGGTGCCCGCCGGCGTCGCCGTGCGGCTCGTGGTCATGCCCGCCGGCGCGCCGGTGGCCGTGCTCGACCCGCACGGCGGGGTGGTCGACGCGCGCGGCCTCTCGGACGGCACGCTCATCCCCGCGGCCGGCACCACCCGCTCGCTCCGCGTGGTGGCGGAGCCGGGCGCGAAGGTGTGGGTGCACACGGCGAGCGGCGCCGACGGCGCGCGCGAGTGGGAGGTGTGGGCGCGGGACCTGGATCGCTGGCTCGACGGGCCGGCGGACGCGGTCCTCCCGGCCCCGCCCTGGGGTGGCGAGCGCCTCCGCGCGTCGATCGTGCTCCGGCGGCGGGCCCTCGGCGACACGCCGACCACGCGCCTGGGGGCGCTCCGCGACCTCATGCTGGAGCGCCCGATCGAGGGGGGCGGCTACCGGAGCCGGCACGAGGTGGGCTCCATCGCGAACCGCCCGGTGCACGTGCGCGGCCCCGGCCTCGTGCTCATCGCGGTGAAGCCGGCCGCGACGGGCCGGCTCGTCCGAGAGCACGTCGGCGTGCAGCTCGACGGGCTCGAGCAGGCGCCCCTGCCCGTCGCGTCGACCGGCTCCGCGCCGATCTCGGCGCGGCGCTGGATCCCGCCGGGGTTCCACCGGCTCGAGGCCTTCCCGTCCGACGCGGGCACCGAGGTGCGCGCCACGGTCCTGAGCCTCCGCCCCGCGCTCTTCGCCCCCACCGCGGGGATGGGCGCCGTCCCTCCCCCGAACCCCCGCGCGCCCCGCTCCGCCCTCGACATCGCCGAAGCCGCCTGGCTTGCCGGCGACTTCCCGACGGCGGCCCGGCTCCTGCCGGACCTCCTCGACACCCCGGGCGCCGTCGGCGAGCTCGCCCGCGCCCGGTGGATGGACGTGGCGCCGGCCTCCGAGCTCCTCGCCCTCACCGAGCCCCACGACGCCTCCCCCGAGGCCCTGGAGCTGCTCGCCGACGCAGCGCTCCGCCGCGCCGACGGGTTGCCCCCCGAGGTCGTGCTCTCGCTCGTCCTCCGCGCGCGGGACCCCGACCTGGCCTCGCTCGCCCGCTGGATGGACGGCCTGGGCGGGTCGCGGGCGGCGGGCCTCGCGCTCCTCTACGACGCCGCGCCTTCGGTCCCGTGGGGCCCGAGCCCCGCGATGCGCGCGGTGCGCGAGGCCGCGCTCGCGACGCGGTGGACGACGCTGGCGCCCGATCCCGCCGCGACGCCCGGCCCGACCCGCCTCGACGCCGCCGGGCCCGGCATCCCGCGCGTGCGCGTCGCGGCGGGCACGCAGGTGGCGATCGCGCTGCCGGATCCCGGCGAGGGCCTCTTCCCGGTGCTCCGCCTCCGCGCCGACACCTGGGCGCGCTACCGCGTGGACGGGGAGCTCCGGGCCGGCGAGGGCCCGCTCGACGAGGCGCTCGTCGCGGGGGCGCACACCCTGACCGTGGAGGAGGGCACGGTGCTCGTGCTCGACCCCGAGGTCGCGCCGCAGGGCGAGCGCGTCTACGAGCACGTGCCCACCGTGCTCCCGGCCCGTTGGACCGTACCGGACCCGGGCGTGGAGGCGTGGATCCGCGTGACGGGCCAGGGCGCGCGGACCGTCGCGTTCGACGACGGCCACCTCGAGCCCGTGACCATCGGCCCCGACGGCGTGTCCGAGCCCATCCGCGTGCCGCCCCACGGCACCGCGTTCACCCTCGACGGCGAGCCCGGGTCCGTGGTCTCCGTGGCGCTCCGCACCCCGCGCATGCCCGAGCCGCTTCCGCCGGCCCCGCTCGCGCTCGGCGACGACCCCTTCGCCGACCTCGCGCGCCTCACCCGCGCGATCGACGCGGGGGACGCCGCCGCACGGCTGGACCGGGCGCGGATCCTGGCGGCGCTCGGCCTCCGCTCGATGGCGCGCCGGGACCTCGATCGCGTGCGCGGCGGCGCCGACGCCGCCCTGGCCGCCCGCGCCGACGCCCTCCGCGCGGCGACCGTGCCCGCGATCGCCACCGCGGCCGCCCCCGGGCCGCGCACCCTCGAGGCGGCGCTCGCGCGCACCGGCGAGGCCCGCTCCGTCGCGGACGTGTCGGGCCAGGGCGCGGGCCTCCCGGCCGAGGGGCTCCTCGAGGACCTCGCCGGGCGCGCCGAGGCGCCGTGGCTGCAGCTCGCGGCGGGCGAGGCGCTGCTCGATCGCGGCGACCTCGCCCGCGCCTGGCGGGCCGCGCTGGACGCGGGCGCGGCGGAGAGCGAGCTCGCCGAGGACCTCCGCGCGCGCACGCGCTGGACGCCGATCCGCCGCGCGGACGCCGGTGACGGGCTCGTCTCCGTTCCCCGCACGGCGGGCGCCTCGGAGCCCACCCTCGCCGGCAAGGCGCGCGCGGCCATGCTCGGCGCCCCCTGGGACGTCGACGACGCGCTGGTCCTGCGCGGAGACGGCTTCGAGGTGCTCCGCGCGTCGGGGAGCCTCTCGATCGAGCTCTTCTGCCGCGACGAGCGGGGCCCGGGCGCGCCGTGCCACGTGGACGCGCTCGTCGACGGCGTCGCGCGGACCGTGGAGATCCCCGACGGCGCCGTCCGCACGCTCTCCGCGAAGGGCGGCGGCACCCACACGATCGAGCTCGTCGGCCCGGGCGCCGGCGCCGCGGTCGCGGTGCGCACGCTGCGGGACGGCGAGGTGTTCGTGCCGGATCTGTCCCGGACGGCGCTCCGGGCGTCGCCGGGGCACCCCCTCGTCGCGACGATCGCCGGCGGCGCGCCCCTGCGCGTCGAGGTGCTCCGCGGGGCGGCGCGCGTGGAGGCGGGCGACCGGACCCTCACCCTGGACGCCGCCACCCGGGGCGTGATCCCGCTCGTGGAGACCGGGCCCGTCACGGTGCGCGTCGTCGGCGACGCCGACGTCCTCCTCGCCCGCGGCGAACTCAGGGAGCGGCCCCCGCCCCCGCCGCCCGTCGCGACGACGCCCCCGGAGCCCGCGCTCCCGCGGGAGGCCCTCGGGCCGCTGTTCGACGCCGCGGCCCCGGACTCCGTGGAGCGCGCGCTCCCCGGGCATGGCGCGTCGCGGGAGGTCGGCGTCCGCGGCGTCCACGACGCGCTCCCCGACGGGACCGGCTGGGACGCCGCGGAGGTCGAGGGCCAGTGGCTCCGCACCGACGGGGACACCTGGACCGGCGCGACGGCCTGGGCGCGCGGCCCGCACCTCGCGCTCGGGGCGGGGTTCGCGGCGGCGCGGACCTGGGACGGCGGCTGGCTCCGCGGCGACCTCGGCGGTGGCGCCGGGCACGCCGTGCTCCCCTGGGACGAGGCCCCCGAGGGCTCGGTCACGGCGGGCCACGTGCGCGGCGCGATCACGGCGCGCCACGACCTCGCCCTGGGCGCGGACGTGGCGGTCCGCCTCGACGGCCAGCTCCAGGGCGGCTGGCAGAGCGGCCCACCGGACGCCCGGGTCGACCCGCGCGCCTGGAACCGCTGGGGCCTCGATCATCCCGTCGCGCTCGAGCTCGGCACGAGCCTCGTCGCCCGGCCGTGGCGCGACCTCTCGGCCCAGGTGGGGGTGGACGCCACGAGCAACACCGGCCCCTCGCTCGACCGCGCCCGCGTGTTCGGCAAGGCCCGGCTCCTCCTCGGCGACCTCGTCGTGGTGGGCGTCGATGCCGCCCTCGCCCGGCGCTTCACCGACCTCTACCGCCTCCGCGAGGACTGGGACCCGCGGGTCGCGCTCTCCTCCGACCTCGGCCTCTGGACCACGGGCGACCGCCGGATCTCGGTGGGCGCCGCCGTCGCCCTCTCCGACGACGGCTTGGAGGGCGAGCTCGGCCTCACCGTGCTGTGGTCCGACGGACGCGGCCTCCACGACCTTCCCCCTGGCGCCGAGGCCTTCCGAAGCGCCCGAGATCCGTTCTGATGCACACCGACATCCGCCCCGCTCCCCCGCTCCCCAACGACGCCGCCCGCGCCCTCGCCGCGTGGGTCGACCCCCTCACCGCCCGGGTGCGCGCGCCCGAGATCGTGGAGCTCGCCGCGCGCCCGGGCTTCGAGCCGTCGGATCGCGCCGCGGCCGCCGCGAGCCTCGTGGCGGCCGCCCGCGAGGCGCTCGCCGCCCGCGAGGAGGTGACCGCGCGCGCCGAGGCCCTCCGCGGCTTCGCCGCGACGAGCGACGCCCAGGCGCTCGACGTGGCGCTCCGGCGGCACGTCCGCGCCACCGTCCCGCCGGGGCGCGCCCGCCGCGCCGATCTCGCGGCGCTCCGCCGCAACCTCGACGTGGACGCGCTGCTCGAGCGGGAGGGCGCGCGGATCGAGGCCGAAGGCGCGCGGATCGAGCTCGTCGCGCGCGCGCTCGGCGGGCTCGCGCTCGAGCTGCCGCTGCACCGCTGGACCGCCGCGGGCGCGCCGACGCTCCTCGCGGAGCTGGTGCGGAGCGAGCGGCGCCCGGCCACCCGCCGCGCCGCCGCGGCCGCGCTCGCCCGGGCGCTGGCCCACCCGCCCGTGGCCGCCGCCTCGGCCGCCACGGCGAAGCAGGCCCGGGAGGCCCCGCTCGCCGTGCTCGAGGAGGTCGTCCGCGCGCCCGCCGAGGATCCCTGGGTCCGGCGCGCCGCGCTCGACGTGGTCGTCGGGCTTCCGGAGGTCCGCGCGCGGCGCTGGCTCGTCGCCGTGCTCGGCGAGCTGGACGGCCGGGAGAGCTTCCTCGTGCGCGCCCGCGCCGTGGAGCTGCTCCTCCAGCTCCCCTACCCCTGGGCCTCGGCCCTCGCCACCGGCCGGGTCACCGACCCCTCCGAGCTCGTGCGCGCCGCCCTCGTGGACGGGCTCACCGCGCGCCTCGGCGGCGGCGACGCCTCGGCCCTGCACCGCCTCGCGACCCTCGCCGCCACGGATCCCCTCCCCCGCGTGCGCGCCCGCGCCGTGGACAGCCTGGGCCGCGCGGGGGAGGCCGGGCTCATCGCCATCGTGAACCGCCTCGGCGACGTGCCGCTCGTGGCCTCGTTCGCGCTCGACGCGGCGCGCGCCGCGGCCGAGGCCGGCACCCGGCTCCCGGCGGTGCTCGTCGACCGGCTGGAGACCATGGCCCGCGAGGGCACCCCGGAGGACGCCCGGCGCGCCGCCCACGTGCTGCTGCTCGCCCGCGTCGCGCGCGGGCCCGCGTGGGAGGTGGCGCGGTCGCTCGCCTCGCTCCGGCCCGAGGAGCGCCGCGAGGTCCCCCTCCCCGACGGCGTGACGCCCGAGGACCTCGCCGCCGCGCTCGTCCCCTTCGCCGCGGCGGGCTTCGGCTACTCCCTGGAGCCACGCGGGAGCGCCGTCGTCGTCACGCGCGGCGACGTCATGCGCCCCCGCCTCTGGCGGCTCCTGCACGAGCTGCGCACGCCGGCCCCCGCCAAGCGCCAGGGGCACAGCCACGCCCTCGGCCGCGCCGACGCCGGGCCCATCCGCGTCCCGCCCGTCGGCCTCGCCGAGGAGAGCCCCACCGGCGTCCCCGGCCAGCGCGTCCGCTCGGACCGCGAGGGCGGCTGGGAGCCCGCCGTCCCGATGGTCGACGACTACCTCCACGCGCTCGGGCGCGAGGAGGTACGCATCGTGACCGCCGAGGGCATCACCCGCGTCCGCCCACCGACCGACTCCTCCGCGCGCACCCGCGCCTGGCTCGGCCTGACGGCGGCCTACGCCCGCTTCGACGCGCTGCGCGGCGCCGTGCTCGCCGAGGCGGACGCCTCGCGGAAGGGCCGCTACGTCGAAGCGCTCGCGGCGCTGGGCTTCGACACCCGCTTCGAGGGGCGAAACGGCCCGTCCCAGCGCTACTTCGGCGCGGTCGTGAGCCCGATCGCCTACCTCGTGAGCATGGGGTCGGCGTCGCTCGCGCACCTCGGCATCGTGGTGGGGATCCTCGCGGCCGTGCTGCTCGGGCGCGGCGCCGCGGAGAAGCAGAAGCTGCGGCGCGCGCGTCGCAAGCTCCCGCTCGTCGTGGGCGGCTGGGGCACCCGCGGGAAGAGCGGCACGGAGCGGCTCAAGGCCGGGCTCTTCGAGGGGCTCGGCGTGCCCTTCCTCTCGAAGACCACGGGCTGCGAGGCCATGGTGCTCCACGCGCCGCCCGGCGGGCACGCCGTCGAGCTCTTCCTCTTCCGCCCGCACGACAAGGCCACGATCTGGGAGCAGGTCGCGGTGACCGACCTCGCGGCGCGCCTCGGCGCCCGGACGATGTTGTGGGAGTGCATGGGCCTCAACCCCATCTACGTCGACATCCTCCAGAACGGCTGGATGCGCGACGACGTGAGCACGCTGACGAACGCCTACCCCGACCACGAGGACATCCAGGGCCCCACGGGCATGGACGTGGCCCAGGCCCTCGGCGGGTTCGCGCCCCCGGGCTCGCTCCTGTTCACCACCGAGGAGAACATGCTCCCGGTGCTCGAGGAGGAGGCGACCCGCCGCGACACCGTGCTCGCCCCCGTCCGGCGCAAGGACCGGGAGCTCATCCCCCAGGACCTGCTCGACCGCCTCCCGCACGCCGAGCACCCCGCCAACGTCGCGCTCGTGGCCGCGCTCGCGGAGTCCCTCGGCGTGTCGCGGGTGGAGGCGATCGGGTTGATGGCCGAGCACGTGGTGCCCGACCTCGGCGCGCTCATCGTGTGCCCGCCGGCGCCGCACCTCGGGCGCACGGTGCGCTTCGTGAACGGCATGTCCGCGAACGACGCGCTCTCCTTCCGCCACAACTGGCGCCACACCGGCTTCGCGGCCACCGAGGTCCCGGCCGGCCGCTGGAACGTGACGGTCGTGAACAACCGCGCCGACCGCGTCGCGCGGAGCCGCGTCTTCGCCGAGATCCTCGCGAACCAGGCGGACGCCCACCGGCACGTGCTCATCGGCACGAACCTGCACGGGCTCGTGCAGTACTTCGAGCAGGCCGTCGAGGAGCGGCTCGACCGCTCCGCGCTCGACGGGGATCCGCGCCGGGTGGACGCCGTCTTCGCGCACCTCCGCGTGGTCGATCCCACCGCGCTCGCCCAGGCCGCCGGCGCGCGGCTCGGCGTGCCGGACAAGGCGCGCGAGGGCTGGGCCGCCGCGGTGCAGGGGCTCACCGCCACCCCGCACGGCTGGGACGACGCGCGCGAGGCCGCAGAGGGCCTCCGCGACGTCGCGTCCCGCCTGGGCGACGCGCCCGACGCGGCCGATCTCCCGGACGCGCTCGTCGACGCGCTCGCCCGCTTCCTGGCCCGCCGCGCCGCCCTCCACGCCCCGGTCACGCAGGCCCGGGCGCTCTACCACGCGGTGGCGCGCGCCTCGCTCGTGGTGGTGGAGGACAGCAAGGCCTCCGGCGACCGCATCATCGCCACGGCCGTCCGCGCGGCGCCCCCGGGCACCGACACCTGGATCATGGGCGTCCAGAACATCAAGGGGACGGGCCTCGACTTCGCCTACCAGTGGGTGTGGTGGCGCGAGCTCCAGGCGCACCTCGTGGCGCTCCAGGACCCCGCCCGCCGGGCGGGCGCGCTCGACCGGATCGAGGCCATCCCCTTCGGCACCGTGCTGGCCTGCGACGCCGCGCTGGCCGCGCTCGAGCCGCTCCGGTCCGATGCCCGGGTCGGGCAGCGCGTCCACCTCCTGGTGCAGACCATCACCGAGCGCCGGGACGGGCTCCTCACCGCCCGGCGGGAGGGCACCCGGCCCCGTGGTCGTCTCGCAAAAGTGCTCGACGGGGTCGAGCGGATCCTCGATCCGTTCGACGCCATCGCGCGCCGCGCGCAAGCGCGCCGCGTGTTCGAGGACCTGTGCGCCGCGCGGATTTCGCACCGGCGCGCACAGTCCGAGCTGCGTAGGCTGACGGAGCGGCAGAAGGGAGGCTGGCTCTCGGGTTGAGCGAAATCGGGACCGGCACCCGGTGCTCAGCGGTTCACGACGAGTAAGGCCGGCATAAGCCCACGCCCAGATGACAGCCGGGCTCCGCGTTCGGTAGGGTCGGGACACGCCCAGAGGATGCGTGTCTCAACCCACTCTCCGACTGTCAGGCGCGCTCGTCGCGTCCCTCTCCCTTCTTCCCGTGCTGGCGCTCGCTGGCTGCCTCGACCCGGCCCGCCCCGACGCGAACGACGGGCCCCCCAAGCGCGGCCACGGCTTCGGGCGCGTGAAGCCCACGGCGCCGGTCGAGGACACCGCCCCGCCGCAGGACACCGGCGTCGGCGACACCGACGTCCCCGCCGACACCGACTCCGGGACCGATCCCGGCACCGACTCCGGGACCGATCCCGGCACCGACTCCGGGACCGATCCCGGCACCGACTCCGGCACCGACCCGAGCTCCGGCGACCCCCGCATCACGTGGGTCGAGCGCGGCACCGAGCTGCCCGACCTCTCGGGCTACCCCTCGCCGCTCGACGAGACCTTCGACCTCGACTTCGGCTTCGGCCCGCGGACGCTCTCCCCGTCCATGCGCCAGGACTTCCACGGCGGCGCCGACTGGGACGCGCCGGAGGGCGAGCCCATCTACGCGATCGCCGACGGGTACATCGAGAAGCTCGACGCCGGCGGGGCGACCGACGGCAACTCCCTCTACATCCGGCACGACCTCGACTGGAGCTTCGACTTCCACGGGGAGGAGATCGACCGGTTCTACGTGCTGCTCAGCCACCTCTCCGCGTTCGCCGTCGAGCAGGGCGACTCCGTCACCGAGGGGCAGATCGTCGGCTACGTCGGCGACACCGACGCCACGAGCGCGCACCTGCACATGGAGGTGCGCCTCGGCACCCGCTGCACCGCCCGCTACAGCTACGAGAACCCCTCGTCCAGCTGCGCCCGCGACTACGACCCCGCCGTGCACCCCTTCCACCTGGTGCCCGGCACCGAGGTGGGCGGCATGGAGGTCGAGATCCTCTCGGACGGCGAGCCCTTCGTGGTCGAGGTGCGCACCCCCGAGACCGACCTCGACCTCAACCGCATCGAGACCGACCTCGGCACCGTCGACTACGACTTCCGCGAGGGCATCGACGCCCGCACGGAGACGACGCTCGACGACTTCGACTACGGCTGGATGGTGCTCGTGCCCGACACCCGGAGCTCGGACTCGGACTGGCAGGCCTACACCCTGACCTTCCCGTCGCGCCCCGCGTACATCGAGGTCCTCGACTGGCGCGGGGATGGGTGGCGCATCGAACCCTGAGGCTTCTTGGGGCAGGGGGGGCTCACGCCCCCCCCGCAACGCCCCCCCTCCCCCCCTACTTGAGGATCGCCGTCAGCGCCTCCGCCCGGTAGTCGACCACGTCCTCCTCGATCCCGACGCTCTTCAACAGCGCGCGGAAGATGTGCTCCGGGCGCACGGTCTCCCCGTCGGCCGTGATCTCGCCGGTGGCGAGGTCCATGGCCTGCGGCGCCATGCCCACGTCGCTCGTCGCGCCGATCACCGCGCCGCTCTTGATGCCGCCCCCGGCGAGGAAGCAGGAGTTGTGCAGGTAGTGGTCGCGGCCGCCCGCGGAGTTGATCAGCGTCGAGCGACCGAACTCCGAGAAGCCGACGATGACGGTGTGGTCGAGCCAGCTCTCGCCCGTGTCGCCGTACTCGCGCGTGGAGAGGTCGTCGATCATCGCGGCCACGAGGTCGAAGCCGGCCTCGAGGCGCTCCGGGTGCGCGGTCGCCCACTCGGGGCCGTGCTGGTCGAGGTCCTTGGCCGGCATCACGGAGACGCAGCGGCTGATGCCGCTCGTGATGGCGGTGACGGCCGCGGCGCACTGGGCGGCCGCGCTCTCGAGGTCCTCCGGGTCGATGCCGTACAGGTCTCGCACGGCGGCCATCTCGTCGGTCTCGGCGCCGAAGTCGAAGCGCCCGTCGAGCCCCTGGGCCACGAGGCGCTTCGCCGCCTCGCGGTAGCTCAGGGCGTCGCGGTACACCGAGCTCGTGTCGAAGCGCGTGCAGGCCAGGTGCTCGGCGAGCAGGCGGTCGAGCGCCTCCTGCTCCGCCTCCGAGACGTCGAAGTCGCCGGGGCGCAGCGCGCGGACGAGGTCACCCACGCTCGCGACGCGGATGGCCGTCGCGTAGCTCTGCTGGTCGACGTTGTAGGACTCGACACCGATGGAGAGCTGCGGCACGGGCTCGACGCCCCCGAGCCGCGCCGCGAGCACGGTGGGGAGGCTCGATCCCACCGCCTGGAGCCCGGCGGGCGCGTGGCCCGTGAGGAAGCGGCGGCGCCCGACCTCGTGGGTCAGCGTGTCCATCGACATGCCGCGCACGATGCAGAGCTTGTCGGCGTGGCGCGCGAGGTCGCCGATGGCGGGGCCGAACACCATGCCGTCCACGCTCGTCGTCACGAGGTTCTGGTAGGCGGAGCTCAGCTGGTCGTAGCCGCACTGGATGCGCGTCGTCTTCTTCAGGTCGTCGCGGAACAGCGCGGGGTCGCGCGGATCGAGGCAGAGCAACAGATCCCAGCCGCCCATGAAGTAGCAGAAGATGAAGTTGGTGTCGGCGGTCGACGCGGCGCGCGCGGACCGGGCCCCCAACGAGAGGCCCGCCGAGAACGCCGCCAGGGCACCGCCCACCCCCGCGGCCCGCTGGAGCAGCTGGCGACGGCTGCACCCGAGGACATGGGGGGGCACGGACCGGAAACGTGACATGGCGTACCTCAGTAGGTGTAGAAGTCGGGGTGGGTGAAGAGGCCGACGCACACGACGCGCCAGCCGTCGAGGGGGTCGCCGCTCGCGTCGGCGCCCGCCGCGAACAGCGATCGCCACGGGGTGAGCGCGGGATCGCCCGGCTCCACGACCCGCCCGTGGAACGAGCGGAGCGCACCCGAGAGGTCGGCCTCGATGCCGTCGGGGTTCGTCGCGAGCGTGTCGTCCGGCGACGCGTTCACGATGAGCCGGCGATCGCCCGTCGCGGGCGAGCCCTCGAGCTCGATCCAGCGGGTGCACACGTCCTTGGACGCGTCGTCCAGGAACTTCTGGAAGAGCAGCCCCGGCGTGAGCTCCTCGTAGGTGGACGAGAGGTAGTCGGGCTTGCCGAGGCTGCCGGAGAGCTTGTCGAAGAGCCGCACCTCCTCCCCGTCGACGGTCTCCGTCCACTCGAGACCGCTCACCGCCTCCATCGAGGCCGCGAGCTGGTCGATGTTCATGCGGCGCCAGGGCCGGGCGGGGGCGTCCAATGTCGCGACGTCCACCTCGGCGACGGGCGTCACCGTGCCGGTCTGCGCGCAGGCCACGAGCCACGCCACGATCATCGGACCCTCCGGTACTCTTCGCTGGTGACGATGTCCTTCACGAGCCCCTGGAACGAGAAGCCGCCCGCCGAGAACCCGGTCGCGAGCTCGGTGACCCACGCCTCGTCGTCCGGGCCGATCTCGCGGCCCAGGAGCCACTCCGCCGTGTTGCTCGCGACGCACATCGGGAGCCGGCCGTCCACCACCGAGGAGTAGACCAGGAGCTTCGGGCCGACCTCGACGTGGTCGATGTTGCGCTCCTCGAGGAACTCGTAGGACCGGAGCCACCCGATGTAGGGGTCCTCCTCGCTCGAGAGCGCGTCGACGACGTAGTAGTTGCTGCACGCGGCGCTGCAGGACTCGCCGGCCTCCGCGCACCACGCGCAGTCGTCGTTCTGGGCCGGGAACGTGACGGGATCGAGGTAGCCGGCGCCGTATTCGCCCCAGCGGCCCCAGTGGGCGGCCGCGGGCTCGAGCAGCGCGTGGCAGTAGTCGCAGCCCTCGCGCTCGCGGAGGTTCAGCGTGGGGGTGGGATCGTCGAGATCGGTGAGCCCGGTGTCGGGAGGTTGGAAGGGTTGACAGAGGAACGCGTTGTAGAAGCGGTTGGCCCGCGCGCGGCGCGTCTGGTACTTCATCAGGTAGAGCATCGACGTGAGGATGCCGCTCTGCTCCTCGCCGAGCTCGATCTCGACCCACGTGTCCTCGTCGCCGAACGAGAGATCCGGCAGGATGTCCGGATCGATCGGCACCTCGTTGAAGCGCACGTGCGCCGGTACCTGCGTCTGGTAGCGGAGGAAGTGGACGAGCGGCCCGTTCACGAACATCGTCCGGCCGGTCAGGAGCTCGAGGTAGCTCTGGTCCTCCCGCACCACCTTGGCGACGCGGTGCTCGAGGTCGCCGGCGATGGCGGTGGCGACGGGCGGGTTGGGGTTGTCGCCGTTGTGGCCGAGGCTGAAGGTGTCACACCACGCCAGGTTGGGACCGCACCCGCAGTAGGGGTCGTAGCGCCCGTCGTACGTGTCACACTCCGTACCCAGCGGGGAGACCAGCGTCTCCTGGGCCTCGAACGCGCACACCTTGACGGTGTCCGCCATGTCCCAGTAGGGGTTCACCTCCACCCAGCCTTCCTGGACGCAGCCCTCCTCGTCGACGGTCGTGACGAGCTCGCCGTCCGCGGTCCAGCTCGCCTCGAAGTCCCCGCAGGTCTTCATCGGACAACCCCGGTAGTTCTCGGCCACGAGGTAGCGGTAGTAGAGGCCCGCGTCGTAGTCGTACGTCAGGCGCTGCTTGTTGGCCATGAGACGGATGTCCGTCACCCGCGGCCAGAGGAGCGACCGGTGGTAGCGGACGGCCTGCCACGCGAAGTCGTCGGTGGCGAGCCACTCGTCGAGCAGCGACTCGGGGACCTCGCCGGCGGCCTCGACCTCGGCGTACTCCTCGTCGGTGGGGACCACGCCGCGGAGGTCGAGGGACAACGCCCGGAGCCAGGCGTTGCCGCTGATGAGCGCGTCGTCCGTCGGACAGACGCTGTCGTCGGCCGCGGCGTCCGCGGCCCTCGCGACCATCATGGTCGCTGCCAGGATCAGGATCACGGTTGGAACCCCCCGTCACGCCAGGCGGTGATGACGGCGATCTCGCCGTCGGTGAGCGGGTCGTCGGCGAGCGGCATCGCGCCCGTCTCGACCTGTTGCAGGATGTCCTCGATGCGGTCCTGCCAGACGGCAGGCGAATTCAGGAGCGTAGCGGTGTCACCGGCGTGACACACCGCGCACTCGTTGACGTAGATCGGCTCGACGTGCTCGCTCCACGTCGCGTCGCCGACGGCGCCGGCCGTGAAGCGGAGGCTCGCCGACTGCACGGCGGCGCCCGACGTGTACGACGCGGTCGCGACGAGGGTGTGGCGCTCGCCGTCGGCCCACGCGATGGCGTCGACCCGCGCGCTCCAGCTCCCGTCGGCGTTCTGCGTGACGTCGAGCCCCCCGTCGTCGACGGTGACCGCGACCCAGTCGACCTCCTCGGGCGACGTGGGCAGGATGGTCACGGTCGCGGCCACGTCAACCACGTCGAGGTCCTCGAGGCCGAGAACCTCGACCACGCGCCCGGCGGTGACCCGGTGGAGGTCCTCGTTCCACGCGACGAGCCGCCCGAGCGGATCGGTCGCCATGCCCACGGGGACGAGCCCCACGTCGAGCCGATCGAAGGTCTCCGTCACCCCGTCGGAGCTGACGTGGAAGACCTCGTCGCCCGCGCGCACCCACGCCCCGGCGGCCCCGGGATCCGCGGCGAGGTCCGCGACCTCCGCGGGGAGCGCGTAGCGGCGCCACCCGCCCTCGACGGCGCCGCGGACGAGCTCGCCGTCGACGATCGCCCACACGCCGTCGAGATCGGCGGCGAGGCGTGTCACCGCGAGCTCGCGATCGACGCGCACGTTTCCGGCCACGTCGACGCCGACCAGGCGGTCCTCGGCGCCGATCCAGGCCATCGACGCGCCGTTGGGCGCGATCCCCGCGGCGAGCGGCCCGGTGAACACGCGCTCCGGGACGGCGACCGTGCCGAGCTGGTCCCCGCGGAGGAGCCAGAGCGCGTCGTCCACGCGCATCCAGAGCGAGTCCCCGGCGCCCGTGAGCTCGTCGGGGGCCGCGTCCAGGGCGGCGGCGAGCGGCGTCACGGCGAGGTCCTCGGCGGCGACCACGGAGAGCCCGTCCTCCGTGAGCACGAGCAGCTCCCCGTCGTACACGGCGGCGCCCAGGAGGGTGTCGTCCACGTCCGATACGGAGACCGGGTCCTCCCCCTCCACGAGGAGAAAGATCGCGTCCCCCTGCTCGGCGAGGAGCTGGTGGCCGGGCACGGGGCGCGCCGCGGTGACGCCGCCGCTCAAGAGGAGCTCGTCGACGGCGTCGACCTCCCCGAAGGTGGTGACAGGGATCGTGCCACACCCCGCATTGGCAAGAGGGATGGCGACGAGGAGAAAGATTGTTCTCGGTGGCGGCATCATGGGCTGGTGATATAGCACCCGCATGACCAACCTCGCCAACTTTTCAGGTCTCTTGACCTTTTCTACGTTGTGTCTAGGTCTCCTCCCGTTGGTGTGCGGGTGCGAACCCACCATCAACCCGCCACCGGACCTCCCGGGTGGTGACAGCGAGCCCGCGGATCCAAACTGCGAAGGCGCCGTTTCGGTGTCACCCAGCTCGGCCACGGTGAGCGCCAACGGGCTCGTCCAATTGGTCGCCTCGGGCGGCTCGGGCAGCTTCCTCTTCACGCTCTCGACCGACGGCTCGGGCGCGTCGGTGAACACGTCCACGGGCGCGTACCAGGCCGGGGCCGTCGGCGGGGTGACCGACGAGGTCACGGTCACCGACGCGGCGTGCCCCGGCGAGGCGGTCGCCACCATCTCCGTCCTGGCGGACTTCGACGTGGCGCCAGACGAGGTGCACGTCCCCCTGGGGACCGAGGTCTCCATCGAGGTGCAGGGCGGCTCCGGGAGCTACACCTGCTCGCTCCCCACGGACAGCACCGGCGCGAGCCTCGCGGGCTGCGCGTACGAGGCCGGCTCGACCGCCGGCACCGACCTGCTGCGCGTGACCGACACCGTCACGGGCGCGTTCGACGACGTCGTGGTCGTGGTCGACCCCGACACCGAGTTCCGCGTGCTCGGCGGCGGGCAGCTCTACCTGCCCGAGGGCGCGCGCTTCGCCCCCGCGGCGCAGGCGGGCAGCGGCGCGCTCGAGGTCACCGTGCTCGACGGCCCGCTCAGCGCGGACGGCGACGGCGTGATTGCCGACGCCGCGGGCACCGGCACCATCCGCGTGTCCGACCGCTACGCGGCGCTCGCCGCCGACGTGCCGGTGGAGGTGCTCGCCCCGCTGTCCGCGGACCTCCCGCGGGACGGCGAGCGCTCGGGCCACGGCGTGATCATCCCCGCGGGGGACATCGACGGGGACGGCTACGACGACGCCGTGCTCGGATCCATCGAGCTCGGGATCGAGGCGAACTACGGCGGGGGCGCGCTCGTGTACGCGGGTGGCGCCGGGGGGCTCGAGCCCACGCCGGTGCGCACGTTCGCCGGCGCGGTCACCGAGGACACCCTCGGCCGCGGCGTGGCGGTCGGAGACCTCGACGGCGACGGCAACGTGGACCTCGTCGTGGGCGTGGACCGGAGCGACCACGGCGGCACGAACATCGGCCGGGTGGAGATCTACGCCGGCGCGCCGGGCAGCTTCTTCTCCGACGAGCCGAGCCGGACGCTCTTCGGCGAGAACGAGTACGGGCGCTTCGGGGCCGCCGTGGCGGTCTGCGACTTCGACGGCGACGGCTGGCAGGACCTCGCCGTGGGCGCCGTGGAGGACGCCGACCTCGCGACCGCCACCCCCGCGGACGACCAGGGCGCCGTGCACGTGTTCAAGGGTGGCGAGGGCGGCTACGGCGACCGGGCGGACTTCGTGCTCTACGGGGAGATCCCCGACGGCACGGACTTCGTGGGGCACGCCGGGATGCAGCTCGGCACGACGCTCGCGACCGGGGACATCGACGCCGACGGGCTCTGCGACCTCGTGGTGGGCGCGCCCGAGGGGGCCATCGACGGGACGGGCGGCGACGGGGACGGCATCGTCGTCGTGTACCGCGGCACGACGGAGGACGGCCTCACGCTCACCCGCGACCCGGCCGCGGTGATCGTCGCCACGGGCACCCGGGACGAGCTCGGCCGCCGGGTGGCGGTGGGCGACGTGGACGGCGACGGGCGCGACGACATCGTGGTCAGCGAGTGGAAGTCGGACCGCGGCGTCACGGACGGCGGCGCCGTGTGGCTCTTCACCAGCCTCGATCTCGACGAGATCGACCCGCAGGAGACCATCGACACCTCCGACGCCGACTGGTGGGTGTTCGGCACGACGGAGGACGGCTTCGTGGGGAGCGACCTCGACCTCGCCGACCTCGACGGGGACGGCTACGCCGACCTGATCGTCGGCGCGTACCGCCAGGGCCTCGACGAGGAGGGCGCGGTAGCGGTGTACGCCGGGAGCGAGCTGGCGACGGCGCCCCGCTGGACGGACGCGACCGGGGACAGCCCCTGGCGCCTGATCACCGGCGGCGCCGCGGGCGGGCGTCTCGGGCAGGCCGCGGGCGGCGTCGGGGATGCCGACGGCGACGGCGACGGCGACCTCCTGCTCCTCGCCGGCTACGACTCCACCTGGGGCGTCGAGGCGGGCTCGGCGTGGTTCGTCTCGGGCGAGGACGCGCCGTCCCTGCTCGACTGGCCCGGCGTCCCCTCGGGGCACGCCATCGGGCAGTCGCTCGCGTTCTTCGACATGGACAGCAACGGGACCCTCGACCTCCTGGCCGGCGCCCCCGACGCGCCCGACGCGGACGTGGGCGCGAACTCGGGCGTGCTCCTCACGTGGACCGGCGCCTGGGAGGGCGACGGCACCCCGATCCTCGGCGGGCACGCCTTCCACTCGGGCGGCGACCGCTTCGGCTACGCCCTGTCGACCGCCGGCGACTTCGACGGGGACGGCCGCGGGGACCTCGCCGTGGTCGTGCGCAAGGAGGGCAAGCCCTCGGCGTGGGGCACCACGCAGACGGCCGAGGCCTCGTGCGTGGCGGGCGCGGAGACCGACACCGGCTCCGTCCTGGTCTACAGCGGCGACAGCAGCGGCGTCGTGATCCGCCCGTCGTTCGTCATCTACGGGGAGCCCGACTACATCTACGGGGTCCACGGCGGGTTCGACCACGACGGGGACGGCTACGACGACCTGCTCGTGCGCTCCTGGTCCTGGACCGACACGGGCGGCTTCTCGATCGTGTACGGCCGCCCGGCCGACGCGAGCCTGACGACCGTGATCTGCGAGCGCGAGACGTACCACGGCACCGACGAGTTCGACCGGCTGGGCTACGCCGGCGCGGCGCTCGGCGACCTCGACGGCGACGGCTGCGACGAGATCGCCGTGGGCGCGACCGGCGAGGACACCGTCGACGCGGGGACGAACCACGGCACCGTCCGCGTGTTGTGGGGCTGGGGCGGCGGCGGCTGCCCCAGCGAGCCCGAGGTCACGACGCTCTCGCTGACGAACACCGGCAGCGGCCTCGGCGCCGCGCTGGCGGGGGGCCGCGACGTGGACGGCGACGACATCCCCGACATGGTGGTCGGCGCGAGCGAGTACCTCGAGGACAGCGCCGAGATCGGCGGCGCCTGGCTGGTGCCGGGCTGGCACCTGCTCGAGGCGGCCCGCGCGCCCATCGTGGCCGGGGCCCTCCCCGCGGCCGACGAGACCGAGCTCGCCATGCTCCTGCCCGACACCGGCCTCGACCTCACCTACGGGCTCAAGGGCGACGTCGCGGGCGGGCTCTTCGGCGCGAGCGTCGCGCTGGTGCCGGACCCGCAGGACGCCGACCGCGCGCTCGTCGCGGTGGGCGCGCCGCAGGGCGCGGCGGGCGGGACGGACCTCTCGGGCGGCGTGGCGCTCTACCGGTGGGGCGACGCGGGGCTCGACACGGTGCCGTGGGCCATCGTGGGCGGGGAGTCCGCGGGCCCCGGCGGCGAGCTCGGCGCGGCCCTCCTCGGCGCCGAGGTCGACGGCCAGCCCCTCCTCGTGGTGGGCGCGCCGTCGAGCCACCAGGCCGGCCTCGAGATCGGGGCGCTCTACGTGGCGCGGATGAGGGAGTAGGGCCCACCGTCACGCGAGAGCGGGGGGCGTTGCGGGGGGGCTCTGCCCCCCCGCCCCAAGATCCGGAGCCCTACTCCGCGGCCGGAGCCTTCGCGGGCGGCTCGCCGGCCACGATGCCGACGGAGAGCCCGGCGAGGTCGGCGGGGTAGCTCGCCTCGCCGAAGCGCACCTCGGCGGCGCGGGACACCGCCTGGATGGACGGGAGCATCGCGCGCACCACGCCCTCGAGCTCCGCCGACGCCGTGCGGAGGTCGAGGACGACCGCCTCGAGCGCGCGCGTCTGGGAGAGGCGCCCGTCGGTGCGGAGCTGGCGCACGGCGCGGAGGATCGCCATCACCACCTGCATCTCGGGCACGTCCGCGGTGCGGGTCGCGTCGAACGCCGGCCAGGTCGTGACGTGCAGGGAGACCGTGCCTTCGACCGGGCGGTAGATGCGCTGGTAGAGGTCCTCGGTCGTGAACGGCACGAACGGCGCGTAGAGCCCGAGGATGACGCGGAGCGCCTCCCAGAGCGTGGCGCGGGCCGAGACGCGGGCCTCCTCGGTGTAGAGCTCCGGCTTCCAGAAGCGGTGCTTCACCATCTCCAGGTAGTCGTCGCAGAACGTGGACCAGAAGAAGCGCTCGATGGACTCGCGGGCGACCGCGTAGTTGTAGCCCTCGAAGCCGGCCTCCACGCCCGGGAGGATCTTGTTGAGCTCGGTGAGGAGCCAGCGATCCTCGGGCATGCGCTCGGCGAAGGACGGGCGCGGCGCCTCGGGATCGAAGCCCTCGATCTGCATCAGCACGAAGCGCGCGGCGTTCCAGAGCTTGACCGCGAGCTTGCGGCCGTCCTTCACGTCCTTCTCGTTGAAGCGCATGTCGTGGCCGAGGTGGCTGCCCGCCGCCCAGAAGCGGAGCGCGTCGGCGCCGAACTTCTTGATGACCGCGAAGGGCTCGTAGCGGTTGTACCCGTCCTTGTCGGTGTACTGCTCGAGGTCCCGCTTGCTGATCTTCTTGCCGTTCTCGTTCAGCCCCCACCCCGAGATCATCACGTCCTTCCAGGGGATCGTGTCGAGATGCGCGTCGGATTTGATGAGCGTGTAGAAGAGCCAGGTGCGGATGATCTCGAAGGCCTGCACGCGCACGGTCATCGGGTGGAGCGACATGTCGCCCTTCCGGCCCGGCGTCTCCGCCCAGTTGGCGTTGATGAGCGGGGTGAGCGAGGACGTCATCCAGGTGTCCATGACGTCGGGCTCGCCGCGGAACTCGGCGCCGCCGCAACCCGGGCAGGCCTTCACCGGGCAGGTGTCCTCGAGCGGATCGACCGGGAGGGACGCCTCTTCGGCGAGCACGGCCTCGCCGCAGCCCTGGCAGTACCACACCGGGAACGGCACGCCGTAGAAGCGCTGGCGGCTGATGTTCCAGTCGTACTTCAGCCCCTCGATCCAATGATCGAGGCGCACCTTCATCCACTCGGGGTTCCAACCGAGCTGGGCGCTGCGCGCGAGCATCTGCGGCTTGATGTCGAGCACGCGGATGAACCACTGCGGCGCCATGTTGAACTCGACGGGCACGCCTGAGCGCTCGGCGACCGAGACGTTCTGCTCGACCGTGACGCTCTTGAGGTGGTGGCCCGCGCGGGCGAGCGCGCCGACGATGTTGTTGCGCGCGATCTCGACCGGCTGCCCGGCGAACTCGCCGGCCGACGGGAGCATCTTGCCGTCCGCGCCGACCACGAGGCGAGTCGCGAGGTTGTCACGCTTCCACTTGCGGACGTCCTCGCCGTCGCCGAAGGTACACACCATCATGAGGCCGGTCCCGAAGGCGGGATCGACGGACTCGTCGGTGAGGATGGGCACCTCGTGCCCGAAGAGCGGCACGATCGCGGTGGTGCCCTTCAGGTGCTGGTACCGCGCGTCCTCGGGGTGGTGGTAGAGCGCCACGCAGGCGGGGATGAGCTCGGGGCGCGTGGTGGAGATGACGAGCGGCGTGCCGTCGGCCTTTGCCGAGAACGCGATGTCGTGCATCTTCCCCTTGCGGGCCATGCTCTCGAGGTCGGCCTGGGCGAGCGCCGTCTCGAAGTGGGTGTCCCACAACACGGGCTCGTTCGAGCGGTACACCCGGCCCTTGCGGAACAGGTCGAGGAAGGACTTCTGCGCGGTGCGGCGGCAGTGGTCGTCGATGGTCGAGTAGCGGAGCGACCAATCGACCGAGAGCCCGAGCGAGCGCCACAGGTCTTCGTACTGGGCGGCGCCCTTCTTCGTCTCCTCGAGGCACAGGGCCCGGAAGGCGGCGCGGGTGGTCTTCTGCTTGTTGATGTTGTAGGTCTTCTCGACGTAGCGCTCGGTGGGGAGGCCGTTGTCGTCGAACCCCATCGGGTAGAAGATCTTCTTGCCCTTCATCCGCTGGTAGCGGATGACGATCTCGGCCTGCGTGTACGACATGGCGTGGCCGACGTGCAGGTGCGCCGCGCTGACGTAGGGCGGCGGCGTGTCGACCGAGAACACCTCCCCGGGCGCAGCCGGGTCGTACTCGTAGATGCCCGTCTCCTCCCACAACGCGCGGCACCGCTCCTCGATCGAGGCGGCGTCGTAGTCCTTGGGGATCTCGGGGATGTTCAGGGTCGCCATGGGTCTCCGATGCCGGTGGATTCCGCGAGGATGCCGGCGCCAGGCCACAGGACGGCCGGCGGGTCGCGGGGCCCACGCCCTTATCGGCCGGACGCGGGCTTGTAAAGCCGCCGCAGGCCGGTCGGGCAAGGCGTCGCAAAGAGAATTTACCCGTGCGAACGCTCGGAATCGCCAAGGCGATCCGAGGGTCTCTGGGAAGCCTCATGGGGGGAACGCGATGGGAACGATGTCGACGAGGTGCCAAGCGGCGCGGGGCTGGGGCTGGCTGCTCCTGCTCGGGGGCCTGACCGCCTGCGGGTACGACGTGCCGTGGCTGGCGGCCGACGCGGCCGGACCGGCGGGACGTGGGCTGGAGGAGCCCGGGACCGGAGAGGAGCCCGAGCCCTACGCGCCGGACACCGAGGTCGAAGCGACCGGCGTGCTCGCCGAACGCTTCGTGAACAAGGGCTACGGAGCGGCCTGGACGCTCCAGACGGCCGATCTGGACAACGACGGCACCGAGGAGCTGCTGTACGGCGGGCGCTCGGTGGTCGCGATCGGGGCGGACGACAAGCCGCTCTGGACCTTCGACCTGCCCGCGAAGGGCAAGGAGCAGCCCGGCAAGGAGGGCTACGAGGGCCGCGAGCCGCGCGAGCCGCGCAGCGGCATGGAGGGGGAGCAGACCGGCGAGGAGTACGGCCAGGCCTACGGCGAGGAGTACCGCGAGCGCGAGGAGCGCGAGGGCGGGGAGTACGAGCCGGGCGAGGAGTACGAGCAGGGCAAGGAGGGCAAGGGCAACGAGCTCGCCTGGCTCGGCGTGCACGTGCGCGAGATCCGCGTCACCGGCGGGGACCTGCTGGTGCTCGACAGCCTGAACCGGGTGCACCGGATCAACGGCGAGGACGGCTCGCTCGTGTGGACGAAGAACCTCGAGGGGAAGGGCAACGCCTGCGACCTCGCGATCTTCGACGCGGACGGCGACGACGTGGCCGACTTCTTCCCGAGCGGCGGGAAGATCGCCTACTCGGGCAAGACCGGCGAGAAGCTCTTCGAGGCCGACATCGACTTCGACCCGGTCATCGTGAAGGCGGGGCAGCTCGACGGAACGGGCGCCCGCGAGATCGTGCTGGTGCGCGGCGGCGAGGAGGAGACCAACCTCTGCCCCGCCGAGGAGAACGTGCTCCTGGCGATGAAGGCGTCGAAGGGCATGATGAAGGAGGGCGAGGGCGGCGAGATCGGCAAGGAGGACCAGCAGCCGCAGCTCCCGTCCGATCGCGGCGAGGGCCTGCCGCGGGCGGGTCGCGACGAGGGGTACGAGGGCTTCGAGGGCTCCGGCGACGTCGACTCCGAAGACGTGCTGCCGCGCCCGGAGGAGCGCGAGGACGGTCGCGACCAGGAGCGTGAGCGCGAGCGCGGCGACGCGAACGTGTACGTGCTCGATCTCGAGGGCAACGAGCTCTTCACGGGCGGCGGGGAGCTCGAGAACATCCACTCGGTGCTCATCACGCCGATGGACGGCCGCGGCATGCTGATCCTCGGCGGCGACGACGGCATCGTGGCGCTGGACCCGATGGGCGAGGAGCTCTGGACCACCGACCTCCAGAACATCGACCAGCTCTTGCTGTCCGACCTGGACGGCGACGGCAACCGCGACGTGCTCGCCCACGTGGTGGACCAGGGCGTCTCGACGCTCCACGCGATCGGCAGCCAGGGGAACGAGCTCTGGAACGCGCCGCTGGACGGCCGGGTCTACGCCATCGACGCGCTCGACATCGACGGGGACGACCGCGACGAGATCCTGACCTCCATCGGCGCCTACGGGAAGGAGCAGGCGAAGAGCTACGCGCGCACCGTCGCGTGGACCCTGGGCGACCAGGGCCCCGAGGAGCTCTGGTCCGTCGAGGAGTTCCTGCCGGCCCGCGCGTTCGTGTCGGTTCGGGACGAGAAGCTCTACGTGGCGGGCAGCGACGCCACGCTGCGCATCCTCGGGCCGACCGACGGCAAGGAGCAGGGCGTGTGGAACGCGGGGAGCGTCAACCACGCCGTGGGCGCGGGCGACCTCGACGGGGACGGCGTCGCGGAGGTGATCTCCGGCGACATCTTCGGGAACCTCACGATCGCGCACGAGAACGGGCAGCCGACGACGATGAAGTTCGAGTCGGAGGGGCCCGCGGTCGTGACCGGGATCGCCGTGGCCGAGGGAGAAGGCGGGAACGGCGTCATCATCGCCAGCGGCTACGCGTGGAACAGCCCCGACCGGGGCATCCTCCAGGGGTTCGACGCCGAGGGCAACACGCTGTTCACCATCACCAACCCCAACGGGCTCGGTGACGTGAAGGTGGCCGACCTCGACGGGAACGGGACCAAGGAGATCGTGGTCGCGCAGTTCGCGTTCCGCATGGGGCAGGACACGCTGTCCGAGGACGAGCCCATGGGCGGCGAGGAGGAGGGCCGCGGAGAGGGCATGGAGCCGACCGAGGAGATGTCCTGCGGCGTGCTGGCCTACGACCTGTCCGGCGACGAGTTGTGGCAGACGCAGGTGTCGTCGTGCGACCTCGGGCGCATCGCGGTCGGCGACGTGGATGGGGACGGCGCGTACGAGGTGGCCTACGGCGACCTCGGCCGCGAGGGCCCGTTCCACGTGGCGCTCGTGAACGGGGACGGCACGCTCCGCTTCGACACCACCGTGGAGGACACCGACGCCGTCTGGCTCGCGGTCATCGACGGGGGCGTGGCGTTCGGCGGGCGCGCGGGCGACAAGGAGGGGCACGTGACGCTGCTCGACCCGATGGGCGAGGAGCTCTGGAGCATCCAGGCCGGCGGCGAGGCGAAGGACGTCCCGATGATGCAGGAGGAGTCGCCGTTCGGGGCGTTCGCCGGCACGTTCTTCGGGACGGAGGTGGCCGACATCGACGGGGACGGCATGCAGGACCTCGCGTTCACCACGGTGGACGGCCAGCTGCAGGTCGTGTCCTCGATGAACGGCGAGCCCATCTTCGAGGCCGACCTCGGCAAGGAGATGAAGCTCGGCCAGCGGCAGAACGAGCGCGACGACGGGCGGGACGGCAGCCGCGGCGAGGAGCGGATGGGCGAGCTGATGGGCGGCCCGCTCACCTACGTGGAGTCGGCGCGCGGCGCGGGCACCCTGGTGGTGACCGGCTACGACTTCCGGGGGATGAGCTCGGCGGTCGCGGCGTTCGACGTGAACGAGGGCAAGGTGGTCGGCACGATGCGGCTGCCGGGCTTCGTGGCGGGGATCGCGCCCGCCGGGTTCGGGGAGAACGTGAAGGGCTTCGCCCTCGCGACCACCTACGACACCTACGGCGTCGACGTGAAGGCGAAGGGCGCGCCGCTGCCCGAGGTGCCGAAGCTGCCCGAGCCGGAGAAGCCGGGGATCGAGCCCGACCTCGGTGAGGGCGTCGACGACGGCATGACCGAGGACTAGCCCGAGGGCGCGTCCAGCGGCCCCGCCCGCCGGTGAGAGCCGGTGAGCGGGGCCGCTTCCGCGTGGGGGGGATAGGCCGTCCGTCGAGGTGTTCTCGTGGCTTCTCCCCTCCCCCGCGTCCCGCGATGAAGGCAACCGCGCTGGCCGCCGCGTGGGCGGCCGTCTCCGCGCAGGTGACCGAGCTCGCGCGCTTCCCGCCGCCGCCCATGGAGGCGAAGGTGTGGGAGGACGCCGCCGAGGGGAAGGTGGCCCGCCGGACGCTCCCCGGCGACCCGGCCACCGTCGTGGGGGTGGGCGTGCTCGACGTGTCGCGCGAGGCGGCCTGGCTCTCGCTCACCGACGACCGGCTCTCCGCGGAGATCGAGAGCCTCACCGAGGTGACGCTGGAGGGCGCGTGGGCCGCTCCCAAGCTGCTCTACAGCCGGCTGGACCTCCCCTGGCCGTTCGCGGACCGCCATTGGGTGATCACGCTCTCCAACAACGGCAAGCTCGCGACGGCCACGGGCGTGTGGGAGCGCTCCTGGAAGGTGCGCCCGGACGCGCTCCCCGGGGCGCGCGCCCGGACGGATGCGGCCGCGTTCGACGCCGCGGAGGCCGTGGGAGTCAACGAGGGGAGTTGGCTGCTCGTGCCGCTGGACGACACCCATACGCTCGGCATCTACCAGGCGCGTGCCACGATGGGCGGCGGCATCCCCGACGGCGCCGTGGACGCCTACACCCGCTCGTCACTGGACGGGCTCTTCGAAGGGATCGAGCGCAACGTGAAGAACGTCGCGCGTCGCTACGGCCCCGGGTGCGCGCCCCAGCCGGGGGCGGACGGGGCGCCGATCCCCTGCTTCTGACTCGGGCCGATCAGCCGACGTGCACGCCGCGCGCGCGCATCCGCTTGATGGCAACGGAGAACGCGGTGCGGGCCTGTCTGTAGCTCCGGCGCGCGCAGGGGATGGGCTCGGGCACGTCCCCCGCGTCCCAGTAGTGGGTTGGATCCGGCGGCCCCGCTGCCCAACGCGACGATCCGTCCGCGAACACGTGCACCCAGCCCTCCGGGTGCTGCAGCAACAGCGCCACCGCCTGGGCCTCGGCCAACGGGTCCATGTTCCCTCCGGCGCCCCACCTTACACCGGACACGCGCGGGGACAAGCGCAAATCGCATTCTTCCGGTGGCCGTGGCATCAGCCGCGGCGCGCACCGACGTGAGCGAGGCGAAACACGTCCACGAGGACGTCCCGGGGACCCTTGGTGTTCAGTGACACCGTCATCCGCGATCGCCCGCGGATCACCCTCCCCGCCTCCGCGAGGGCCACGAGGCGCCGCTGCACCCGCTCCACGCCGCGCCGGACCGCCACCGGGTCCTCCTCCCCGATCCCACCGCGCGCGGCGGGATCGAGCCGCTCCCACACCTGGAGCGCGGTGTACCCGCCGGAGAGGCGCACGCGCAGCCGCTCGCCGAGGCCCATCGGCGAAAGCGCCGCCACCACGGCCGCGTCGAGCTCAGCGTCGGTCAATACCGTGGCACCGCGGGATCGACGCGGAGGCTCCACTGGTCGATGCCGCCGCGCATGCTCATCGTCGTGAAGCCCGCGCGCTCGAGCAGCACCGCCGCGTTGATGGACCGGACGCCGGCGTGGCAGTACACGAGGACCGGCCGCGCCGGGTCGAGCTCGCCGGCCCGCTCCTCGATCTCCCCCAGCGGGATGAGCACGTCCCCCGCGATGTGACACAGCTCGTGCTCCCAGGGCTGGCGACAGTCGACGAGCTGTGGCGGCCGGGGTCCCGCGAGCAGCTCGCGCGCCTCCTCCACGCTGACCTGGCGCATTCAGCGGCTCCCGGTGACGGACCAGCTCTGGCTGGTGCAGTCGAAGCAGGCGCTGCTGCTGCCGATGAATTCGGCGGTGAACGTGCCCTCGAACGACGTCATGGACGTGAACGTGGCCTCGAGTGTGTAGACCTCCCGGCACGACCCCGCGACGGACTGGGCCGCCGAGAACTCCGTGCTCGACGAGAACGTGCCGGTCATCTCCCCGGGCTGGGCCCCACCCCCGAGCGCGTTCACGGTCACGGACGGGTACGCGTCCTCGATCAACACCTGGTCGAAGTCGATCGAGATGAGCCCCCAGATGCACTGGTAGGCGACGGTGGTGTCCAGGTCCCAGGTGTCGGTGTAGTCGGACACGCAGCCGTCGTCGATGTCGCCGTCGCAGTCGTCGTCGGCGCCGTTGTCGCAGACCTCGGTCGCGCCCGGGTACGCGATGTCCGAGGTGTCGTCGCAGTCGTCGCACTGGGTCCAGCCGTCGAGATCCAGGTCGGCGCCGTCGGGCGTGTCGGGGTTGCAGTCGTCGTCCACGCCGTTGCACGCCGCCTCGGTCGCGCCGGGGCCCACGGACGTGTCGGCGTCGTTGCAGTCGGAGCAGGCGGTGACGCCGTCGCCGTCCGCGTCGTCGCCGTCGGGCGTGGCCTCGTCGCAGTCGTCGTCGAGCTCGTTGCACGCCACCTCGACCGCGCCGGGGTTCACCTCGACGACCGAGTCGGCGCAGTCCTCGCAGGCGTCGTAGCCGTCGCCGTCGAGGTCGTCGCCGTCGGGCGTCTCGGAGAGGCAGTCGTCGTCGATCCCGTTGCAGGCGATCTCCGCGTCGCCGGGCACGGACGGGTCGGCGTCGTCGCAGTCGAGGAACTGGGCCGCGTAGGTGGCGGCACAATCCGGGTTGGCCGCGTCGAACGCGCCGTCGCCGTCGACGTCGAAGGGCTGGTCGACCGTGTCCTCGCCCTCCTGGAGCACGCCGTCGCACGCCGATTGTTTGGCGATGCCGATGTCGTTGCCACACGCCGCGACGAGGAGCGCGAGCCCCAGGACGTACGCGGTCATCGGGTCCTTCCTGCGTCCAGCCACGCGCCACCTCCGTCGCCATGCTACCACCTACCCACGCCCGCGTACGGTCGGCGAACCGGCATCCTCGCCGCCGCGCGCCTCCTCGCCGCCGCGTGCCTCCGCGCGGGGGTGCGGCGTCGGCGGCGCGCCCGCCGAGGTGGGGCATCGATGCCCCATTGGGGCACCCGTGCCTCAGCAAAAAGCAGAGCCCAGGACTTGATTTAGGAGGCACGTCGCCCTACCTCGTGCTACGCTGGCCGGCGCCGCGGCACCGCCAGCTGTCGCGCCGCCTGGAGGCATGGATGCGTCGGTCGTTGCTTCTCTTCTCCCTCCTCGCGCTCGGCTGCACGCCGGACTACGACCTCGGTGAGGTCAAGACGGAGGAGGACGGCGGGCCCGCCATCGAGCTCGATCCGACCTCGCTCTTCTTCGGCACCGCCGAGGTGGGCACGGAGCTCACGCAGACCTTCAGCATCAACAGCGTCGGCGCCACCGTGCTCACGGTGAGCGAGATCCGGCTCGACGCCCCCGAGGCCTTCTCGGTCACGAGCTTCGAGGCGCGCGTCGACCCGGGCGAGTCCCGCGACGTGGTCGTCACCTACACCGCCACCGGCAGCGAGGACCTCGGCGAGGCGCTCGTGTTCAGCGACGACCCCGAGTCCCCGCACACCGTCATCCTCAACGGCGGCGGGCTCAGCCCCGAGCTCACGATCGACCCGGGCAGCCACGACTTCGGCTACGTCGAGGCCGGCGACAGCGATACGGCGGAGTTCACGCTCAGCAACACAGGCGGCGCCACGCTCGAGATCAACGCCGTCGACACGACCGACGCCGTCTTCGCCTACGAGCTCGGCGACTCCCTGCCGCTCTCGCTCGAGCCCGGAGAGGACACCACGGTCACCGTGACCTTCAGCCCGGACAGCAACGACTCCTTCTCCGGCCTGCTGGAGGTCGAGAGCAACGACCCCGCCGGGCTCAAGTCCGCCACGCTCAACGGCAGCGGCGCGGTCGACCAGCCGATCGCGGTCTGCGAGGCCGACCCCTCCACCGTCGAGGCGATCCACGAGTCCACGACGTGGCGCGGCAGCAACTCCTACGACCCCTCGGGCGCCGCGATCCGCGACTACGACTGGACGCTCGTGACGAAGCCCTCGGGCTCCACCGCCACCATGCCCAGCGGCTCGGGCGGCAACCGCAGCGGCTTCACCCCCGACGTGGTCGGCACCTACGAGGCCCGGCTCATCGTCACCAACGAGTTCGGCGTCGAGTCCGAGCCCTGCACCGCCACGCTCGAGGCGCTGCCCGGCGGCGACCTCTGGATCGAGATGTACTGGGTCCACAGCGGCGACGACATGGACCTCCACCTGCTCAAGCCGGGCGGCTCGCTCACGTCCAACGGCGACTGCTACTACGCCAACTGCACGGGCCGCGGCCTCGATTGGGGCACCAGCGGCGACTCGACCGACAACCCGGTGCTCGATCTCGACGACATCCCGGGTGTCGGCCCCGAGAACATCAACATCGACGACCCGTCGACCGGCACGTTCACCGTGTACGTGCACGACTACCCGGGCTCCGTGTACAACGGGAACAACGACGTGACCGTGAACATCTACATCGGCGGCGCGCTGGAGTGGACCGACACGCGCAACGTCAACTCCGAGGACTACTACGAGCCCTTCGCCGAGATCGACTGGCCGGCCGGCACGGTCACTTCGCTCTAACGGCTCCGTCGTGCGCGACCCACGGGCTCGCCTGGTGGCATCCACCAGGCGGGCCCGTCGCCGTTCAGGGGCCGCGCGGGCACGACGGGATCGGGGTCGGCGCGACGCCACGCGCTGCCGTGGGCGCGTCGAGGAGCCCCTCGCGACGCATGTACGGGTTTCCCATTTGCATCGCATAGCAGGGATGCACACGCCGTTTTCAATATTCGTGCAAATGTTGGTGGCGACACGTCAACCGTTCGGTTGCAACCAACGGTAGCTTTGGCGCGCTCCGGAGATGTCCGTGCCCGACCGCCCCGAGAAGTCCGTCCTCGCACCCTACCGCTCAAAGCTGGGCAAGGTGCCCGACCAACAGATCGCCGACCAGGCCAAGGTGTCGCGAACGCTCGTCGTGAACTACCGGAAGAAGCTCGGCATCCCGGCGTACCAGGGACACAAGTCGGCGCCGACGCCCGCGCGTGCGCGAGGGGGAGACGCCCGCCCGTTCCGCGGGCGCCGCTCCGCGTTGGATGCCTACGCGGACAAGCTCGGGACGGTCCCCGACGCCGAGATCGCGAAGCTCGCCGGCGTGACCGCCGAGAACGTGCGGACCTACAGGCGCCGCCGCAACATCGTGGCGACGTGGCAGGTGGAGGGCGAATCGAGCGCGGACGCGCCCCGGGGGGGCGAGGCGCCGGTGTCGGAGACGCCCTCCCCCAAGCGGGCCCGACCCTCGCGGGTGCGCGCCCGCACGGAGGGCGGCGAAGCGCCGGCCGAGCCGGCCGGGGCGCCTCCCGAGGGCGCGACGGCGTCTCGCGCGGCCGCCCAGGCGGCTGGCGCGCCCGCCACGACGGGGCCGGCGGCGTCCGGGGATCTCGCGGGCGCGGGGACGGCCTACCTCGTGACCGTCGACACGCCCGAGGGCGCGCGCAGCTACGCCCTGATCGCGTCCGACATCGCGGTCGCCGCGTTCGAGGCGTCGACGCGCGTGGCCACGCGCCACCCAGGCGGCGCCATCCGCTCGATCCAGCGCGTCGCGGACGTGTTCCCCGAGTGAGGGGCAGCGGTCCGGCCTCCGCGCCTCTTCAGGGGCCGACCGGTCCGCCTCTCAGCGCGGGCTCGCCCGCGAACAAGGGGAATGTAGCGGGCGGCCCGCGCTGCGCGCGGCGCGCAAATCCGGGAGTAGTCAGCTGAAGAGGCGGGGCCACTCCTGGCTCAAGAGCTCGCGGGCGTCGGGCCGCATGGTGGCCTCGGAGTCGAAGAGCAGCGTGGCGACCGCGCGCCGAAGCTCGTCGAAGGTGACGAGCCGGCCGGCGCGCGGCTCGGCCACGAGCTGGTTCGTGAGCTTCTCGACCGCCGCGTCGTCCAGGTGCCCCAGGTCGCGGAGCATCTCCAGGAAGTCGCCGGCGCGCGGCTCGAGCTCGAGGTGTTGGATCTGAGGGCGGCTCATGGGCTCCGGAGCTGGTACCGGCGGCCCGGTAACCGGATCACCCGCCCCGTCAATTCCAGGACGCCCAACGCCTCCATCACGCGGGGCCACGGCAACTCCGTGCCCGCCGCCACCTCCTCCGGCGTGCGGGGCTCGCGGAGGAGCGCGAACAGCCGGTCGTCGGGCGGGACCCCGACCGCGGCCCGCCGCGCGGTGGACAGGCCCGCCGCCGCGACCACCGTGTGCGGGCCCCGGACGACCGTGGCGCCCTGCTCGATGAGGTCGAGGCAGCCCGCCGAGGCCGGCGCCCCGAGCGGCCCGGGCACGGCCAGCACGTCCCGCCCGTAGCGGAGCGCGTGCGACGCGGTGTTCCGCGCGCCGCTCCGCTCGCCGGCCTCGACCACCACGACCACGCTCGCGAGGCCCGCGATGATGCGGTTGCGGACGGGGAACGTGAAGGTGTCCGCGTGGGCGGTGGGGTGGAGCTCCGAGACCACGAGCCCGCCCTGCGCGAGCAGGGCGCTCCGGTTCCGCTGCTGCCACTGGGGCATGCGCGTGTCGATCCCCTGTCCGAGGACCGCGATCGTGGCGCCGCCCGCCGCGGCGTGGGCCGCGGTGTCGATCCCGGCCGCGAGCCCCGAGACGACGATCCCGCCGGCCTCCACGACCGCGGCCGCGATGCGCCGCGCCTGCTCCTGTCCGTAGGGTGTACAGGCGCGCGCGCCGACCACGGCGACGCAGGGCCGGTGCAGGAGGGAGACGTCGCCTTCGCACGCCAGCGCGACCGGCCCGAACTCCAGGTCGACGAGCGACCGGGGCCACCCCTCCTCCCCGGCGTGGACGAAGCGCACCGCGGCCCGTGGGCTCGCCCAGGGGCCGTCCGTGGCCACCCGGAAGGCCGCGGGTGCATCCAGGCCCGCCTCGCGCAGCGCGCCCACCCCCGCGCGCGCCCGCGGGGGCATCTCGAGGAGCGCGCGGACCACGGCGCAGAGGTCCACCCGTGGCGCGAGCGCCGACAGCCCCGACCAGGGGGGCGACAACGATGACATGACTCCGACTCCCGATGGGAGGTGCGGCCGGGGTCGGGCGGAAGCTACGCACCCCTCGCGACGGGGCAAGCCCGGGCGGGCACGGGAGCCGCCGAGGATCCGCCGGGCACGACGTCTCCGCGGCGGCCCGCGCGTCCTCGCGCGGGTCCGGCTGCCCGAAACCGAGGCCGCTCGCCGCGTTCCTGGCTCGGGCGGCGGCCCGGAGCGCTATTCCTCGGCGTTCGGCGTCGAGACGGCGCGGACGCCCACCTGCACGTCCCGCGCGGCGTCGACCACCACGCCGGTGGCGAAGCCGGGGTCGGCCCGGACGACCACGACGCGCCCGATGACGCGCTCGGGCAACCGCGGATCCTCCTTGGCGTCGATGTCGCTGCCGTCGCGGCGCTCCACGAGGAACAGCGAAGTGCCGACATCGACACCGTCGTTCGTGCCGCGGTCGAGGAACACGGTCTCGCCCGTCGACGCGAGCCACTGCTCGTCGTGAAGCCGCGCGATCACGGTGGCGTCGAGGTCGCCGGAGGGCTTCGTCACGTCCACCTGGAGGTCGACGTCGATGGGCGTGCCCACGAGGTCGCCGCGCTCCACCTCGAACCAGCTGTCCCGGACGCGCGCGGTGACGATGTCGTCGTCCACCCGCAGCACCTCGGCCACGCCGAGGACGCGGTAGACGCGCCCGAGCGGCCCGTCGTCGCCGCGCACCTTGCCGCCCTGGCGGCGGTAGAGCGCGAGGAGGTTGCCGCACTCGACGTCGCCCGTGTCGTCCATGTCGAGGTAGACGATGGAGCCTTCGCCGATCTCGATGCCGGGGACGTCGGCCTTGTAGACCTTGCCGCGGATCTCGAGCGCGTCGTCGTCGGCGAGGACGCCCGGCGCGGAGAGCGGCACGCCGTCGAAGCGGCGGTCGAAGCGCGGCGGGAAGTCGCAGGCGGCGGCGCCCTCCTCGGCGACGGGGTCCTTCGGCGCGGGCGGCGTGTAGCCGTCGACCACCGTGGTGGCTTCGACCCCGGCGGAGGGCGGGTTCAGCGCGTCCCCGAGGCGGAAGTAGATGCGGTTGCCCGGGTAGATCCAGTGCGGGTTCGTGATGTACTCGTTCACGGACCAGAGCTCGGGCCACTCGTAGGGATCACCCAGAAAGCGCGTGGAGATGTCCCACAACGTGTCGCCGTCCTGGATCAGGTAGAAGTCGGGCGCGCCCGACGCCCCGCCGAAGGAGGTCGATCCCTCCTGGGCCAGCGCCCCGACGATCCAGAGGCTCAACCACCCGACCAGCATCCGCGCTCCTGCAGCGGTCCGAGCATCCGCCGCGCGAGGCGCGCTGTCAAGGGCGCGAACGGGGCGACCGCGACACGACGGGAGCGCCGCGGGAGAGCCTCCGGGGAAAGCCGGCCGGTGCGGTGGGCGGCCGGGTGCCCGGCGGCCCCGGGGACGCGCGATGGGGCCCCCGCGACGGCGCGGGCGCGGCCGCGAGCGGAGGCCGGGGCGCGGCGGGCGCCCGAGGCGTCCAGCGGGCGACGGGAGGATCTTCGGTCAGCCGCTCAGGGCGCCGGCGTGACCGTGGCGGAGGAGGCGCCGGCCTTGCTCGCGACGGCCGGGACGGCGGCGGTCGCGGCGTCCTTGCTCGAATAGCCGCCGATCCGCACGCGCCAGACGGTCTTGCCGCCGACGAGCGCGACGACGCGGTAGGCCTCCAGGCCGGCGGCGCGGAGGGTCTCGACGTAGCGGCTCGCGTCGGCCTCGGAGGTGTGCTCCGCCACCTCGACCGCCCAGCCGGACGTGGGCACGCCCTCGTCGACCGTGGGCGTGGCCACCGGGGGGCCGCCGAGCGCGGCCGTGCCCGGCCGGGACTCCGCGGGGAATGGGTTCGGGGGGGGCGTGGGCTCGACCGGCGGCGCCGTGGGGTCGACCGGCGGCGGGGGCGGCTCCGTGCGGGGCAGCTCCGCCGGGAAGCCGAGGGCCGCGTCGCCCGCGTTGGCCTGCTCGACCTTGGCGAGGAGCACCTCGAGATCGCCCGTGCGGACCTCCTCGGGGACGAAGGTGCTGGCCGGCGCGGGGGGCGGCGCCGCGGCCTTGCCCCGCCCGAGCGAGAACCCCACGAAGAACGCCAGGAGCGCCAGGGCGAGCGAGAGCGCGCCCATGGCGTAGAGGTGGTTGCGGGTCAGCGGGAGCTGGTTGGTGGCCCGCGGCCGCGGGGAGTCCTGCATGGTCGGATGCTATCCGAGCGCGAGGTCCCTGGACACGTCAAGAGGCGATCGCCGCCTCGCCGCGGCCGTGTCGGCGCCTCAGGAGCTGCCGAGCGCGTGCGGCTTCAGCGGGAAGACGCGCACGTCCGCCTCGCTGATGATGGCCTCGAGCGTGCTCTCCGCGTCGGCCCGGATGGCGTCGAGCCGCGAGCGGAGGAGGCGCGAGTCGTTCCCCACGACCGCGATCGCCACCACGGCGGCCTCGTGGACCTCCAGGTGGCCGACCTCGGCGAACGAGGCGTGGTGGCGCGCGTGGACGCGGTCGCGGAGCGACGAGACCACCCGGCGCCGGTCCTTGAGGGACCGGCTCCCGGGGATTCGCAGCACCATCCGCAGGACCCCTACGAAGAGCGCCTCATCGGGCGCGGGCAGGTACATCCGCTACGCGGGGCGCGGGACCTCGACCCGCGTGTAGATGGCGATGCGATCGCCCTCGGTCAGGTCGGTCGCGCCGTCGACGCCGATACCGCACTCGAAGCCCTTCTCGACCTCGCGAACGTCTTCCTTGAAGCGCTTGAGGCTCGTGACCTTGCCCTCGTAGACCACCTTGCCCCCGCGGACCACCTTTGCGGCCGCGTTGCGGGTGACCTTGCCCTCGAGGACCATGCAGCCCGCGATGACGCCGATCTTGGGGATCTTGAAGAGCGCGCGGACCTCCGCCTCGCCGACCTTCTGCTCCTCGTACACGGGGGCCAAGAGCCCCTGCATGCGCGCCTTGATGTCGTCGATGACGTTGTAGATGATCTCGTAGGACTTGATCTCGACGCCGAACTGATCGGCCGCCTTCCGCGCCTTGGCGTCGGCCTTCACGTCGAACGCGACGACCACGGCGTTGTTGCCCGCCGCGAGGTTCACGTCGGACTCGTTGACCGGGCCGATGGCCGCGTGGAGGATCTTCAGCTGGGTGCCGGCGACCTCGAGGCCCTCGAGGGCCCCGCGGAGCGCCTCGAGCGAGCCGCTCACGTCGGCCTTGAGCACGACGTAGACGATCGGGTTCGCCTCGGCGCCGGTCTTGTACAGATCCTCGAGCGTCATCTTGGCGCGGTTGCCGAGGGCGCTCGCCCGGGCCTGGCCCGCGCGGTGCTCGACGAGCGCGCGCGCGTCCTTCTCGCTGCCGACGACCACGAACTCGTCGCCCGCGCTCGGCACGTCCTGCAGGCCGAAGATCTCGACCGGCGTGGACGGGCCCGCCTCCTTGATCTTCTTGCCCTGGTCGTCCGACATGGCGCGGACGCGGCCCCAGGTGTTGCCAATGACGACCGTGTCGCCCTGCTTGAGGGTACCGGTCTGCACCAGCATCGAGGCCACGGCGCCGCGGCCGGTCTCGAGGCGGGACTCGAGCACCACGCCCTCGGCGTGACGCTCGGGGTTCGCCCGGAGGTCCTCGACCTCGGCGACGATCAGCACGTTGTCGAGCAGGTCGTTGACGCCGGCGCCCTTGAGCGCGGAGATCGGCACCATGATGGTGTCGCCGCCGAACTCTTCGGGGACGAGCCCGTGCTCCATGAGCGCCTGCTTGATGCGCTCGGGCTGGATGCCCGGCTTGTCCATCTTGTTGATCGCCACGACGATCGGCACGTCGGCCGCCTTCGCGTGGTTGATCGCCTCGATGGTCTGCGGCATCACGCCGTCGTCCGCCGCCACCACGAGGATGACGATGTCGGTCGCCTTGGCGCCGCGGGCACGCATGGCGCTGAACGCGGCGTGGCCCGGGGTGTCGATGAAGGTGATGGGGCGGTCGCCGCGCTTCACCTGGTAGGCGCCGATGTGCTGGGTGATGCCGCCGGCCTCGCCCGCCGCCACCTTCGCCTTGCGGATGGTGTCGAGGAGCGTGGTCTTGCCGTGGTCGACGTGGCCCATGACCGTGACGACCGGCGGGCGGTTCGGGAGGTCCTCGCCCTCGTCCTCGGTCTTGATGAGGTGCTCGGACTCGTCGAACGCGACGTTGACGACCTCGTGGCCGAGCTCCTGCGCGAGGAGCGTGGCGGTGTCGAAGTCGACCGTCTGGTTCACGGTCGCGGGCTGGCCCATGGACATGAGCAGCTTGATGAGCTCCGCCGCCTTCACGCCCATCTCGTGGGCGAGGTTGGCGACGGTGATCTCGCCCTCGATGCGGACCTTGCGCTTCACCAGCGAGCGAGGCTGCGAGATGCGCATGTCCTTGCCCGGACGACGGCCCGGCTTGCGGGACCGCGAGTCCATGGGGGAGAGGACGTGCTCGCTGCGCTCGCCGCGGCGACCCGCCGGGCCCTTCTTGCCGCGGCGATCGTCGGCGCCGGGCGCGGGAGGCCCTCCCTCGGGACGGCCGCCGGGACCGGCGCCCGGAGGCGGACGGCGATCGGCGCCGGGGCCCCAACGCGGGCCGCCCTGGGTGGCCTGCTCGCGGGCGCGGCGACGCGCGCCGGTGGGATCGGTGGGGTCGTACCCGGCCGGCAGCGACACGACGGCGCGGCCGAGACCCGGGAGGATCGGGGTGTCCGGGAGCCGGGACGCCGGCGCGGAGGCGCGCATGCCCGGAGGCGGCGCGCTCGGCAGCCGGCCGGTTCCGCCCGGACGGTCGATGATGACGGCGCGCTCGAGCGTCGGCTCGGCCCGCGGCGGGGGGGCCACGGGGGCCACGGGGGCCACGGGCTCGGCGGGCGCCTCGGGGGCGGCGGCGGCCACGGCGGGCTGCTCGACCGGGCGCTCCACGGGCGCCT
>CAYWGD010000023.1:0-77695 GCA_964457335.1 uncultured Enterobacteriaceae bacterium | reverse complement strand
CGACACCGACACCGACACCGACACCGACACCGACACCGACACCGACACCGACACCAGCCCCGTGGACGCGGACGAGGACGGCGCCACCGCCGACGTCGACTGCGACGACGCCGACCCCTCGCGGTACCCCGGCGCCGCCGAGACCTGCGACGGCGTCGACCAGGACTGCGACGGCGCCGCGGACGAGGAGGCCGTCGACGCGCCCACCTGGTACGCGGACGCCGACGCCGACGGCTTCGGCAACCCCGGCACCGCCGTCGCCGCCTGCGAGGCGCCCAGCGACCACGTCTCCGACGCCACCGACTGCGACGACGCCGCGAGCGCCGTGAGCCCGGCCGGCACGGAGATCTGCGACGGCGTCGACCAGGACTGCGACGGCACCGCGGACGACGAGGCCGTGGACGCCCCAACCTGGTACGCGGACGCGGACGGAGACGGCTACGGCGATCCCGGGACCGCGATCGCCGCCTGCGCGGCGCCCACCGACCACGTCTCCGACGCCACCGACTGCGACGACACCACCAGCGCGGTGAGCCCCGCGGGCACCGAGGTGTGCGGCGGCGCGGACGAGAACTGCGACGGCGCGGTCGACGAGGACGCCGCCATCGACGCGCTCACCTGGTACGCGGACGTGGACGGGGACGGCTACGGGGACCCCGCCGTCGTGACCAACGCCTGCGAGGAGCCCTTCGGCTACGTCGCCGACGCGACCGACTGCGACGACGCCGCCGGCACGGTGAGCCCCGCGGGCACCGAGGTGTGCGGCGGCGCGGACGAGGACTGCGACGGCGCGGTCGACGAGGACAGCGCCGCGGACGCGGTCACGTGGTGGCCCGACAACGACGGGGACGGCTTCGGTGGCACCTCCACCCGCATCGACGCCTGCGAGCAGCCGACCGGTTTTGTCGCCGACGACACGGACTGCGACGACTTCGATGCCGCAGTGAACCCGGACGCGGACGAGCTGTGCGACGAAGACGACAACGACTGCGACGGCGTCGTGGACGAGGACGACGCCGTGGACGCGCTCACGTGGTACGCCGACGCCGACGCGGACGGCTACGGGGACCCGGTCCTCGCGGCCACCGCCTGCGAGGAGCCGTCCGGCTACGTCTCCGCCGGCGGCGACTGCGACGACACGGACGCCGCGCTGAGCCCCGCCGGCACCGAGGTGTGCGACGGCGCCGACAACGACTGCGACGGCGCGGCCGACTGGGGGCTGAACGTCCCCGCGCACTACGCGACCATCGCGGACGCCCTCGCGGCGGCGCCCACGGGTGGCACCGTCTGCGTCGCGCCGGGCACCTACACCGAGACGCTGTCGTTCGGGAACGACCTCACCCTCGAGGGCTACGGAGGGTCGGCCGTGACGACCATCGACGCCGCCGGGGCGGGGCGCGTGATGTACCTCGGCTACTCGTCCAGCCCCGTGGTCCGCGGCTTCACGATCACGGGCGGCGTCTACACCGAGTGCGCCGGGATCTGGCTGCAGGACAACGACGACGTGCTCCTCGAGGACCTCGTCATCGAGGGCAACGTCGCCACCAACGGCAGCGGCGGCGGCGGGATGTGCATCAACAGCTACGACTCCACCACCTTCCGGAACGTCGACTTCCTGAACAACGAGGCGAGCGGCGGCTACGTCGCCGGCGGCGGGCTCAACGCCGGCGGGGCGATCGTGTTCGAGAACGTGCGCTTCATCGGGAACGTGGTCACGGGCGACTACCAGGCCGGCGGCGCCGCCATGGACACGTTCTACCTGAGCTCGATGGTCGCGACGAACCTGATCGTCGCGGGGAACGAAACGGTCGCCACGGACGCGAGCACCACGGTGTACGGCGCGGCGGTGACGACCTGGAACGGGACGGTCGACCTGGAGAACGTCACGATGGTGGACAACCTCACGACGCTCGCGGGCGGAGGCGCGTGGAGCGCGGGCTGGCAGCACGGCGGCAGCTCGATGACCGTGACCAACTCCACCGCCTCGGGGAACACCGCGACGGGCGGTACGGTCTGGCTGGCGGCCTGGTTCGGCGATCGGGCCACGCCGACGATCACGTACTCGAACTCGTACGGCAACGACGGCGGGGACTGGTACCCCAGCGACCTCACGGGCATCGACGGGAACCTCAACGTCGACCCCGGCTTCGCCGACACGACCTCGTCCGATGCGCTCGACTGGGACCTCACCCTCGCCGCGGGCTCGTCGCTCCTCGACGCGGGCGACCCCGCGATCCTCGACGCCGACGGCACGACCTCCGACATCGGGGCGTACGGCGGGCCGGGCGGCGGGGACTGGTAGCGGGGCGCGGTCGGCGCGGGCTGAGCCTTCCCGCGGACCGTGCCCGGGCGAGCAGGCCGGGCCGAAGGACACAGCCCGGGAGCGTCATCCTGAACAGTCCCAGGAGCGGCTCGGGCGGGACGAGGACACGCCGGGCGTCCGGGAGACCGGCGCCCGGCGGGGCTGCGCGCGATGGCACGGGGCGTGCAGACGGCGGGTGTGGAGCGCACATGACCCTCGCCTTCCTGCTCGCCGCCTGCCAGCACCAGTACCTCGCGATCCCGGGCGCGACGCCCGTGCCCGTGGGCGACGTCGGCCTCGACACGACCGACGAAGCCTCTCCCTCCTGGACCCTCAGCCAGGGCGAGATCCCCGACGAGGTCGACGAGAGCGTCACCATCGACATCCCGCTCGACGGCGCGTGGTCGTTCGAGGTCACGGAGATCGTCTTCACCGTGTGGCAGACCGCCACCCTCTCCTACGCCGAGTACTGGGTCTACGAGATCCAGGAGGAGGAGCGCGCCGCCGGCGTCGTGAAACTCACGATCCAGATCCTCTCGGCCCCGCCGAGCGAGCAGGCGTGCTCGCGCTGGCACGTGGGCACGCGTACCTGCTTCGGTCGCGTCGACGAAGGCATCACGACGACCTCGTTCTTCCTGTCGGACGACGCGGGCACGGCCTCGCTCGGCGCCGAGGTGCCGATCACGCTCGCCCCTCTCGACGCCGCCGCCGGGGGCCCGGGCGAGTGCCTGACCTTCGAGGAGTGCTGCTCCGACGTTCCCGGCTACGACGTCCTCGCCTGTCCGGTGGAGGCGTCGTGCGGCTGCCCCGCCGGGACGACGGACGACGGCGTCAAGACGGACGGCTTCCGCCAGTGCCTGTGCCCGGCGTAGCCGGGCAGCTCACCGGGACGGCGTGCTGGGCATGTTCGCGGCGGACCCGGCCACCGTGGTCGAAAGAAGGGGTTGCACCTGACGTGACGTCAGCTTCTACGCTATCGACATGCCTCCGCCATCCCCTTCGTCCTGGCGCATCGGCGACCTCGCCGCCGCCGTCGGCCTCACCGTCCGCACGCTCCACCACTACGAGCAGCTCGGGCTCCTCGCCCCGAGCCGCAGCGACGGCAACCACCGCGTGTACGACGCCGAGGACGTCGCGCGCCTCCACCGGATCCGCGCGCTGAGGGAGCTGGGTGTTCCCCTCGCGGCCATCGGCGACGCGCTCGAAGGCAGGAGCCTGCCGGCGCTGCTCGCGGCTCGGCTCGCGCACCTCGACGGCGAGATCGCGCGGCTCACCGATCTGCGCGCGAGGCTCGTCGCCCTCACGGCCGCGACCACGGCCGGGCCCGAGGAGCTCGTCGCCACGATTGAGGCGATGAGCCGGCTGAGCGCGCACGCCGCCCGGCGCCGCGCTTCGGGTTCCTCGGATGCCGGCGCCTGGTGGCAGGCGCTCGGCGAGCGGCTGCGCGCCTGCAAGGACGCCGGCAGACCGCCCGACAGCCCGGAGGTCCAGGCCGTCGCGCGCGAGGCGCACATCGCCATCGCCGCCTTCGCCGTCGGGGACGCCGACGTGATCGCGGCGCTCGCCCACATCCGCGCCCACGCCCCGCCGGCCGCCCTCGCAGGCTGGGATCCCCCCCTCTTCCGCTACCTCGACGACGCCCTCTCGACCCTGGAGTCCACGTGCTGAACGAACGTCTCGCCACCGGGGTCGGCCCCGATCGCATCGACATCGCCTACGAGTCCCACGGGGACGCGGCGCACCCCACCGTGCTGCTCGTCATGGGCCTCGCGACGCAGCTCGTGCACTGGCCGGAGGGGCTCGTCGACGCGCTCGTCGCGCGCGGACTCCGCGTCGTCCGCTTCGACAACCGGGACGCCGGTCGCTCGACCCACTTCGTCCACGCGCCTCCCGCCGACCTGCCTGCCACGCTCCGCGGGGACTTCTCGTCCGTCTCGTACACGTTGTCGGCGATGGCCGCGGACGCGGTCGGGCTCCTCGACGCCCTCGGGGTGTCGGCCGCGCACGTCGTTGGCGCTTCCCTCGGCGGCGCCATCGCGCAGGTCATGGCCCTCGAGCACCCGGCCCGCGTGCGCTCGCTCACGTCGATGATGTCGACCACGGGGGCGCCGGCGGTGGGCCAGATCCACCCCACGACGATGCAGCAGATCTTCGGCGGGCCTCCGCCGGCCACGCGCGAAGACCAGGTGGCCCGCGCCGTCGGCATCCAGCGCATCGTGGGCTCGCCCGCCTTCCCGGCGGACCCCGACGAGATCGCCGCGCGCGCCGGCATCGCCTGGGATCGCGACCACGACTTCGCCGCCGTCGCCCGCCAGGCGGTCGCGACCGTGGCCTCCGGCGACCGCACCGAGCGGCTCCGACGACTCACGCTGCCCACGCTGGTCGTCCACGGTCTCGCCGACACCGTGTGCGATCCCAGCGGCGGGCGCGCAACGGCCGACGCCATCCCCGGCGCGGAGCTGCTCCTCGTCGACGGATTGGGCCACGATCTCCCGCGGGCCCTCTGGCCCGAGCTCGTGGAGCGCATCGCGCGCGTCGTGCGGCGCGGCGAAGAGCGGGCGCCGGACGGGAACCGGGCAGGGTGACCGGAGGTGTGCAGCGTCTCGTCCGCGTCCGGTCAGAACGGATGGGACGGATCGGGCTCCGGGCCCACGGGTGGGCCGTCGTCGTGCAGCCAGCAAGGCGATTCGTCCTCTGCCCACGGGACCGGCGCCGCTCCAAGGGCGTGGTGTTCGAGGTCGGCATCAAGGGGCGGGTAGTCACCTACAAACCAGCCTGGTTCGTTCGCCGTGCCCCGCCAGGGCTCGCGCGGTCGTCGAGCTCCGTGTGCGTCCGCGCTTGCCTGGCGCTCCGGGTCAGCCTGTCAGTAGAACTTCGCCGCGAGCAGCGCCTCCGCGAAGATGAAGATCTCCTCGGCGAGGGCCTGCCAGTTCTCGATCTTGACCGACTTGCTGATGCGCCGGAGCTCGACGGGCACCAGCGGCTGCTGGTGCACCGGATCCTCGGAGTCCAGCTCGTCCATCTCCCCCATGCTCTCCGAGCCGGACTGGATCGCCTCGGTGTCCTCGTGCTCTCCAAGGTGGGAGAGCACATCCTTGTTCCCGCGGATGCTATACGCCCACTCGGCGACCGTGGGACCCGGCTCCCGCTTGGAGCTCACCCCCTTCCGGCCGAAGACACGGTCCTCCGGCGAGACGCCCGCGGCGATCGCCAGCGTCTCTGGGGTGAAGTACGGTCGCACGTCCTCGGGCAGCGCCAGGAAGAGGGCGCCGAAGTTCACGCGGCTCATCAGAGGTGCGAGCATCTTCGCGTACGCGAAGGCAGAGCGGCCCACCGGTTGGGCGGTCCGAATGTAGCTCGCCGTCAGGCCGAGGAGGCTCTCGAGCTCCCGCCAGCTCTTCTCCGCCACGTCCTGGCGCTTCTCCCGGAGCGAGTTCACGAGGCGCACGGTTGTGTCGTGGGCATCCACCATCGTCACCGCCGAGTCGCCCTCGACGAGCTTCACCTGCTGCTGCGACTTTCCGCTGCCGAGCGTGAGCTGTTCGTAGGTGAGCAGGTGCAACGAAGAGATGAGCTTGTCGAGCGGGATGCCGATCGTGGACTGCGGCGCCGCCGTCAGCGGATTCACCGAACCGACCGCGAACAGGGGCACCTTGCCCAGGAACAACCCAGGTAGCTTCTCGAGCGGCCTGGCCTCGCCGTCCTGGAGCGCCTCGAGCGCGAACTGATCGTACTCCTTGGCGCTCTCGACGTCCTCGTCCTTCCGGAACCCCTCTGCGAGCGAGCGCATCTGCTCGCTCCGCACCCTGGCGTCCTCGCCGATCGTCGGCTCCATCTCCTGCAGCGCGCCGCCCCAGGCGACGATGTCCCCCACCGTCTCGCTCACCTCCCCGAACGTGTTCAGGGGCTCCGTGACGAACTCCATGTCCCCGGAGTCGCACTCGATGTGCCAGTTCGGACGCATCAGGAGCGGCTTCTTCAGCGGAGCGCTCTTGTCCTTGGCGTCGCGCAGCTTCACCGGCGTCTGGAACTCGAAGCCGACCCGCCGTTGCACGATGGCGCCGCCTGGAGGGACGTTTTCGGCGGGCACGGGCTCGGGCGTTTCCGCGTCCGTCAGCACCGGGACCTCCGCATGTGCGGCTGCCGCGCCGGTGTGGGCGGGAGGATCCGCGCGCGGGGCAGCCACGCGCTGCGTCGGCGCACGGACCCCCCGCGTTGCGAGCGCGTCGTCACCGAGCGGATCCGCGAGGTCGTGAGCCCCGAGCGGATCGACGTCCCTCGCGAAGCGCGCGGCCTGCGAGATCGCGTCGCGTCGTGCCGAAGGCTGGACAACGGGCTTCAAGGCCGCGCGCATGAAGGGACTCTACTGCCTCTCGCGCGGACTTTCCAGGTCCCATACGCCATCGTCGTCCGTACGGGCGATCAGGGACCCACTCGTCCACGGCAGCCACGCCTGCCTCGTCGAGAATGCTTCGTTGTCACTCAGTAGACGTGCGTCCCGACCGCGTCAGCGCACCGTAGTCGAGCGGGCGTCCGTGATCGCCCGAGGCGAGTCACGACGGCGCCTCGTCCGACGCGTGGCGCCACCGTCGCAAGTTGTCGATGACGATCCCGACCGGTCGCGTACTCGAACGCCACGCGCCCGCGGCTGCCTCACTGCCCCGGAGGCGAAGCGGCGAGCGACCCGAGCAGGGCGCGGATCGTCGCGGCTTCGGTCTCGCGCTGCCCTGGCCCGTCGAACAGGTTCACGACGACGAGTCGCGATTGTCCGCCGTTCTCGTGGCAGAGGGAGATCGAGCCCGGGTCCGCGGTCCGGGACGGGTACGCCGGCTTCGTGCGCTTCAACACATCGGAGTGGTCGTAGCTCTCACCGCCCACCTCCGCGGGGATGACGACCTGCAGGCCCGCGACGGGCAGCTGCAGCGTCGCTCCGCCCGTCCCCGACGCCGACAGCGCCCGGGACGGCTTCGCGAACTCGGCGGCCAGACCGCCCGCGGGCATCGCCGGCCTGGGCTTCGTGGCGTCGTACTGGAGCACCTTCATCGACCCGTCGCGGATCACCGCGAATCCGTCCTGGGTGCCCGACTCGAAGGTGCCGGCGATGATCGTCGAGCCGTCCGCGCTCGTGCCGAGAGAGCTCCAGTAGTGCGATGGCGAAAACTGCGCGTACCCGGTCGCGCCAACGAGGGTCGTCGTCCTGCACACCATGCGCTGTGATGCGCTGTCCGGCAGGCCCCTGGCGTACTCGTGCTCGCCCACCGTCGTAACCGGCACACCAGCACGGTCACCCCCCGACCGGGCCACTGAGCGTCACCCGCAGCCCCCGCGGCTCCTCGGGGTCGAAACAGGCTGTCCACCCGAACCGCCGCGTCGCCTCCAACGTGATCGCGAGGCCCAGGCCCCCGCTCCGAGGGCGAGCTCCGTCGGCGCGGAACGTGGCCTCGCGCAGGTCCGCGAGCTGCTCGTCCCGTAGCCCCGGACCATCATCGACCACGGAGAGCTCGAACCTGTCGCCCACCCGCTCCAACACGATCGCGACGTGTCCTCCGCCTTGCCCGTGTCGGACCGCGTTGTGCACGAGGTTCGCGACAGCGCGTTCGGCCAACGCGGGCACCCCGCGCGCAACGACCGCCTCGTCGGGGATCGACGCCGCGACCTCCACCCCGCGCAGCGCCCCGAGCGCGCGGAAGCGCGCCTCCAGCCGCTCGACGATCTCGCGCAGATCGACGCGGCTGTCCTCGCCGACCTCGAGCCCACGCCGCAGGAGGGTGCCCTGGTGCAGGTTGTCGACGAGCGCGTTGACGTACTCGGCGTCGTCGAGCGCCCGGCGGACGGCGGCGTCGCCGGGCCGCGCGACCGGAGCGAGCTCCTGGACGGCGAGCAACAGCGAGGCGAGCGGCGTCCGCAGGTCGTGGGCGATCTCCGCGAGGTGGCGCTCCAGGGCGACCTGGCGCTCGCGGAGCTCCGCCTCGTTCGCCCGGATGCGGGCATGGGAACGGTCGAGCACCTCCGCGATCGCGCCGAGCGCGTCGGGCACGTCGTCCACGGCGGGTGCGAAGCTCGGGGAGCCCACTCCCTCCGCGGCGCGTCGGATGCGCGCGATGCGCGCCAGCAGGGGCTGGAGCACGATGACGAGGGCGAGGCCCACCACGAGGAGGAACGCCACGGCGGCGCCGAGGAGCAGCCCCGAGCCGACGGCCGTTGAGATGTCGCCGGGCGGGCGGAAGGCGACCCGGACGAAGGCGCAGGGCCCCGCCTCCGCCACCCGCCGGACGTCGACACGCTCTCCGGGTGCGTCTCCGGCCGCGGCGCCGGTCGCCCGCGCCACCTCGAGCAGCGCGGGCTCCATCGGCGGCGCTTCCGGGTTGGCGGACCGGCCGTCCGCGTCGTAGGCGAAGGCGTCCAGGAGGTCGGCGACCTCCTGGTGCCAGCGCGCGGGGTCCGCCTCGCAGGCGGCGATCGCCTCGGGGGGAAGCGTCCAGTCCGTCGTGCGGCCGCGCTCGACGGAGATCCGCACGGTCACGGAGGTCACGATGACGGCGACCACGCCGGCGAGGACCATCGCAAGGACCACGCGCGTGCGAAGGGACAGCTTCATGTGCCCGCCGGCGGATCGTAGCGGTACCCGATGCCCCACACCGTCGCGATCGTCGCGCCGTCCGGGCCGAGCTTCTTGCGGACGCGGGAGACGTGCGTGTCGACAGTGCGGTCGGTCGCGCCCATCTCCTCGGTGAGCGTGTGCTCCGCGAGCTGGCGGCGGCTGACGGCGCGCCGCGGGCGCTCCGCGAGCCATGCAAGGAGGTTGAACTCGTGAGGGGTGAGACCGAGGTCCGCCCCCTCGCGCGTGGCCGTCCGACGGTCGAGATCCAGGACTGTGGAGCCGACGGTGAGCGTCCGCGCCGGCGCCTCCTCGCGGAGCGCCAGCCGCGAGCGCAGGCGCACGACCAGCTCCTCGATCCAGAACGGCTTCGGCACGAAGTCGACCGCGCCGAGCTGGAAGCTCTTCAGGCGCGCGTCGAGCTCGGTTCGCGCGGACAGCACGATCACGGGCGTGGACACCCGCCCGCTCATCGCGTCGAGCACCTCGAACCCCGTGCGCACCGGGAGCATGAGGTCGAGCACGACGGCGTCGAACGGCTGGAGCGCCAGCCGCGAGGCCTCCTCCCCGTCCATCGCGACGGTCACGTCGAAACCCGCGCGGGTGAGCCCGCTGACGAGCCCCTGGACGACCTGTACGTCGTCTTCCACGACCAGCAGGCGGGGTTTGGCAGACATCGTGTCCACCTCTATTGCGCCAGGACCGCGTCGACGCCGCCTTCCAGGCGAGCAACCTCGACCGTGGCGCGCCACGCGCTCAGGCGTGCGTCGAGCACGTCCTGCTCGGCCTGCTCCCGTGCCTCCACCGCGTCGAGGAGCTGGTCGGTCCGCCGGAGCCCCTCCTCGGTGCGCGCCCGCTCGCCCTCCTCCGTCTGACGGGCGACGTCGAGGCGCTGCGTGGCGAGCGCGAGGGCGCGCTCGGCGGTCTCCACGTCTCGGAGCGCCGCTCGCATCTCCGCCTCGAGCTCCCGCTCGGCGGCATCCAGCGCGATCTCGGCGGAGCGCACCTCCGCCTCGGCCTGCTGCCGGGTGCCCCGCGCCGCGCGGCCGCCGAGGGGCACGGACATCTCCAGACCGGCGGCCCAGGTCGGCATCGCTTCGTCGCCTGTGAGATCGCGGAGAGCGCCAGACGCGCTCGTGTCGAGCGAGGTGAGGCCGGCCGATCCGGTGACGGCCAGGGAGGGGAGGCCGTCGTATCGGACGTCCCGCACCGCAGCGTGCGCGGCCGCGAGCTGGAGGTCGAGGCGCGCGATCGCAGGGCTCTGCGACGAGGCCGTGGCGAGGTGCTCCCGCACGTCCGTGCTCGCCAGCTCGCCAGGAGCGCCCTCGCCCTCAGGGGCGATGTCCGCGCCCGGGTCACGCCCCATCGCGACGAGGAGCGCGTCTCCCGCAGTCACCGCGGCGGCCTTCGTCTCGGCCGCCTCCTGCTCGGTCGCCAGGCGCTCGGTGCGCACACGGGCGAGCTCCAGCGCCTCGGCCTGCCCCTCCTCGACCCACGCCTCCGTCACCCGCTCGAGCGCCAGCGCGGACTCCACCGATCGCTCCGCCAGCGCGGCACGCTCCGTCGCCGTCTTCCACGACCACCACGCGTCGGCCACCCCCGCGAGCGCGGTCTGACGGGCTTCGAGCGCTGCCATCTCGTACTGGTCGGCGCGCTCGGTGGCGTTGCGCACGGCCTGTCTCGCGTCGGTGGGGCGCAGGATCGTCAGCAGGTCCTGGCGCACGGTCACGCCTACGGACGAAGCCCAGTAGTCGGTCTCCTGCGCGGACGAAGCGCCGCCGAGGCTCGTCTCGGTCGACGAGGTCTGCCGCGCGATCTCCGTCGAGAGCGACCAGCTCGTCCCCGTCGCGAGCTCGCCGGAGACACCGGCGTCCGCCGACCACGCGGAGGTGGACGAAGACATCGGGTACCCGGCGAGGAACGAGCGGCTCTCGCTGCGCTCGGCGCCCGCCGAGGCGTCCAGCGACGCGTCGAAGGCGCCTTCGGCGGTGAGTACCTCGGCGCGGGCAGCGTCGACGCTCGCCTGCGCGGCGCGGAGCTCCGCATTCTTCTGGGCTGCGCCGGCGAGCGCGTCGGCGAGCGAGATGCCCTCCGCGGCGTGCGCGGACGACAGGACGAGCAGGGTCAGGAGTTGCATGGCCCCCAGATACCGGGGGCCCCGTTGAGAAAGTGTGGAGAGCACCGTCATCGCCGGCTTCACAATTCCTCAACGGTCGCTTCGTAGGTTGGGGGGCATGGAACGAACCCAACCCGTTGATGTCGATCCCGAGGTGGCGGCCGTCCTCGGCGCCGCCGGAGCTCACCGCACCCGTACCTGGCTCGTCGGAGGCGCGCTCGTCGCCGTCGTGCTCGCGAGCGTCGGCGTCGCCGCCCTCCGCGGCGGCCCGCCCCCGCGCTACGAGACCGCGGAGGTCACCCGCGGCGCGCTCGTCGAGAAGGTCACCGCCGTCGGCCAGCTCGAGCCGATGGACAGCGTCGAGGTGGGATCCGACCTCTCCGGCAAGGTCGAAGCGGTGCTCGTGGACGTGAACCAGGCGGTCACGAAGGGACAGCCGCTCGCGCGGCTCGACCCCACCCCGTTCGAGAACGCGGTCGCCCAGGCGAAGGCCCAGCTCGCGTCGGCCCGCGCGTCCCTCTCGCAGGCGAAGGTGACGGAGGAGGCCGCGCGGCTCGACGCGGAGCGGAGCGCCCGCCTGCTCGAGCGCGGCGCCGCCACCGCTGTGGACGTGGAGGACGCCCGCATCGCCCACGACCAGGCGGTCGCCTCCACGGCCGCCGCCGAGGCCCAGGTCGCGCTGCGCAAGGCCGCGCTCACGGAGGCCGAAGACGACCTCGCCGACACCGTCATCACCGCGCCGATCGACGGCGTGGTGATCGTGCGCCTCGTCGACCCCGGGCAGACCGTCGTGTCGTCGATGTCGGCCACCGCGCTGTTCACGGTCGCGTCGGACCTCAAGGACCTGAAGGCCGAGGTCGGCGTCGACGAGGCCGACGTCGGCAAGGTCGTGGCGGCGCAGCCCGCGCGCTTCACCGTCTCCGCGTGGCCCGACCGGACCTTCGACGCCGCCGTCGCGACGGTGGACCTCGCCCCCCAGGACGAGGACGACGTCGTCACCTACGACGCGGAGCTCCGCGTCCGGAACGACGATCGCGCCCTCCGCCCCGGCCTCACGGTGACCGCGGAGATCGAGGTCGGGCGGCTCGACGACGTGCTCCTGATCCCGACCACCGCGCTCCGGTTCGAGGTCGAGGGAGGCCAGGAGGGGGACGACGTGTGGGTACTCGATGGCGAGGCTCCGCGCGCGGTACCGGTCACCGTGTTGGGGACCGACGGGCTCTCGACCGCGATCCGCGCGGACGGGCTCGACGCCGGCGCCCGCGTGATCGTGGGGCGGGAGGAGCGATGACCGCGCCGCTCGTCGCCATCCGCGGGCTCACGCGGGTGTACGGGGAGGGCGACGCGACCGTCCGCGCGCTCGCCGGGGTCGACCTCGACGTGCATCGGGGCGAGTTCGTGTCGCTCATGGGGCCGTCGGGCTCCGGGAAGTCGACCCTGCTGAACACGATCGGCTGCCTCGACATGCCGACGAGCGGGTCCTACCGCTTCCGCGGCGTCGAGGTGACCACGCTGACGCACGCCCAGCGCGCGCTCCTGCGCCGCCAGTGGCTCGGCTACATCTTCCAGGGCTTCCATCTCCTCCCGCGGAGCACCGCGCTCGAGAACGTGGAGCTGCCGCTCGTGTACCGGGGGGTCGGCGCCCGCGAGCGACGCCTCCGCGCGCTCGAAGCGCTGCGCGACGTGGGGCTCGGCCACCGCGTCGGGCACTATCCGAGCGAGCTCTCGGGCGGTCAGCAGCAACGCGTCGCCATCGCGCGCGCGCTCGTCATCCGCCCCGACCTGCTCCTCGCCGACGAGCCGACGGGCAACCTCGACTCCAAGACGAGCCACGAGGTGATGCGCCTCCTCCAGGAGCTCTCCCAGGAGCGCGGCATCACCATCCTGATGGTCACCCACGAGCCGGAGATGGCCGTCTACACCCCGCGCGTCGTCACGTTCCAGGACGGCCGCATCGCCAAGGACGAGAGGGCCGCATGAACCTCGTCTCCCTCCTGAACGCCTTCTCGATGGCGTTCGCCCAACTGTGGCGCAACCGTGGGCGCTCGGCGCTCACCTCCCTGGGCATCCTCATCGGCGTGGCCGCGGTGATCGCGATGGTCGGGCTCGGCCAGGGTGCCACGGCCTCGATCCAGGCCGACCTGTCGAGCTTCGGAACCAACATGCTGATGGTCGAGTCCGGGACGGGGCGCGGCCCGCAGGCGCGCACCGAGGCGCCGCCGCTCGACCTCCAGGACGCCGACGCCATCGCCGCGCGCGTGCCCAACCTCGCCGCGGTCGCGCCGACGGTCAACGCTGCGGCGACGGCGTTCGCGGACGGGACCGAGTGGGCGACCTCGGTGCGCGGCACCACCGAGAGTTGGTTGCAGGTGTCCGGGCGGTCGCTCTCCGCCGGGCGCGCGTTCACCGAAGGCGAGTCGCGCGCCGGCGCCGCGGTCTGTGTCATCGGCGAGACCGTCCGCCACGAGCTGTTCGGCGAGCGCGACGCGCTCGGCCAGGAGCTCCGCATCGACAAGGTCCAGTGCCAGGTCATCGGGGTGTTGACCGCCCAGGGCGAGGACACGATGGGGAATGACCGCGACGACCTCGTCGTGATGCCGATCCGCGCCGTCCAGCGGCGGCTCGTGGGGTCGAGCGACGTGGGCTCGATCATGGTCTCGGCGAAGCGCGCCCAGGACCTCGACCAGGTGCAGGCCGACCTCGACGCGCTCATGCGCGAGCGGCGCCACATCGCCGGCGACGCCAGCGTGGACTTCACCATCCGCGACACCCGCGAGATGGCGCAGATGATGAGCGGGATCACGGGCACGCTCACGGCGTTCCTCACGGCGGTCGCCGGCGTGAGCCTCGTCGTGGGTGGCATCGGGATCATGAACATGATGCTCGTGTCGGTCACCGAGCGGACGCGCGAGATCGGCATCCGCATGGCGATCGGCGCGCTCGAGTCGGACATCCGCACGCAGTTCCTCGTCGAGGCCGCGGTGCTCGCGGGCTTCGGCGGCGTCCTCGGCGCGGTGTTCGGCATCGCCGGCATCGTGGGGGGCGCCACGGCGCTCGGGCTGCCGGTCGTCGTGAACCCGCTCGTGGTCGGAATCGCGGTCGGGTTCTCCGCGCTCATGGGCGTGGGCTTCGGCTGGGTGCCCGCCCGTCGCGCGGCCCGGCTCGAGCCGATCGACGCGCTGCGGCACGCGTGAGCGCGCGATGTCCGGTCGGCATCCTCGGCGCGTACGGGCTCGTGTGGGCGACCGCTCCGCGTCGCGGCGACAAGGGTGGCGTCGCCATCGTCGGCGGCTCGGGTGCCTCCGTCGCGCGCCGACGCGCCTCCCTGAGACGAGGGTGGCCGCGGCCCCGCCGCGGGCGCCGCCGGGCGCTGGCACGGGCACCACGCCGTCTGGCGCCCACCTCCGGATCCCGTGACGTCCATGCGAACAGCGGGCCCCCCGACATCCACGCGCGCCACGGCCATCGTCGTGGTCGTGCTCCTCTCGCTGCTCGTGCACCTGTTGGTGCTTCCCCTGGCGGCGCGGTGGTTCGGGCGCCTCCAAGCGCCCGTGGACGCGCCAATGAATGTCACGTTCGTGGACGCGGACACCCTCGACGTGCCATCCATGGAGGCCCTGAAGGAGCGGGCCCGGACGCCACCGCCGCCGCAGGAACCAACTCCAGTTGCCCGGCCGCGGCAGCTCGTGGAGACGCCGCCTCCCGCGGAGGAGAAGGCTCCCGAGGACGCCGACTACGTCGCGGAGCACGACAATCGCGTGGAGCGGGAGTCGCGCACCGAGAAGTTCGAGGTCAACCCCGAGGTGGTGGCGCCGACGTACTCCCCGGAGTCGCGGCCCGACGCCGAGACGGGCGGTTCGTCGGATCCAACCCAGGCGGAGGATGCTACGCCGACCGCGGACGCCTCCGAGCCGCTGCCCGGCCCCGGTGGTCCACCCCGCACGTTGCTTCCGTCGAAGTGGCTGCCGGCGCGCCTGCCGGGCCCCGGCACCTCCGCGGGCGCCCAAGCCGAGGATGCCGTGGCAATCGGAGCGCCCCAGAACGACCTGCTCGACGAGGCGATCGGGGACTCCCTCGCGCTGAACACGATGGCGCTGCCGGGCGCTCGGTACCTGAACCACATCCGCCGGCAGGTCAACTTCTACTGGTCCCGATACGTCGACAACCTGTCACCGCGCCTCGGCCTGTCCAGGCCGGTGTACGTGACACGCGTGCGCGTCGTGTTGCGCGCGGACGGGGCCCTCGACGGCTTCGTCGTCACCCGTCCGTCGGGCAGCAACCCCGTGGACGACTGCGTGCAGCGCGCCTTCGCGATGGCGGCGCCCGCCTTCGGCCCGGCCCCGCCTGAGGTCGTGTCCGCGGACGGCCTCGTCCACCTCCCCAACTTCTCCTTCACCCTCGAGATGACGCGGCTGCTCGACCGGTGATCGCCATCCCTCACCAAAGGATTCATCGCATGTGGTTCTTGCTGCTCTCCACCGCCCTGGCGGGCCCCGCCGACGATCTCGCCGGCGCCTGGCGGCTCGACGTGTCGCGCAGCGACGCGACCGAGCGTGCGCTCGCGGCGCTCGCTCCGATGGGGAAGCCGCCGCCGGGCGGTGGTGGCAAGGGGCCGCCGGGGGGCGGGATGGGGGGTGGGCCGCCGGGCGGTGGCATGGGCGGCGGGCCGCCGGGTGGTGGCATGGGCGGCGGACCGCCGGGTGGTGGCATGGACGGCGGGCCGCCGGGTGGTGGCATGGGCGGGCCGCCGGGAGGCGCCCCCGACGGGGACGGTTCCGGACGGCCTCCCGAAGGACCGGCGCTGCTGGCGGGCCTCCTGCTCGGCGGGACCTTTGGCCTGCAGGTCTCCCCGACGGACGACGGCCTCACCGTGGCGTGGGGACCGACGCCGCCCGTCACGTTGGTCGTGGGTGGGCCCGCTGCCAAGGTGACCACGCCCGCGGGGGTGATGCGCGTGCGCGCGCGGATGACGGAGTTCGGGGTGGCCCTGGAGCGAAAGGCGAAGGGCGCAATCCTCACCGAGACGCTGTTCCGGCAGGGCGACACGCTGATCGTCGTCGCGGAGGCGTCGACGGGGAGCGACGAGGTGATCTTCCTCCGGCGCGTCTACGTGCCGGCGCCGGCCGCGCCCGCTGCGTCCCCCGCGCCGGCCGAGCCGGCCGCGTCGGGAGGATGACACAAGTGACAGGCCCCCGCCTGCTCGTCGTGGAGGACGATCTCCGCCTCGGCGAGCTCCTCGTCGAGTACTTTCGCGGCCACGGCTTCGTGGTGACGCACGAGACGCGCGGCGACCGAGCCGCGGGGCGCGTGCTCGAGGTGTGTCCGGACGTGGTCCTGCTCGACCTGATGCTCCCCGGATTGGACGGGCTCGAGGTGTTCCGGCGGATCCGACCGACCTTCCCGGGCCGGGTGATCATGCTCACGGCGCGCCGCACCGACGTCGACCAGATCGTCGGCCTGGAGATGGGCGCAGACGACTACGTGACCAAGCCCGTCGATCCGCGGCTACTCCTCGCGCGCGTGAACGCCGTCCTGCGACGCGCGGCGGCGAGCGCCACGGGCGTCGACTACCTCCAGCTGGGCGGACTGGTCATCGACCGGGCGATCCGCACGGCCAGCGTGGGCAACGCGGCGCTGCCGCTGACCGGCGCCGAGTTCGACCTCCTCTGGCACCTCGCGACACGGGTGGGCCAACCCGTCTCGCGGGACGAGCTCTACGCGGGCCTGCGCGGAATCGCCTACGACGGTGTCGACCGCGGAGTCGACATCCACGTGGCCCGCATACGCCGGAAGCTCCGGGACGCGGGCGCGGATCCCGACCTGATCAAGTCGGTGCGCGGCACGGGCTACCAGCTCGGGATCCGCCGGTGACGGCTCAGTCGACCGTCACCGTGGCCGCCTTCCAATCCATCCCCCCACGCCCGTCACGGACGACCACCCAGACGTTCACCGTTCCGGTGGTCTCGGGCGCCGTCCAGGAGACCTCGGGGTTGTCCGCGGAGGCGCTGCTCTGCATGAGCGAGCCGCCGGACACGTAGTAGCCGAACGTGGGCTTTTCGGTCTGCGTTTCGCCGTCCGCGTCGACGTAGGACTCGGTGGAGCCGTCCGTGAGCGTCGCCTCCAGCGGGATGACCGCGCCGCGGCTCACCGTCGCTCCGCTCTCCCCGTCGAATCTCAGCGCGGCCACGACGGGGTTCGCGTTCGGCGCCTCCGAGTCGGACACGGTCACGCTCTTGGTGGCGATCTCGGTCGCCGCCGCGTCTCCCAACGTGACATCGGCGAGTGAATTGCCAGCGGGCACGACGTCGAGGACGATCGTGAGCTCCGAGGTCGTCGGGCGGGCGCCCGTGTCCGCGGAGCCGCTGTCGGGGACGTCGGTGTCCGGGGGCCCGGTGTCCGGGGGCCCGGTGTCCGGGGGCCCGTCGGGGGGCCCGCCGCCCGAGACGAGGAGGGTGGGGGACAAGCCAGCCCCGAATGCGAGGAAGCCCGCCGCGGCGGCGTCCGCCTGCCAGGCGGCGAGCTCTTCCGCGGTGAGCGTGCTCGTGTCCGTGCCGGCGAGCGCCTGCACCGCCGCGTAGTCGGGGCAGTCGATCGGGACGGTGCACGCGACCCACGCGACCTCGGGTTCGCCGTTGGGATCGACGACGAGGGCCGACAAGGTGATCATCGCGCCGGGCGCGGCCTCGGGAGGCTCGGCCCGGACGGCGAGCACGCGCGTCCGGTCGACGAGCCACTCTTGCGTGAATTGGGGCGACGAACACGCGCTCGCCAGGGTGAGCAGCATCAAAACAACACCTCCAGGTCGAAACCGAGGTTGGGGATGAAGGGGAGGCCCGAGACGTACCCGACCTCGCTGTAGTCGTAGTTGTAGAGGACGTACTCCGGGTTGTCCCCCTTCACGACGTTGAGGAAGTCGGCGTAGACGCCGAGATGGGCGCGCTTGAAGGTGAAGCCCTTCTCGATGCGCAGGTCGAGCGCGTAGTAGGGGGGCAGCCGGGCGCCGTTCTCCTCCCCGGAGGTGGGCGTGTAACGTCCGGTGTCCACGTCGAAGTCGCCCGGGGACTGTTGGGTGTAGGGGTTCCCCGTCGTGTACTGGAACTTCCCGCCGACGTCGATCTCCCACGGGAGGTGGTAGCCGGCCACGGCGACGAGGTTGTGGGTCTGATCGTACTCGTAGCGGTGCCAGGCGTCGTCCTCGTCGTCCTTCCGCTCGCTCCGTGACAACGTGTAGGACACCCAACCGAACGCGCCATGGAAGGGCTCGAGCTTCGCCATCGCCTCGAGCCCGTACGCACGCCCCTCGCCGCTGTTCGCCCACTCCCCGAACCCGAACTCGTCGCCGCTGACGACCAGGTCGTACATGTACTTGTCGAACCCGGTCACGGTGAGCCGCAGCGCCCCGTCGAGCGGCGTGAGCTCGGCGCCCGCCGAGGCGGACCAGGCGTGCTCCGGGGTGACACCGCTCGCGGTGCCGTCCAACTCGGTGCGATCCGTCACCTGCGGCGCCTGTGTCGTGCGGCCGCCGCCGGCCGTGAACGCCAGCCAACCCGTCGGCTTCCACCGCACGGACAGGCGGGGATCGAGGCTCACGGCGTCGCCGTACTCCGTGAGGTCGGTCTCCAGGCGCAGGCCCGGCGTAATGACGAGCGCGTCGGGATCGCGGAGCGGTCGCACGCGGACGCGGGCGTAGAGGGCGGGCGACCACTGGGTGAACGTGTTGGACACGTCGGTGTCGTCCTCCGCGCCGTCCTCCTCCGTGTCGTCCCGCTCGCCGTCGGCGCCGCCCCCCACGGGACCGAAGCCGCCTCCGCCACCCGTGGGCACCTGCGAGGCGCTGTCGTTGGTGCCGACCATGGCGTCCACGCCGACGACGGCGTCCACCCGCGGCGAGGGCGTCCAGGCGGCCTCGGCGCGGAGGCTCCCCTCCCACTTCTCGGTGTCGGAGGCGAAGGGGCCGCCGAAGGAGGAGGAGTCGACGTCGACGCCCACCGACGGGGTGACACTCAGCTCCCACGTCGAGGCGGGCCGCCACGCGAGGCGCCCGATCAGGCGGTGCGCCATCGTGCTACTCGCGACGCCGTCGTCGTCGAGGCTCCCGCGCCCGAACCCGCCCTCCGGCAGGGACACCTTCAGGCTGTCCCACATGCCGAGCGCGAAGAAGGAGAGGTCGATGTCTTTCCGGCCCTTCCAGGCGTAGCGCAGCTGGTAGTCGCTCCAAACCGGCGACGCGAACGACCCGACGGGCACCAGGGAGAGCAGCGCGTCCACGTAGGAGCGCCGGGCCGCGATGCCCACCTCGTGGTCGCCGAAGCGACCGGTGAACACGCCGCCGCTGTCGAGGAAGTCGGTCGACCAGACGAGGCGGGGTTGGTCGCCGTAGTCGGTCTTCGACACGACGTTCACCACCCCGCCGGTCGACCGCCCGTACTCGACCCCGAAGTCCCCGGGGAAGTACTGCACGTCCCCGACGAGCTCGGGGGCGATGACCGACTCGTAGCCGCCGAGGTGGTAGATCCGCGGGATGCGGATGCCGTCGACGTAGATGCCCGTGTCCTCGGGGTTCGACCCGCGGATGATGAGCTCGCCCGTGCCGAACGCGGGCCGGGCGGCGCCGGGCAGGGTCTCGACGACGCGGATGGGGTCGCCGAACGTGCCCGGGACCTTCCGGACCTCCGACATGGACAGCGAGTAGCGGACGACCTCGTCGCGCGGCTTGTCCCAGGTGCCGACGACCTCGGTCTCGGCCCATTCCTCGGCCTTCACCCACCACGTGACGTGCGCGGCCTCGCCCGCACCGAGCGTGATCGTCTCCCGGCTCGGCACGAAGCCGGTCCGCGTCAGGTTGACGACGGACGCGCCGTCCGGGACTCCGCGCAGGGCGAAACGACCCTCCGCGTCGGTCCGCGCGGACGTGTCTCCCGCCGCGACGAGCACGTCCGCGAGGGGACGACCGGTGCCCATCTGCCGCACCACGCCGTCGATGCGGACGGGGGACTCCGCGGCGGGCGCCGCTTCCGGCGCGGCGGGGGCGGGGGCGAGCGCGAACCGGTACGAGAAGTCCAGGACCACGGGGACGGGTACGCCGCCGCGCGTGGCGGGCGAGAACACGAACTGGCGCGCGGCGCCGACGGCGGCTTCGTCGAAGCCGGGGCCGCCCGACGTGACCACGGCGGCGTCCGTGACCCCGCCCCCCTCGTCGATCGTCAATCGGAGCACCACCTCGACCGGATCGGGCGGCGCGTCCGGCGGCCAGGGCGCCTCGACGAACTGCGCCAGGACGGGCGGGACGACGGCGGGTTCCGGCGCGGGGGTGGCGCCCGTCGTCGGCTCCTGGGCGAGCGCCGTCGCGAGGAGGGCGAAAATGCAGGTCATTTCTGCTCCCTGACGGTGCAACGGACGGGGTTCCCAGACGAGGCCACCGGCACGCCCCCCGATCGGGCCGCGCGCCAGCGCGAGCGCATCCACGCCTCCGCGCACGCCTCGTCGAGCCCCCATCCGATCGGGGCCGCCGCGCGCGCGCGGACGGGGCGCCCCTCGGCGTCCACGTCGACGAGGATGGTCCACGAGCCCTCGACGCGGGCGACGCGCGCGGCCTCGGGCACATCGAGCACCGGCTTGGAGCGGACGCGTGCCGGCTCGTCCGGTCCACCCCCGTCGCCCCCGCTCCCGGACCCGGATGGTGCGGTCGCGGGCGCGCCGCCCCCTCCGCCCACGGGCACCGCGAAGCCTCCCGTCGGCGAGAACGATGTCGCGGAGAGGCTGGGGACCATCAAGGGGACCGGCGTCGCGGACGGCGCGACTGCCGGCGTCGGCGGTGCGGGAGCCTGAGGCGCGGGTTCGGAGGGGTGGCGCCGGGCGGCCATCGATTTGGCGCGAGGCGGCGTCGGGACCTGGGGTGGCGGCGGTGGCGGGGGCGGCGGGACGGCCGCACGCAGCTCGATCCGTACGCGCGCGGGCGGGGCCGGCGGGGGCGGGGGCGAAGCCACGGACAAGAGCAGCAGCACCGCGTGCGTCGCGAGCGAGACGCACACACCCGCTGCGGGGGCGAACCTCCCGACGGACCTCATCGGGGGGCGATGCCCCCGGCCGGGTCGACCTGGACGGCGAAGTGATCGATGCCCTCCGCCCGGACGGTGTCCAGCACCCAGACCACGCGGCCGTGCTCGGCGTGCGTGTCCGCCGCCACGAGGACGGTCAGGTCGGCGGACGACCGGTGGGCCTCCCGGAGCGCCGCGACGAACGCGTCCGCCGACGACGGCACGCCGTCCACCGCGATCTGCCCATCTCCGCCGAGCGTCACCGAGAGCGTGCGGGGCGCCTCGACCTGCTCGCCGGTGCTCGCCCGGGGGAGGTCGACCGGCAGGGCCTGCTTCCCGAGCGCGCTCGCCGTCACCATGTAGATGACGAGCACGACGAGGACGACGTCGACCAGCGGCGTGACGTTGATCTCGGTGACGATGTCGTCGTCCGAGTCGAGGCGCGCGCCCATCACGGCACCAACCGGGGGGCGGCGGCCGTGGGTTCGTCCTGGCTCGACCGGGCGCGCCCGGACACCCGGTGGGCCGCGGCTTCGGCGTGCGCGAGGAGGGACTTCACCCGGCGCTGCAGGGCGTTGTACAGGACGACCGCCGGAATCGCCACGAACAGGCCCACCGCGGTGGCGACGAGCGCCTCCGAAATCCCCGCCATGACGGCGGAATTGCCGGCGCTGGTGTTGGCGGCGAGCTCGTGGAAGGCGCGGACGATCCCGAGGACGGTGCCGAGGAGGCCGATGAAGGGAGCGTTCGAGCCCGTCGTGCCGAGGATCGCGAGGCCTCGGTCCAGCCGCGCCCGCTCCGTGATCAGCGCGCTCGTCAGCTCCTCGTCCACGGTCGCCGCCCCGTGGGGCAGGGCGGCGAGCGTCGCGCGGAGGACGCGCGTGGCGGCCGTCTCCGTGACGCGGAGCGACGCGGAGAGGGGTGCCGGGTCGCCCTCCGTCACGTACCTGGCGACCGCCCGATCGATGGAGGCGGTGTCCCGCCCGGCGAGCGCGAGGACGATGCCGCGTTCGACGGCTACGGCGAGGCAGACGATCGACAGCGCGACAAGGAGCCACAGGATGCCCGTCGTGCCGGTGAGGGCCAGGGCGAGGACCTTCTGTTCGAGCACACCTGCCTCCACACACGGGTCGGTCGATGAGTGGCGTGGGTGTACCGTCGCGGCCGGGTGCCGCCTGTCGGGGATGTGCAGCGAACCGTTGCGAAGCGTTGCGGCGCGACTTCGGGGGCGCCCGGGGCGGTAGGTTCGCGAGATGTACACGACCTGTCACAAGAGGCGCCCGTGAGGGCGCTCGTCCTGCGCGTGGCCGCCATCATGGCGGCCGTGGTGGTCGGCTGCTCGCTGGTCTTCGCCGCCGTCGCCCTGCCTCACCGGACGAGGGACGACCCCTTCCCCGGCCTCCTGCTGAAGGCCGGACTCGGCGCCGCCCAACGTCGCCTCGACGCGCTCGACCCGGCGGATCGGCCCGCGGAGCTGGAGCGGCTCCGCAGGCAGGTCGAGCTTCCGCTGGCGCTCGAGGCCGCGAGTCCGCCCGAGCCGGAGCCGAGACCCCGCTTCGGGCCGGGCGGTGCGCGGTTCTACCTCCCGCTCGACGAGGGACGGAACCAGTTGGTGGTGGGCCCGCTCGACGTCCCGGCGCCCGACCACGTTGCCGTCATCGTGGGGATCCTGGTCTCCGGGGTTCTCGTCTCGGGGGCGGCGCTGGGAGTGGTGTGGCCCCTCGCGAGGCGGCTGGAGGCGATCGAGTCGGCGATGGATGCGCTCCAGGGCGGGCAGCTGGACGCCCGGGTCGGGGACCCACGGGCGGACCTCGTCGGCCGCCTCGGCGCGGGCTTCGATCGCATGGCCTCCACGCTGCAACGCCGGATGCGGGACCGGGAAGAGCTCCTGCACGCGGTCGCGCACGAGCTTGGCACCCCGCTGTCCCGCGTAGCGCTCCACGTGGAGCTCCTGCGCGCCCGGTTGCCCGAGGACGCCAAGGGACGCGTGGACGCCCTGCGGATCGATCTCGACGAGCTGGATCGCCTCACCGCGGAGCTGGTGGATTGGGTACAGCTCGACGGACCGCGCGGCTGCGCGGAGCTCGAGGTCTTCGACGCCGGGGAGGCCATCCGTCGCGAGGTCGAGTCCCTCGCCGACGATCGGCTGCGATGTGTCCTGCCGTCCCGCCTGCTCGCACGCGGCGATGCCCGCCTGTTCCGCCGCGCGGTCGGGAATCTCCTCCGCAACGCCGCCGAGCACGCCCAGTCCTGGGTGGTCGTCGGTGTCACCACGGCCGCGGACATCGTGAACGTCCGGGTGCAGGACGACGGCCCGGGGATCCCGCTCGCGGACGTCGAGCGGATCTTCGAGCCCTTCGCGCGACTCGACCCCAGCCGGTCACGCGAGCGCGGCGGCGTGGGCCTCGGGCTCGCGATCGTCCGTCGGGCGGCCGAACGGCACCGCGGGCGCGTGTTCGCCGAGTCGCACGCGGGCGGCGGCGCGAGCTTCGTGCTCGAATGGCCCGCCGCGCCTCCGGATGCGGGCTGACGCTACACTCCGCAACAATTCGAAGCCCTCCGCTCACAGAATCGTCGGCCCCTCGTTGCTAGTCTGTTGCCGAGGTTCCGATGCACATCCTCCTGCTCCTCTCCGCCTGTTCGCAGGCTCCCGATCCCACGGATGCCCACGACGAGGGGACCGGCGATTGCGACGTCGTCGGCGACCGAACGGCCTCCTGGACCGAGGCGACCCACGGCAAGCTCGACACACCGGACTACGACGGCGTGTTCGACAAGTCCGCCGTCCACCGCGTGGACATCACCATCGCAGCCGAGGACTACGCGGCGATGTATGCCGAGCTCGAGGCGCTCTCCGGCTCGGCGTTCGGCTCAGGCGGCGGCCTCGGCGGTGGCGGGGACCTTGGCGAAGACGGCCCGCCGGACGGTTTCGACACCGGGATGGGCGGGATGAGCGAGGCGATGGAAGCCGCGTGTGACGGTCTCTCCGAGGGCGACGCCTGCGCGATCGACATGGGTGGGATGGACCTCGAAGGCACCTGCCAGCGCCAGGGGGACGCGCTCGTCTGCGTCCCGGACGGCGACGGTGGCATGGATGGGGGCGGGGGGGATCTGTCCTTCCTGCCGTCGGATCCCAGCTACCACGCGGTGACGGTGCAGGCGGACGGCCAGACCTGGTGCAGCGTCGGGATGCGCTTCAAGGGGAATGCCACGCTCATCTCGGCGTGGCAGGCGGGTGTAACGAAGCTCCCCTTCCGACTCGACTTCGACCGCTACGAGGACGACCGGCCCGAAGTCGAGGACCAGCGCTTCTTCGGCTTCAAGGAGCTGACCTTCGGAAGCGGGCAGGGCGACTCGACGCTGCTGCACGAGGTGCTGGCCAGCGAGATCCTCGAGGATCGTGGTGTCCCGGCCGCGCGCAATGCCTTCTACGCGGTCTACCTCGATGCCGGCGAGGGAGCGCAGTACCTCGGCCTCTACACGATGATGGAGGATCCCTCGGACGCGATGATGACACGGGTCTTCGGCGATGACGCAGGCAACCTCTACAAGCCGGACGGGGACTGCGCGACGCTCGCCTGCTTCGATGAGGAGACCTTCGCGAAGAAGTCGAACGAAAAGGACGAGGATTGGTCCGACGTCGAGGCCCTGGTCGCCGCGCTGGGTAGCGGCGAAGGTGACACCGCGAGCTGGCGCGCGGAGCTCGAGGCGACCGCCGACGTGGACGGATTCCTGCGCTGGCTCGCCGTCAACACGGCCATCGACAACTGGGACGCCTATGGGAGCATGGCCCACAACTACTACCTCTACGGCGTACCCACCGACGGTGGGCGGCTGGCGTGGATTCCCTGGGACCACAACCTGAGCCTGATGGCCGGCGGCGGTATGGGGGGCGGCTCGGACCCCCTGCTGGACGATGTCGGCGACGATTGGCCGATGATCCGACGGGTGCTCGACGACCCGACCTACGCCGCAACGTACCGGCAGTACCTGTCCGAGGCGCTCGAGGGGGCGTACGGCGTCGACTCCTTCGAGACGCGCGCGGCCGAGCTCGCCGAGATCGTCCGTCCCTCGCTCTTCGGCGCTGACGGGGAGGTCGAGGGGAGCACCTTCTTGACCTCCGAGGCCGATTGGGACGCGGCGCTCGCCGACATGAACGCGCACGTGCGGCAACGTCACGACGCCGTCCAGGCGGCGGTGCCCGAGTAGGAGCCGCTGTGTGGTTCCTCATCCTCGCGAGCGCGCTCGCCGGTCCCGCCGATGACCTTGCGGGTACGGGGCGACTCGATCAGGCACGGAGCGACCCGGCCGAGGCGGCAGTCGCCGCGTTCGCGCCGGCTCCGGGAGGGGGGCCCCCTGGATCAGGCGGTGGCCCACCAGGGGGTGGGATGGGCGGCGCACCCCCGGCGGGTAGCATGGGGGGCGGCCTACCAGGGGGTGGGATGGGCGGCGCACCCCCGGCGGGTAGCATGGGGGGCGGCCTACCAGGGGGCGGGATGGGCGGCGGGCCCGGTGGCCCCTCGGCCCGCAGGTGGGCGCGACGGACGATGGCTTCACGGTCGCGTGCCCACGCCCGCGGGCACGCTCCGCGCGCGCCCGCACCACGTCGTTCGGCGTTGCCCTTGAACGCAAGGTGAAGGGCGCCACCCTCACGGAGACGCTGTTCCGTCACGCTTGCACGAACTCGAGGGCGGCGATCCGAGGGCGTTCCATCGATGGTCGGGGTGGCCGAATGCTCATCGAACTTGGTGGCTGGATCCGAGGGGATGGTCCAGCGAGAGGATGCTCGGGTTCGAGGCTGCGTGTTCCTGAGGTCGTCAAGCGCGGCGACCCGTTGACGGCCCCGTATTACGGTCGTATGATGGCCGCATGGAACGCCTCTCCCTCTCCCTTCCGGAAGACCTCGCCGCTCGCATCCGCGACGCGGCCCAAGCCGATGGCTCGACTCTCTCGGCGTGGCTCGCGCGGGCGGCCGAGTCTCGCCTCCTCCTCCGCAACGCGTCGCTGGCCATCGCGGCGTGGGAGCGCGAGCATGGGGAGATCACTGACGACGAGCTCGCGGCGACGGAGCGCGCATGGCGGGAGTGACGCTCGACACGGGCGCCTTGATCGCGGCGGGCCGTGACGACCGCCGGTTCTGGGTCTGGTGGAAGTGGCTGACGTCGAAGGGGTTGGTGGCCTCGGTTCCGTCGCCCGTCGTGGCGCAGGCATGGCGCGGCCCGCGCGATGTGCGGCTGGCGATCGTCCTCGATGGGTGTCGTGAGGTGCCGTTCGACGCGAACGGATCGAGACGTACCGGGGAGCTCTCTGCCCGCGCTGGGACCGCCGACGTGGTGGATGCGTTCGTGGTCCGGTCGGCAGCCGACCGGAAGGACGACGTACTCACCAGTGACCCAGACGACCTTCGCGCTCTCGCGGGCTACGCGCCTGGAGTCGGGCGGATTCGGACCCTGGATGAGCTCGGGCCGGCCCGGTGAGCATCGACCTTCTCGACGACCGGCGGTCGCCCGCGGCGACGAGGAGGCGCCGCCGGCGATGCGCGAGTGGGCGGTCAAGCTGGAGGCCAAGCCGAAGTACGTGGTGTCGTCGACGCGAAAGGACTTCCCGTGGACCAACAGCCACCACATCGCCGGCGACCTGCGCACGGGCGTGCAGAAGCTCAAGGACGCGACCCCGGCCGGCGTGCTCCTCGGTAGCGGCAAGCTCGCGACCGAGCTGGACCGGCTGGATCTGATCGACGAGTACAAGTTCCTCGTCCACCCCAGGATCGCCGGCCACGGCCCGACCCTGTACCAGAGCGGGCTGCCCAGCACGCGACGGCTCGAGCTGGTCTCGGCGAAGCCGCTCCGCAGCGGCGCGGTCGCAATGCACTACCGGCGCGCGCGCTGACTCAGACAGATGGCGCTCGCCGCGCTTGGGGCTGGCGGGCTGGTGTGCCTCGACGGGCGTGACGGTCCGAGCGTAGCGGGCGGCCGCCGGTGACGGCCGCGCGTCCTACCTGCAGACGAGGCTGGCGAGCAGCGGCCTCGGCGATCGCGAATGTGCGCCGCGCTCCGACGCTGGTGGATCTTGGGGGCGAGCCGACGGCGGCGAGGCCGATGGCGGGCGAGCGCTGACTGGTTTCGAACCGCGAAAGGCAGGTTGCACCTTGCTCGCGGTGGCGTGGTCCCGAACGCCACCAGGACATCGAACCCCGAAAAACGAGGAAGGCCCGCCCGAATCTCACGACTCGGACGGGCCTTCACAGGATGGTCGGGGTGGCGGGATTCGAACCCACGACCTTCTGGTCCCGAACCAGACGCGCTAGCCAGGCTGCGCTACACCCCGAACGGGCCGCTTATTATCGAGCACCCCGGGCGTCGTCAACCCATCCGCTGCGAATGGGCGGCGCGACGCCAGCGGGCGGCTACTCGTGCCCGTGCCCTTCGGCCGAGATCAGGAGCAGCCACACGTCCGGGACCGCCGCCGGGCCGAGCTCGAGCGTCCACGTCCCCGCCTCGTGGAAGTCGAGGTCGTAGTGCTCCGGGATCTCGTCCGGGCAGAGCTCGTTCGGCGCCGGGTCGGGCAGGCCCACCTCCTCGTCGCCGTGCCAGAGCGAGGCCGCGACGTCCGCCGTGTCGAGGAACAGGAGCGCCGCCGTGTCCCCGGTCACCTCCACCGAGACGTAGCCAGGGGCCGAGTCCACGAGCGTGACCGTGAAGGGCGCCTCCCCGATGGTGATGGCGCCGGCCGCAGCGGGATCGGCGCCCGCGGCCACCGCGGTTCCGGCCTCGGCCACCTGCTCGCAGGCGTGCGCGGCGGGATCCTCCTCCTTCTCGGTCGAAGTGCAGCCGGACAGCATCAGGGCGAGGGCGACGAGCATGGGACCTCCGGAGCCCGCCGGTGGGGGGACCCGAGCGGGATAGACTGAGCGTGAAGGGTGTTATTGCATCTTGGTTGCAGTAGCAACACGCCCGGTTGCCCGTCCGTCCAGGAGCCACGTGTCCGACACCGCGTCCGACGCCGACCTCCGCGAGCGCCTCCGCGCCGCGGGCCTCCGCGCGACCGCGGCCCGCGTGGCGGTGCTCCGCATCCTGAGCGGTCGCGCGAGCGCGTCGAGCCACCCCGAGATCACGGCCGCGCTCGCGGAAGACGGCTGGGACCGCGCCACGCTCTACCGCAACCTCGTCGACCTCACGGAGGTCGGGATCCTGCGCCGCGTGGACCTCGGTGACCACGTCTGGCGCTACGAGCTCGCGGCGGGGCCCGACCGCGCGCACGGCGACGACGAGCACCCGCATTTTCTCTGCACGGAGTGCGGCGACGTGGCCTGCCTCCCCGACTTCGTGCTCCCGGTGCCGGCGGGCAAGGTCCCGGGGGCGGTGCGCCAGGGGAAGGTCGCGATCCAGCTGCGCGGGCGCTGCGACCGCTGCGAGGCGTCGGGGTGACGAGGGCGGCGCGGGCACCGGCGCGTGAGGCGCGCCGGCCTTGATCAGCCGCCCCCGTGGTCGTGGTCGTGGTCGTGGTCGTGGTCGTTCTCGTGGCCGTGCTCGAGCCCGCCGTGCCCGTGGGGCCGGTGCACGTGGGTGTGCGTGGCGTGCCCGTGGGCATGGCCGTCCGCGTCCTCGCCGTCGTGCCCGTGCGGGTGCAGCAGCGGCTCCAGGAAGCCCTCCGCGCCGCTCCGGACCAGCGACGCCGCGAACAGCAGGGCCACGACGACCGCGGAGCCCCACTCCACCGGTCCGTACGCGCGGGCGGCCGCGTGGTGCAGGTCCGGCGCGCCGAGGCCGCCGACCGCCGCCGACCCCGCCCCGAGCGCGTCCACGGCGAGGCCGACCACCGCGGCCCCGGCCGCGAGCGCGACCGTGAACACGAGCGCCACGCGCCGCCCCTCGAGCCGGCGCATCGTCGCCAGCGTGACGACGTTCGCCGCCGGCCCCGCGATCAGGAAGGCGAGGGCGGCCCCGGTCGAGAGGCCCTTGTGGAGCAACACCGCAACCAGCGGCGTCGCGCCCGCTGCGCAGACGTACGCGGGCACGGCCAGCGCAACGGTGCCGAGCACCGCGACGGGCCCCGGCACCCCGCTCAGCGCGTCCGGCGCCAGGAGCGGCTCCGCGAGCGCCGCCACGCCGATGCCGGCCATCATCCAGGGCGCGGTGTGGTCGACGGTCTCGACCAGCCCGAAGCGGAGCGCCCGCCGGAGTCGCGCCGATCGGCGCTCCACCAGGGGCGCACGCACCGCTCGCCGCCCGTGCGTCCAGCGCGCCGCGAGGCTCCCTGCCAGCACCGCCACGAGCACCGTCGCCACGACACGGGCGACCGTCAACGCCGGGCCCAGCAGCGCGACGCTCACGAGCAGCGTGGCGACGCCCACGCCCGGCCCGGCCACGAGGAACGCGAGGCCCGCCGGCGGCGAGGCGCCGCGCGCCAGGAGCCTCCGCCAGGTCGGGACCGCCGCGCACGTGCACACCGGCACCACGATCCCCGCCACCGCCCCGCGCGCCGCCGCGCCGCGCCCGCCCATCCAGGCCCCGAGCTCCGGCGGCGCCAGGACGTGCAGGAGCCCCACGCCGAGGTACCCGGCGAGGAGCGCCGGCGCGGTCTCGAGCACGAGCGTCCGGAGCGCCCGTCCCGCCCCGAGCTCGCCCGCGTAGGCCGCCGGCACGGCATCCCACGCGGCGAGCACCGCCACGATGCCCGCGCCCGCGAGCGCGCCCCACCCCGCGCTGGGCCGCCGCACCCCCTCCCCGACGTGCCCCAGCACGTGCAGGAGGGCCCCGGCGACCGCGCACTGCGCCACGCCGAGCGCCGCGGGGGACGCGCCCGAGAGGACCCGGTCCGCCGCGAGCCAGCCCACCGCCGTCGCGAGCCCCGTCGCGACGAGCAGCGCGGCCGCCGCCCGGGGTCCGGCGCGCCCGCGGGTGATCCGCCACGTCGCGAGCCCCACCGGCACGGTGTGGAGCACCACCGCCCACGCGAGGAGCCCGTCACCGCCGTGGCCCTCGTGCCCGCCGTGCCCGTCGGCGGCGCCGAGCGCCGCGCCGTCGATCGCCGCGTGCAGGAGCAGCGCGACCACGGCGAGCCCACCCGCCGATCGCTCCCCGCCGGGGACGCGGTGCGCGGCCACCCCCGCGAGCGCTCCGCCCGCGAGCGCCAGGAGCGCCGGCCACCCGGCGGCCGCGAGCCCGAACGGCAGCACGTGCACGAGCAGGATCCCGCCCACCACCACCTGCACGAGCCCGTCCGCGAACCCGGCCGCCCGCGGCCGTCCGCGCAGGGCCGCGTCGAGCGGCGGCGCCGCGGCGATCGCGAGGAGGCTGAGCAGCAGCGGGGTCACGCGGCCGCCAGCCTGACCCGCCGCGGCGGCGGATGCAACTGCAACTCGGATGCTGTATCCACGGCGCGGGCTCGCGGGTGGGCGTGCCCCCGCCGGAGGCGGGGTCGGTCCCCTCCGGGGCTCGGCCCGGGGGGCCTCGGTCCCGGTCCGCGCGGACGCGGCCCGGGACCGGCCGGCCAGGGGCCGGCCGCCCGCTCCGGGCACCTCACGCAGCCTTTCCGCCCGTCCTCAGAGCGGCGTGTGCCGCGGCGCCAACGGTTGCATGGCCTCGATCTTCGGCTGCAGCAACGCCTCGAGCGCCGCCGTCCGCTCCTCGCCGGGCGCGTAGCGGTCCTCGAGCTCCAGCGGGTCGTTCACCGTGTCGTAGAGCCAGCGCTCGCCGGTCTCCCAGCGGTAGATCAGCTTCCAGCCGTCCTGGACGACGGACTGCACGACCCCGTGGCGCGCCACCGAGACGAAGTGCAGGTCGCGCGCGGGGTCGGCCTCGCCGACGGGCACGCCGGTCATGCCGGCGCCGTCGACGCCGTAGAGCCCCAGCAAGCTCGGCGCGAGGTCGATGTGCGAGGTGGGCTCCGCCCATTCGCCCGGCACGATGTTCCTGGCCCAGAAGAACGCCACGGCGTCGTTCTCCTCGTCATGGAGCCCATACGCGTGGGTCTGCTCGCCGTGCTCCCAGAACTGCTCGCCGTGGTCGGTCCAGAACACGACGAGCGTGTCGTCGAGGAAGCCGGCGCGGTCCAGCGCCTCGAACTGCTCGGTCAGCTGGTCGCTCATCCAGCGGATCTCCGCGCGGTAGCGGATCCAGAGCTGCTCCAACAGCTGCGCGCGCTCCTCCTCGGTCATCTCGGGCCAGGCGTCGCCGGCCTCGTAGTGCGAGTCGGAGTCGGTGAGGTCGTAGGGCAGCTCGGGCAGCCCGTCCAGCTCGTCGAGGTAGTCGTCGGGCGGGTTGTAGGCGGGGTGCGGCTCCTTGATGTGGAGGTGCAGGTACCAGCGGTCCACCCCCTCCGCGCGCGCCTGCTGGAGCCGGTCCAGGCCGGCCTCGAACACCGCGGTCGTGCGCCGGTCGTCGGTGCGCTCGGAGCTGTCGAAGCCGAGGTCGGCGTCGTGCTCGCTCGAGAACCAGCTGTTCGACGTGACGAGCATCGTCCGCCACCCGTCCGCGGACAGCCGCTGTGCCATCGTGGGCACGGTGGCCGGCATCAGGGCCTCGCCGGGGAGCCGCAGGTCCGGCGCGTAGCCGGCCTCGATGTTCGTCATCCCCTCGACCACGCACATCACCGAGGGGAACGTCCAGTTCGAGCAGGTGCGGTGCGCGTCGAGCGGCACGCCCTCGGCGATCAGCCGGTCGAGGAACGCCGCGTCGCCCCGGCCGCCGTAACGTGCGAGCTGGTCGCGCCGGAACGTGTCGACCGAGACCACCAGGAGGTTGTGCGGAACCTCCCCGTAGAAGCTCGGGAAGGTGTCGGTGGGCGGCCCGCGCGGCACCTCGGGCGCCGGGTCGTCGACGACGACCTCCGGCGAGTCGCACGCGAGCAGCAGGAACAGCACGGGCTCAGCCTATCCTTCGCCACGGATCGCGCGGATTGCCGCGGCGCGATCGGCCGACCCGAACACCGCCGAGCCCGCGACGAGCGCGCCGGCCCCCGCGTCCACGAAGCGGCGCGCGTTCGACGGCTTCACGCCGCCGTCCACCTCGATGATCGTCGCCAGGCCCCGCTGGTCGATCGTCCGCCTCAGCCGCTCGATCTTCGGGAACACCCGCTCGATCAGCGACTGCCCGCCGAAACCCGGGTTCACGCTCATCACCAGCACGAGATCGAGCTCCTCGAGCACGTAGTCGAGCACCGTCTCGGGCGTGTGCGGGTTCAGCGCCACGCCGGCCTTGGCGCCCGTCTGCTTGATCGCCTGGATCGAGCGGTCCAGGTGCGTGCAGGCCTCGGCGTGCACGGTGATCCAGTCGGCGCCGGCCTTGCGGAAGTCCTCGAGGTAGCGGTCCGGCTCGACGATCATCAGGTGCACGTCGAGCGGCAGCTTCGTGGATCGGCGCGCGGCCTCGACGACCAGGGGCCCGATCGTGATGTTCGGGACGAAGCGCCCGTCCATCACGTCCACGTGGATCCAGTCGGCGGAGGCGACCGAGTCGAGCTCCGCGCCGAGCCGGGCGAAGTCGGCGGAGAGGATGCTCGGGGAGACGAGCGGGCGTTGGGTCATGACGGCTCCTCGGCGGCCCTCTTTAGCCGACGCCGCCGGCGTCCGCGCGCCCCGAGACGCGGCCGTGACGGTCGGCTACCGCTTCCCCGGGTAGCGCCGCCCGGACTGGCAGAGGTAGCGCAGGTCCGCGTTCCCGATGGAGCCGCAGCTCTTCTGCCCGTAGTAGCGCAGGTCCGCGTCCCCGATGGAGCCGTAGTTGCCCTGGCAGTAGTAGCGGAGGTCGGCGTCGGAGATCGACCCGCAGTTGCCCTGGCCGTAGTAGCGCAGGTCCGCGTTCCCGATGGAGCCGTAGCTGCCGTTGCAGAAGTAGCGCAGGTCCGCGTCCGAGATCGAGCCGCAGCTCTCCTGGCAGTAGTAGCGGAGGTCCGCGTCTCCGATCGACCCGCAGCTGCTCGCGTGGGCGTCGGGCACGTAGGGGGTGGCGCAGGCGAGCAGGAACGCGAGCAGCATGGGGGCTCCGGGGCGTCGGTTCTACGCGCTCGTCGCCGGTTCATTCGCCCCGAGCCGCTCCCCCGGCCGAACGCGGCTGCCGTTCACGAAGTCCACGCCGCGCACGGCCTTCCGCCCGGGGAGCTGCACCTCGAGGAGCTCCATCGCGCCTTCGCCGCAGGCCACGACGGGTCCGGAGAGGAATGCTCCTGGGGCAGGGGGGGCCAGGGCCCCCCCCGCAACGCCCCCCCCTCCCACGGTGGAGATCGGCCGCGCCTTGATCACCTTCAGCACGTCGCCGCGAAACGTCGTGAACGTGCCCGGCCAGGGCGAGAGCCCGCGGATCTGCCAGTCGAGCTCGCGCGCGGGCCGCGTCCAGTCCATGCGGCCGTGCTCCTTCGTGAGCATCGGCGCGTAGGTGGCCTTCGCGTCGTCCTGGGGGATCGGTGTCGGATCTTCGGCGAGGGTGCGGAGGAGCAGCCGGGCGCCCATCTCCGACAGCCGCGTGAACAGCTCGCCGGCGGTCTCCTCCGTGCCGATCGGCGTCTCCTCCACGAGCAGGATGTCGCCGGTGTCGAGCCCCTCGGCCATCTGCATCGTCGTCACGCCGGTCACCGGGTCGCCCGCGAGGATCGACCACTGGATCGGCGCGGCGCCGCGCCACCGCGGGAGCAGCGAGGCGTGCACGTTGATGCAGCCGCGCGTCGGCGCCTGGAGCAGCCGGGGCGTCAGGATGCGCCCGTACGCGACGACCACTGCGACGTCGAGCCCGAGCCGCTCGATGGTCTCCGGCAGCTCGCCGGTCTTCACCTTGGCGGGCTGGAGCGTGGGCACGCCGCGGGCGCGCGCGAGCTCGATGGTGGGCGGCGACTGGAGCTGGTTCCCGCGCCCCGCGGGCTTGTCGGGCTGCGCCACGACCAGCGCCACTTCGTGCTCGCTGTCGAGCAGCGCGCGGAGGGTGGGGACGGCGAAGGCGGGCGTGCCGAAGAAGGCGAGCTTCATGGTGGCGGGGGTCTATCCCCGCTACTCGGCGAAGACCTCGTCCCGCGACCGCGCCTTCTGCGCCTTCTTGAGGTAGCGGCTCTTCTTCAGGCTCGACACCTTGTCGAGGATGACCGTGCCCTCGAGGTGGTCCATCTCGTGTTGGATCACGACGGCGTCGTAGCCCTCGAACCACTGCTGGTTCGACTTGCCGGTCTCGTCGAGCCACTTCACGAGGACCTTCCGCGGCCGGGCCACGTCCTCGTTGAACTCGGGCACCGAGAGGCAGCCTTCCTCCCAGATGATCTTCTCGCGGCTCGCCTCGAGGATCACCGGGTTCACCATCGCGACGAAGCGCGGGCGCTTGGGGCGGCCGGCGTCGTCCTCCTCGCGCTTGGAGTTGCCCGGGTCGGCCACGATGATGCGCCGCAGATCGCCCACTTGCGGCGCGGCGAGGCCGACGCCCGGCGCGGCGTACATCGTCTCCGCGAGGTCCGAGATGAACGTGCGGAGATCCTCGCCGAACTCGCCGGGCCCCACGAGCCGGCACTTCCGCGTCAGGACGGGGTTCGGGACGGTCAGGATTTCGAGGACGGCCATGCGCCCTTTGTAGCCTCTCCGGGGCCGATCTTCACGTGACCGGGCTCACCACGCGACCACGACGCGCTCCCAGGCGCCCACCCCCGCGTCCCGCGACACCGTCGCGACGCCGTCCTGCACGGAGAACGAGTCCACGCGCGCGCTGCCCACGCCGACGCAGTCCGCTTCGGCGTCCCCGGGGGCCGCGCGGCAGAGGAGGGCCTCGCCGTCCAGCGCGTCGGGCGCCACCGCCCACACGAGGAGCGGCCCGTCCCAGGCGGGCGTGAGGTGGGGGAAGGGCGGGCCGGCGTCGGGCATCGCCGCGGGCGCGCCCCAGCTGAGCCCGCCGTCGGTGCTCTCGACGGTCGCCACGATGGACGCGACGCCGCCCTCCACCTCCCCGTGGCCGAGCGCGGCGAGCCAGACGTGGTCGCCCTCGGCGCGCAGGGCGGGGCGCTCCGGGCGGCCCCCCTCGCCGAGGAGCCCCTCGAGCGTGATGTCGGTCGCCTCGTCGGCGTAGGGCTCGCCCGAGAGGTCGACGGGGACCACGCGGATGCGGCGGCTGTAGCGGTAGTCGGGGTCGCCGAGGCTCGTGCCCACGGCGGTCACGAGCCCCCGGTCGGTCGCCGCGACGGCCACGTCGGTCGGGAAGATCGCCCGCGCCCAGAGGCGGTCGGTCCAGCCGCCGGTGGGCGACCACGACGAGATCGCGAGCCCGATCCCGCCGTCGACCCCGATGTCGGAGCTCCCGTGCGGGTTGTTCGGCCACGCGACCCAGAGCTGCCCGTCGCGCTCGACGAACGCGACCTCGAAGAAGGGCCCGACCTCCTCGTCGGGGAAGCCCATCTCGGACCAGGCGCCGTCGGCCTCCGCGAGGCAGCGCGGGCGCCAGGGGAGGGTGTCCTCGCCGGTCGCGAGGTCGAGCTCCCGGAAGCACACGCGCGCGCCGTCCGTCGCGTCGACGAGCACGGGCGCCTCCGCGGCGTAGGTGCCCGGCGTGGAGAGCACCTCGCCGTCGACGAGCACCTCGCTGCGCGCGTCGCGGTCGTCGCGCCAGGCCTGGGCCGCGACGTGGGACCCGCTCGCGGACACCTCGACCTCGCCGGAGCGCGCGGCGCCGTCGAGCCCGTCGAAGGCCTCGACCCAGGGGAGGCCCTCCGCCCACGGCAGGTCGAAGCCGAGGTGCGCGGCGATCGTGGGCGCGAGGTCGATGTTCACGACGGTGTCGTCCCGCTCCTCGCCGGCCTTGGCGGGGCCCAGGACGAGGAGCGGCACCTCGCGGCAGCCGGTGCAGGTGTCGCCGTGGTTGTGCCAGCCGTCGTGCTCGTCGTGGCGGTGGCGGCCGTGGTCGGCGGTCACGACGAGGAGCAGGTTCTCGCGGAGCGCGGGGTGGTCGCGCTCCACGGCCTGCCAGAAGTCGGCGAGGAGCCCGTCGATCTTGTCGACGTCGTCGATGTAGGCGTCGCCGTCGCCGTAGTGGCCGGCGCGGTCCACGTCGTGGAGGTTCACCACCACGAGCCGGGGCCGGCTGTCGAGGAGCTCGAGCAGCGCCTCCATGACGGGCTCGTCGTCGTTGACCGGGGCGTCCTTCTTCTCGTCGATGAGCAGGTCGTAGCGGGCCCCGCCCGCGTACCCGGGGAAGAGGCTCGACTGGAGCGGGAGGAGGAGCTCGGTGTTCGCGAGGAACACGACCTCGTCCTCCTCCAGGTCGAGCTGGGCGCGCGCCTCCTCGAAGATCGTCGGGAGCTCGGGGATGTAGAGCCCCGCGCCGAGCGCGGTGTCGACGGGGAAGTTGGCGAAGGGCTCTTCGCGGCCGATCACCATCGCGGCGTGCGCGGGGGCGGTGATCGTGATGCCCGGGTTGAGCGCGGCGCGCTGGACGGTGCCTTCGCCCACCAGCGTGCGCCACGTCTCGTCGGCGTACTCCTCGCCGGGGACGCCGGTGAGGTCGGAGGCCGTCGCCGTCGAGAACTCGTCGGTGCGGACGCCGTCGAGCACGAGCACGATCACGGTCGGGGGGAGGGGATCCTCGACGGTGCAGCCGTTGCAGCCGGTGAGCAGCACGAGCGGGAGGAGGCGCCTCACCACGTCACCTCGGCGCGCGCCCAGGTCGCGGTGGAGGTGTCGCGGATCACGGTCGCGCCGCCGGGCGTCACCACGAACGAGTCCACGCGCGGCGACCCCACGGAGACGCAGCGGGCGTCGGCGTCCCCGGGGGTGGCGCGGCAGAGGAGGCTGTCGCCGGCGTCCTCCGCGACCCAGACCACCTCGTCGCCGTCCCAGGCGGGCGCGAGGTGCGCGGCGGGCACCCCCGGCGAGGGGACGGTCACCGGGGCGCCGAAGGTGCGGCCGTCGCCGCTCGTGGCGGCGATCCGCGCGCCGTGCTCGTCCAGGATGACCATCGCGGCCCGCACGTATCCGTCCCCGGCCGCGAGCGCGCCGAGCTCGACGCGGGCGCCGTCCTCGGCGAGGTCGGTGGCCCCGGTGTCCGCCGCGACGCCCGCCGTGACCGTGAAGGCGACGATCCGCACGCGGCGCGTGTGCCGGCCGCCCGGATCGGGGAGGTTCGTGCCGAAGGCCGCCACGAGGCCGTCGTCGGTGGAGGCGAGGGCCACGTCCGTCGGGAAGTCGCCGGCCACCAGCAGGGGGGCCGACCAGCCGGCCGCCGCGGTCCACGACGCCAGCGCGAGCCCCGTGCCGGCCGCCTCCGCGGCGCCCTGCGGGTTCTCGGGCCACGCCGCCCACACGGCCCCGTCGCGCTCGACCAGCGCGACCTCCCAGAAGGGGCCGACCTCGTCGACGGGGAAGCCGATGTCGGTCCAGCCGCCGTCCCGGACGGCGCAGCGCGGCACCCAGGGGAGCGCGTCGTCGACCTCCGCGAGCTCGCGCCAGCAGGCCACGTCCACCGCGCCGTCGAGCACCGTCGGCGACTCGGCCGCGAGCGTGCCGGGCGTGGAGACGACGGCGCCGTCCACCACGATCTCGCTCCGCGCCAGCGGATCCGCCCGCCACACCTGCGTCGCGACGAGGCCGCCGCTCCGGGAGAGCGCGATCTCGCCGGTGCGCGCCGCGCCGCCGAGCAGCGGGAGCCCCGTCGCCCACGGCATCGTCACGCCGAGGTGCGCGGCGAGCGTGGGGGTGAGGTCCGCGGCGATGGGCGCCACGTCGAGCTCGGTCCCGGCGAGCGCGCCTCCACCGACCAGAAAGAGCGGGAGCTCCCGGCAGCCCAGGCAGGCGTCGCCGTGGTTGCGCCACGCCTCGCCGCCGCCCGGGCGGTGGCGGCCGTGGTCGGCGGTCACGACGAAGAGCAGGGACGCGGCGTAGGCGGGGTGCTCGGCGCGGATCCAGGTCCAGAGGCGGGCGATCTCCGCGTCCACGTCGGTGACGCGCGACGGGTACTCGGGCGCGTCGGCGTGGTGGCCGGCGCGGTCCACGTCGTGGAGGTTCACCACGAGGAGCCGCGGCGGCCCCGCGTCGATGCGGCGCCGCACGGCGTCGAGCACGCCGGCGTCGTCCGAGGCCGTGCTCGCGTCCGCCGGGTCGGGCACGAGGGCCCAGGTGGCGCCGTCTTCGGAGCGCACGCTGTGCGTGAGGCCCTCGAGGAGCTGGGTGTTGGCGGCGAGCACGACCTCGTCGGCGCCGACGCCGAGCTCCCGCACCGCCTCGAAGAGCGTGGGGAGGAGCGGGCGGTACAGGCCCGGTCCGCCGTCCATCGCGAGGTTGGCGTAGGCCTCCGGCCGGCCCGTGAGCAGCGCCGCGTGCGCCGGGGCGGTGATCGTGGCGCCGGTCGCGAGCGCGTTGCGTGACACGACGCCGTCGGGCGCCACGGTGGCCCACAGGCCGGGCGCCATCTCCTCGCCGGAGATCCCCGTCACGTCGGACGGCGTGGTGGTGCAGAGCTCGTCCGTGCGCACCCCGTCCACGACGAGCACGAGCGCGCGGGTCGGGGGCGCCGGACCAACCGTGGTCGGGTCGGGGAGCTCGACCGGCTCGCCGCAGCCCACCGCCAGCAGCAACCACGGCCCCATCGACCCTCTCCCGGTGTGCGCCCGGCTACGCGACACGGGCGGCGCCGCACTGTAGCTTGAACTTTCGGGCCGCACCCCATAGACCGCGCGCCCTCCGGCCGCCGAACCCTCTCCCAGAAGACCCATGTACCTCGGACGAATCCCCCGTTTCAGCCCCAGCTTCTCGCCGGTGGAGGCCTTCGTCGCGGCCCGCTACCTCGCGCTCCAGCCGGAGGACGAGCCGGAGGTCCGCAGGTTCGAGCGGGAGTTCGCAAGCTACATCGGGGCGAAGCACGCGATCATGACGCCGAGCGCGCGCTACGCCTTCTACCTGCTCCTGCAGGCGATGGGCATCGGCGCGGGCGACGAGGTCGTGATCCCCGGCCTGACCTACTTCGCCATCCCGTCGATGGCCGTGACCGCCGGGGTCAAGCCGGTCTTCGCCGACATCGGGCTCACGACGCACGTGCTCGATCCGGCCGCCTTCGAGGAGGCGATCACGCCGCGCACCAAGGCGGTCGTCCCCACCCACCTCTACGGCACGCCCTGCGACATGGACGCGATCAACCGCGTCGCGAAGAAGCACGGGATCAAGGTCATCGAGGACTGCGCCCAGTCCACCGGCGCCCGCTACAAGGGCGTCCGCGTCGGCAACCTCGGGGACGCGGCCTACTACACCTTCGGCCTCACCAAGAACATCACCACGCTCTCCGGCGCGATGATCACGACCAACGACGACGCCGTGGCGTCGTTCGTGCGCCGCGAGATCGACTCGTCGAGCCCCGCCCAGCTCAAGAAGGCGGCGAAGGAGGCCGTGACCGGCCTCGCGATGATGGTGGCGACCAACCCGCTCGTGTACCCCTTCACGCTCCACCAGGCGATCCGTGTCGGGAACCTCGTGGGCAAGGACCCGATCCACGACCGCTTCGGCGAGCCCGAGGTGCTCTACGACGCGGTCCCGAAGAGCTTCCGCACGAGCCGCCCCCGCGCGGTGCAAGCGGCCGTCGGGATGAAGCAGATCGAGCGGATCGAGGCGCTCAACGGCGCGCGCGTCCGGAACGGCCGCTACCTCGACGAGCACCTCGCCAACGTGCCCGGCCTCGTCGTGCCGACCTACCCCGAGGGCGCCGAGCCCATCTACATGAGCTTCGTGATCCACCACCCCCGGCGCGAGCGCCTCATGAAGGCCCTGCTCAAGCGCGGCGTGGACACGACCACCGGGTACATGAACGACTGCTCGGATCACCCGCTCTTCCCCACGTTCCGGCGCCCGTGCGCCAACGCGGCGCAGGTCAAGCGCGAGCAGGTGCACCTCCCGGTGCACCCCAACCTCGACGCGAAGGATCTCGCGCACATGGTGGAGGCCGTGCGCTCCGCGGTCCTCGAGGTCGGCAGGTGAGCCGGCGCGCCGCCGTCCTCAAGAGCGGGGTCGGCGCCGCGCGCTACCGGCTGACGGGGCACCGCATGCCCCTGTCCGTGATGCTCTACGTGACGACGCGGTGCGACGCGTTGTGCAGCTACTGCTCGATCCCGCTGCACCCCCAGAAGGAGCTCGACACCGCCGAGATGATCGCGCTCGTCGACGCGATGGCGGCGGCCGGGGCGGTGCGCGCGGGGATCAGCGGCGGCGAGCCGCTCCTCCGGGCGGACATCGGCGCGATCGTCGATCGCCTCGCGGACCACGGCATCTGGTCCACGATGGAGACCAACGGCTACCGCTACCCGGCCCGCGCCGACGAGCTGACGCGCCTCGGGCGCCTCATGGTGGCGCTCGACGGCGGAGAGGCGGCCCACGACAACAACCGCGAGCCCGGCGCCTGGCGGCAGGCCCTGGCCGCGATCGCCGAGGCCTCCCGACGCGGGGTCGACACCCACACGATCACGACGCTCACCCGCGAGAACCTCGACGACGTCGACACCGTCCTCGATCTCGCCGACCGCTGGGGCTTCGTCGCCAACTTCCAGCTGCTCCAGCGCCGGCCGTTCTTGTGCGCCGCGCGCGCCGACGAGCTCCGGCCCCCCGACGACGGCGTGAAGAAGGTGCTCCGAAAGCTCCTGGAGGCCCGGCTGGCGGGCCGCCGCGTGGGCACCAGCGAGAAGTCGCTCCGCTACCTGCTCACCTGGCCGGCGTTCGCCACCGGCTCGTCCAGCGCGCCCCACGAGGACGTGCACTGCATGGCCGGGCAGCTCTACTGCGCCGTGCAGCCCGACGGCACCGTGACGCCGTGCGGCCTCCTCGGCGACGGGGCTTCGGGCATCAACGTGCGCCGGGGCGGCTTCGCCGAGGCGTTCGCCCGGCTCGGCGACAACCCGTGCCGCGCGTGTACGTCCACGTCGCTCACGGAGTACAACTACCTCTACAACCTCAACGCCCCGACGCTGTTCGAGTGGACGAAGGCCCTTCGTCCCACCGGCGCGCCGGCCCCCGCTGCCCCGAACGCCGGCGCCCCGCGCCGAGGTGTCGCATGAAGCTCAAGGTCCCTGGCTACGCCCGCATCGCGGAGGCCTTCGTCACCCGGCGGGTGCCGGTGTACGCCCACTACGGCATCACGCACCGCTGCAACCTGACCTGCAAGATGTGCGGCATCTGGCGCTACGGCAACCGCAAGGAGGAGCTGGAGATCCCGCAGATCCGCGAGATGGCGCAGCGGATGGGGCGGCTCGGCGTGGTGCAGCTCTCGATCGGCGGCGGCGAGCCCTACGCCTGCGACTACCTCGAGGACGCCGCGGGCGAGTTCGTGGACGCGGGGCTCAACGTCCGCGTGCTCACCAACGGCGTCGGTGTCAGCTACGACCGGCTCGCGAAGACCGTGGACAAGGGCGTCCGCAACTTCTCGATCTCGCTGGACTCGCTCTACCCGGCGCGCTTCGACTACATCTGCGAGAAGGAGGGCAGCTGGGACGAGGCGGTCAAGTCGATGACCACCGTGGCGAAGCTGCTCGACGGCACGAACGGCATGCCGACGATCAACTGTGTCGTCTCGAACCTGAACCTCGAGGAATTGCCCGATCTCGTGCGGTTCGCGCGGGACATCGGCTTCCACATCAGCTTCCTGCCGGTCGAGCTGCTCCCGGACCCCAAGGCCGGCGTGCGCAACTGGGAGGCGCGCTTCATCCGCTACCGCCCGGAGATGGGGCTCAACACCGCCGACTCCGCCGAAGCCGTGCTCGCCCGCATCGACCACGCCTACGACACGCTCATCGCGATGAAGAACGAGGGCTGGCCGATCCTCAACTCGACGCCCTACCTCGAGGCGAGCCGCATGTACCTGAAGACCGGGCGCTTCCCGGCCGAGGGCTGCGACGCGGGCCGGCTCTACTTCAGCGTGTCGCCCAACGGCCAATTCGCCATCTGCCACCGCACGCTCCACCAGCACAAGCACATCCTCGATCCCGACTTCGAGGCCTACTTCCACTCCATCGAGTACGAGCGGAAGCGCATGTTGGAGGCCGGCAGCTGCGAGGGTTGCATGCGCGCGTGCTGGATCGACACGAGCTTCATGTTCCGCACGATCGAGGGCTTCTTCGAGACCGCCCGCAACGTGCTCACCCACCACATCGAGAAGCCCGCCACGTGGGACGAGGCCCGGCTCTGGGCCCGCACGGAGCAGGTGGACATCGTCCCGGCCGTCGCCAAGTAGGTCTTGGGGCGGGGGGGCTCCCCCCGCAACGCCCCCCGTCGGGGGCGGCCCAGCCGCCCCCGAACCCCCGGCGCGGGGCGCGCCACCCCTCTCCGGGGGCCTACTCGCCGGTCCAGACGAATACCGCGCCTTCGGCGTTGTCCCCCGGGGAGTAGAAGCTGGCGCCGACGATCACGTCCGGGAGGCCGTCCCCGCTCACGTCGCCCGGGCGGGCGGGCAGCCCCGTGCCGAAGTGGTCCCGCCCGTCGCCCGGGGTCCCGAGGAAGGTCGCGTCGGCCGCGGACGCCGCCACGGTTCCGGAGACGGGGCCGTAGAAGAGGTAGGCGGCGCCGGGAGTGTCGTACCAGCTGCTCATGCTCTCGCCGGAGGCTCCGACGAGGAGGTCGTTGACGCCGTCCCCGTCCTGGTCCCCGACCGAGGTGGCCGCGTCGCCGAGGAACTCGCGCGCGGTGCCGTGCACGGTGGCGTCGGCGGTGCTCGAGAGGGCGGCACCGCCCCGGTAGATCCAGAGCGCCCCGGTGCTCGACAGGCCGCCCCCGTCGTAGCCGTCGCCGTACACGCCGGCGTCGCCGTAGCCGTCGCCGTCGAGGTCGGTCAGGCCGTAGACCTCCTGCCCCGCGTAGTCGTGGGCCGCCGTGCCGGTGTACTTCACGTCGGCGGAGGCCACGGAGAACACGCCGGCGTAGCCTGCGTTCCCGAGGAACAGGTAGGCCGCGCCGTCGTGCTCCACGCTCGCCGTCTCCCCGTAGGCGCCGATCAGGAGCTCGTCGAGCCCGTCGCCGTCCATGTCGTCGACGAAGGCGAGGTCCCACCCGACCCGGTGCACCGCGGCGAAGCCTTCGAAGGCGGCGTCCGCCGTGGAGGTGGCCGTCGCGTCGCCGGCGAGGCGCGTGGTCGAGCCGTAGTAGAGGTACGCGGCGCCCTCCCGATCGAGCCATCCGGTCACGCCGGCGGCGCCGAGGACCATCTCCTCGAGTCCGTCGCCGTCGAGGTCGCCCCCGGCGGCCACGTCGGTTCCGAGGTAGTCGCCCGGCGTGGTCCCGAGCAGCGTCGCGGTGTCCGAGGCCGCGGCCGCCTCCGTCACCCCGGAGCGCCGGGTGGTGGAGCCGTAGACGAGGTGCACCTCGCCGAGGTACCGGGCGCCCTCGTACGCGGCGAGGAGCAGCTCGTCGGCGCCGTCGCCGTCGAGGTCCCCGACCCCGATCGTGCGCCCGAGGTAGTCGCTGCTGCCGCTGCCGTAGAGGACGGCGTCGGTCACGGCCGTGAACGTGCCGTCGGTGGTGACCGGCCCGTAGGCGAGCCCGACGCCCCCGTACACGTACCCGGCCACCCGGTACCCCTGCATGCCCCCGACGAGGTCGGCGTGGCCGTCCCCGTCGAGGTCCCCGAGCTCGACCTGCTCGCCGAGCCGCTCCGAGTCGTCGGAGCCCGTGAAGGTCCAGGTCGCCGTCGTGGCCTCGTAGGACCCGGAGAACGAGCAGTCGCTCGCGTCGCCGTCGCAGTCGTCGTCGAGGCCGTTCCCGCACACCTCGGCGTTGCCGGGGTTCAGGCGATCGTCCTCGTCGTCGCAGTCGGTGCCGTCCGCCACCCACGCCGAGCTGGGCGGCTCGCACGCGGCGTAGGAGGTCGCCCCATCGCCGTAGCCGTCGGCGTCCCCGTCGGGGTGCCAGGTGGTCGCGTCGGCGGCGTCGCCCTCGTTCGCGTCCCCGTCGCAGTCCTCGTCGCGGCCGGCCTCGTCGCAGGCCTCGGACGCGCCGGGGCTCACCGTCGCGTCGGCGTCGTCGCAGTCGGCGGAGGCGGGCCAGCCGTCCCCGTCCGCGTCGGGATCCGGGCCGGTGTCGGTGTCCGCGGCGGTGTCGGTGTCCGCGGTGTCGGTGTCCGCGGCGGTGTCCCCGCTCGTGTCGCCTCCGGGGGCGGCGGTGTCGGCGTCGGGTTTCCCTGCGCAGCCGGCGAGGCAGAGGATCAGGCAGCCGAAGACGCGCATGGGTCGCTCCGAGGAGCCCGAAACGTCGATCGGGCCCCGCCCGTGACACGAGGGCGCACGTCTCGCCTCCCCAGCCGCGACGGACCGCTCCGTGGCGCCGGCCCCGTCGGGTGGTGCGGGGCCCCTACCGCCCGAACAACCGAGCCGCCCGCGCGAGGGGGGCCGGAGGGCAGCGCGGGCGCGCCACCCCGGAGGGCCGGAGGCCACCGGACGCCCTGACGCCCGCGCTGGTCGGGCCGCGCGCGGCGGCCCGACCGAGGCGCTCCGCGCCGAGCCCGGAGGACACCCGACCCCCGGGCGCCGCTGCGCCGCCGACAACTCCGACACACCGCGGGCGCCCGGGGGGCGCGCCCGGATCCGCGGCTACGGACCGTTGTCGCGGATCGTGCTCCAGCCGGTGATCGCGCCGATCGCGTCGCGGAGGGCGTAGGCGTCGACGGAGCGCAGCGTGTCGTTCTCCTGGATGCCGAGCACCTCGACCGTCTCGAGGCCGTGCAGCGCCGTCACGTCCTGGAGCGCGTCGTTGTCGTAGAGGTTGACGACGACGGCGACGCGCAGGCCGTCGAGGCCGTCGAGCGTCGTGAGCGCACCGTTGTACTCGATGGACAGGTCCTCCAGCGTGGCGATCGCGGACAGGTCGCCGAGGCCGACGAGGGCGTCGTTGTCCTCGATCGTGAGGTCCCCCATCGTGGAGAACGCGCCGAGGCCGGCGAGGGACGCGAGCCCGGCGTTCTCCGAGATCTCCACGGTCGCGGGCGCGGTGGACGTGAGCGCGTCGAAGCCGGTGAGGTCCACGAGGGTGTCGTTGCTGGAGAGGTAGAGCGCGCCGACCTCGGCGGGGGCGGCCGCGGCGAGGTGGGTCAGCGCGTCGTTGTCGGTGAGGTGGAGTGTGCCGACGCTCGCGACGCTCAGCCCGGCGAGATCCGGGAGGGAGGAGAGACTCTCGAGGGTGAGCGTCGTGACCACGAGGCTGCTGGAGAGGCCGTCGAGGGTGACGAGCTCGGCCTCCCCGTCGACCGTGAGCTCGTCGAGGACCGTGACGGCGCCGAGCCCGTCGAGCGAGGTGAGGCCGTTGGCGATCAGCGTCACCGTGTCGGCGCTCTCCAGGTCGGAGAGCCCGGAGAGGGCGGCGAGCGACGCATTGTCTTGGATGGTCAGGGAGTCGACCGAGCGGAGCGGCATCGGCACGTCTCGGAGCTCGGGGTTGAGCGAGATGCCGACGCTGACGGCCTCCTCCAGGCCGAGGCCGGCGAGCGTCCCGAGCGTCTCGTTGCGGCTGACGCCGAGGGAGTGGACGGCGCGCAGCCCGCCGAGGCCGGCGAGCGTCGTGAGCGAGGGGTTGTCCTCGATCGTGAAGGTGCGCGTGACCTCGGCGAGGCGCTCCCACCCGGAGAAGTCGACCAGCGCGGCGTTGCGGGAGACCGTCAGGGAGTCTGCCCCGAGGACGGAGACGGTGCCGCCCCCGACGAGGGAGGGGTTGTCGGTGACGCGGAGGTACTCGTCCACCACGAGCCCGTCCCCGAGGCCGTCGAGGGAGAGGAGCGCGGCGTTCTCCTCGACGCGGACGGTGTCCGCGAGGCGGAGCCCGCCGAGGCCGCGGAGGTCGAGGAGGGCGTCGTTCCCGAGGAGAACGAGGTCCGCCTGCTGGAGGCGGTCGAGGCCGTCGAGCGAGGGGACGCCCGTGCGGACGAGCAGGAGATCCCCGGTCCACCGGAGGCCGCGCAGGCCGCGGAGGTCGGCGAGGGAGGGCGTGTCCGCGAGGTAGATCCGGGCCAGGCTCTCGATGTCCTCGAGCCCGTCGAGGCTCGCGAGGGCGTCGCAGCGCAGGATCCACAGCTCGGCGTCGGGCGTGGGCGCCGGGAGGTCCGCGAGGGCCACGAGCGAGGCCTCGTCCTCGATGGTGAGGAAGTCCCAGGTCGTGAGGCCCGAGAGGCCCGCGAGGTCGACGAGCGCGCCGTTGCGGGCGATCGTCACGGTGGAGACCGAGCGGAGCCCGCCGAGGCCGTCGACGTCGGCGAGCGAGGCGTTGTCGGCGATCTCGAGGGTCCCGAGCGCGCTCAGGCCCGCGAGGCCGTCGATGTCCGCGAGCGCGGGGTTGTCGGTGATCTCGACGTTCTCGACGGCGCGGAGGTTCGAGAGGCCGTCGAGGTCGGGGAGGCCCGGGTTGCCGGTGACGACGAGGTCCCCGCGGATCTCGCAGAGGCAGTCCACGCCGGAGAGCGGGCCGTCGATGCCCTCGAGGGTGAGCGTGTTCGGGAGGGCGTTGTAGCCCGCGGCGCAGGCTTCCTGGAGGGCGACGTAGGGGTCGCCGACGGGGGCCGGGGGCGCGAAGCGGAGCTCCGCGCACGGGTCCGGCGCGGTGTCGCCGGTGTCCGCGGAGTCGGCGGTGTCGCCGTCCCCGGAGTCGGCCTCCGGCGGCGCCGGGTCCTCCGTCGGGTCCTTCCCCTCACCCGGGCGCGTGCATCCGCTCGCCGCGAGCAGCACCGCCACGACCGATCCGACGCACGCGCGCGTGAGCATGCCTGCCTCCGTCGCAAGCGTACGCTCGGCGGGCCTCGCGCGTGACGACACCGGGCTTCATCCGGGGGCGCCCGGAAGCTACGGCGCGTTGCCTCGCGCGCTCGAACCCGGCTCCCCGAGCTGGTAGCGCACGGCCCAATGGACGTGCCGAAGCCCGGGCACGGCGCGCATCACGCGGAGCCACCCGGGCGCGAGGTCCGGCTCGTCGAGGAAGGACCACTCGTCCAGGAGCCGGATGCCGGGCGCGAGCCCCTCGAACGCGCGGGAGCCGGCGACGCCGGACCGGACGGGCAGGCCCCCGTCGAGGTGGAGCTGGCGCCGCGCCTTCCATCGCCCGTAGCGCGAGTGGACCATCGCGACTGCCCAGCGCGGGTACACGTCCGCGAGGAGGACACAGCCCGGGAAGCGCGCTGCGAGGCGGATCACCAGCGTCTCGACCGCGGGCTCGGGCAGGTACATCAGGAGCCCCTCGGCGAGGAAGAGCGGCGGCGCGACGGGCTGCCGCTCGGCGACCGCGTCCATCCACGCCGGGTCGGCGAGGTCGGCGGCGAGCACGGTCCGGCGCGGGTTCGGGGGCAGGAGCTGCTCGCGGAGCGCGACCACGCCGGGCAGATCGAAGGCGAGCCAGTCCCCGCGTCCGCGCGCCACGCGCTCGGCGCGGGTGTCGAGCCCGCAACCGAGCTCGACGACGAGGCCGCCGGGGGTGCCCTCCAGGAACGTGTCGGCCACGCGGTCGAAGTGGCGGGCGCGGAGGGCCAGCTCGGCCACCAGGACGGGGTTGAGGTCGCGGGCGCGGACCGCGCGGTGCAACGGCGCGTCCGACCCCGCGAGCGCCTCGTCCAGCCGCGCGACCAACGCCGCCGCGGCCGGGTCCTCGAGGAGCGGCGGATCCCAGCCCGCCGCGATCACCCGGGCGTAGAGCGTGAGGAGGGCGGTGGAGGAGACGGGACCGAGGTCGATCATCGGCGTTTCCGGCGGCGTCGTGAGGGACGACCGGCGCTCCGCTATCCCTGCAGCTTCCGGAAGGCCGCGACCAGCCCCTTCGCGGCCTTCCGCACGGGCTTCTCCGGATCGCTCGCGGCGAGGCGCTCGGCGAGGCCCCGGAGCTCGGGCCAACCGAGGCGGGCCATCGCGTCCAGCAGGTCCTGGCGCACCTCGGTGACGGGGTCGGCGGCCGCCGTCTCGAGCAGCGTCACCAGGGAAGGGTCGACCGGACCGAGGTGGGCGGCGGCGAGGCCGCGGAGCGCGAAGCCGCGCGTGCGCGGATCGGGATCGGCGCACATCGCGCGCAAATCCTCCGTCGTGAAGGCGCGCTCGCGACGCTCCCCGATGGAGCGCACCCAGCCCTGCATCATGCGCGCGAGCCCGTCGGCGCCGGGGCGCGCTTCGATCGAGAGCACGAGCACGCCCACGAAGTGATCGTCGATTGCTCGGACGAGGATCGGCTCGTTCCCGGTGCCCTCGATGGGCGCCGACGCCCGGCGGTAGATCAGCTCCACCATCGGCGCCCGGGGCGGCCGGAGCACCTGGACCCGCACGAGGCCCAGGCTCTTCATCATGGCGTCGAGGTCGTCGCCGCGGACCTCGTCGTCCAGCACCAGCACGATCTCGTCGGGCATCCGTGCTCCTCTGGGGCGTCGGCTCGGGCGGAGGCCCGACGAGGTGCGGTTATCACCCGGACAGTTTCTGTCCGCCCGGCTCAAACGATTCGTTGACTGCCGCCCGACGCTCCGGCTAAGCCGCCGGACGCATGACGAACGTCCTCGCCATCGCCCGCCGTGAGCTCGGGGCCTACTTCGACTCGCCCCTGGCCTACTTCGTGGTGCCCGTCTACGTCGTGCTCGTCGGGGGCTTCGCGCTCTGGTTCGACGACCTCTTCGCGGCCGGCACGGTGTCCCTCCGCGGGGTCTTCTTCTGGGCCGCGGTCTTCCTCGTCCTCCTGGTGCCGGCGATCACGATGCGCCTGTTCGCGGAGGAGCGGCGCACGGGCAGCCTCGAGATCCTCGTGACGCTGCCGATCACGGAGGGAGAGCTCGTCCTCGGCAAGTTCCTCGCCGCGCTGGGGCTCGTCGCCGTCGCGGTGGGCACCACCCTGCCGTACGCCTTCACCCTGGCCTGGCTGGGCACGCCCAGCGTCGCGGCGGGGGACGCGCCGCCGATGCTCGTCCGCCTGTTCACGGACACGGGCCTCGATCTCGGCCCGGCGCTGTGCGGCTACCTCGGGCTCCTGCTGCTCGGGGCCGCGCTGGCCGCGATCGGCACGGCGGCGTCCTCGCTCACGAGCAACCAGATCGTCGCGTTCCTGCTGGCGCTGGTGGTGTCGATGTTCCCGTACGCCACGGGCTTCTTCCTGGAGCGCGTGCCGCAGGGGCTCCTGCCGCTCGTGCAGTACCTCTCCTTCGAGACGCACTTCAACAACCTCGCCCGCGGCGTGATCGACACCCGGAACCTCGTGTTCTGGGGCTCGGTCGCCGCGGTGTCGCTGCACGTCGCGGTCTTCAGCCTCGAGCGGAGGCGCCTCTCGTGACCGCCCGCCGCAACCTCCTCGCCAACTCCTGGCTGCAGATGGCCCTCGTGGTCGTCGTCGTGGTGCTCGCCAACGTCTGGAGCAGCGCGCACTTCGCGCGGCTCGACGTCACGCGCGACCGCCTGCACAGCCTCGACGAGTCCTCCAAGGCGCTCGTCGCCTCGCTCGACCGCCCGCTGGTGATCAAGGCCTTCCTCTCGAAGGGCTTGTCCGCGCCGTACAACAACCACGAGCAGATCATCCGGGACAAGCTCGAGGAGTTCCAGGCGTACGCCGGCGGCCGGCTCAAGATCACGGTCGTGGACCCGGGGAACGACCCCGAGCTCGTGAAGGAGCCGCAGAAGTACGGGCTCACGCCGCTCGAGCAGAAGGTGACCGAGGCCAACCGCTCCGAGCTCCGGCGCATCTGGCTCGGGGCCGTCCTGCTCTACGGCGACAAGCAGGAGGTCCTCCCGGCCCTGACGGACCTCTCGGGGCTCGAGTACGACCTCGCCTCCGCGATGCACCGCCTGCGGCAGAAAGCGGAGGATCGGCCCGTGCTCGCATGGACGGTGGGCAACGGCGAGCCCGACCTCGCCAAGCCCGAGGGGCCGCTCCGCGAGATGATGGAGCAGCTCGCGAAGAAGTTCGCGCTGCAGCCGCTCGCGCTCGGCGGGCCGGGCGCCATCCCCGAGCACGTCGACGCGCTGCTCGTCGTGGGCCCGCAGAAGGCGCTCTCGGACCGCGCCGTCTACCAGATCGACCAGTTCCTCATGCGCGGCGGCGCCGCGGCGGTCTTCGTCACCCACACGCGGCCGGACCTGCGCACCTACCGCCCGACCCGCGTGAGCGCGGGCCTCGAGCCGCTGCTCGGGCACTACGGGGTGCAGGTCAACCGCGACATCGTGATGGACCGCGTGCAGAACGGGGTCATGCGCTTCCCGGCGCGGGTGGGCAACCGCCAGACGATGCGCGAGGTGAACTACCCGCTCATCCCCCAGGCCACGGACCTGTCGAAGCGGAGCGTGCTCACGAGCGGGCTCGACGCGATGCTCTTCCCGTTCACCTCCTCGATCCAGGTCGCCGAGACGCTGAACCCCGGCGTCGAGGTCGAGGTGCTCGCGCGGACGGCCGCCTCCGCCGGCTCGGTGCAGGACCTGAAGACCGTCGACCCCACGAGCCTCCAGGCCGTGCTCTCCAGCGAGAAGCGCGGTCCGTTCCCGCTGCTCGTCGCGCTGACGGGGCCGTTGCGCTCCTTCTTCGAGACGCGGCCCGTGCCCCAGCCGGACGAGGACGCTCCGCCGATGACGGAGGAGGAGAACCCCGAGGAGCCGCCGCTGATGGTCGAGGGCGCCTCCACGCGGCTCGTCGTGGCCGGGTCGGCCGACCTCGTGGCGAACAACCTCGCGTTCATGCTCAACCTCTGCGACTGGCTCGTCCAGGACGAGGCGCTCATCGGCATCCGCAGCAAGACGGCCACGCTGCCGGCGCTCGCGGTCACCACGCCGCGGGAGCAGCTCGGGTGGAAGGTGTTCAACCTCCTCTTCGGGCCCGCCGCGCTGCTCGCGTTCGGGGCGTCCCGGCAGGTGTGGTTCCGCCGGCGGGCGCGTCGCTCCGGAGGTGCGGCGTGAAGCTCACCCGTCGCAGCCTCGCCCTCCTCCTCCTGGCGCTCGTGCTCGCCGTCCTGAACCTCTGGGACGGGCGGGACACGGTCCAGGTCGAGTCACTCCCCTCGGTGCCCGGGGTGATCCCCGAGACGGTCGCGGTGGTGCAGATCTCGACGCCCATCGAGAAGCTCCGCATCGAGCGGGTGTCCACGGAGAAGGGCACCCCCGACTTCGAGAGCTGGAAGATCGTCACGCCGCTCCAGTTCCCGGCCGACGCGGCCCAGGTCCGGACGCTGGTGCGCACCTTCGCGGCCGGCCTCCCGATGGACGCCTTCGTCGACTCCGGCAACCAGGAGGAGTACGGCGTCGACGACCAGAACGGCCTCCTCGTGGAGCTCTTCCGGGCCGGCGAGGACGTGCCGGCCGCGGCGGTGGTCGTGGGGAAGACGGCCGCGGGGCCGTCGACGTTCGTGCGGCTGCCCGGCGCGGAGGACGTGTACCGCGCCGACGTGGGCGGGCGCGCCCGCTACGCGCGGCCCGCCGCGGAGTGGCGGGACAAGGTCGCGCACACGGTCGACCGCGCGCGGGTCGCCGGGCTCACGCTCGTCCGCGGCGCGGAGACCCTCCGCTTCTCGCGCGGGCCCTCCACCGGCGCGGACACCGACGGGAACCCGGTCCCCGGTCCGTGGCAGCTCGAAGGGGCGTCCTTCGTCACCGACACCGACACGGTCGACGCGACGATCAAGACCCTCGCCACCATCCGTGCGGGCGAGATCCACAACCCGGACTACCAGGCCGGCTTCGACGCCCCCGCCGCGGTGGCCACGCTCACGCTCGACGACGGCACGGCGCGGACCGTGACGCTCGGCGGGCGCCGGGACGAGGGCGCGTCCTTCGTCCGGGTGAGCGGACGGGACGAGGTGTTCCGGGCCGCGGGCGTGATCGGGCGGGTGATGACCCAGCCGGTCGAGGCGTTCCGCGACCGGCGGCTCCTCACGTTCGAGCGGGACGACGTGGCGTCCGTCGCGCTCAGCGACGCCGGGCTCACGGTGGTGCTGGCCCAGTCGGACGACGGCGCCACCTGGGCCATCACGCAGCCCCCGAACATGGACGCCGACCAGAAGCAGGCCCTGTTCACGGTCAACACCCTGGCGACGCTCCGCGCCGCCGCCATCCCGGCGGACGATCGCTTCGCCCCCACCGGCGCGCGGATCGAGGTGCGCCTCCGGGACGGGCGTACGCAGGCGATCGAGCTCGGGCAGAGCGAGCGCGACGCGGACAACCGGCCTCTCGTGCGGGTTCGCGTCGCGGGGAAGGACGGCGTCTACCAGCTCCAGGAGGCCACCCTCGCGGAGCTCAAGAAGGCGTTCGGTCGCGGTTGACGGGATCGTGTTGAATGGAAGGGGGCGACGCGCGTAGAGATGCGTGAGGTCGACCCCACTCCCCCCCGGAGGGCATGATGCTCCGCTCCCTGCTCCCCGCCACCCTGGCGCTCCTGCTGCTCCCGTCGATCGCCGTCGCGGCGCCCGACGCGCCGGCCGGCGGCTCCGAGCGGTCGGCGTCCGCCGCGCCGGACAGCGCGGACCGGTCCCGCAAGAGCGGCTCCGCCAAGCGCGCGACGAAGCGGGGGAGCAAGAGCGGCCAGAAGAGCGGCGGCCAGAAGGGCAGCGACGGCGGCCGCCAGAAGGGCAGCGACGGCGGCGGCCAGCAGGGCAGCGACGGCGGCGAGCGCGGTCCCTCCGGGCGGCCCGCCCCCCGCGACGGTGGCGGCGACGGCGACACCGCCGGGTCCCGCGGCGGGAGCGGCCCCTCCGCCCGCCCCGGCGCCGCGCGTCCCGCGCCCGCGGATCGCGGCGGCTCCGACGCCTCCCCGGGCCCCGACGCCTCCCCGCGCGGCGACACCTCGCGCGCCCGGCCGGACGCGGCACGCCCGTCCTCCGGCTTCGACGGCCGCGGGGGCTTCGACGGCGCCCGGCCAGCGCCCGGGCAGCCCACGGTCCGCCGCGTGAGCGTCGGCACGCCGGCCTCCCTCACGATGCGCCAGCCCGAGGTCGGCGGCGTGTCCGCGCGGTCGGCGGCGCCCTCCAACTTCCGCTCCAGCGCGGACATGCGCGCCTCCGCCAACCGCGCGGCGGTGTCCCGCGGCGCCGATCGCCCGGACGGCGGCCACGCCAGCGCCGCGCGCCACGGCGACGGCGGCTCCGACGCCGTGCGCGCCACGCACGGGGCCTCCGCGGCCCGTCACCACGAGGCCGCGCGTCACGCCCGCACCACCGCGGCGCACCACCGCCACGCGGCGGCGTACCACCGCTCCGCGGCGGCGCGTCACCACGCCTGGGCGTCCGCCCGCCACCACCGCTACCACCGCTGGTACCACCCGGGCGGCTGGTTCCGGCCCTGGCGCCCCGGCCACGCCTACTGGTACCACGGCGTCTTCGTGTACGGGCCTTCCCCCTGGCACCACCACCACACCGTCATCGTCGAAGGTGACGGCGGGGGCGGCGGCGAGTCCGCCGAGGCGAACGCGCCGGTGCGCAAGGTCGACCGCACCCGCACCTTCGCGGTGGGCCTGCGCGGCGGCTCCTACATGGGCGGCTACAACTTCGGCGGCGGCGGCTTCGGCGACGCCGGGCTCGGCATCGCCGCGCGTTACCGCCCGGTCGAGGCCGTGGGGCTCGAGGTCTCCTGGATGCACCACGACCAGACCTGGGACGACGGGTCCGAGCGCGTGTACCAGCCGCTGCAGGCCTCGGTCGAGCTCTTCGCCGCGCCCTGGACGCGCGTGAACCCCTACGTGCTCGCCGGCGTGACCGTGACGGGGCGCGAGGTCGAAGACAACGTCGGCTTCACCACCGTCACGCAGTCCTCCACGCTCTGGGGTCCGCACGCGGGCCTCGGCATCGAGTTCGGCGTCGGCCAGAAGGCGTCGATCAACTTCGACGCCCGCTACACCGGCTACCTGAACAAGCCCGCGGACGACCTGACCATCCCCGGCGCGTTCCAGGGGAACATGGGGCTGAACTTCTACTTCTGACGGGTGTTCGCGAGCCGAGCGGTCCCCGAGCCGTCCCGCGCGATCAGTCGGGCTCCTGCCCGCCGGCTCGCCACGGCGGACCGGGCCGCGCTCGCCGCGCGGGACGGGGCCCCTTGCCGGGGAGCGTCACGAGCGCGCTGTCCGCCTGCGACGCCTCCGCCTCCGCGCCTGACCGCGCGCGACGACCTCGGCGTGGCAGGCCGCCCCTGCCTCAGGGCCGCTCGGCCACCACGTAGATGAACTTCTCGTGCGCGACGATCTGCCGCGCGGTCGCGCGGACGTCCGCGAAGCCGACCCGGTTCAGGAGCGCGGTCAGGCCGGCCTCGGTGAAGAACCACTGGTGGTCGGGGTTGACGGGGTCGCTGTCGTCGGGGACCACGAGGTAGAGGCGGCCGCCCGGGGCGAGCAGGTCGAACATCTTGGCGGCCATCCGCGGCGCGTCGTCGAAGTGCTCCAGCACGTGGGCCGCGTGGATCGCCGCGTACGTGCCGCCCGCCGCGCCGAAGGCCTCGAAGGGCCCGCGGTGCACGGTCACGTCGAAGGCCCCGGCGGTCCAGTCCGCGGCGTAGGGGTTGGCCTCCAGCCCCTCGTAGACGTACCCGTGGCGCATGAACAGCGGCGCGTACTGGCCGAACCCGCAGCCCACCTCGAGGACGCGCGGCGGGTGGTCCGGGTCGGCCGAGGTCGCGCGGGGGATCCGCACGTCGAGCTCGACCAACGCGTCGAGGAGCTCCCGGATGTAAACCGCGTGCCGGGGGATCCCGGCCCGCGTCAGCACGCCGCACTCCTCGGTGTAGTGCGGCCGCGCGCGCGCCTGGGGCGGCGTGGGGCGGTGCCGCCGGCACTTCCGCACCGCGCGCAGGATGCCCCACTCGCGGTCCACCCGGTTCACGCAGCCGCAGGCGTACCGCACGTCGTCGGGGGTCGGGGCGGTCGGCGCCGCGGGCATCGGCGGCCGGGTGGGGCGGGGCGCGGCGGCCGGTCTCGGGGCAGCCACCCGGCGCGCAGCGGCCCGCTCCAGCGTCGCGCGGGGCCTCGGGGGTGCGGCCGACCGGCTGGTCGTGGGCTCCGTCGTCGTCGGGGCGGCTGTGCTCGCGAGCGCCGCCTCGAGCGCCTGCCGGACCTCCTCCTCGGGCATCCCGGCGGGGATCACGAGGTCGACGAGGCCGGGCACGGGCTCGGCGGCCTCCGCGGAGACGCTCGCCCGGACGGCGAACGGGTCGGCCGGCGTGCACAGCCGCACGATCCCCCGGAGCCACGCCGGGTCCCCTCCGGGCTCGATGCGCACGCGCACCCGCGGCGGCGGGACGGGCACCTTCGTGTCCTGGTGGAGCGCCGCGCGAAGCCCGATCTTGTGCAGCCGCTGCATGCGCCGGAGACCGTCCCGCTCGAGCCCCTTGTCCCGGCGTCCGACGCCGAACCAGTTGCGCCGCGGCGCCCCCAGGTGGGTGAGCCGGATCTCCAGCTTCCGCCGCGCCGCCTCGGGCCAGCGCTCCAGGAAGAACGTGTCGTAGTTCCCCGCGTGGCCCCAGTGCACGTCGAACAGCGGGCGGAGCTGCGCGCGCGGGTCGTCGACGTGCCAGAGCTGGAAGTACCCGGCGGGGAAGGGCGTGTCGTGGATCAACCGGCCGTTCTCGAACCACCGGTCCGCGCCGTGGAGGTTCCCGGGCTCGAGCAGGGGCTCGGCGACCGCCCGCCACGTGGGGCTCGGAAGGATGTCGGCGTCGAAGTGCAGCACCCAGTCCTCGGGCCGCATCTGCGCGAGCGCGTGCGAGAGCGCCGCGCCCTTGTTGAAGTGGGCGCCGTGGCGCGAGAACAGGTCGGTCTCGACCACGCGGAGGTTCGGCCGCGCGCGGTGCAGGGCGAGCACGGGGAGCACGTCGGGGTCGCCGGGCGCAGTGACGACGGTGAGGGAGTCCAGGGTGTCGAGCCACACCGGCAGGGAGCGCGCGAGCTGGGCCGCGTAGACCGCGCCGACACACGTCACGAGCCCGTCGATGGCGCGCTTCCGCGGCCCCGCGGGCGCCACCGGCGCCGTCTCCGCGCCGTTCTCGATGTAGTCCGTGGCCCGCCCCACGCGCCCGAGCTCGGTGCGGCTCGTCACGAGCCGCACCTCGCGCCCCTTCAGCTTCGGCCGGTACACCGCGGCGTGCGTCTCGCTCACCTGCTCCACCGTGCCGCCCACCGCGAGGTCCCCGGCGCCACGCAGCGGGATCCCGCACGCGTGGCAGTGGTGCCGGACCTGCGCCTCGAACGCGCGCAGGGGCTGCTCCCACCAGCCAGGGACGACCGGCAGCCCGAGGTCCGGGTAGTCGGGCTCGTGCTGGTGGAGCATGGCCTGCGCTCCCGCGAGCTCGCAGAACCACGCCCGCAGCTCGCCGCGGAACACACCGATCAACGCCGACCAGAGCTGGTTCACGTCGCAGTTGGCGATGAGCCCCCAGCGCTCTGCCTCGTCGGCGATCACGTCCTTCATGGCGACGTAGGGCGGGGAGTGCCGGGAGTCGCCGTCGAGGCCCTTGGGTCGGGCCTCGGGCCAGTCGCGGCGGAACTCGTCGTACGCGGCCTGGTCGAGGTGCACGTTGAGGTTCGAGTACGCCGGGTTGAACGTGCGGCGCGCGATCGTCCCCTTGCCGTGGAGCTTGTTGGTCCAGAGCCCCCGCTGCTCCTTGGGGAAGTGGTGCGCGAGGATGTCGCAGAGCTCCTCGAACTGCGGGTGGAGGGTGGGGTTGCCCCCGAACACGCCCACCACGCCGAAGTACCCCTTCAGGCTGCGACAGGCCGCGTCGAACTGCTCGGGCGTCATCCGGCCGTAGGGGCCGGCGAGGTTGCTGCCCTGGGTGCAGCCGACGCAGGCCTTGTCGCAAGCGCGGGTGACCCAGATCTGGAGCACGCCCTCCCGCCAGATCCCCTTGCGGCGATCCCCGGGCGCCTTCATCGTCGCGGGCAGCGGGAAGGAACTGGGTGGGAGCGGGGGCATGGCGACTCCGTCGGACGGGCCGGAGGGCGCCGACCACACGCTTGGGTAACGACGTCGGGTGCTCCCGGCGAGCATTGTCACGAGACGACGTACGCACGTCGGGTTACGCCCGGTTCTCGGCCGACATCCTTCCGGATGGGCCCGTGAACGGAGGCGGCGATGTGGCGATGGGTCCTGGTGCTCGGGCTGGTCGCGTGCGAAGGCGACGAGGGTGACAAGTACGGCCCGGCGGGCGGGGACTCCGCCTCCGGCGACGAGACCGGGGACCACACCGGCGACGACACCGGGCCCGATCCGGACTGCGACACGGCGGCGGGGGACGGCTCCACCTGGTACGCGGACGCGGACGGCGACGGCGCGGGCGACCCGGACGTATCCGTGCGCGCGTGCGAAGCGCCCGAAGATCACGTCGGCAACGACGACGACTGCGACGACGCCGACGCCTCCGTGCAGGCCGAGTCCACCTGGTACTTCGACGTGGACCGCGACGGGTACGGCGACCCGACGCAGTCCGAGGTGGCGTGCCACCCGCCGGCCGGGGCGGTCGACGACGCCGGCGACTGCGACGACGCCGACCCCCTCCGCAGCCCCGACGCCACCGAGGTGTGCGGCGGCACGGACGAGGACTGCGACGGCCTCGTGGACGACGACGATCCGGACCTCGACGGCTCCACCGGGCAGCTCTGGTACGCGGACGCCGACGGGGACGGCTACTACGGCGAGACGACCACCCTCGCCGCTTGCGAGCAGCCCGCGGGCCACGTCCCGCTCTCCGAGGTGGACGACTGCGACGACGACGACGACGAGGTGAACCCGTCGGCCACCGAGGTGTGCGGCAACGAGGTCGACGACGACTGCGACGGCACGGGCAACGGCTGCGAGATCGAGAGCGGCTACGTGGACGACCTCCACACCATCCAGTTCGTCGGCGAGGCCGAAGGGGACCGCGCCGGCACGGGGGTGGCGGTCGGGGACTGGAACGGCGACGGCGTGCAGGACATCCTGGTCGGGGCGTCGGGCGAGTACGGGGCCGGGGACGTCGGCGCCGTGTACGCGCTGACCGGCGGGTTCTCCACCGGGTCCGTCGACCTCTCCACGCGCGACAACGAGTGGGCGGGGGGCGACACCGACTCGTACTACGGGTCGCGGCTCGTCTCCCTGGGGGACAGCAACGGCGACAGCTACGACGACTGGCTCGTCGGCGCCTACGGCTACGACGGCTCGGCCGGCTACGCGGGCTACTTCCGCGGCGCGCGGAGCTGGAACACGAGCCCGTACAACTCGATCACCGGGACCGCGAGCCTCGACTACTGCGGCGCCGGCGTGGGCGGCGGCATCGACGTCACCGGCGACCTCATCGAGGACGCGATCGTGGGCTGCCCGGGCCAGGGCGGCGGCACGGTGTACGTGATGAGCGGCAGCATCGAGTGGGACGTGACGGCGGTGGGCTCGAACGACCAGCTCGGGTACGGCGTGGACACGGTCGACATGGACGGGGACGGCCAGGGCGACCTCGTCCTGGGCGCCCCCGGGGCCGACACCGCCTACGTGTTCATCGGCCCGATCACCGACGGGCTCACGACGGCGAGCGCCGACGACAGCTTCTCCGCGCGCAACGAGACCGGCTTCCGCGTGGACGCCGGGGGGGACCTCGACGACGACGGCTACGACGACGTGATCGTGGGCACCCAGGACACCTACGTCTACGTGCTCCCGGGCAACGCCACCGGCGCGATCTCGACCGGCGGCGAGTACGAGATCAGCGGCACGATCGAGACCTCCGTCGCCGGCGACCTCAACGCCGACTACAAGCCCGACCTCGTGCTCGGCGCCGACTCCGCGCGCGGCTACGTCTACGTGCACTGGGGGCCGATCACCACCAGCCTCGACGCGGAGGACGGCGTGGAGATCGCCGGCGCGAGCGGCGACGAGGAGCTCGGCAGCGCGCTCACCGTCGGTGACGTCGACGGGGACGGCATCCCCGACCTGGTCGCCGGCGCCCCCGGCTACGACACGGACGCGGGCGCGATCTACGTGCTCGCGGGCGGGTCGCGGTAGCGGGCGCTCGGGTGGTCAAGCGCCGGGAGGCCGGCCACACGCCGCGGCGGCCGCGGCCATCCGCTCCACGTCCGCGCGCCGCAGCGCCGGCGGAGGCCGCGCGAGGCCCCACCCGATGGCGCCGAGCGCGCGCCCCTGCTCGAAGCGCCAGGTGTTGCCGCCGTGCCGGCCGTAGGCCCACGCGCCGTCGTTCCGGAGCGTCCGCAGCCGCGCCCCCATCCGCCGGGCCGCGGCGAGGAACACGGCGTCCTCGCCCACGTCCTGGTCGGGGTAGCGGGCGCCGGCCTCCCAGAGCGCGCGCCGCCAGAGGATCGTGGCCAGGGCCGGCATGTCCGCCGCGGCCTTGCGGCGCCGCCCCGCCGGGCCCCAGACGCTCGCCGTCGGCAGGTGGAGCAGGAGCCGGGCGTCGAAACCGCAGATGTCCGCCGTCCCGGCGAGGATCGGCGCGGCCTGCCGGCTCAGGCGGTCGGGTGCGGACCAGTCGTCGTCGTCCCAGTGGGCCACGAGCGCGCCGGTCGCGTGCGCGACCGCGAGGTTCCGCTTCGCGCCGATCGAGCACCGCGGCGCGCGCAGGTACCGCGCGCGGGGGTGGCGCTCGACGAGCGCACCCACGGGCTCGTCGCCGTCGTCCACCACGACGAGCTCGGTGTCGGGCCAGTCCTGGGCGTCGAACCACTCGAGCGCGAGCGGCACGAAGGGCGCGCGGTCGCGGGTCGGCATGATGCAGGAGATGCGCACGTCGGGAGTGTACCGTCGGGAGCGGATCGGGTGTTCGCCCGTGCCCCGGTCGTTCGAGCCCGTGCGCATCCGCCGCGCGGCTCACCCGATCATGTGAGACGACGCGGCCACGTCCGGCCGGTACGGTCACGAGCACTTCCCCGGAGGCCTCGTGTCCAGCCCGTCCGCCGAGTTCTTGCGCCAGCAGGCGCGCGCCGTGTTCGCGCTCATCTCCACCGGCGACCTCGCCCGCGTCGAGGAGCTCGTCGCGCCCGACTACGTCGACCACCGCGGCGGGCCGCCCGGCCGCGAGGGCTTCGTCCTCGGCCTCGGCATGATCCGCGCCGCGTTCCCGGACTGGACGAGCACGCCGGACGACCTCGTGGTCGAGGGGGACCGCGTCGGCGCCCGGTGGACCGTGCGCGGCACGCACCGGGGCGACTTCATGGGCCTGCCCGCCACCGGGCGGGCCGTCGAGATGCGCGAAGCGGGCATCCTCCGCTTCCAGGACGGACGGCTGGTCGAGCTCTGGCGCGTCGCCGACGAGCTCGCGCTCCTCCGCCAGCTCGGCGTGGTGGCGTGATGCTCGTCGACCCCTTCTCGCTCCCCGACCCCACCACCGAGCTCCGTCGGCCCGCGCCCGCGCGGCGGGGGGCCGATCGCGTGGTCGACTGGCTCCTCGCGCAGGGCGTCCGCCTCGCGTTCGGCGTGACCGGCGGCGCGGTGGCCCACCTCTGGCACGCGCTCGGCCACGCCCCCGGCCTCCGCGTCGTCCACACCGCCCACGAGTCGAGCGCCGCCTTCGCCGCGACCGAGGCGTCCCTCGAGACCGGCGCGCCCGTCGCGGTGTTCACGACGACGGGCCCCGGCCTCACCAACGCGCTCACCGGGATCGTCGCGGCGCGGCAGGAGGGCGCCCGGGTGATCGTGCTGTCGGCCGCAACCCCCGTGAGCCGCCGGCTGCGCGGCGCCACGCAGGAGACCGCCGAGGGCGGGCCGCTCTCGGGCCTCTACCAGGCGGGCCCGCTGTTCGACGAGGCGGCCCTGATCACCGACGCGCGCATGCTCGCCCCGGCGCTGCAACGGGCTGCGGAGGCGCTCGCCCGGCCGGGCGGGGCGGTCGTGCACCTCGGGCTCGCGAGCGACGTGCAGGCCGAGGTGTCCCACGAGCCCCTCCCGGTCGGCCCCGTGCGGCTCGCCGGGGCGCGCGTCGACCCCGCGATGGTCGACGCGATCGCCGCGCTCGCGGCCCGCCGGGGGTTCGTGGTGGTGGGCTTCGGCGCGCGCGACGCCGCGGCCGAGGTGCGCGCGCTCGTCGAGCGCACGGGGTGGCTCGCGGCCTCGACGCCGCGCGGCAAGGGCATCCTCTCCGAGCGCCACCCGCGCTGCGTGGGCGTGCTCGGCGTCGGCGGGCACGACTCCGCCGAGGCCGCGCTCGTGGAGCGGCCGGAGGTGGTGCTCGCGCTGGGGACGCACCTGGGCGAGGCGTCGAGCGGCTGGACGGACGCGCTCCGCCCGACGCGGCTCCTCGTCCAGGTGAGCGACACGGGCGAGCTCGCCGCGGGGGCGTACCCCTCCGCGCCGCTCGTCGCCGTCCAGGCGTCGGTGGCCCCCTTCCTCCGGGACCTCCTGGAGCGCCTGCCCGAGGTCCCGCCGGTGGCGCCCCGCCCCGCGGTGGTCGTCGCGGGCCCGCCCCGGAAGCTCGGCCCGGTGCGGCCGAGCTTCCTGCTCGACACCGTGCAGCGCGTGGTGGTCGACGGCTCCGACGCGCTCGTGCTCGCCGAGTCGGGCAACAGCTTCGCGTGGGCGATCCACCGCCGACCGGCCGCGCCTCCGGATCAGCGTGGGCTGGGGCTCGATGGGGCACGCCACGGGCGGCGCCATCGGGCCCGCGGCGGCCGGTCGGCGAACGGTCGCGCTCGTCGGGGACGGCGCCGTGCTCATGGGCAACGAGCTCGCCACCGCCGTGCGTGACGGCCTCCCGGCCACGTGGGTCGTGCTCAACGACTCGCAGTACGGCATGTGCCGCCAGGGCCTCGACGGCAACGGGCTCCCCGGCACGCCCACCGGGCTGGCCCCGGTCGACTTCGCCGCGGTGGCCCGCGCCATGGGGATGCGCGCGGAGCGGGTCGCGAGCGAGGAGGAGCTCGCCGCGGCGCTCGCGCGCGCGGTCACGCTCCCCGGCCCCGCGCTGGTCGACGTGCTCGTCGACCGGGACGAGCCGGCGCCGATCGGCCGGCGCGTGCGGTCGCTCACCTGGGCCGCCGCCGCGGAGGCGACGTGACCCGCGCCGCGATCTGGAGCGTCGCGGTACGCCGGGGCGGCGAGCGGCGGACGAACGACTGGTACCTGGCCCACCGGCCCGAGGTGCTGGCCACGGCGAGGGAGAAGGGCCTCGCCCGGGCCTTCTCCACCACCGACGGGACCGAGCGGTCGAGCGGCTTCGACGCCGAGATGGCCCGCTACGCCGACGATCCCTTCCGCGGCGCGCAGGTGCGCTGGCTCCTCGCGCCGGGGGAGACCGCGCTCGGCCTGGAGGAGGAGGTGGCCCGCGCGGCGATCGCGCTGGCGGGGCTCGACGCGCGCGACGTGGACGCGATCCTCTGCGCCTCGTGGCTGCCCGAGCGCTTCGTCGCGCCGGGGGACGCGGTGCTGCTCGCGCGGGCGCTGGGCGTGACGGCGCCCGCGTACAACGTCGAGTCGGCCTGCTCGAGCGGCACGGCGTGCCTCCAGCTGGCGCAGGCGCTCGTCGTGGCGGGGACGTTCCGGCGCGTCCTGGTGGTGCTCTCCTCGACGAACTCGCGGCACACCGACCCCGCCGGCACGCTCGGCTGGATCAGCAGCGACGCCGCGGCCGCGTGGGTCGTGGGGCCCGCGCGCGACGACCGGGAGGGGCTGCTCGGGAGCTACGCCGAGAACACCGCGGAGACCTGCGGCGTGTTCGAGCACGCGCTGCAGGTGGGCGCCGACGGGCGGCCGTGCGTGCGGATGGCCGTCGGGCCGGCCGGCGGGCGGCCGCTGCGCGAGGCGTCGAGCCCCGCGCTGGTGCGCCGGCTCTGCGCCGCCGCCCTGGAGCGCGCCGGCGTGGCGCCCGAGCAGGTCGTGTACTGGGGCTTCTCGACGCCGCTCGCGTGGTTCGCGCGGCTGTGCGTGCGCGCGCTGGAGATCGACCCCGCGCGGACGATCGACCTCTTCCCGCGCTACGCGAACCTCGGCGCCCCGTTCCCCGCGTTCCTCCTGCACCACGGGCTCGCCGAGGGGAAGGTGCGCGCGGGCGACCTCGTGGTGCTGTTCACGATGGGGTCGGTGTCGTCCTCGGGCGCGACCGTGCTCCGGGCCGGGCCGATCGCCCACACCGCATGAGGAGCGCCCGCTGGATCCAGGCGCCGCTGGCCCTCAACGCCGCGGCGCAGCTCCTGCTCGGCGGTGTCGGCTTCGCGCTCTTCGCGGAGCAGGTGGTGCACGCGCCGCTCGACGACGCGGGCCGCCTCGGCTTCCGGCTCGCCGGCTTCACGAACGCCACCACCGCGCTCTTCACGCTGTGGGCGCTCCGCCGCCTCGACGCCGCGGCGCTGCGCACGCTCGCCGTCTTCCTCGCGGGCTACCACGTGGTCGCGGGCGCGGACGCCTTCGACGGGGTCGCCGCCGGCGGGGCCCTCGCCGCCGTCGGGGCGTCGGCGGGGCCGTTCCACGTCGGGAGCGCGTGCGTGCTCCTCGTGGGCGTGGCGCTGTCGGCCCGGGCCGGGCGGTGAAGCGGTTCAGACCAGCCGCTGCCGGATCGCCCGGCTCACCGCCTCCGCCACGTTCTGCACCTGGAGCTTGCGGTAGAGCGCCTTCACGTGCGTCCGCACCGTGTTCGGGCTCACGTCGAGCGCGTCGGCCGCCTGCTTGTAGCTCATCCCGTCCACGAGGCAGCGGAGCACGTCGCGCTCACGGTCGGTGAGGTCGAGGCGGGCGGGGGCGGGGCCGGCGTCGGCGGCCTGGCCGCGGACCACCTCGAGCAGGGTGCGGGCGACGGTGGCGGAGAGGATGCCCCCGCCGTGGGCGACGGTCCGCACCTGCTCGAGCAGCGTGTCGAGCGGCGCGCCCTTCACGACGTAGCCGTCCGCGCCCGCGCCGATCGCCTCCACGAGCGTGGCCGCCTCCTCGAACACCGTGCACACGAGCACGGCCGTGTCGGGCGACCGCCGCTTCACGCGCCGCGTCCCCTCGAGCCCGCTCGCCCCGGGCAGGTCGAGGTCCATGACGACCACGTCCCAGCGCCGCGCGAGCGCGCGGGGGTCGTCGAGCGCGCGGGTGAGCTCCTCGACGCTCGGGAAGCTCCCCGCGAGCTCGAAGCCAGGCGTGTGCGCGAGCACCAGCTCCAGGGCCTGTCGGAAGGAGGCCTGGTCCTCCACGATCGCGACGCGGACGCTCATTCGGACCTCCTGCCCGTCCAACGCGACCGGACGGAGACGAACCAGAGCCGCACGCGCGTGCCGCCGGCCGCGCCGGGCCCGATCTCCAGGCGCCCCCCCACCTGCTCCGCGCGCATGCGCAGGGACAACAGCCCGTTGCCGGCGTCCGCGGCGTCGGCCACCCCGCCGCCGAGGCCCGCCCCGTCGTCCTCGACGACGAGCGCCCAGCCGCGCGCGTCGCGGCCGAGCTTCACGTGCACCCGGCGCGCGGCGGCGTGCCGGGCCACGTTGTGGAGCGCCTCCAACCCGACGAGCTGCACGGCCCGGAGCACGTCGAGGTCGATCGGCACGGGCTCGTCGGGGAGCGAGAGCGAGAGGCCGCCTGCGTGGTGGAGCTCCGGCAAGAGCGCCCGCGCCTGCTCGCCGAGGTACCGCCCGAGCGCGTCCATCCGCGCGCTCTCGGGCCGGAGCGACCAGACGATGCCGCGCATCGCGCCGCCGAGCGCCCCGGCGATGCGGGCCACGCGCCCGGCGGCTTCGGCCCGCGCGTCCGCGGGGAGGTCCGCGCGCCCCGTCAGGCCCGCGAGGAGCCCGATGGCGCCGAGGCCGGCGCCGATCTCGTCGTGCAGGTCGAGGGCCACGCGGGTGCGCAGCCGCTCGATGCGCCGCTCGACCCGGCCGCGCGCCCGCTCGGCCCCCATCGCGACGAGCGCCACGAGCGCCGCGGCGCCCGCCCACACCGTGGGGCGCCGGTGCCAGGGGAGCGGCACGTCGAGCGCGACGCGAAGCGGCTCGGCGCTCCACCGGCGCCCGTCGAGGCTCGCCGCGACCTCGACCGTGTACCGGCCGGCGCGGAGGTCCCCGAGCTCGAGCTCGCCGCGGCCGCCGAGCTCGCGCCACGCGCCGTCCCCGACGCGCACGCGGTAGCGGACGAGCGACGGGGCGCGCCACGTGGGCGCCACGAAGCGCAGCAGCACGCCCGAGCGGGGGGAGGGGAGCACGGCGCGCGCGACGGCGCCGCCGGGCGCGCCGGCCGCGACCGCGGGAGGCCCGGTCGCCGTGTCCGCCCCTGGGTCGACGCGCCGCCCGTCCACCCGGAGCTCCAGGAGCGTCACCCCCGGCGGCTCGCTCGGCGGCTCCCGGGACCCGGCGGACACCTGGGTGAGCCCGCCGTTGTGGGCGATCCACATGCCGCCGTCGGGGAGCTCCACGAGATCGGCGGCGCCCGACACGAGGTGGCCGAGCCACGCGGCGAGCGTCTCCACCTCGCGCCAGCCCGCGTCGGAGGCGTCCTCCTCGACCCGGGTGACCACGCCGTGCCCGAGCACCCAGATCCCGCCGCGCGGCGATCGCGCGAGGCCGAGCACCGACCGCGACGGGAGGGCCGCGACGCCCGGGATCGGCTCCCACCCCGCCGCTCCGCGGCGCAGCACGCCGTCGAGCGCGTTGGCCACCCACGGCGCCCCGCTCGCCGTCACCTCGATGTCCGTCACGTGCGCGCCCCGCCCGAGCGTCTCGCACGTCCACGCCTCCCGGAGGTGGCACACCGTCTCCCCCCCGGCCGCCCACACGCTGCCGTCGGGCGCCACCGCGAGGCCCTTCGTCTCGCGCTCGATCGCCCGGGTGGGCCACTCCGCCACGCGCCGGGGCGCGGCGTCCGGCCCGGCCCGCCAGAGGCCGTCCGCCGCGGTGATCCAGACGCTCCCGTCGCCGGCGGGCTCGCAGTCGTCGAGGAAGTGGGAGCGCGACACGGCGGGCCACGTGCGGGTGCCCGCCGCGTCGATCCGCACGAAGCGCGCGGGTCCGTCCGGCCCGTCGGTCCCCACTCCCCACACACCACCCGCGCCGTCCGCGCAGAGCCGCCCCTTCAGGACCAGCTCGTCCCAGGGGGCGAGGACGCCGCCGCCCGCCGGCATCCGGACGAGCCCGCCCCAGCCCGACACCCAGAGCGTGTCGCCGACGAGCTCCAGGTCGCGGAGCGCCTCCCCGGGGAGCCCGTCGTCGCGGTCGTAGAGCGCCGAGCCCACGTCCGGGAGCTGCCCGAGCCCGCGGAACGTCGCGAGCCAGAGGCTGCCCTCGTCGTCGAACCAGATGCGCCCGCCGGTGTGCACGCCCCGGCTCGTGCCCCAGGTGTCCGTCGAGTCCTCGAGGCCGACGCGCACGAAGCCGTTGTCGTAGCCGACCCAGGCGTCGCCGTGCCGCACGGTGATCCGCAGCCCGCGCCCCGTCCGGTTCACCTCGGTGATCGGGGCGCCGCTCGTGTGTACCCGGCGCACGGTCCCCAGGACGTCGAGGAGCCACCACGTGCCGTCGCCGGCCGGCGCGGCGTCGATCGCGATCGTGGCGTCCGCGATCTTGTGCGGCCGCAGGCCGGGCTCGACGAGCCAGAAGGCGTCCTGGGTGCCGGCGACGACCGTGGCGCCGTCGGCGCGGAGCACCCGTGTCCAGCGCGGGAGCGCCACGGGGAGCGCCTCGAGCCCCGCCTCCGTGACGCGCCACGCGGTGTTCTCGGCCAGCACGAGGACGCGCCCGCGGTCCACGGCGAGGTCGTCGACCGGCGGAGCCTCCACCTTCACGGCGCCCCCGGGCCCGAAGCGCCACAAGCCGCGGTAGGCGTCGCGGGCGTGCAGCGTGCCGGCGGCGTCGAACACGATGTGGGAGACCTCGATGCCGAGCGCGCCCCCGTCCTGGCGCACGGCGCGCTGCCCGTCCCAGCGGTACACGCCGCCGTGCGTCGCGATCCACATCATGCCGTCCGGGCCCTGGACCACGTCGTTGACGTGCTCGGAGACGAGCCCCTGGTCCGCGGTGACCCATCGCCACGCGGCCTCGCGAGCCATCGCGACGGACAGGAGCCAGAACATGCGGGACATCCTCGCACAGGAGCCGCCGACGTCCCGCCCGGCGCCGACGTCGCCGCACCGGACGCCACGGCGGCGCCTGGAGCACGGCGTGACCGTGGGCGGCCGGGTGCCCTGATCCCGCTCCCCGGGCCGGGATGGATTCGGCTACCCTGGCCCGCGGAGGCTCCGTGTCCGAACCCGCCCACGCCGCCCTCGACTCCGAGGTCCCCGCCGACCGAGGCTACACCGCGCGCTCGATCGCCACCGGCATGCTGCTCGGCGGCGGCCTGTCGTTGTGCAACATCTACCTGGGCTTGAAGATCGGCTGGAGCATGAACATGTCCGTCACCGCCGCGCTCCTCGGCTTCGGGCTCTGGGCGGCGCTCACGCGGGCGTTCCGGCTTCGCCCCTTCGGCGTGCTGGAGAACAACCTGAACCAGACGGCGGCGTCGGCCGCGGCCGCGATCTCCTCGGCGGGGCTCGTGGCGCCGATCCCGGCGCTGACGCTGCTGGAGGGGACGGTGCTCTCCTGGCCGCAGCTGGCCGTTTGGGTGCTCTCGGTCGGGCTCGTCGGCGTGACCGCCGCGGTGGCCGTGCGCAAGCAGCTCCTCGTGAACAGCGGGCTCACGTTCCCCGGCGGCATGGCCACGGGCGAGACGCTCAAGGAGATGTACGCCAAGGGCGAGGAGGCCGTGGCGCGCGTGAAGATGCTGCTCGCCGGCGGCGTCGCCGGGGCGGCAAGCAAGCTCGCGAACCTCGTGGCGCACCCCCCGCACCTCGCGATCCCGGCCACGTTCACGGGCGGCTCGACGAGCTACACCCTCGCGAACCTGACGTTCTCGCTGGAGCCCTCGCTGCTCATGGTGGCGACCGGGGGCATCATCGGGCTCCGCGCCACGCTCTCGATGGTGCTCGGCGCGGTCTTGGCCTGGGGCGTCTTCGCGCCCATGGCGCTCGAGGCGGGCTGGATGAAGCCCGGCCCCGCCGACCCCGCGAAGCCGTGGTTCACCAGCGGCGTCCAGTGGCTCCTGTGGCCCGGCGTCACGCTGATGGTCGTCGGTTCGCTCACGTCGTTCGCGTTCACGATCAAGTCGGTGCTGTCCGGGTTGAAGGCGGCGAGGTCCGCGTCCGTCGACGCGGCCGATCCGACCGACGTGCCGCGCCGCACGTTCTGGGCGTTCCTGGCGATCGTGCTCGTGGCCTCCACCACGCTGCAGGTCGCGTTCTTCGACGTGAAGCCCTGGCTCGCGGTCCTGGGCGTGTTCCTCTCCTTCGTGCTGGCCATCGTGGCGGGCCGCGTGTCCGGCGAGACGGGCGTGACGCCCGTGGGCGCGATGGGGAAGGTGACGCAGCTCACCTTCGGCGTGCTCGATCCGTCCAACGTGGCGTCCAACCTCATGGCGGCCAACGTCACGGGCGGCGCCGCGAGCCAGTGCGGCGACCTGTTGCACGACCTGAAGACGGGGATGATGCTCGGCAGCTGGCCGCGCCACCAGTTCGTCGCGCAGGCGCTCGGCGTCGTTTCCGGCGCGCTCATCGGCTCGGCCGCCTACCTCGTGCTGATCCCGGATCCCAAGTCCCAGCTCTTGACCGACGAGTGGGCCGCCCCCGCGGTGGCCACCTGGAAGGCGGTGGCCGAGGTGTTCAAGCAGGGGCTCTCCGCCATGCCCCCGATGGCGATGGAGGCGATGGCGATCGCCGCGGTGGTCGCCATGGCGCTGGCCATCGCCGAGAAGACGGCGCCGGCCAAGGCCCGCCCGTGGATCCCGAGCCCCGTCTCCGTGGGGCTCGCGTTCACGGTGCAGGCCTACACGGTGCTCTCCTTCCTCGTCGGCGCGGTGGCGATGGCGCTCGGCCAGCGCTTCGCCCCGCAGTGGACGGCGCGTTTCGGCATCGTGCTCTGCGCGGGCGTCATCGCGGGCGAGAGCATCGTGGGCGTCGGCGACGCCTTCTGGAAGATGTTCGGCGGATAGCGGATCCGCGCGTCAGGTCGGCTCCTCCTCCATCTCGGGCATGGGCTCGAGCCCCTCGGGCAGGGGCTCCTCCATCGACCGCATCCCCCGCACGTCCGCTTCGAGCTGGTCGGTGCCGTAGAGGCGGTCGCTCTCCACGTCGCCGTGCCCGTTCACGATGACGAGGCGGCTCGGCATGTCGCGCTCCGCCTGGTCGCGGGCCACCTTGACGGCCTCGTTCTTGCGGTCGTGCAGCGAGAGCGGCGTGCCCCGCCCCTCGAGCTGGATCGCCCAACGGTCCCCATCCGGCACCACGCGGTACACGGCGCGCATCCCCACCTCCCTCCCAGGAGGGTAGGCACGCGGCAGGGGCGCGTGGCTACTCCGGGTCCAGGGGGGGGGCATGCTCAAGGGATTCCGGGACTTCATCCTGCGCGGCAACGTGATCGACCTCGCGGTGGGCGTCATCATCGGCGCCGCCTTCTCGAGCGTGGTCGACTCGCTCGTCGCGGACGTGATCACCCCCCTGATCGGGCTCGTCGGCGGGGCGCCCGACTTCGCGGCGATCACGGTCGGGCCCGTGAAGCTGGGGAGCTTCCTGAACGCGATCCTCGCGTTCGTCTTGAAGGCGGCGGGCCTGTACTACCTCATCGTGCTGCCCTTCATGCGGTTCTTCCGCCGGAAGCAGGCGGCCGCGGTCGAGGCCCCGCCCCAGGAGGTCGCGCTCCTGGGCGAGATCCGCGACCTCCTCCGGGAGCGCGAGGTCGGCGTGAGCGGGCCGCACTGACGCGGCGGACCGGCGATGAGGCCGGGCACGGGCTACGTCGAGAGCGTGAACATCCTCGTCCTCGGCGGCACGGTCTTCCTCGGGCGCCACGTCGTCGAAGCGGCGCGCGCCGCCGGCCACGCGGTCACCGTGCTCACGCGCGGGCTCACCCAACCCGACTTGTTTCCCGACCTCGAGCGCGTCCATGCCGACCGCGACGGCGGCCTCGACGTGCTCGCCGGGCGGCGCTGGGGCGCCATCGTGGACACGTGCGGCTTCGTGCCGCGGGTCGTCGCGCAGTCCGTCGCGCTCTCGTGCCAGCGCTACGTGTTCGTGTCGTCCGTGTCGGTGTACGCCGACCTCTCGCGGCCCAACGACGAGGACGCGCCCGCGCTGCCCGACCCCCACTCCGAGGACGTGGCCGCCCACTACGGCGCGCTCAAGGCGGCGTGCGAGCGCGTGGTGGCCGGCGTGCTCGACGAACGTGCCACCATCGTGCGCCCGGGCCTCATCGGCGGCCCCCACGACCCCACGGGGCGGTTCACCTACTGGCCCGTGCGCGTGGCCGAGGGCGGCGACGTGCTCGCGCCCGCGCCGGCCGACGGACCCGTACAGGTCATCGACGCGCGCGACCTGGCGGCGTGGATCGTGCACCTCGCGGAGCGCGGCCCGGGCGGCGTCTTCAACGCGGTCGGGCCCGAGACGACCTTCGGCGACGCGCTCGCGGCGATCCGCGCGGCGGTGGGCGGCGACGCTCGCTTCGTCTGGACGGACCCGGCCCGGCTCACCGGCGTCGAGCCCTGGAGCGAGCTCCCCCTGTGGGCGCCCCACGCCCCGGGCATGCTGCGCACGCCCAACGCCCGCGCGCTCGCCGCGGGCCTCCGCCTGCGGCCGCTCGGCGAGACCGCGGTGGACACGCTGGCGTGGGCGCGCACCCTGACCGGCGACCCGCCGAGGCAGTCGGACGGCCGCTACCGGCCGCGGACGCTCACCCGGGAGCGCGAGGCGGAGCTGCTCCGACGCTGAACATTCGGGTGCCTATGTTGGTCGCGTGGGGTGGCACGTGCCGAAGAAGGAGACCCTCGACCGCGCCCGGGCCGACAAGGCGGCGGGCAAGTCGCCCTCGACGCAGGCGGGCGAGTTCGTGCGCGAGGAGATGGAGAAGTTCAAGGAGGGGGACCCGGACATCAAGAGCCGGGCCCAGGCCATCGCCATCGGCCTCTCCAAGGCGCGCCGCGCGGGCGCGGACCTGCCTCCGCCGGAGCCCGGCGAGGCGAAGGAGGAGACCGTCCGGAAGGCCGAGCGAGACTACGAGAAGGGGCAGGCCGAGGGGCCGTTGGCGGAGGAGGAGGGGTAGGGGCGCCTTCCCGGTTGGTGTGTCAGGGATTCAGTTGGGCGCGACCCCGGCGAAGACGCCGGGGTCGGGTGTCTTCCGGTCTCGGCCCGAGGGGCCTCGGTCGGCCCGCTGCGCGCGGGCCGACCGGCGCGGGCGTTGGATCGTGGCGCGGCCCTCGGCCTGTCACATTTGGATGCCCGCGCCGCCCTCCAGCCCCCCTCGCGCGTCCGACGATCAGGTCAGGGACACGCCCCCGTCCACCGCGACGACGCCGCCGGTGACGAACGAGGCCTCGTCGCTCGCGAGGAAGATCGCGGCGTTCGCGATCTCGTCCGGGGCGCCGACGCGCTTCATCGCGTGCAGCTGCGCGGCGCCCTCGCGCCTGGCCGCGTCGTCGTTCCAGAGGCGGAACATCGGCGTGTCGACCCCGCCGAGCGAGAGCACGTTGGCGCGGATGCCGCGCGTCGCGTACTCGGCCGCGACGGTCCGGGTGAGCCCGAGGAGGCCCGTCTTCGCCGCGGCGTAGCCGGCGGTGCCCGGGAACGCCTTGGTGTCGCCGACGAACGTGCCGATCTGCACCACGCTGCCGCCGCCGGACTCGAGCATCGCGCGGACCTGGTGCTTCGTGCACAGGAACGCGCTCACGAGGTGGCCGTCGAGCCAGTCGCGGAAGGCGGACACGTCGAGGTCGTGCGTGAGCGCCCCCGCGAACGTGGCGCCGGCCGCGTTCACGCCGATGTCCACGCGCCCGTAGCGCGCCATCGCGCGCGCCACGAGCGCCTCGACCTGCGCCTCGTCCGTGACGTCGGTGACGCAGGCGATCGCCTCGCCCCCGGCCTCCTCGGCCAGGCGCACGGTCGCCTCGAGCTCGCCCGCGCGGCGGCCCGCGGCCACCACCCGCGCGCCTTCCCGCGCCATCGCGACCGCCGTCGCCCGCCCGATCCCCGAGCTCGCGCCCGTCACGATCGCCACCTTGCCTTCGAGTCGTTGCTTCCTCATCGGTACCTCCCGTGGGGCGTTCTGCCCTCACGAACCCGCAAGTACCGGCGTCAGCGCGGAGGGACGCTCCGCTGCGTGCTCTCGAATCGAGATGCGTCCGTCGCCCACCGGTGCTGGGCCGCGTAGGCCCGGTACGGCCGCCAGGGCTCGGCGCGGGCGAGGAGCGCGGCGGGGGGCGGGCGCCCGCCCGCGGCGTCGGCGGCCCTCCGCAGGAGGTTGTGTCGCCGCCCAGGAAGGCGTCGGGGTCGCGACCGGCGCGCATGGCGACGTAGCAGGCGGTCCACGGACCGACGGGCGCGGAGGGCGGTGCGCCGTTGAGGAAGTCCGCGGCCTGGTTGATGGTCTCCTCGGCGGCGGCGACGCGCTCCTTGATGGCGCTGCGGAACTTCTCGCGCGCCTCGGGGAACGCGGCGAGGGCCACGTCGCCGACGGCCATGATGGCGTCGCCCGCGAGCCGCACCGCGGCGATGGCGGCCTCGCGCGCCTTCTCGATGGCCGCGACCGCGAGCTTCTTGGCCGCCTCGATCGCCTTCTTCGCCATGTCCCGGGCGAACGCGAACGCCTTCTTGATGCCGGCCTTGATCCCGTCGAAGAACGCCTTGGCCTTCGACGCGAGCCACCCGAACACCCCGTCGGACTCCGACTCGGCCTTCTCCTTCTCCGCCCGCGCGTCGCTCTCGCCCTGCTCCTTGGCGGCCTCCGCCTCCGTCTCGCCATTCTCGACCTACGCAGGTGTCAGGGCTTCAGTTGGGCGCGCCCCCGGCGAAGACGCCGGGTCGGGTGTCTTCCGGGCCGTACGATGTCTCGCTCGGCTTGCGCACGAGCGAGCCCTTTCGCCCCCCGCCTGCGGTGGAGCGGCCCGAAGGGCCTCGGTCGGCCCGCTGCGCGCGGGCCGACCGGCGCGGGCGTTGGATCTCGATGTGGCCTTCGGCCTGTCATGTTTGGGAGCCCGCGCCGCCCTCCAGCCCCCCTCGCGCGGGTGGTGGACTATCGGCTGTGCCGTCGCCATGCGTGCACCCAGCTGTCCGCTCGCACGTTTGCTCAGCGTTGGCTTCCGCGTGTCACGGAGTCGCCCAGTCCGGTTAAACGTTGGATCAAACGGTGATCGGGCCGCCCGGGGCGGATTTTGCGTGGCCCAAATCCTTCTGAAGGGCGCGGTCAGCCCCCATCCTCGGTTCTCCACCCGCGCACCACATGCTCCGCGCGTTCCCGGGCCTTTGGATCCAGATCTTTTTGCGCAATCTCGGCAAGACGATCGCGAAACACGCGCCAGTCGGTGTAGGCGGCCGCCACGACCGCTGCGTTGCGCACGTCCTTGTCTGGATCGCTCAGCGCTTTCTCGATCCGCGTCATGTACCGTTCATCAACCGATTCTCCGGCGTTCGTTCCGAGGTAGAGCACGGCGTCCACCTTGTCGTCGATGTCGCCCGAGCCTTCTGCCCGGTCCCACCAAGCCAACAGATCGGGCTCAGGCCACGGATCGAAGTCTCGCGAGAGGTCCGCTGCCACGTTCGCCTGGTCAGGGCCGATCACCGTGATGAACGGGAACCCCAGGAGCAGGTCATCCCGCAGGTACACGATCGTATCGGAGCCAGGAATCGTGTACTCCAACTCGCCGGAGATCCCTTCGTTCGGCGCCCGGCCGATGGCCTTCTCAAGCTGCCAGCCGCGCTCCAGGGAGATGTCGATCAGCCGCTCCACCGGAACCTCGACCCGAGGGATCAACCGCACGCCTCGCTTGCTCACCGCCACCTCACTTCACAGAGTCCATCATCCTACGCTCGATTTCAGCCTTTATGTGATTTTTCTTTTCTTCCATGGATGCCTTGTCGTCGAAAGACAGGTCCTTCAACGACTTGAGCCAAGCTGTAATCATGGCTACCTCCCGATCCATTTGCCGCTTCTCACCGGCCGTCGGTTCTCCCCCGGCTTCTCCGCTCTTGACTCGTGCAAGGCGATCCTCGAGTTCACGTTTGTCCTCACCGACACCCCTCGGCGACAGCGGGTGCTTGCCTCCGGTCTCATCCTTTCCGAGGATGTCCTCCGGGCTAGCCCCTGCTTTCATCAGGTCGATTGACATCTGGCCCCAGACGTTGGCCGCGGCACTTCGGCTCCGTTCCGCGCCGAACATGGTCACGCGCAACGCGTGGAGTTGTGCCTCGGAGAACCCGGCCGGAGCCTTGCCTGTGCGCGCGAACGTGTCCAAGGCCTGCGCGGTGAGGGGGCCGCGCTTGTGCTCCGGGAACCCCGGACCGAGTCGCTTGGTAATCTCCGCGTACGCGCCTTTTTCGAAGCCCACGCCTTCCGAGCTTGGTTCTTTCACCACCGCAGTTGAATGCCGCGCGGGCAACGGTGCGAACGGCGGCTGCTGGATCCGGGCGACCGCGCTGATTTCTCCTCCGGGCGTCAGTGCATTGACGTCCCGGACCTTGCCTCGCTCTAGCGCTCCGGTGGCGTTCAATCCTTCTGCGGCACCAATATGGCTGGTGCCAGCGGGGATGTCCACTTGGCGACCCATCCGCGGGTCCTCGCCCTTCTTTACGGGGGACGGAAGCTCCTTGCCACGGTCGGAACCCGCGATCGCAGCGGATTCGCGCTTGACCCGATCGCTGCTAGCCATCTTCGCCGCCACCTCGCGCACAAAGATCAGCAGTTCATCGACATCCATCTCGACGCCGGAAATCAGCTCCGCTGTTGGATTCACCTTGGCACGAATTCGGAACGACTTTCCGCCGGTGACCTCCAGGGCCGACAGGCGGTACTGCACCCGCCAGGCGAGCAATCGAGCCTTCAGTACGACTCCGCGCACACCCTTGTCCAACATCGATTTTATCTTCGGAGTCAGTTCCCGCTGCGCCTTGTCCAACCGCTCCTGATCCTTCGCGCGCTTGTCCTTCTCCTTCCCCTTCTTCCCCTTCTTCCCCCCCTTCTTCTTGAAGAGGCCCTTGATCTTCTTCCCGGCCTTCTTCAGCGCCTTGGCGACCTTCTTCAGGGCCTTCTTGATCTTGGCCATGATCTTGTTGGCCATGGCGCGGAGCTTGCCGGCGACCTTGCCGGCGGGCTTGCGGAGCTTGGCGAGCAACCAGTTGGCGACGAAGTCGATGACCGCGATGGCGCCGGCGGCCACGGCGGTGGCGAAGGCGGGGGCGCCGCCGCCGCCCTTCACGGCCTTGAGGAAGGCGATGAACTTGCCGATGGCCGCGAGGATGCGGCTCACGGTGCCCCACGCGGCCTGGAGCCCCTCGATGATGACCATGACGGCGCCGGCGGCCGGCACGATCATCGCGACGAGCTTCTCGATGAGGATGCCGATGAGCACGCCGGGGATGGCGCTGATGAGCGCCTGCCACGCCATCTTGGCGACATCCGCGAGCTTGATGCCGCCCTTGAACAGGAACTCCCAGATGGCGGTGCCGAGCCCCAGCACCTCCTCGAGCTTCTGGTCGAACCACTCCTTCACGGCGGTCTTGAAGGCCGTCCAGAGGTGGTTCTTGATGCCGTCCACCACGGCGGCGCCGAGCTTGCCGATCCAGCCGCCGGGGTCGGACGCCACGTCCTTGATGAGCGCCATGAAGCCGCCGAGGGCCTCGGCGGCGGCCTTGGCGGCCTTGATGGCGCCGTCGACCGCGGAGGCGACGGCGTCCACGGCGGCGAGGTAGGCCTTCTCGAGCAGCCCCAACGCGGCGTCGAGCGCGCCCCCGAGGAAGTCGAGCGCCTTCTGGGCGGCCTCCTTCAGGAAGTCCGCGGCCTGGTTGATGGTCTCCTCGGCGGCGGCGACGCGCTCCTTGATGGCGCTGCGGAACTTCTCGCGCGCCTCGGGGAACGCGGCGAGGGCCACGTCGCCGACGGCCATGATGGCGTCGCCCGCGAGCCGCACCGCGGCGATGGCGGCCTCGCGCGCCTTCTCGATGGCCGCGACCGCGAGCTTCTTGGCCGCCTCGATCGCCTTCTTCGCCATGTCCCGGGCGAACGCGAACGCCTTCTTGATGCCGGCCTTGATCCCGTCGAAGAACGCCTTGGCCTTCGACGCGAGCCACCCGAACACCCCGTCGGACTCCGACTCGGCCTTCTCCTTCTCCGCCCGCGCGTCGCTCTCGCCCTTCTCCTTGGCGGCCTCCGCCTCCGTCTCGCCCTTCTCGACCTCCTTGCCCGCTTCGCTGTCGGCGGTCTCCTTCTGCTTCGCGGCCTCGTCGACCGCGGTCTTGGCGTGCCCGTCGGCCTTCTCGCGGGCGTCGTCGACGGTCTTCTTCTGCTCGTCCGTCCACTTGTTGCGCTCGGCCTCGACGTCCGCCTGGGCGGAGGCCTTCTCGCCCTCCTGCTCGGCCGTCTTCTCGGCCACCGCGGTGTCGACCTCGGTCTTGGCCTGCTCGCGCGCCTCGGTCTCGGCCTTGGCCTGGTCCGACTCCGCGGAGCCCATGTCGGCCTGGCCCTGCGCCATCGCGGCGTCGATCTCAGGCCGGTTCCGCTCCTCGGCGACGATCGCGCCGACCTCGTCGTCGGCCACGTCGCCGGCGGCGCCCCCGCCGCCCCCGCCCCCGCCGACCGCGGCGGTGAGCGTCTCGGGCTCGGCCTGCGGGGCGAGCGCGTCCTCGCCGTAGGGGGCCGCGGCCTCGGCGGCGCCCTTGGCCTGCTCCGCCGCGACCTTGCCCTCGACCTCGGCCTTCTGGTCCACGGCGTTGGTCGGGTTGGCGGCCCCCTCGAGCGCGAGCGTGGGGGCGGGCCCCGCGTCGGTGGGGACGCCCGCGTCCTCGGTGGGGAGCGCGCGCACGGAGGCCTGGAGCTTCTGCGCGTCGTCCGCGGAGACGCCGCCGCCTTCGCCGGACGGGGCGATGGAGGGCGTGGCCAGCCCCTCGGCGGGGGAGGGGCCGAGGGTCGGGAGCGGCTCGGGCGTCGGCAGGGCCGGGGCCTCGCCCTCCGGCTTCTTCTCGGCCTTGGCCGCCGCGTCGCCGCCCTCGGGGCCCTTGTCCGGCGCGGGACCCGGGGCCATGCCGGTGGGGGCCTCCAGCGTGGGCGGGCTCGCCGTCAGCTCGTTCTTCTTGTCGCCGACGGCCTTGGCGGCCGCGGCGCCCACGCCCTTCAGGGTCTGCGCGAGCCCACGCACGGGGAGGGCGCTGGCGGTCGCGAGCGCGGACTTGGGATCCTGCGCGGACACGTCGGGCGCGGCCGCTTCCACCACCTTGGCGCCGCCGCCGCCACCCCCGCCGCCACCACCCGCGGCGCCGCCCCCGCCCCCGCCCGCGTCCTCACCGACGGCCGCGAGCCCGGCGTCCTTCTCCCCGCCGGAGAGCGACGCCTCCTCGGCCTCGCTCGTCTGGGGCGCGTCTTCGTTGGCCGCCGCGGCCTCCCCGGCGATCGCGCTCGCGCTGGGCGGTGCCGCGGAGCCCGCCCCGCCGGCGCCTCCGCCGTCGGCCGCCTCGGGGCCCTCCGCGCCCGCGCCGCCGATCGCGGCGCCCTCGGGCTCGGCCGCCTCCGGCTCGCCGCCGCCCTCCTCGTCCTCGGTGTCGACCTCGGCTTCCTCTTGTGGGGTCGCCGCGTCGAGCTTCGCCTCGGTCGCCGCGTCGGCCTCGGAGCCGCCGCCACCACCGCCGCCGCCGCCGCCGTCGCCACCCCCACCACCACCGCCGCCGCCGCCCCCACCGCCGCCGGCACCCCCCGTGGTCGTCACGGCCGGCGCGGCCTCGGGCGCGGCCGCCTTCTCCTCCTTCGCCTCGGTCTTCGCCTCGGCGGCGGGCGCCCCGGCCCCGGCGGGCGCCTCGGCGGCGGGCGCCATCCCGGGCCC
>CAYWGD010000022.1:0-79340 GCA_964457335.1 uncultured Enterobacteriaceae bacterium | reverse complement strand
GGGGGGGGGGGGGGGGGGGGGGGGGGGGGCCCCCCCCCCCCCCCCCCGCCCCAAGAACAACCAGCCCCATCACCCCGTGGAGGCGCGCGCGAGCCACACCCGCTGCCCGTCGGCGCCGGGGGGCACGATGACGAGGCGCTCGCCGGCGAGCGTGCGCGCGATGGCCTCGTCGACGGGGACGGGATCGCCCGGGGGCGGCTCGGCGCCGTCGAGGACCACGCGGTAGACGAAGCTCTCGGCGGCGGCGCCGTGCACGGCGGGCGCGGGGCCTTCGACCTCGAGCGCGCCGAACCGTGTGTGGACGCGCAGCGCGCGGCTCCGCCACTGTGTGATTCCACGCTGCACCCGGGCCCGGTACATGGCGAGCGTGAGCGCCTTGGCCGCCCAGCCGGCGCCGACGCCCTCGCGCACGCTCAACAGCGACACGCCGATCACGGTGCCCGGCTCCAGCGACGGGGCGGCGTAGTAGGCCGCGACGATCTCGTCCCCGTCGAGCAGGAGCCCGATGGCCGACGGCAGGAGGTACAGGTCGGCGAGGACCCAGCCCGGGAGCGCGAGCGCGCCGCCGAAGCGGGCGCGGTTGACCGCGTGGTAGCGCTCGACCCACGCGGGCTCGCGCCCGGCGTCGAGGAAGGTGGCGTGCACGCCGAGCGGCTCGAGGTCGAGGTGCGCGCGCGCGGCGGCGGAGCCGAGCGCCGCGAAGCGGAAGCCGTGGTGCGCGAGGACGGCGGCGGGCATCAGCGCGTCGTGGTGAACGTGTCGAGCACGTTGTTGGCGAGGTCGTAGGCGGTGAGCGTGAGCGTGGACCCGTTCACGTCGGCGATGACGTAGTGCTCGGTGACCACGGCCACCTCCGTGAAGCTGTGCTCCATGTCGTTGCCGTACAGCACCGCGCCGGCGCCGGCGGCCACGACGTAGGTGGTGCCGAGCTCGGGCGAGGTCGGGACGCCGTTCCGGAGCGGCACGGAGCGCTCGTAGTTGTGGTTGTGCCCCGCGAAGTCGACGACCACGCCGCCGGCCTCCTCGATGGGCGACCAGGTGGTCTGGAGCTCGAGCTCCGAGCCGTGGTTCGTGCACGAGGAGTACGCGGGCATGTGGTGGGCGGCGAAGCGCCACTTCGCGGTGGAGCTCGCGAGGTCCTCGGCCATCCAGCCCGCCTGGTACTCGCGGTCGCCGGCGTTCGCGACGGTGTCGTTCAGGAAGACGAAGTGGGCGTCGGCATAGTCGAAGCTGAACCACTGCTCGTTGCCCGGCTGGGCGAACAGCGCGAAGTAGTTCTGGGTCTGGAACTCGTGGTTGCCGTGCGCGAAGAGCACCGGGCGGCGGTCGAAGTGGCCCTCGCCGGCGTCGAACCAGAGGCCCCACTCCTCCATGTCGACGCCGAGCTGCACGGCGTCGCCCGTGAAGACGTAGAAGTCCGGGGCCTTGTCCTCCATCGCGTCGAGCAGGAGCCCGAAGGTGGCCTGGTCGTCGCGGGAGTCGCCGAGGACGGCGAAGCGGAAGGGGTGGGCCTCGCCGGGGGGCGGCGCGGTGGTGAACGTGCGGTCCTCCGACCAGTTGCCCTCGCCGCCCACGCGGTAATGGTAGGTCGTGCCGGGGCTGAGCCCGCAGAGGTGCGCCTCGTGCACGCGGCCGTTCGTGCCGTCCACGCCGACGAAGAAGCTCGCGCCGTCGGAGACCTGCCCGTACGTCGTGTCGGTGCCGTACTCGACGCGGCTGGCGAGCGTGTCGGCGTCGGTGCGCCAGACGATCGCGAGGGTGGTCGAGGGGTCGTCCGCCCAGGAGAGGTGCACCTGGTAGGGCGTCGGGGCGGCGCCGAAGGTCTCGGCGTGGAGGTCGGCGGGGACGGGATCCTCGGCGTCGTAGCCGGCCTGGGCGACGTGGATGGGCCGGCACGAGGTCTCGGGCGGCGCTTCCGAGGCGAACGAGGGGGGCTCGACGTTCTCGCAGCCGGCGAGGAGGAGGAGCGCGAGGGAGGAGCACATCGCTGCTCCGTCTAGCACGGGCTCGGGCTCCGTCACCTCGCCGTCGCAAAGCGGGCGTTCGCTGGACGAGGGCGGGCGGGCGTGGCAAGGTGGCCGCGACCCTGGAGTCCCGATGCTTCGCGCTGTGCTGGTCCTCACCGCGTTGTTCACCCTGGCGTGCGCGGCCGCGCCCGAGAGCGGCACCTACGACGTGGACTTCCTCGACGCGAGCACCGACTGCGAGGACGAGGAGGCGACGAAGCCCGACGACACCGAGTGGGACGTGCAGGTCGACGACGACGGCGCCCAGATCGAGATCGACGAGGTGCGCTGCCCGCTCGACGGCATGGCGTTCGAGTGCGTGCTGCTCGAGGAGGAGTTCGACGCGCCCGACTTCGACATGACGATGACCACGACCCAGCTCCTGGTGGGGGAGTGGGTGTCGTCCACCGCGATCGAGGGCGAGCTCGTGACCACCGCGGCGTGCGAGGGGGACGGCTGCCCGGACGACTACGGCTGCTCGTCGACGGTCACGTTCGAGGCCGACCTCGAGGAGTGACGTGAGCCTCCTCCTCCTCCTCGGCTGCCGCGTCGAGCTCGGCCCGCCCGGCGCGGTCGTGTCGTCCGAGCGGCCGACCGTGTGGGTGTACACGTCCACCTACCAGGAGCAGGTCGACCAGCTCTCGGCCGCGGCGGCCGCGGAGCTCCCCGACATCGACATCCGCTGGTTCCAGGGCGGCTCGGAGAAGGTGGCGCAGCGCTGGGAGGCCGAGCGCTCGGCCGGCGGGAGCCCGGCGTGTGTGCTCGCGACCTCGGACCCGTCCTGGTACGCGGACCTCGCCGAGCGCGGGTTGTTGCGCGCGTACGTGTCGCCGCGCGCGCTCGACCTGCCGCGCGCCTGGGTGAGCCCGCACTGGGCCGCGAACCGCGTCGACCTGATGGTGATCGGGGCGCCGCTCGAAGGGGAGGCGCCGAAGACCTTCGCCGAGCTCGCCGAGCCGCGGTGGCGCGGGACGTTCAGCAGCGGCGACCCGTTCTCGTCGGGGACGACGTTCACCACGGTCGCGGCGTGGCGCCTGCTGTACGGCGACGAGTGGCTCGAACGCCTCGACGCCAACGGCTGGGTGATGGCGGGCGGCAACTCCGCGGTGCTCGGGCGCATGGAGAGCGGGGAGCGGCCGATCGGGGTGCTGCTGCTCAACAACCTGCTGATGCGGCCCGGCGTGGTGCGCGCGATCTTCCCCGAGGACGGCGCCGTACCGATCCCCGGGCTCCTCGCCATCCCGACGGACTGCCGCGCCCCGGATGCCGCCGAGCGCGTCGTGGACTGGCTCATGGGCGACACGGCGCAGGATCTCGTCGTCAACGCCCGCATGCACTCGCCGTTTCCGGGCAAACCCGCGCCCGAGGGGGCGCCGAAGCTCGAAGACATCGCGCTGGCGCCGCTGCCGGACGACTTCGCGGCGCGGGTCGCGAAGGGCGCGCCCGAGCTGCGCGCGCGGCTCGAGGCGCTGCAGCGATGACGCGCCGGCTCGTCCTGGGCGTCGTCGCCGCGCTGCTGCTCGTGTTCGTCGGCCTCCCGCTCGGGCTCCTCGCGCTGGGCGTGGGCGGGCTCGCGCAGGTGGCCGGGGAGACGGAGGCCATCGGCAACACGGTGCTCCTCGCGGCCGGGAGCGCGGCGGTGGCGGCGCTGACCGGCGTGCCCGTCGGCTGGGTCGCGGCGCGGCGGCGGCTGCCGGCGCTGCTCGAAGCGGCGATCGTGCTCCCGTACGCGGTGCCGCCCTACGTGACCACGATCGCCTGGATCCTCCTCGCGAACCCCACGAACGGGCTTTTGACCGCGTTCCTCCCCGTGAACGCCTACACGCTCGGCGGCATGGTCTTCGTGCTCGGGCTCCACCTCTCGCCGATGGTGGCGCTCGCCACGCGCGACGCCCTCGGCCGCATCGACCCCGCGCTGGAGGAGGCCGCCCGCGTGTCCGGCGCGAGCGCCCTCACCACGCTCCGCGCCGTGAGCCTGCCCCTCGCGCTGCCGGGGATCCTGGCGGCGATCTCCTTCGTGGCGAGCGCGTCCGCGGCGAGCTTCGGCGTGCCCTACCTGCTCGGCGCGGCGGCGTCCCCGCCGGTGCCGGTGCTCACGCTCCGCATCTACCGCGCGCTGGAGCTCGCCCCGGTCACGGGCCGGCCGCTCGCCATCGGGCTCTCGCTCGTGCTCCTGCTCGTCGGCGTCGCGCTCCCCGCGGTGTTCCGCCTCGCGCAGGGGCAGCGCGCCTACGCGAGCGCGCGGGTGGCCCGCAACCGGCCCATGCCGCCGGCGCGCCTCTCGATGCTCGTCCCGATGGTGTGGCTCCTGCTCGCGGTCGGCGTCCCGGTCGTGACGATCGCGCTCACGAGCATGGCGCCGGTGTTCGGGCGCTTCGACGCCTTCACGCTCGACCACTGGTCGGCGGTGCTCGGGGAGCCGCGCTCGCGCGGGGCGCTGCTCCGGTCGGCCTGGCTCGCCGCGGCCGCCGCCACCGCCGCCGTCGGCATCGGCACGCTGCTCGCGCACGCCAGCGAGCGCACGCCCTCCCGGCCGGTCTCCGCGCTCGTGGGCCTCGCGCGCGCGCCCTGGGCCGTGCCCGGCAGCGTGCTGGCGCTGGGGCTCATCCTCGCGTTCTCCCAGGAGATCCGGCTGATCGTGGCCGACCGCGTGAGCTTCGTGCTCGCGCTCGCGGACACGCCCTGGCTGCTCGGCATCGCGTACGCGACGCGGTCGTTGGCGGTGCCGCTCGACGGCGTGCGCGCGGCGGTCCGGACGGTCGACCGCTCGCTGGAGGAGGCCGCGCGGGTGGCGGGCGCGTCCTGGGCGGCGACGCAGCTCCATGTCGTGTTGCCGCTGCTCAAGCCGGCGATCCTCGCGGGGTGGGCGCTCGTGTTCGCGGCGAGCTTCTGCGAGGTGTCGATGTCGGTGCTGCTCCGCGGGCCGAGCACCGAGGTGCTGGGCACGCGGCTCTTCGAGCTCTTGAGCTACGGCGCGCCGCAGCAGGCCGCGGTCGTCGCGATGGTCGTGGTCGGGGCGGTGCTGCTCGGGGCGCGCGCGCTCGCGTGGCGCGGCGCGGGAGGGACGTGATGGGCGTGACGCTGCGCGGCGTGTCGAAGTCCTGGGGCCGCCCGATCCTCCGGGAGCTCGACCTCGACGTGCGCACCGGCGAGCTCTTCGCGCTCCTCGGGCCGAGCGGTTGCGGCAAGACGACGGCCCTCCGCATCGTCGCCGGGCTCGAGACGCCCGACGCGGGCGAGGTGCTCGTCGACGGGGAGCGGGTCGCGGGGCCGGGGCTCTCCCTGCCGCCCGAGGCCCGCCGGCTCGGCATGGTCTTCCAGAGCTACGCCGTCTGGCCGCACATGAACGTGCTCGACAACGTGGCGTGGCCGCTCCGGCTGCGGAAGGTGCCCGACGCGGACCGGCTCGCCCGCGAGGCGCTCGCCCGGGTGCGCCTCGGCGGCTTCGAGGACCGGTGGCCCGGCACGCTCTCCGGCGGCCAGCAGCAGCGCGTGGCGATCGCCCGCGCGCTCGCGACGCGGCCACGCGTGCTGCTGCTCGACGAGCCCCTCTCGAACCTCGACGCGGGCTTGCGCGAGGAGCTGCGCGACCAGGTGGCCGTGCTCGCGCGCGAGGCCGGCCTCACCGTGCTCCTCGTCACGCACGACCAGGAGGAGGCGCTCTCGATGTGCGACCGCGTGGCCGTGCTCGCCGAGGGCGTGGTGCAGCAGGTCGCGGAGCCGAAGGAGATCTACCTCCGCCCGAAGACCCGCTTCGTGGCCGGCTTCGTGGGCATCCTGAACACGCTGCCCGCCGAGCGGCGCGGCGGGCGCGTCACGCTCGCTGGCCTCACGCTCGACTCGCCCGGCCCCGACGGCCCCGTGGAGGTCGGCTTCCGCCCGGAGTCGGCCTCGTTCGCCGAGGACGGGATCCCGTGCGCGGTCGAGCGCGCGGTGTACCGCGGCGCGTTCACGCGCTTCCACATGCGGGTGGGCGATCGGCCCGTCATCGTGGACGGGCGGGGCCCGGGCGGGCGCTTCCTGCGCGTCGGTGACGGCTGGGTGATGACGGACTGATCGACGGTGGACGAGCCCCCGGTTCGGGGGCAATGTGCGGGCGACTGGAGCTCCCGATGCTTCGTGGGACTCGTTCCGGCTCGACGGGCTGCGCTGCCCCTTCGACGGCCAGGCGTTCGACTGCATCGTGATCGAGGACACCAACGACCACGCCGGCACCCAGGTGCACTCCATGGTGGAGCTCGTCGGGGAGTGGAGCGGCGCGGAGGCCTTCGCGGGCGACTGGATCGCCTCCACCACCTGCTCGGGCGACGGCTGCTCCGCGTTCGAGGCGTGCGAGGCCCAACACGCGTTCGAGGCGCACCTGCAGGAGTGACGCGAGGGCACGGCGTTTCCGGGGGGGCGTTGCGGGGGGGCGGAGCCCCCCTGCCCCAAGAACCACCCGCGTCACCCACCGACTGAGTTAGGCTCGCCCGGTTCGCCCTCCCCCGGCGGACGGGAGCCCCCATGTTGAACCTGCAACGCGCGCCTCAGACCCAGGAAGAGGTCGACGCCGCGCGGCCGCTCTCCATCCCGCCCGACCAGGTGCTGGAGATGGACGAGGCCACCTGGTACCAGAAGGTCTACCGGGGCGACAGCGTCCCGCAGCTCACCGTGCGCGCCGTCGCGATGGGGTCCTTCCTCGGCTTCTTCCTGGCGTTCACGAACCTCTACATCGGGCTCAAGACCGGGTGGGGCCTCGGCGTCGCCATCACGGCCTGCATCCTCTCCTACGCCATCTGGAACGTGCTGCTCAAGATCGGCATCGCGAAGACGCCGATGACGATCCTCGAGACGAACTGCATGCAGTCCACGGCGTCCTCCGCCGGGTACGCGACGGGCGGCACGATGGTGTCGGCCATCGCGGCGCTGCTCATGCTCTCGGCCACGGAGGGGAACCCCGGCGGCGCGCACCTCCCGGTGCCGGTGCTCGTGGCGTGGACCTTCTTCCTCGCGGTCCTCGGCACGGTCCTCGCCATCCCGATGAAGCGCAACCTGATCAACCACGAGCGCCTGAAGTTCCCCAGCGGCACGGCCGCCGCGGTGACGCTCCAGTCGCTCTACAGCGAGGGGCAGGAGGCCATCAAGAAGGCCCGCGTGCTCATGGTCGCGGCGCTCTTCGGGTCGATCTTCCCGCTCCTGCTCGAGCTCCAGGTCAAGAAGACCGCCGACGGCCGCGCGCCGCTCATGCCGGCCGACTCGCCGATCTTCGACTGGCTCCCGGCCCGCGGCTCGCACGTGGTCGATGGGAAGACCGAGGCCTTCAAGCCGTCCGACTGGACGATGGTGCTCGACCACAACCCCGTCATGATCGCGGCGGGCGCGATCGTCGGCCTGCGCGTCAGCATCTGGATGCTGCTCGGCAGCCTCGCGCTCATCTTCGCGGTCGGCCCGGCCGCCTACGACTGGGAGTGGACCAGCACCGCCACCGGCGCGACGATCCGCGCGGCGTCGGCGCCCTACAAGGCCTGGAAGGAGATCGGCATCTGGCTCGGCGTGCCGATCATGATCAGCTCCGGCCTGCTCGGCTTCGCGTTCCAGTGGCGCACGATCGTCCGCGCCTTCTCCGGCTTCGGCAAGAAGGCCGACGGCGGCGACGACGAGCTCGTCGCGAAGACCGAGGTGCCGTTCTCCTGGTTCGCCGTCGGCGGCGTGCTCAGCGGGGCCGGCGTCGTCGCGACCGCGCACAGCTACTTCGAGGTGCCCTGGACCTACGGCATCCTCGCCGTCGGCATGACCTTCCTGCTCGCGCTCGTGGCCTGCCGCGCCACCGGCGAGTCCGACATCACGCCCGTCGGCGCGATGGGCAAGATCATGCAGCTCACCTACGGCGCGCTCATCCCGCAGAGCACGACCGCGAACCTCATGACCGCGAGCATCACCGCGTCGGCGGCGGGCTCCGCGGCGGACCTCCTGAACGATCTCAAGAGCGGGTATCTGCTCGGTGCCAACCCGCGCCGCCAGTTTTTGGCCCAGTTCGCCGGCATCTTCGCGGGCACGGCCGCGACCGTCATGGGCTTCTACCTGCTCGTGCCGGACGCCACCGCGCTCAACGGCACCGAGGGCGTCGCGCCGAAGTTCCCGGCGCCCGCCGCGCAGGCCTGGAAGGCCGTCGCCGAGGTCTTCAAGATGGGCCTCGCGAACATGCACCCGATGCACCAGCAGGCCATCGTGGTCGGCCTCGTCATCGGCGCCGTCCTGCTCCTGCTCGAGACCTTCCTCCCGAAGGCCCGCCGCTTCCTCCCGAGCGCCACCGGCATCGGGCTCGGGCTCATCCTGCCGTTCCAGTACCCCTTCGCCATGCTGCTCGGCGCGGTGGGCGCGTACTTCTGGAACCGCGCGAACGCGAAGCAGGCCGACGACTACCTCGTGCCGCTCTCCGCCGGCGTCATCGCGGGCGTCTCGATCATGGGCGTGCTCGTGGCCGTCATCAACAACCTGGCTTTCGCCTAGGTGTTCTTGGGGCGGGGGGGCTCCCCCCGCAACGCCCCCCGGCGGGGCCCGAGGCCCCGCACCCCGGCGCGCGGCGCACCGCGCGCTACCGCCGGTGCCGCGCGTCCACCGCGTTCACCTTCTCGACGCCCGCGGCGCCCTCGTCGCCGGGCGGCGTGTCGAGCCAGGCGGCGAGGATCTCCTTCGCCATGTCGCCCGAGAGCGTGCGGTTCGACAGGCAGAGCACGTTCGCGTGGTTCCACACGCGGGCGGCCCGCGCCGTGCCGGGGTCGCCGCACAACGCGGCGCGGATGCCCGCGACCTTGTTGGCGGCGATGCTGATGCCGGTCCCCGACCAGCAGAAGAAGACGCCCTCGTCGCACTCCCCGCGGGCGACCGCGAGCGCGGCCTGCTCGGCGACGTCGGCCCAGGGCGCGTCGGCGCCGGTGGCGACCGCGCCGAAGGGCACCACCTCGTGGCCGCGGGCGGCGAGCAGCTCGCGCACGATCGCGTGGACGGGGTAGGGCTCGTCGGAGCAGAGCGCCACGCGCATCAGGGCAGCTCGCGCAGCGCGGCCAGCACCTCGTCGGTGTGGCCCTCCACCTTCACCGGCTCGAACACCCGCGCGATGCGGCCCTCGCGGTCGAGCACGAACGTCACGCGGCGCGGGTGACGCCCGCCGGAGACGCCCCAGCGCTTCGTCAGCGCGCCCGTCGTGTCCGCGAGGAGCGGGAAGGGGAGGTTGAACTTCTGGGCGAACGCGCGGTGGCTCTCGGGGGCGTCCATGCTCACGCCCAGGAGGGTCACCTCGCCGAGGCGCGCGGTGTTGTCGCGGAAGGAGCAGGCCTCCTTCGTGCAGCCCGGGGTGTCGTCCTTCGGGTAGAAGTAGACGACCGCGGGCTTCCCGCGCAGGTCGTTGGTCGTCCAGACCTTGCCGCTGGCGTCGGCCACGCCCAGCTCGGGCGCCGCGGCCCCCTCGGTCAGCCAGGTCTTCGGGCCGAGCCCGAGCACGCCCTTGATGCGATCACGAATCCCCATGGGTCCCTCCCGCGGCGGCGGCGCGTCGGAGGCGGTCGTTCACCGCGTCACCCAGGCCGCCGGGCGCGGCCCACTCTGCCACGATCACGTCCGCTCCGCGGGCGTCGAGCGCGCGGAGGGCGTCGTAGAGCGCGTGGGCGTAGTCGGGCCCCGGCAGGGCGCGGAGCACCTCCACGCGGCGGCCCCGGGCGCGGTGGCGCGCGGCCTCCAGGTCGGGCTCCGAGGTGGCCACGAGCAGCGCGCGCGGCGCGTAGTGCGCGGCGAGGTTGCCCGGCGCGGGCGTGGCGCCGCCGCGCACGAGCGGTCCGATCAGCGCCTCCACGGCTTCCGCGGGCACGCCACCGGGCCGGAGCAGCGTCGCCGGGCCGGTGAGGTCCACGATCGTGCTCTCCACGCCCACGTCGCAACGCCCGCCGTCGAGCACCGGCAGGTCGGGGAACGCGGCGAGGACGTGGTCCGCGGTGGTGGGCGAGAGCGAGCCGAAGCGGTTCGCGCTCGGGGCCGCGAACGGCACGCCGGCGCGCTCCAGGAGCGCCCGGGCGACCGGATGGGACGGCGAGCGCACCGCCACCGTGAGGTGGCCGCCCGTGACGACGTCGGGCACGTGCGGGCGCTTCGGGAGCACCAGCGTGAGGGGGCCCGGCCAGAACGTGGCGGCGAGCCGACGGGCGCGATCGTCCGCGAAGGCGTGGGCGTCGGGGTCGTCGAGGGTGTGGACGATGAGCGGGTGGTCCGCCGGCCGGCCCTTCGCCACGAAGATGGCCGCCACCGCGGCCGGGTCCAGCGCGTTGGCCGCGAGGCCGTAGACCGTCTCGGTCGGCACGCCCACGAGCGCGCCGCCACGCAGCAGGCGGGCGGCTTCGGCGAGGTCGACGCGGGGCATGTGCGGCGTCTATCGCGGGGGCGGGGTGCGGCGCCGCCGGGCGCGGGCACCTACGGAGCGTCGCGTCCGGGCGGGCCGACGACCAGATCCCGGATCCAGCCCAGGATCGTGTCTCCGTGGGCCCCGAGCCGGCCCGGGAGGAGCCGCCCGTCCGCGTTGAGCCGCCCGTCCCGCGCGGCCTCGACCATCGACCGGGCGTGCCAGGCCGCACGGCCGTGCACGTGGTCGTCCTCGGCCTGGAGGCGGAGGTAGCGGCCCGGGAACGCCCCCACGAGCCGCGCCGCCTCCAAGCCCGCCCACGCGGCGTCGTCCCAGGGGTCGCGCGCCGCCAGCGGGTGGTCGGCCGCGCCCGGCGGCACGAGCGACCAGCGGTCCGCGGGCCCCTCCGCGTCCACGAGCGCGACGACGCGCGGGTCCGCGAGCTCCAGCGCGGCGCGGAGCCCCGGCACGACGCCCGCCGACCACGTCAACAGCACCACCGGGCGGCCCTCCGCGAGCGCCGTCGCGAGCACGGCGCGGGCCTCCGCCACGGCCTCCGGGCTGCCGGGCGGCCGCTCGCCCTCGCTGCGCGCGAAGGTCCACGCCGCGAGCCCGGCCTCCGCGAGCGCGGCCTCCGAGATGCCGAAGGGCTCGAGCCCCTGCGCGACGCCGCTCCGCCCGCCGTGCGCGAGCACGAGCACCGCGGCGGGCTCGGCGGGGCCGGTGCGGCGGGCGAGCACCCGGCGGCCGTCGACGTGGAGCGTGCGCTCCTCCGCGGGCGCGCCGTGCCGCTCGAGGCGGAGGCGGAGGCGAAGGAGGCGGGGATGGAGGGTGGTTTTGACGTGGCGGAGAGCTCCGCCCATGTCGGTGGGGCCCGCTGCCGCGGAGTCGGACCAAGGGCTCGCCCTCGAGGCGAGCCCGACTCCGGCGACAGCGAGATCCCGGGCGAAGCGAACGGCGCCGGGGCCCCGGGCGCGCCCTCCGGGCGCGTCTGGGGGCAAGCGCCGTGGGGGGGGACCCCCCGCCCCAAGAACCAGGTCCCCCGACCGCACGATCCGGCTTCCATACCGCGCGAAGACCCGCTCCAGCGCCGCCCGCACGCCCACCTCGAGGATGTCGTGGTCGTGGAAGGTGGCGCCGAAGAAACCGACCGCGCCCGTCGGGACCGGGACGCGCGCGCGGGCCTCGATCAGGCGCAAAAGCGCGTCGACGTCGAGGTGCCCGGGCACGACCTTCCGACGGTCCCGCCGCAGCACGCCCCACGCGAACGGCGACACGGTCACGTCCATCGAGACGAGCCCCGGCACGGGCTCCCACGCGAGGAGGCCCTGGTACTGCACGATCGGCGCTTCCACGCGGTCGGTGACGACGGTCGCGCCGAGGGCCCGGGCCTCCGCCGCCATGCGTCGCCAGTCGGGCGCCTGCACCATGCCGGGCGTCGCGATCGACGCGGTGCCGCCCGCCGCGACCACCGCGTCCCGGGCCTCGCGGAGCCGGTTGCCGTGCGCGTGCCAGCCCACCTCGTGCCCGCGGGCCACGAGCGCACGGAGGAGGCCGTCGTCGAGCTTCGCGGGCAGCTCGCGCACCCGGAAGGAGAGCCGCGCGCCGTGCCGCTCGGCGCGCCGGGCGAGGTCGTCGAGCGCCGCGACGGTGGCCCGCCAGCGCGCCGCCCGCCCCGAAGCCCCGGGGAGGAGACGCCGCTCGAGGGCCGCCCCGTCGACGTGCACCTCGAGCCAGACCGGGATCATGCCGGGCGCGGGACGACGAGCTCGATCGCGTGGCGCACGACCTCGATCTTCCAGGTGCTCGCCGCCACCCACTCCTCGCCGTCGTTCTGCGCCTCGACGACACCGCCGGGCCGGTCGTGGATCTTCAGCGTGAACCACGGCGCCCGGATGATCGGCGAGAGCGCTGGCAGCGGCACGGGCGTCTCCTCGAGCTCGTGCACGGGCAGGCCGTCGAGCGTGACGACCGCGCGCGCGATCCACTCGTCGCGGCCGCGGAACGGGACGAGCTCCATCTCGCCGTCCTCGGGCGAGGCCGTGGGGTCGAGCACCCAGCTGCCGGCGTAGTACCGCGTGTTCTTCAGGACGAGGTCCGTCAGGCCGTCGAGGAACGTGGTCCCGCGCGGGGTCGTGACCTCCACCTCGAACTTCGCGACCTCGACGTAGCTCTGCACGAGCGCGCGGAGCACGGCGCCGGCGTACACGAGCTGGTCCCGGTAGACCTCGCGCAGGATGGGGATGCCGCCGACGAGCCGGCGGTCCTCGTTGCGCATCCGCAGGATCTTCGGGGAGATGCCCCAGCCGAGGCTGTCGAAGAACCAGTCGGACGCGAGCTCGTTGTCGAGGAAGTCGTAGGCGGTGGCCCGGCCGGCGTCGAGCGGGGTGGTGTAGCCCTCGACGAGCGCGCGGACGTTCTCCTCGAGCTTGCGCGGCGAGGACGACATCCCGAAGCTCTTGCCCTGGTCGTTCGCGGTGCCCGTCGGGAGCAGGCCCATCGGGATGCGCAGGCCGCTCTGGAGGAGCCCCCGGGCCACCTCCGCGAAGGTCCCGTCCCCGCCCATGGCCACCACGGCCCCGTACGAGCCGCCCGCCAGCGCTTTCGCCACGTCTCCAACGGTCTTTCCGCCGGGGCTGGTGGAGAGGAAGTCGTGCCGCACACCGTGTCGTTCGAGCAACTTCCGCGCTTCGTCGATACGCTCCGCGTTCTTCCCGGACTGCGCGGTGGGGTTGCCTACGAGCAGGTGCATGGGAAGCATCTATCGCGGGTCTCCTTGTCCAGTACCTCTTCCCCCGTGGGGGGTTCGTCGAGCCGCCTCCGTCACGTCCGCGCGCCGCTCCGGTGGCTGGACGCCGCGTTGCCGCGCCCGGAGGACCTGCTTCCCGCGCTGGTCGCCGCGCTCATCGGGCTGCTCCCGCTCGTGGCCGCGCGCCTCTGGCTCGGCGCCCAGGACCCCGCCGCCACCGCCACGGACCTCTGGCGCCTCTCGCTCGGCGAGATCCAGGCCTGGAGCATCGTCGCCTTCCTGAGCGCGCTCGCGCTCCGGCACGCGCCCGGACGGGCCCGGCCCGTGATCCGCTTCGGCGTGCATGCGTTCGCCACGATCCTGCTGCTGCTCTCCGTGGTCGAGATCGTCTTCTTCGCCGTCACGGGCGGCCGCGTGGACATGGAGGTCCTGGCCTTCGCGTACGAGGACGCGCCCCAAGTCGCGCCGGTGTTCTTGTCGGAGGTGCAGGGCTGGCACCTCGCCATGGTCGCGACGGTGGTGGGGATCGGCGTCGCGCCCGCGCTCCTGCGCTTCCGGCCGCGCCCCGCGTGGGTGGGCCGGCTCTCCGTGCTGCTCGTGGTGCTCCCCCTCGTCATCGAAGGGAACGCGCGGCCGCGCCCGCGCAAGTCGCTCCGCATCCTCCAGCCGAGCCTCGTCGAGCAGCTCTGGTGGGACGGCCTGGAGCGCATCGGCGACGAGACGGTCGCCCCCGGCCCGGCGGAGCTCGAGCCCATCCGGCTCGTGCGCACGGGGGAGCGGTCGCCGCCCAACGTCGTCCTGGTCCTGCTCGAGTCCACCGGGGCCCGCGCGACCACGATGCACGACCCCACGCTCGACACGACGCCGAACCTCGCCGCGCTCGCGAAGGACGGCTGGTGGGTCCGGAACGCCTACTCGGTCGTCCCGCACACCTCGAAGTCCATCGTGACGACGATGTGTGGCACCTGGCCGCAGCTCGTCTCCGAGATCCGCGAGGCGAGCGTCGGCGGGCTGCCCGACCGCTGCCTGCCCGGGCTGCTGAAGGAGCTCGGCTACCGCACTGCCTTCTTCCAGACGGCCGACGAGCGCTTCGAGAGCCGCGGCTCGCTCGTGTACCACATGGGCTTCGACCTGTTCCGGTCGCGCGACACGCTCCGGGGCCCGCCGTTCGAGCCGGTGAACTACTTCGGCGTCGAGGACCGGGCGATGCTCGCGCCGGGCCTCGCGTGGTCGACGCAGGACGACCGGCCCTTCTTCGCGACCTACCTGACGCTCACGTCCCACCACGACTACGGCACGCCGTCCCACTGGGAGAAGCGGACGTACCCCGCGTACAAGGAGCGGCAGCAGCAGTACCTGAACGCCGTCCGCTACGTCGACGACTTCGTGGGCCGCCTCGTGGAGAGCTACCGGCAGGCCGGGCTCCTCGACAACACGCTCTTCGTCATCCTCGGCGACCACGGCGAGGCCTTCGGCGAGCACGGCCGGAGCATGCACGACCTCGTGATCTACGAGGAGGGGCTCCACATCCCGATGGTGCTCTACGGGCCGGGCGTGCTCGAAGGCACCGGCACGATCGAGGGGCCCCGGCAGCAGATCGACGTGGTGCCGACCATCCTCGAGCTGCTCGGGGTGAAGGCAGAGGGCGGGTTTTTGCCCGGGCGGAGCCTGTTCTCCGCGGCGGAGGACACCCGCGCGCTGCTCCATTCCTGCTGGCGCTCGCACCGCTGCCTCGCGCGTCGCGAGGCGGGCGTGAAGGTCATCGACCACTACCGCGACGCCGCGATGCAGCGCTTCGACCTGCGGGCGGACCCGCTGGAGAAGACCGACCTGCGCGAGGCCGTTCCCGCGGACTCGCTGGAGGCCGTCGGCGCGGAGCTGCGCGCGTGGCGTGCGCGCGTGAACGGGCGCTACCAGGCCGTCCGCGATCGCGCGCTGGCCGCGCGCCAGGTGGCCGACGCGAGCCCCGCGCTCGCGACCTGGGGCGGCAAGATGGACCTCCTCGGCTGCGAGATCCGCACCCCCGAGGTGCTCCCGGCCGAGGCCGTGTGGCTGCGCTGCCGCTGGCGCACGAACGAGCAGCTCCGGCAGGCCTGGCGGCTCGATCTGCGGCTCGAGGGCGGGTTCTCGCCCGTCGTCACCGACGTGAAGCCGCTCGACGGGCTCCTCCCCACGTTCAAGTGGACGCCCGGCCTCGCCGTCACCGACGACGTGCGCGTGTTCGTGCCGCCCGACGCGACGCCCGGCCCCGCCGACGTGTTCGTGGGCTGGGAGCGCTACGGCGACGGCGTCATCGACATGGAGGGGCCGGGCGAGGACCGCTTCCAGGTCGGCACCGTGACCGTGCTGCCGCCGCTCTACCCCTACCAGGGCAAGGACGACGCGGCCGTGGACGAGGTGCCGTCGCAGGATCCGGCGCCGGGTTCGGCGGGGGCGGCGGTGGGGCCGGAGAAGGGGCCCTAACCGCCCAGGTACGCGGCCCGGATCGCGTCGTCGTCGAGGAGCTCGCGGGCGGGCGCGCTCCGCTGGATGGCGCCGGTCTCGAGCACGTAGGCCATGTGCGCGATGCGGAGCGCGAGGTGCGCGTTCTGCTCGACGAGGAGCACGGTCGTGCCCTCGGCGTTGATGGCCTGGATCGTCTCGAAGATGCCGGCCACGACGACGGGCGCGAGGCCGAGCGAGGGCTCGTCGAGGAGCAGCACCTTGGGGCGGGCCATCATCGCGCGGCCGATCGCGAGCATCTGCTGCTCGCCGCCGGAGAGCGTGCCGGCCGCCTGGGAGAAGCGCTCGCCGAGGCGCGGCCAGATCTTCACGATGCGGTCGATGTCCTGGGCGATCCCCGCCTTGTCCGTGCGCACCCAGGCGCCGAGCTGGAGGTTCTCCTTCACCGTGAGGTTCGGGAACACCTGCCGGCCCTCGGGCGACTGGGAGATGCCCATCCGGACGATCTCATGGGCCTCGCGGCCCGCGATCTCCTGCCCGTCGACGCGGATGCTGCCGCCCCGCGGCTTCACGAGCCCGGAGATGCTGCGCAGCAGCGTGGTCTTGCCGGCGCCGTTGGCGCCGAGCAGCGTCGTGATGCGGCCGGGCTCCACCTCGACGCTGACCGCGTGCAGGGCGTGGATCTGGCCGTACCACACGTCCAGGTCGCGGACGGAGAGCGCTCCTGTCACGCCGTCTCCTGGTGCACGTCGGCGCCGAGGTAGGCCTCGATGACCACGGGATCCTTGCGGATCTCCTCGGGCGTGCCCTCGGCGATGCGGGCGCCGTGGTCGAGCACGGTGATGCGCTCGCAGATGCCCATCACGACGGCCATGTGGTGCTCGATGAGGAGGATGGTGACGCCGAAGGTCTCGCGCACCCATCGGATGAGGTGCATGAGCTCGTCGGCCTCCGACGGGTTCATGCCGGCGGCGGGCTCGTCGAGGAGGAGGAGCTTCGGCCTCGTCGCGAGCGCGCGCGCGATCTCAAGCCGGCGGCGCAGGCCGTAGGGGAGGTTGTCGGCGCCGAGCTCGGCCATGGGGAGGAGGCCGAAGGTGTCGAGGAGCTTGCGGGCCTCGGCGTCGATGCGCGCCTCGTCCGCGAGGTACCGGGGGGCGCGCAGGACCGCCTCGAGCAGGTTCGCGCGGAGCTGGCGGTCGAACGCGACCTTCACGTTGTCGAGCACGGAGAGGCCGGCGAACAGGCGGATGTTCTGGAAGGTGCGCCCGACGCCTCCGGCCGCGACGCGCGTGGGGCCCTTCCCGACGATCGACTTCCCCGCGAAGAGGATGTCCCCCTCGGTGGGCGTGTAGATGCCCGTGATCAGGTTGAACACCGTCGTCTTGCCGGCGCCGTTCGGGCCGATGAGCCCGTGGAGCGAGCCCTCGGGGAGGGCGAGGTCGAGGTCGCAGACGGCGCGGAGGCCGCCGAAGCGGATGCCGGCCTTGCGGAGCTCGAGGATGTTCGCGGTCACGCGGCCTTCCCGGGCGCGCCCTTGCGGCGGCGGAACAGGTCGACGAGCTCGTTGTTGCCGAGGAGGCCCTTCGGCCGGAGGATCATCATGCCGATGAGGAGCGCCGCGTAGATCACCATGCGGTACTCCGCGACCGGCCGGAGCACCTCGGGGAGCGCGGTGAGCACGGCGCCGGCGACGAGCGGGCCGGAGAGTGATCCCGTGCCGCCGAGCACCACCATCGCGAGGAGCTCGATCGAGCGGTCGAACTGGAACTGGCTCGGGAAGATCGACGAGCGGTAGTGCGCGATGAGGCCGCCCGCCACGCCCGCCCAGAAGGCCCCGATGACGAACGCGACGACCTTGGCCCGCGTGGTGTCGATGCCGAGCGACCGGGTGGCGATCTCGTTGTCCCGCACGGCCTCGAACACGCGCCCCTTCGCGCTCCGCAGGAGGTTGCGGATGAAGAAGCCGCCCACGAGCACCCAGGTGAACGTCCAGCCGAACGTCGTCGCGACCGGCACGCCGGTGAGGCCCTGGGCCCCGCCCAGGCTCTGGGTGTTCTGGATGAGCACGATGATGATCTGGTTGAAGCCGAGCGTGACCACGGCGAGGTAGTCGCCCGTGAGCCGGAGGCTCGGGAGGCCAACGGCGAAACCCGCCACGGCCGCCGCGGCGCCGCCGGCGAGCACGGAGAGCATGGGCGGCACGCCGTAGTAGACCGACAGCGCCGCGGAGCCGTAGGCGCCCACCGCCATGAAGCCCGCGTGGCCGAGCGAGAACTGCCCGGTGAAGCCCAGCACCAGGGCGAGCCCCATCACCGCGAGCAGGTTGATGCCCACGCGCACGATGATGTCGGTGAGGTAGGGGTCGGTCCACGGGATCGCGAAGAGCTCCAGGCCCCAGACCGCCGCGAGCGCCGCCGTGAAGAGCGCCCAGCCGCCGAGCACGCCGCGCGGTGGGGTCGTCATACCTTCTCCACCGTGTGCTTCCCGAACAGGCCCGCGGGCTTGAAGAGCAGGATGGCGATGAGGAGCACGAAAGCGATCGCGTCCCGGTAGGTGGACGCGAGGTAGCCGCTCACGAAGGTCTCCGCGAGCCCGAGCAGGAGGCCGCCGGCAACCGCGCCGGGGATGCTGCCGATGCCGCCGAGCACCGCCGCGACGAAGGCCTTGAGCCCGCCCATGGTGCCCATGTCGGGGCGGATGGAGTGCTTGTCCATCGCGACCAGGAACGCGGCGGCGCCCGCGAGCACCGAGCCGAGCGCGAAGGTGAACGACACGACGCGGTCGACCGGGATGCCCATGAGCGCCGCGGTGTCGCGCGAGTGGCTCACGGCGCGCATCGCCCGGCCGATCTGCGTGCGCTCCACGATGAACGTGAGGGCCACCATCAGCGTGAGCGTGACGCCCAGCGTGACGAGGTCGTTGCTGCGCAGCGTGACGCCCGCGAGGTTCCACTGCGTCTCGGGGAGCAGCGACGGGAAGTTCTGCAGCGCGCCGAACGCGAGCAGCGCGATGTTCTGGAGGAGGAGCGACATGCCGATCGCCGTGATCAGCATGTTCAGCCGCGAAGACTTGCGCAGCGGGCGGTAGGCGAGCCGCTCGATGAGCATGCCCAGGATCGCGCACGCCGCCATCGCGCCGATCGCGACCATCGCCACGCCGGGGAGCGTGGGGTTGTCGATGACGCCCGTGTAGCGGGCGATGTAGAGCGCCGCGAACGCCCCCATCATGTACACCTCGCCGTGGGCGAAGTTGATGAGCTGGAGCGTGCCGTAGACCATCGTGTAGCCGAGGGCGATCAGCGCGTAGATCGCCCCCAACGAGAGCCCGTTGAGCAGCTGCTGGAGGAACAGCGTCACGAGCTACTTCGCGGCGGCGGGCGCGGCCTCCGCTCCCTGGGCGGCGGCGGTGCCGCCGGCGGGCGGCGCGGCGGAGCCCTCGGCCGGGGCGGCGCCCGCGGCGGGGTCGACCGACTTGCGGGAGGTGCCGTCCGGCGCGATGGACTCGACGAACTTCGGCCCGGCCTTCGTCACCTCGACGACGACCGCGGGCTTCTGCGCGTTGCGCTGCGCGTCGATGGTGATGCTGCCGGTGACGCCGGGGTACCCGGTCACCTTGGCGAGCTCGTCGCGGAGCGCGGCGCGCGCGGCCTTGCGGGCGCCCTCGGTGGCGGGCACGCCCGACCGATCGGCGAAGGCGGCGGCGTGGTCGGGGTTCTTCGCGACCTCCTCCATCGCCATGTAGAGGATCTTGGCGGAGTCGTACCCGAGCGCCGCGAGCCCGTCGGGCTTGGCCTGGTACTTCGCCTCGTACTTCTTGATGAACTCCTGCACGGCGGGGTTCGGGTCGTCCACCGAGTAGTGGTTCGTGTAGAAGCTCCCGACGATGGCGTCCTGGCCGATCTCCACGAGCTTGTCGGAGTCCCAGCCGTCGCCGCCGAGGAACACGCCCGAAAAGCCGAGCTCGCGCGCCTGCCGCGCGATGAGCCCCACCTCGGTGTAGTAGCCGGGGAGGAACAGCGCCTCGGGGTTCTTGGAGATGAGGTTCGTCAGCTGCGCCTTGAAGTCGAAGTCGCCTTCCGAGTACGCCTCCTCGCCGACGATCGTGCCGCCGAGCGAGGTGAAGGTGGTGGTGAAGTACTCCGCGAGGCCGACGGAGTAGTCGTTCTTCACGTCCTTGAGGATCGCGACGTTCTTGATGCCCTTCGAGTCGTGGGCGAACTGCGCGATCGCGGTGCCCTGGAAGGGGTCGATGAAGCAGACGCGGAAGATGTGGTCGCCCACCTCGGTGACCTTCGGCGAGGTCGACGACGGCGAGATCATCGGCACGCCGGCCGCCTGGAGCAGCGGAGCCGCGGCGAGGGAGCGGGACGAGGAGACCTCGCCGAGGACGGCGACCGGCCGGTCGCGCGAGAGGATCTTGTTGACCGCGGTGGCGGCCTCCTCGGCCTTCGACTGGTCGTCCTCGACGACCATGCGGATCTTCACGCCGCCGATGCCGCCCTTGGCGTTCTGCTCCTCGGTCGCGATCTCGACGCCGTTGGCGGTCGAGAGGCCGAAGGTCGCGGCGGTACCCGTCAGCGAGCCGTACTGCCCGATGACGATCTCCTTCGTCTCGCTGCCTCCGCCTCCGGCGCAGGCGGCGAGCAGGGAAACGAGCAGGCTGGTGACGAGACGCACGCGGACTCCGTGGCGGGGTGCCGATTGTATTGATTCGGGCAAGGTCGTCAACCGACGGGCGCCCGCGCGGGCAGCACGCGGACGACGAGCGGCGGCTCCGACGGCAAGGCGAGCGCCGCGTGGACCAGCGGGACGACGTGGTCCGCGGTCACGTCGAGGAGGCAGGGGAGCCCGATGGTGCACACCTCGCGGTGGCAGGGCCGGCACGGGGGATCGCCGTGCAACGCCCGATGCCACGCGCTCGGGCGGGTCCACCCGCCCACCGACGACGCGCCGTGCATCACGATCGTGGGCACCTTCGCCGCCACCGCGAGGTGCCGCGGCAGGCTGCAGTTGCCGACGAGCACGCGTGTCGCCGCGATCCACGCGGCGAGCGTCGGCACGTCCGTCGGCGGCGCCATCGGCGTGTCGGTGGCCGCCGCGATGGCGTGGGCGTCCTCCTCCTCGCCGGGCCCCCAGAGCACGACCGGGGCGGTGCCGGCGTCGCGGAGCGCCCGCGCGAGCTCGATCCAGCGCTCGCGGGGCCAGCGGCGGGTCGGGCTCCGGCTGCCGGGGGCGAGCGCGACGCGCGGGCCCTCGCCAGGGAGCGCGGCGAGCGCGGCGACGGCTTCCTCGACGTGCCCGGGGTCGATCGCGAGCCGCAGATCGAGATCGACCTCCTCCACGCCGAACACCCGGAGGACCGACGCCTGGAAGTGCGCGGAGTAGGCCCGCTGGGCCGGGACGCGGTGGGTGAGCGCGGCGTCGTGCCAGCGCCCGGCCGGCCGCCCGACCCGCGCCGGCGCGCCGCTCCCCGCGAGCACTGCGCTGGAGGCCGCGCTGCGCTGCAGGTCGAGGACCAGGTCGTAGCGGCCGGCGCGGGCGACGCGCATCGCCGCCGGGACGCCGTCCGGCGCGAGGACCTCGTCGACGTCGGGGTTGCCGCGGAGGAGGGGCGCCGCGGCGGGGCCCGTGAGCACGTCGACGCGCGCCGCTGGAAAGCGGCGCCGGAGCGCGCGGAGGGTCGGCGTCGTGAGCAGCACGTCCCCCAGCCGGCCGAGGCGCACGACGAGGACGCGGCCGGGTGCCAGGCTCTCCAACGCCTCGCAGCCCGACGGGATCGGCAGCGGCGGATCGGTGGGGGCCGGGGGGACGTACACGGGGCGCGGAGTCTATCGCTCCGGACTTGCCCGCGCGCACGACCCAGGGTAGTAGGCGCGGCGACGGCTTCGTAGCTCAGTTGGTCAGAGCACGCGGTTCATACCCGCGGTGTCGACAGTTCAAGTCTGTCCGAAGCCACCATCCTTCCGACGCTCCCGCGGCCCACGCCGCGGGAGCGTCGCCGTTTTTACGCGCCGATCCTGCCCCGCCCGCGCTTGACGCGCGCCCGCCCGGCCGCACGCTCCGAGAGGGGTGCGCATGGCGACGGAGCTGGCCTCGCGCTGGGAACGGAGTCGCGGGTGGGTGATCGGTTTTCTGCTCGGCGGCATCCTGGGCGCCGTCGTGGCCGGGGTGGTCTACGTGAACGGGCGGGAGCGGCTCGTGGAGGCCGACCAGGCCCACGCCACCAGGATCGCGGAGGTGAACCGCGCGGAGGCGGACGCCCGGGCCGCGCTCGACGCGGCGCGCGCCACCGAGGCGCTGCTGCGGGCCCGCGTGGCGGCGTCGGTGGCGCTGGACGAGGCCAACCGCGCCAACTTCGGCCTGGCCCGCGATCAGCTGCGCGTGGTGTCGTCGTCGCTCGCGCAGGTGGACGCGGTGCTGGCCGGCGTGGACCCCGCGGCGCTCGAGGCGGCGCGCACCCAGGTGAAGACGGCGATGGAGGAGGTGTCGCCCGACCCGGAGACGCTCCGGACCCGGCTCTTCGAGGTCGAGCAGGCCGTCGATCGCCTCCTGCCGCGCGCGCCGCAGGGCTGACCCCCGCTCGACCGTATACGCCCGGACCCTGACGAGGTAGGGTTCGCAGGCCGATGGAGTCGTCGAGCCCGCGCGACCTGCCCGTCTCGGAGCGCTACGCGCTCGGGCCCGTGCTCGGCCACGGCAGCTACGGGGTGGTGTACCGCGCCTTCGACAAGGTGCGGGGCCAGCCCGTCGCGCTCAAGAAGCTCCACCGCACCACCCCGCACGCGCTGTACCGGTTCAAGACCGAGTTCCGGTCGGTGATGCACCTGCAGCACCCCAACCTCGTGCGCCTGCACGAGCTGCGGGCCGAAGGGGAAGACTGGTTCCTCTCCATGGAGCTCGTGGAGGGCGTCAACTTCCTCGACTGGGTGCGGGCCGGCGCCACGGACACGCGCGCGGCGGCCACGCTGGACGAATTGACGGGCACCGACGAGTCCTTCCCGCCGGACGCCGGCGAGCGCCGGAACGACGGCGTGGCGACGCCCGGCTTCGACGAGGCCCGGCTCCGCGACGCGTTCCGCCAGCTCGCCCAGGCCGTCGCCGCGCTGCACGCCACCGGCACGCTCCACCGCGACATCAAGCCCACGAACGTGCTCGTCACGCCCGAGGGGCGCGTGGTGCTGCTCGACTTCAGCCTCGTGACGGAGATCGAGCCCGAGGAGCAGTCGCGCGTGATGGGCGGTACCCCGCTCTACATGGCCCCCGAGCACGTCACCAGCGCGCCGCTCACCGGCGCCGCGGACTGGTACGGCCTCGGCGTCATGCTCTACGAGGCGCTGACCGGCCTCCGCCCCTTCACCGGCACCCGCCTCGAGATCCTCGCGCAGAAGGCGCAGGCGCGGCCGTCCTCGCCGGCCGAGCACCTCCCCGGGCTCCCCGGCGACCTCGTGGCGCTCTGCGAGGAGCTGCTCGACGTCGACCCCGAGCGGCGGCCGAACGCTGACGAGATCCTCCGTCGCCTGGGCGGCGGCCCCGAGCCCCACCGCTCCCGCTCCGTGTTCGTCGGCCGCGAGACGCAGCTCCTCGCGCTCGGCGCCGCCATGGACCGCGCCCGGCGCCGGGCCGTGGTTCGCATCGTCGACGCGCCGTCCGGCATGGGGAAGTCCGCGCTGGTCCGCCAGTTCCTCCGCGAGCTCCCGACCGCGCACCCGGGCGTGGTGGCGCTCGTCGGCCGCTGCTACGAGCGCGAGGCCGTCCGCTACAAGGGCCTCGACAGCCTCGTCGACGCGCTCGCGCGCCACCTGAAGGCGCTCGCGCCCGAGGTGCAGGAGGCGGTGCTCCCCCGTCACGCGCACGCGCTCGTGCGCCTCTTCCCCGTCCTCGGCTCCGTCCAGCGCATGGCGGCCCGCAAGGAGCCCGACCTCGCGGACCCCGTCGAGGAGCGCCGCCGCGGCTTCACCGCGCTCCGCGAGCTCCTCGCCCGTATCGCCGACCGCTGGCCGCTCGTGCTGTTCATCGACGACGTGCAGTGGAGCGACGCCGACAGCGCCGCGCTCGTCTCCGAGCTCTTCCGTCCCCCGGACGCGCCCACCGCGCTGCTCGTGCTCGCCTGCCGCCGCGAGGACCTGGCGCGCGCCCCCATGCTCGGCCGCCTGCTCGAGCTCGCCCGCGACGAGCGCGCCCCGCTCGACATCGGCTTCGTGCACGTCGACGAGCTCTCGCTCGACGAGTCGCGCGCCCTCGCCGGCCAGCTCGCGTCCACCGACGCGAACGTGGAGCGCATCGTGGCCGAGGCGAAGGGGAACCCCTACTTCGTCGACCAGCTCGCGCGCCGGTCGCAGGGGCGCGCGCCCGTGGTCTCGCTCGACGCCGTCATCCGCGAGCGCGTCGCCGAGCTGCCCGAGCCGGCGCGCCGCCTGCTCGAGACCATCGCCATCGCGGGCCGCCCGATCCCGCGGAGCCTCGCCACGCGCGCCGCGGGCGTCGAGACGGACGCGAGCGCCTGGGACGCCCTGCTCGGCGCGCACCTCGTCCGCCCCGGCGGGACCGACGAGGACATCGAGGCCTGGCACGACCGGGTGCGCGAGTCGGTGGTCGCCGGCCAGGACGCGACCGCGCGGAAGGACTGTCACCGCCGGCTCGCGGGCGCGTTGGAGGCGGAGCCCTCCCCGGACGCCGAGGCCGTGGCGGTGCACCTCGTCGCGGCGGGCGAGGACACGCGGGCCGCGGAGTGGTGTGTCCGTGCCGGGGACGCCGCCATGCGCGCCCTCGCCTTCGACCGGGCGAGCCGGCACTACGGCGACGCGCTGGCCCGCGGGGCCGACCCCTGGCACGTCCGCGTGGCGCGCGCCGAGGCCTTCGCGGCCGCTGGACGCGGCGCCGAGGCCGCCCGCGAGCAGCTCGCCGCCGCCGAGCACGCCCCGGGGGCCGCCGCCCAGCGCCTCCGCGGGGACGCCGCGCTCCAGCTCCTGCTCCAGGGGCACGTCAACGAGGGCATGGACGTGCTCACCGACGCCCTCGCCCGCATCGGCCTCACCCTCCCGCGGAGCCCCTGGTCCGCGCTCCTGTCGCTGGTGGCGCGCCGCGCGTTCCTGGCGCTCCGCGGCCGTCGCTTCCGCCCCCGCGCGGAGGACGATCTCTCCCCGCGCGACCTCGCGCGAATCGACACGTGCTGGTCCGGCGCGGTCGGGCTCGCGGTCCTCGACCAGCTCCGCTCCGCCGAGCTCCAGGCGCGCGGGCTCGGGCTCGCGCTGAGGGCCGGGGAGCCCCTTCGCATCGCGCGCGCCCTGTCGCTCGAGTTCCTCCACGTCGCCGTGAGCGGCAGCCGCCGGGCCGCGGCCGCCGAGCGGCTCATCGCCGAGACGGGCGCGCTGGTCCGCGAGGTGGACGACGCGCGGATCGCGGTCGGCTACACCGTCAACCGGGGGATCGCGGCGTTCCTGCTCGGCCGCTTCGCCGAGGCGCGCGAGCTCATGGAGCGGGCCGACGAGGAGTTCCGCACCCGCACGCGCGGCAACACCTGGGAGCGCGACAACCTCAACCGCTTCTACGTGCGCGTGCTGACGCTCCAGGGCGACCTCCGCCGCCTCGTGCCCTTCACCCGCGACCTCATCCGCGACGCCGAGGGCCGCGGCGACGGCCACATCAGCATCCACGTCCGCCTGCGGAGCCTGCACCTCGTGCGGATGTGCGAGGACGACGCGGCCGGCGTGGCCGAGGAGCTCGACGAGCTGCTCGCGGCGGTGTCGCGACCCGGCTTCCACTTCCAGCACTTCGTCCACCTGCTCGCGGTCGCCGAGACCGACCTGTACCTGGATCGCCCGGCCGACGCCTGGAACCGGGTCGCCCGCACCTGGTCCACCGTGCGGCGGACGATGCTGCTGCGGGTGCAGGCCACGCGCATCGAGGGGGCGTGGGTCCGCGGGCGGTGCGCCGTCGCGGTGCTCGCGTCGCTGCCGGTGGCCGATCCGCGCCGTCGCCACTTCGCGGCCATCGCGCTCCGCGAGGCGCGCACGCTCGGGGCCGAGCGCGCGGGGTGGGCCACGGGCATGGCGGCGGTGCTGGACGCGGCGCTGGCGCGCGCCGAGGGCCGGAGCGGCGCCAGCGCGCGGCTCCAGGAGGCCGCCACGCTGCTGGACGAGGCCGGCATGCGCATGCACGCCGCGGCGGCGCGTCTCCGCGCGGGCGAATGGAGCGGCCGTCCCGACGTCGGGGCGCGTGCATGGTTCGTGGAGCAAGGCGTGAAGGACCCCGAGCGCTTCGCCCAGGTGTTCGTCCCGGGGGTCTGACGCGCGGCGGGCGCGCGGCTGCTCGCCGAAAGGGGTCCGGGCACATACAATCGCGGCCATGAAGGAAACGCTGACCGTCAGCATCGGCACCGGCCTCGGCCTCGTCCAGGCCGACCCCACGCGCACCGTCACCGCGTTCGTGCTGCTCTGGTGCCGGGACGAGCCCGAGCGCGTCGGCGAGGTGGCGCTCGTCCCCGGGGGGCACCCCGGCGTGGCCGTGATGATGGGGCGCGCGGAGACCACCCCGGAGGACCCGTTGCCGCGGGCCGAGTGGATCCGCCAGCGGCCGGGCCGCGTCACGCCCACCGGCGCCCTGCGATCCCCGCGCATCTCGCGCGACCAGCTCCGCATCGAGGCGCGCGCCGGCGACGTGCTGCGCGTCGTGAACGTCGGCCGCTGCCCGCTCCTGCACAACGGCCAGGCGGTCAACGAGTGCGACGTCCAGCCGGGCGACGTGCTGGAGCTCCGCGGCCAGGCCCTCTTCTACTGCACCAACCGCCCGCTCTCGCTCCCCGCCTTCGCGCCGGTGAGCAACCCTCCGCCGCTGCACCCCTTCGGCCAGCCCGACTCCCACGGCATCGTGGGCGAGAGCGCCGCGGCCTGGGAGCTGCGCGAGCGCATCCACTTCGTCGCGCCGCGCACCGCCCACGTGCTCGTCCGCGGCGCGAGCGGCACCGGCAAGGAGCTCGTCGCCCAGGCCATCCACGCGCTCTCCGTGCGCGGGCGGCGGCCGCTCATCTCGCGCAACGCGGCCACCTTCCCCGAGACGCTCATCGACGCCGAGCTCTTCGGAAACGCGAAGAACTACCCGAACCCCGGCATGCCCGAGCGTCCGGGCCTCATCGGCGACGCCGACGGCTCCACGCTCTTCCTCGACGAGTTCGGCGAGCTCCCTTCGGCCATGCAGGCGCACCTGTTGCGCGTGCTCGACAGCGGCGAGTACCAGCGCCTCGGCGAGTCGCGCCCGCGGCGGGCCGACTTCCGCCTCATCGCGGCCACCAACCGCCCGGACTCCTACCTCAAGGAGGACGTGCTCGCGCGGCTCCGCATCCGCGTCGAGGTGCCCGACCTGAACTCGCGGCGCGAGGACATCCCGCTGGTCGTGCGCCATGTGCTCCGGCGCATCGGCCGCACCGACCCGGAGCTCGCGCGCCGCTACTTCCCCGAGGGGGACATCGACAAGGAGCCGCGCATCACGCCCGGCTTCGTCGCCGCCCTCGTCCGCCGCCGCTACACGACCCACGTGCGCGAGCTCGAGGGGCTCCTCTGGCAGGCCATGTCGGAGGGCCGCGGCGAGTGGCTCGACGTGTGGGAGGGCTTCCCCCCGCCGCCCACCGCCGAGGCCGCCGCCGCCGAGCCTTCCCAGCCCGCCACGCCCGGGATCGACCCGCTCTCGATCCCCGCCGACGTGATCCAGGCCTGCCTCGACAAGCACGAGGGCCGCCAGGAGCCCGTGTGGCGCGAGCTCGGCCTCTCGAGCCGACACGTGCTCACCCGGCTCGTGAAGCGCTACAACCTCAACGTTCGCGGGCGCAGCGGCGGCGGCGACGACGGGGACGAGTAGCCCGTGAAGGTCGAACGCCTCTCCCTGCCCGGGGTCCAGCGGCTCACGCTCGAGCGCCACGCCGACGCGCGTGGCAGCTTCACGGTGACCTGGCACGCCGACGCGCTCGCGGCCGCCGGCATCTTCACCCGCTTCGTGCAGGACAACGAGACGGTGTCCACGCGCGGTGTGCTGCGCGGCATGCACCTCCAGCGCCCGACCGCCCAGGGCAAGCTCGTGCGCTGCGCCGCCGGCGAGATCTGCGACGTGGTCGTCGACCTCCGCCCCGACTCCGCGACCTTCGGCCGCTGGCTCGGCGTCATGCTCTCCGAGGCGCGCCCCGAGGCCATCTGGGTGCCGGCGGGCTTCGCCCACGGCTTCCTCACCCTCTCCGAGCGCTCGGTGGTCACCTACAAGGTCGACGCGCCCTACCTCCCCGCGGAGGAGCGCGTCCTCGCCTGGGACGACCCCGAGGTCGACATCGCGTGGCCGTTGCGGGGGCTCTTCCCCGTGCTCTCGGAGCGTGACCGCGCGGGGGAGCCGCTCTCGGCCTTCCGCGACTGATCAGATCGAGACCTCGCGCGCCCACCCCCGCATGCAGTGGTCGCTCGCCATCGTCGCCCCGTACGCGCCGGCCGGGAGCAGCGCCACGAGCTCGCCCTCCTCCAGCCGCGGCAGGAGCCGGCCGCGCGCGAACACGTCGCCGGCCTCGTTGAGGTTGCCCGCCACGCTGGTCGGGGTGTCCGCGGGCGCGTCGGGGCGCGCCACGGGCACGATCTCGAGCGGGATGCCGTAGTGGGCGGCGTAGACGTTCACGTTGTGGCCGGCGTCAAGGCCGACCCAGAGGGTGTCGCCCTTCCGCTCCACCTGGGTCACCTCGCAGAGGAGCACGCCCGCGTGCGCCACGAGGAAGGTGCCGGGCTCGCACGCGAGCGTGACGTCGAGCGCGCCGAAGTGACGGCGGAGGAGCGCCGCCCACGCTTCGAGCGCGAGGGGCGCGTCGGCCTCCCGCTGCCGGCCGCCCAGGCCGCCCCCGACGTTGATCGTCCGCGCGGTCGGCACCCGGCGGGCCGCCGTGGCGAGGCGCGCAAAGGCCTCGTCCACCCGGGGCAGGTCGTCGGCCTGGAGGCCCCAGCCGCAGTGCGTGTGCAGGGTGTCGACGACCAGCCCCGCGGCCGTCGCGGCGGCCACGGCGTCGTCGAGGTCCGCGTGGAGGAAGCCGAACTTTGCGTTCCCGTACACCACCTTCGGGTCGTGGCAGTACCCGGTCTCCACGCCCGGATCGAGGCGAAGGCCGACCGCCGTGCCGGCGGGGACGCGCGCCCCGTAGCGGCGGAGCGCGGAGCGGCTGTCGAGCGTCACGTGGCACCCCGCGGCCGCCACCGCGTCGAGGTCGCGGTCCGAGAGCATCCCGGCGTTGAACGAGATCGCGGACGCGGGGACGCCGAGCTCACAAGCGTAGGCGACCTCGCGGGGTGAGCAGGCGTCGAGGTCGGCGCCGGCCTCCACGAGCGCGCGCACCAGCGGCGGATGACGGTTCGCCTTGAGCGCGTAGTGCACGCGGTGCGGGCGCCCGGTGCCCGCGAGCGCGGCGCGCAGCTCCCCGAGGCGGCGCACGGCGTGGGCGCGGCTGTACACGTACGTGGGGGTTCCGTGCGCGCGCGCGATCTCCGCCAACGGCTGCCCGTCGAGCGTGAGCCCGCCGGGACCGGCGGTGAGGGAAGGGGAGGACCACCAGGGCGTCGCCATCGGGCCCACGTACCACCGCGCGGCCGCCGGCCCCCTGCGCTACCCTGCGCGCATGCTGCTGATGCTGCTCGCCGCCTGTGGGGAGAAGGCCCCCTCCACGCCCGCCGGAGAGGCGTGGCCCACGCCCGAGGAGGGGCCCGGCGCCCTCGCGTTCACCGACGCCACCGAGGCCTGGGGCCTCGCCGCGGTCAACGGCGCGCAGCTCCAGGCCGTCGACCTCGACGCCGACGGCTACCCCGACCTCGTGGCCAACGACAACACGGGCATCGACGACTTCGAGGCCGGCGTCCGCTACCACTGGGTGCTGATGAACCGCGACGATGGGGCCGGCGGGCGCACGTTCGTCGACGAGACCGTGGCGTCGGGCCTCTTCGCGCGCCGCGACGGGGCGGGCGGCCGCCCGAGCGTGGACCACGTCTTCGCGGACGTCGACGGCGACGGCGACCTCGACGCCTTCGCGGGCGTGTTCAACGACCCGCACACCGATCCCGCCACCCACTTCACCGACACCTCCGAGATCCTGCTCAACGACGGCAGCGGCGGCTTCACCTTCGCGCCGGCCTCGGCCGACCTGCAGGTCGACTTCCCGATGAGCGGCGTCACCTTCACCGACTACGACGGCGACGGCGTCGTGGACCTCTTCATCGCGCTCTGGTACTCGAACGAGGACATCTACGGCAACGGGTCCTGGCTGAATTGGATCTACGGCGCCAACGATCGGCTCCTGCGTGGCAACGGCGATGGCACGTTCACGGACGTCACCGAGGCGGCCGGGCTCGCGCTGAACGACGCCGCCGCGGACCGGGTGCTCGACAAGGTGCTGGACGGCACGCACGCGCGCCCGTCCATGGGCGCGACCGGCTGCGACCTCGACGGCGACGCGCTCCCGGAGCTCCTCGCCATGGCCTACGGCCGCCAGTGGAACCTGCACTGGGCCAACCTCGGCGACGGCACGTTCGTCGAGGTTGGCCGGGAGAGCGGCTACGCCGGCGACGACGACATCGACTACACCGACAACTGGTACTACCAATGCTGGTGCTGGTCGAACGGCACCTGCGACGCGCCGGACGACCCCGACTTTCCCTACAACGAGCGGCAGTGCGACCAGGTCGCGGCCGGCGGCTACTGGAACGAGGGCTGGGACGACCAGCCCGCCAACCTCAACGGCAACACGTTCAACACCGCCTGCGCCGATGTCGACGGCGACGGCGACATGGACCTCTGGAACGGCGAGATCACCCACCAGTGGGCCGGCGGCTCCTCCGACCTCTCGACGCTCTTGCTGAACGACGGGTCGGGCGCCTTCACCCGCGTGGATCTCGAGGAGACGGGCCTCGCGCGCACGCCGGTGCCGGACCCGGGCACGGGCGCCTGGGACTTCGGCGACCAGAAGTCGGCCGTCGCGGACCTCGACCTCGACGGCCGCCCGGACCTGCTCCTGCCGAGCGGCGCGGCGTACCACGGCAACGTGCTCCACGTGTTCCGGCAGTGGGACACCCTGCGCTTCTCCGAGGTGCAGGACGACGTCGGCGTCGCGGTGCCCACCGCGCACGGCCTCGCCATCGCCGACTACGACCGCGACGGCGACCTCGACATGGTCGCCGCGTCGCTCTCCGAGGTGCTGGAGGGCACGACCGCCGACCACCGCCTCTACTTCTGGCAGAACGAGCTCGCGGAGCGCCACTTCCTGCGGGTGCGCCTGTCCTCGGGCGGATCCAACTCGAGCGGGGTGGGCGCGCGCGTGGCGGTCACCGCGGGCGGCCGGACCCAGGTGCAGGACGTGGGCGGCGGCTACGGCCAGCACGGCATGTTCCACGAGCCGGTGCTCACCTTCGGGCTCGGCAACGGAGCGGACGTCGAGGCCGCCGAGGTCACGTGGCCCGGGGGCGCCACGGACCGCTACACGGGCGTGCCGGTCGACACCCAGGTCGTGCTGGCGGCCGGCGGGGGCATCACGGAGGAGTGACCTTCTTCACCGGGCGGCCGTCGAGGCCCAGCGCGGGGTTCCCGACCTGCTCGAAGGGCGCGGCGAAGGTGAACATCAGGTTCCGCTCGGCCTCGACCTCCTGCGCCCCCTGGGTCGCGTACGCCGCGCGGCGCTCGAAGCGATCGGGTGGCACGCCGGCCCACTGGTCGCGGTCGTTCATCACCGCGGCGAGCCCGGCGACGTCGTTCTCCGCGGCGAGCCCCTGCACGCGCTTGCGGGAGCCGGTGGTGTAGTCGCCGCGGTAGCGGAGGTCGACCAGCAGGTCGCGCACCGTCGGGTCGGCCTCGTCGAGGTCGACCTCGCCGTAGGCGGCGCGGGTGTCCTTCTTGTCCGAGATGCGCTGCACGTCGCCGGCCATCTCGCCGTAGGTGGTCTCGAACAGGGACTTCTGCTGCCCCGAGGTGATCTCGCCGAGGCGGTCCTTGTTCTCGGCGAGCCACTGCTGCGCCGTCTGGCCCTTCTTGCCAGCGGCCTCCGCGAAGATGGCGGCCTGCTCCTCCGGGATGCCCGCGGCGACGAAGTCCGCGACGATCTTCGCCGCGGGGTGCTGGCCCACGTCGTAGCCGCGCCCGATGGTCACGCCCGACGGCGCCGGCGGGAGGTGCGCGGCGCGGGAGTGATACCGCCCGCCCTCGGTGCCCTCGGCGTCGAAGGTGAGCTGGCCGCGCTTCACCGCGAAGTCCTCGCCCTGGTCGGACTGGCCGAACCGCCGGTCGTACGGACCCTGGTGCTGCTGGGCGACCCAGTCGCGGACCATCGAGTTCCCGCCCCCGCCGGAGCGCTGCATGCCCTGGAGCGACGGGCGGAGCACCGGGTCGAAGTAGACGTTCGGCGCCCGCTCTTCGCCGCGCTCGGGGCGCGGGCGGGGCAGGGGGACCTTGTTCCGGGACTGGCTGGGCATGAGGCGGAGGATACCACGCGGGTTCCGGGAATCACGGCGTCAGGCGCGTGAAACGACGCGCGCCAGGCGGGCGACGCCCTCCTGGATCTGCTCGGTGGTGGCGCCGGCGACGCTGAGGCGGAGCCAGCCCGCCGTGGGCTCCGCCGGGAACCACGGGCGCCCGCCGTTGAGGACGACCCCCGCCGCGGCGCACCCCCGGACGACCTCGTCCTCGTCGACCCCGTCCGGGAGCCGCGCCCACACGCCGAAGCCGCCGCGCGGCACGCCGTCCACGTGCAGCCCGGCGGCCCGGAGGCCGGTCACGAGGGCCGCGGCGCGCTGGCGCAGGGCCTCCGACAGGCGGTGCAGGTGCGTCGGGTAGGCGCCGCTCGTCACGAGGTCGAGGGCCACCTCCTGCACGAACCGCGACGCGAACAGCTCCTCGACGAGCCGCGCCGTGCGCAGCCGGGCCGCGGCGGGCCCCCGCGCGACCAGCGCGGCGACGCGCAGGCTCGGCGCCGTCGTCTTGGTCAGCGAGCGGACGTAGATGACGTGCCCGTCGTCCTCGGCGAGGAGCGGCGGGGGCGGCCGGTAGGCCCCGTGCCCGAGGTCGCGGGCGTAGTCGTCCTCGACGAGGAAGGCGTCCGCGTCGTGCACCGCCTTCAGGACCGCGGCGCGGCGCTCCGTCGCGAGGATGGCGCCCGTGGGGTTCGCGTGCAGGGGCTGGAGGTAGACGAGGCGGGCCCCGGTGCGGCGCAGCGTGTCGGCCAGGACGTCGGGCCGGACCCCGTCCCGGTCCGCCGGCACCGGCACCACCGTGTGCCCGGCCCCACGCGCCGCGGCGAGCGCGCCGACCCACGTCGGTGACTCCACGAGGACCGGCGCCCCGGCGGGCTGGAGCGCGCGGAACGCGGCGGACAGCGCGGCCTGCCCGCCCGGCGCCACGGCCACCTCGTGCGCCCGCACGCCGACGCCGACGTGGTCCGCGAACCAGGCGCGGAGCTCGTCCAGGCCCGCGCTCGGGGCCCGCCCCCACGCCCCGGGCCGGCGGGACACCCGGTGCGTCGCGAGCCGCAGGAGGGACTCCGGCTGAAGCGAGGCGTCGGGGTAGCCGCTCCCGAGGTGGATCGTGTCGGAGCCGGGCATGCGGAGGAGCTCGCCGAGCGCGTCGGCTGCGGCCGGGGCGGGGCCCAGCGCCGCGCTCTGCCAGCCGTAGTCACGCTCCGGGGCCGCCGCGCGCCGCTCCGCGACGTAGGTGCCGTCGCCCGGGCGAGCCACCACGTGCCCCCCGCGCACGAGGTGTTGCACGGCCGCGTGGACGGTCACGGGGCTCGCGTTGTAGCGCTCGGCGAGGGTGCGCATGCCCGGCAGGCGCGTCCCGGCCACCGCGCCGGCCACGAGCTCGTCCAGGATCCGGGCCGCAAGGCGGGGCGTGGCGGGGGCCTTCGGCAAACGTTACTCCTGAACATGAGAAGAACTGATAACGATACCCCGGTCGACGCGCGAACGCTTCCCTCCGCAGCGCCCGCGCTCACCGCGCTCCCTGCGCCCGCCCCCACGGCGCCCGCCCCCACGGCGCTCACCGCGACGCTTGCCGGCCTCCTGGGCGTCGTGGCGTTCTCACTGACGGTGCCGGTCACCCGCGTCGCTGCACCCGAGCTGGGCGGGCTCCTCGTGGGCGCCGGGCGCGGCGTCATCGCGGGCCTCCTCGCGGCGCTCGTGCTCGCGGCCCGCGGCGAGCGTCTGCCGCGCGCGCACCTCCGGGGGCTCGGCGTGGTCGCGGTCGGCGTGGTCGTGGGCTTCCCGCTCTGCAGCGCGCTGGCGCTCGAGCGGGTCTCGGCGATGCACGGCGTGGTGGTCGTCGGGCTCACGCCGCTCGCCACCGCGGTGGTGGCGGCGCTGCGCGGCGACGAGAGGCAGGGCGCCGGCTTCTGGGCCGTCACCGCGCTCGGCGGCGCCGTGGTCGCCGCGTACGCCTGGGCGCGTGGCGCGCGGGCGCTCGAAGGCGCCGACGCCCTGCTGCTGCTCGCGTGCGCGCTCGTGGGCGCCGGGTACGCCGAAGGGGCGGTCCTCACGCGGGCGCTCGGCGGGTGGCGGGTGATCGCGTGGGCGTCCGTCCTCGCGCTGCCCCTGTCCCTGATCCTGGTCAGTGTCGGAGTAACGCTACACCCTCCCCACGCGACCCCGTCGGCCGTCCTCGCGCTGGCGTGGCTGGGCGCGGTCTCCAGCTTCCTCGCGTTCTTCGCGTGGTACCACGGTCTTGCGCACGGGGGCGTGGGCCGCGTGGGCGCGCTCCAGCTCCTCCAGCCGATCCTCGGCGTGTCGTGGGCCGCGCTCTTCCTCGGCGAGCCGCTCACCGTGCTCGAGCTCGGCGCCATCGTGGCGATCGTGCCCTGCGTGGTCCTCGCGCGGGCGTTCGCCCCGAGGCGAGTAACGGCCTGAGCACTCTCCAGGTGATCCTCCCCCGGCCCGGTCCCGACCTACGGGTCGCGACCGTCGGGGCCGTCAGCACGCTACGCGTCGCGACTGCGAGGGAGCGGGGGGCGTTGCGGGGGGCGGCAGCCCCCCGCCCCAAGAACCAACTCTCGAATCGCTACGACACCGCGTACACGAGGTTCGCCGCGACCCCCGCGTACTTGTGCGCCGGACGGAAGAACGGGTTGTTCCAGCGGCGGCTGCCCTTCACGCGGGCCTTGTAGGTCGCCTCGTCGAGCCCGGTCTCCTGGAGCGCGGTGGCGAGCTCCTCCTTGGCGCGCTGGCGGGCCTTGAAGAGCATCATCTGGACGCGGCTCTGGACGTTCACCTTGCCGTCGCCGGTGGTCTCGATCGGGAGGAAGATCGACTCCGGGTACATCGTCTGCACGATGGTCTGGACGCCGTCGGACACGCCCGAGGACGGCATGCAGCCGAAGGGCTTGACCGAGATGGTCATGTGGTTGACCCGGTCCGCCACGAAGTGGATGAGCTTGCCCACCTCCATGTGGCCCTCGCCGCCGCGCACGTTGTTGTCGTAGTGCTTCGCGGCGAGCTCCGCGACGTGGTCCATGTCGGGGAGGTGGTAGCCGTGCAGGCCGAGCACGTTGGCGTAGGTCTGGAACGTGCTGCGGACGGCGGCCTCCGCGGCCTTGAGCATCCACAACTTCTTGGTGGGATCCTTTCCGTCGAGGCCCTTCTTGGAGGTGTCGTCCTGCTTCAGCGTCATGCGCATCAGCGTGTCGTGGCGGTTCTCCCACACCATGAAGAGGAGCCAGTTGGTGACACCCTGGATGTCGACCTCGGCGCCCTCCTGCTCGAGGAAGCGCTGCAGGCCGTAGTTGCCGTCGCCCTCGGTGGTCATGGCCCAGAACTCGCCGATGATGCTCACCACCGGCTTGGGCTGGGTGCGGTCGACCTGCACCTTCCCGAGGATGCGCCGGCACTTGTAGAGCGCCGCGACCACGCTCTTGTCCTCGCCGAAGGTCTTGATCAGGACCTCCTTGCACTCCGCGAGCGCCTTGTCGGTGGCGCCCTCGGTGACCTCGTAGGGGCGGATGCGGTAGCCGGTGAGGTTGAGCACGTCGCCGGCGATGATGGCGCGGACGACGCCGAACACGAAGTTCTTGTCGATGAGGAGGCCGGTCTCCTCGCCGGTGGCCTGCTTGATGCCGCCCTGCTGCTGGAACAGGAGCACGCGGAAGCCGTCGAAGCCCGCGTCGCGGAGCGCCTTGCGGTACTCGGTGACGTACATGCCGAACCGGCAGGGGCCGCACGCGCCCGCCGTCACGAACACGAACTTCTTGATGATCTCCTCGGTCGAGAGCCCCTGCACGTCGCGGAGGTTGGACAGGTGCTTCACGAGGTTGCCGACCGTGTAGTAGGTCGGGTTGCACTGCCCGCGGTTGCCGAACTCCTTGCCGAACTGGAGCGCGGCGTTGTCCGGGGAGTCGAGCAGCTCCACCTGGTAGCCGAGGCCGCGGAGGGCGGCGGCGACGAGCTGATCGTGGGCGAGCGTGAGGCCCGACACGAGCAGGGTCGTGTGCGGACGGTCGGAGGCCTTGAACTCGGAGTTCGAGTGGACGGGCTCGACCCACTGCTCTCTGGCGATGCCGAGGGCCTTCGCCTGCTCCTCGGCGTACTTCGCGAGCTGGATCTCGAGGTCCTGATCTTCGTTCATGGGGGGCATGGGGGCTCCTGTCTCTGTGTGTAAGGGGGTGCGGTTACTTGGCGGCGGCGCCGGCGTCCTGGGAGGGCGCGCCGCGACGCATGGCTTCGAGCTCCTTGCGCTTCTCGGCCACGCGCCGGGCGAGCTCGAGGCGGCGCTCGGCCTGGTCGCGGAGGTCCTCCTCGATGCGCTTGAGCCGGTACACGTAGGTCTTCACGCGGATCGCGATGGAGCCGCCGGGCTTGTTCGCGTCGATGTCATGGAGCGCCGAGTAGGGGACCTTGGCCGTCCCGACGACCTTCTCGATGACGCCGTAGGTGGGCGCGTCGTGGCCGCACTTGAAGCTCGAGAGGTCCAGGATCGCGACGTTGGGGTGCCGCGACGCGAACTTGGTCGCCCACACGCGCTGCGCCGAGTTGGCCGAGTAGTTCTCGGGCCAGACGTCGGTGATGCCGAGCGGGTCGTCGCCATGGCCGTAGTAGCGGCGGAGCCACTCGGGATCCTTGGGGATGCTGCGCATCGAGAGGACCGGGTAGCCGAGGACCTGGAACTCCTCGGGGATGCCGTGGTTCAGGCCCGGATCGTTGTGGTACGGCCGCCCGATCACCAGCAGCGCGAGGCGGTTCTCGCGCTCCACCTGCTCGAGGATCTCCTTCCCCTTCACCTGCAGGAGCCGGTCGAACTCCTTGAGCGCGGCGAAGCCCTGCTCGGCGGCCCACTCGACCTCGTCCTCGGTGACACCGAGGCGGGGGCCCCAGAGCTCGAAGAGCCGGCGCTTCATGAGGTTCGGCTCGGCGAAGGACAGCGCGTCGTCGAGGTACTCGATGTTGTTCTTCTCGAAGAAGTTGGTCTCCTTCGTGAAGGCGGCCTTGAGCACGTTCGGGTTGCCCGCGACGATGGGGCAGGAGGTGTTGTCCTGGGTGCCGCTCACCCAATTCGGGACGTGCGTGAGGCAGGGGTAGTAGATGTAGTTCAGCGGCCCGCGCTTGGGATCCGTGTGCGCGTGGAAGATGAGCTCGTGCACGTGCGACTGCGTCACCTTGGACGGGAAGCACGGGTCGATCGAGCCGTAGCGGCCGCCCTCGGCCCAGCTCTCCTCGGTGGTGGCGCTCGACCAGACGACGTTCTCCTTCGGGACGCCCAGCGTCTCGAAGAAGGTCCGGAAGAAGGGGCCCGTCGAGTACATGTTCAGCACGCGCGGCATGCCGATGCGCACGTCGGAGAGATCGACGTGGCTGCGCTGGAAGCCGCGATTGAAGGCGCGTCGGGCCACGCGCAGGAACGAGAGCTTCTTCACCTCCACGTCCGTCTTGGAGCTGCCCGCCGGCGGGAGCGGCTGGGGCTCGAAGAAGTGGCGGAACGCGAGGGTGGACTCCTCGTGCACGAGGTTCGGGAACTTGTTGCGGATGACCGCGCGCTCCTTGGCGAGGACCTTCAGGGCCTCCTTGGACTCGACGGTGCCCTTCTCGCAGGAGAAGCCCGAGATGTAGCGGCTCGTGCGGCCGTCGGGCGTCTCCGTGTCGATGAACGTGCGCGAACAGTTGTTCGGGCAGAAGTGACACTTGGTCGACTCGTCGTTCCGCGAGACGTACTTGAGGTCGATCGCGGCGTCCATGCCGATGAACGTGGAGTGGCCGCGCCGCTTGACCGTGCGGAGCGTCTCCATGGCGGCGCCGAGCGCGCCGGCCTCGCCGCAGTGCGGGTGGACGTGAATCGCGGCGTCGGGGACGCGCTGGGCGATGTAGTCGACCTGCGCCTTGACCGCGGCCAGGTTGCGCTGCGTGCCGCCCTGGAGCACGAACACGCGCCCGAACTGCGCGAGGCGGGGCACCTGCACGACGTACTGCCACACGTTCTTCGGCAGCACCTGCGCGAGCCCGGAGAGCATCTCCGACGCGGTGAAGCCCTCCTTCTGGAAGTTCACGCGGTCGGCGTCGAGGAACACCGCGCAGCCGTAGGAGAACTTGGGCGAGAGATCCGCGGCGAACGCGACGTCCGAGTACTCCTGGAGCGGCACGCCGAACTGGTCGGCCATGGCCTGCAGGAGCATGCCGTTGCCGGCGGAGCACTGGTTGGAGAGGCGGAAGTCCTTGACGTCGCGGCTCCCGTCGGCCGTCTCGCGCAGGAACACCACCTTGATGTCCTGGCCGCCGATGTCACAGATGACGTCGACATCGGGAAAGCAGCTCACCGCCGACATCATGTGGGCGACGGTCTCGACGATGTTCACGTCGGCCTTCACCGACTCCTCGAGCACCGCGGCCGCGTAGCCGGTGGCGCCGAAGCCGAGGCATTGGAACGTGGAGCCGGTCTTCTGGTAGTAGGCCTTGATGTCCGACAGGATCTCCTTGGTGTCCTGGATCGGATTGCCCTTCGAGAGGCGGTAGGCCTTGTAGAGGATCTCGCCGTCCTCGTCGACGACCACCGCCTTGGACGAGGTGGAGCCGCCGTCGAGCCCGATGTAGCCGCGGACGATGTCGCCGGGGCCGAACACCCGTGGAGTGAAGCTCGGGATGGTGTACTTCTGGAGGAAGGCGGTGAGCTCCACGTCGTCCTTGACCAGCGGGCCGGCGGCCGCCCCGGCGAGGCGCGCGCTGCGGCCGTTCACCAGGTAGTCCTTGAGCCCGTCGAGGCCCTTGTAGAGCGAGACGCCCTTGTCCTTCGCCTCGATGAGGCCGTACATGACGGCGCCCTGGGCCGCGTAGTACTGCGCGTTGTCCGGCGTGAAGACGAGCTCGTTGACGTGCACGTCCTTCGGCCACTCGAACCCGCGCTGCTCCCACGTCTCGGGGATGCGCATGCGCCAGCACTGCACCAGGAAGGGGAGGTAGGTGTTCGGGCCGCCCAGGAGCAGCACCTTCGGCCGGAGCGTGTTGCCGCGCGTCAGGACGGAGAGGTTCTGGTGGACGATGGCGTCCGCGAGCGAGTTCATGATCTCGCCCGAGGGGATGCCGCTCTTCACCAGGTTGACGATGTCCGTCTCGGCGAAGACCCCGCACTTGGCGGCGACGTGGTGCAGCTTCGTGGGGTCGAAGGGGAGCTCCTTGAGCTCCTCGTTGCTCATGCCCACCTTGATCATGCACTTGTCGATCGTGGCGCCGGTGCCGGACGCGCACTTGTCGTTCATCGAGGTGAGCGCGGTGCGCTGGCGCTTGCCGTCCTCGCCGAGCGTCTCGCGGAACATGATGATCTTGGCGTCCTGGCCGCCGAGCTCGATGACCGCGTTCACGTCGGGGTGGAGGTGCTCGACCGCGATGGTGACGGCGTTGACCTCCTGCACGAAGCGCCCGCCCAGCGGCGCGACGAGCGGCCCGGAGCCCGAGCCGGTCGCGAAGACCTGGATCTCGGTCGCCTCGGGGAACGCCTCCCCGATGCGGACCATGAACTCCATGACCTTCTCGGGCTGCCGCGTCTCGTGCCGCTGGTAGTCCGACCAGAGGATCTGCAGGGTGTCGGGGTCGACGACGACGGCCTTCACCGTGGTCGAGCCGACGTCCATTCCGATGGCGATGCGAGAGGGCACGAGGAGCTCCGGAGCCGCGGGGTGGGTGGACTGACACGTCAGTCTACTTCCGCGGTAGCTGAAGCTACACCGGGTCCAGCGCGGGCACAAGGGCCGGATGCATCCGTTGACAGCGATCGCGCGCCCGTCGAACTGCCGAGCGAGCGGCGGCGTTTTTCAGCCGGCGAGCGAGCCCGCGAGCCACGGCGCGAGGCGTCGGCGCATCACGGCGACCGCCTCGGGGCTCACGTCGACGAGCACGACGTCCCGCCCGTTCCGGGCGGCCGCCTCGCCGAAGGTGCCGCTCCCCGCGAAGAAGTCGAGCAGCCGGTCGCCCGGCTTCGAGTGCACGCGCACGATGCGGTCGAGGATCGCGAGCGGCTTCTGCGTGGGGTAGCCGGTCCGCTCCTTGCCGCCGGGGCTCACGATCGTGTTCCACCACGTGTCGGTGGGCGTCTTCCCGCGCGCGGCCTTCTCGGGGCCGACCAGCGACGGCGCCATGTAGGGGATGCGGTCGATCGCGGCGTAGTCGAAGGTGTAGCGGCGCGGGTCGCGGGCGTACCAGAGGAGGTTGTCGTGTTTCGGGGCCCAGCGTTTGCGGGTGCGGGCGCCGTAGTCGTAGGCCCAGACGATCTCGTTGACGAACGACGCGCGCCCGAAGATGCCGTCGAGCAGCACCTTCGCGTAGTGGACCTCGCGGTAGTCGAGGTGGAGGAAGAAGCTCCCGGTGGGCGTGAGCAGGCGGTGTGCCTCGCGGAGCCGCGGCTCGAGGAAGGCGAGGTAGTCGTCGAAGGTGTCGGCGAAGGAGAGGGAGCCGATGCGGACGGACTTGTAGCGGCGGCCGTGGAAGCCGAGGTGCTCGCCGTCCGGGTCGTGGGTCGACCTGACCCGGACGTGCCGCTGCTCCCGGCCCGAGTTGAACGGCGGATCGATGTAGACGAGGTCGAAGGATCCGTCGGGGAGCCGCGCGAGGACCTCGAGGTTGTCTCCCTGGATGATCTCGACCAAGCGGCCTCCGCGCGCGAGGCTAACGCGATAGTCCGCGCGCCCATGGCACGCGCCCGCCCCATCGATCCCGACGCCCGCCGCGCGCAGCTCGTCGCGGCCGCGCTGATGGTGTTCGCGCGGAAGGGCTACCACGGCGCCGGCGTGTCCGACATCATCGACGCCGCGGGCGTCGCGCGGGGCACGTTCTACAACTACTTCGAGAGCAAGCGCGCGATCTTCCAGGCCGTGCTCGCCGAGCTCATGGAGCAGGTGACCCACGCGGTCGAGCCGATCGACGTAGGCGCGCCGATCCCTCCGCAGGTGCGCGCCAACCTCCGGCGCGTGGTCGCGCTCCTCCTGGAGATGGGGGACGGGGCGCGGATCCTCTTCGCGGACGCCGCGAACATCGACGCCGAGGGCACCGAGACGCTGGGGGAGTTCTACGGCACCGCGTCGGCGCGCATCGAGCGCGCGCTCCGCACCGGGCAGCTGATGGGCGTGGTGCGCGACTGCGACGTGGCGCTCACGGCCAGCTGCCTGCTCGGGATGTTGAAGGAGCCGATCTTCCAGGGGCTCCTGCGGCGCGAGGCGATCGACGTCGACGCGCTCGTCGACACCATCTTCGCGATCGTCGGCTCGGGGTTGATGCGGGGGTAGGGATCCGCCGAAACGCGGGTTCGAACGCGGGCCGGACAGATTCTGGCCTTGACCCTCGGCTCCAGCGGGCTAATCGGCCGCCATGCTCACCCGCTCCCTGGTCCTCCTCCTCGCCGCGTGTGCCGCCCGCACCGAGGCGCCCGCCCCCGCCGTTGCCCCGGTCGAGCCGCCCCCGCCGCCGCCGATCCCGGAGTACGCGAAGTCGCTCGTCGCCGCGATGGACCGCAACGCCAACGCCTGCGAGGACTTCTACCAGTACGCCTGCGGCGGCTGGCACGCGGCCACGCCGCTCCCGGCCGACAAGCCGCTCTGGGGCAAGAGCTTCTCCGCCATCAACGAGGAGAACCTCGCCACGACGCGCACGGTGCTCGAGAAGGCGGCCGCGTCGCCGACCACCGGGGACGCCGACTGGGCGCGCATGGGCAACTTCTATGGCTCGTGCATGGACGAGGCCGCGGTCGACGCGAACGCCACCGCCGCGCTCGCCCCCTGGCTCGCGGACATCGACAAGGCGAAGGACCTCAAGGCGATCATGGGCCTCGCCGGCCGCCTCGGCGGCGTGGGCGTGAGCGCCTTCGTGGGCGCCGACGTGTACGCGGACTTCAAGGACCCGAGCAAGAACATCCTGCACATGACGCAGGGCGGGCTCGGCCTCCCCGACCGCGACTACTACCTCAAGACCGACGAGCAGACGAAGGCGCTGCTCACGGCGTACGAGGCCTACATCGCGCAGAGCCTGGTCACCGCGGGCATCTCCGCTGAGGAGGCGGCGAAGCAGGCGAAGGCCGTGCTCGCGCTCGAGACGGCGATCGCCGAGGCCAACGTGCCGCGCGCGGACCTGCGCGACCCCGAGAAGATCTACAACAAGATCGACCGGGCCGGCCTCGCGAAGCTCACGCCGAAGCTCGACTGGAACGCCTGGCTCGCGGGCCGCGGCCTCGAGAAGGACGCCACGGACATCAACGTGGAGGTCCCCGAGGTCTACAAGAAGCTCGCGGGCGTCCTCACCAAGACCGACGTGAAGACGCTCAAGGCCTACCTCAAGTGGCAGCTCGTCGCCGCGGCGGCGCCCCACATGGGCAAGGCCAGCTACGACGCCTACTTCGCCTTCTACGGCCAGAAGCTCACCGGCCAGAAGGAGCCGCGCCCGCGCTGGCAGCGCTGTGTGCAGGCCACCGAGACGCTCATGGGCGAGATCACCGGGAAGTTCTTCGTCCAGGAGAAGTTCGCCGGGGAGTCCAAGGACGTCGCGGTCAAGATGATCAAGGACATCGAGGACGCCTTCGCCGCCGGGCTCCCCAAGCTCGCGTGGATGGACGACGCAACCCGCGATCGCGCCAAGGAGAAGATCTCCAAGATCAACAACAAGATCGGGTACCCCGACGTGTGGCGTGACTACTCCGCGATGAACATCGCGCCGGGCACCTACACGGCCAACGTCCTCGCCGCGCGCGGCTTCGAGGGCGCCCGCGCCGCCGCCAAGGTCGGCAAGCCGGTGGACCGCAAGGAGTGGTGGATGTCGCCCGCGATGGTGAACGCCTACTACGACCCCACCATGAACGAGATGGCGTTCCCCGCCGGCATCCTCCAGGCGCCCTTCTTCTCCAAGGACTACCCGGTGGCGATGAACTACGGCGCCATCGGCATGGTCATGGGCCACGAGCTCACCCACGGCTTCGACGACTCCGGCCGCAAGTTCGACGGCGACGGGAAGATGGTCGAGTGGTGGGCGCCCGAGGTCGGCGCCAAGTTCGAGGAGCGCGCCAGCTGCGTCGAGAAGCAGTACAGCGCCTTCCCCGTGGCGGAAGGTCTCAACGTGAACGGGGCGCTGACGCTCGGCGAGAACATCGCCGACATCGGCGGCTACCGCTCCGCGTACCGGGCCTACAAGGCCGCGGGCGCGGCCCCGGCGAACGTGCCCGGCCTGACCGACGACCAGCTCTTCTTCGTCGCGGCCGCGCAGGCCTGGTGCGTCGTGGCGAGCCCCGAGATCGAGAAGATGCGGGCGCTCTCCGACACCCACAGCCCGCCGCGCTACCGCGTGCTCGGCCCGCTCCAGAACCTGCCGGAGTTCTCCGAGGCGTTCGGCTGCGCCGAGGGCGCGAAGATGCGGCCGACGGCGAGCTGCGAGGTGTGGTAGGCGCTCGGGCGGGGGGCCGCGAGCCCCCTGCGGCCTAGGCCTTCGGCTCGCTCTTCCACCGCCGGCTCCGGGCCACTTCGGCTCGGTACTCGTCGGCGGAGGCGTCGCGCTGGGCGCGCGTCCAGCCGAGGAGCTCGGCCATGCGGTCGGCCACGGCGTCAACGGCGCCGAGGCCCTGGTCCTCGTCCCGGAAGTAGAGCTGTGTGCGCCGCTCCATGAAGTCGGTCACGGTCTCGGCGAGCTCGTGGCGGACGGCCCAGTCGACCTGGGCGAAGATCTCGGGGCGCCCGGGGCAGAGCGGGCGCAGGAGCCGCTGGTCGGTGGCGGCGTAGCGGGCGAGCGCGATGGCGACGGTGCCGTAACGGTCCGCGAGGTAGCGGCACGTGGCCGCGGGGAGCGCGCCGTTCGCGGCCTCGGCGACCTGCTTCGCCACCTCGGTCCCGTCGTCGTGCTCGGGCCAGCCCACGGCGCCGGGGAGGGGCAGGACGGCCGTGTTGACCGCCTTCAAGGCGGGGAGCTCGTGTCCGCGCTTCTTCATGCCCTCGATGCACACGTCGACCACCTCGGCGCCCATGCGCCGGTGGGTGGTGAGCTTGCCGCCCGCGATGCTCACGAGCCCGTCGGGATCGGCGGTGATGACGTGCTCGCGGGACACCTGGGAGGGGTGCACGCCCTCGGCGCGGATGAGGGGGCGGAGGCCGGCCCAGGTGGAGGTCACCTCGTCGGGGCGCAGCTTCACGGTGGGGAAGTAGGCGTCCACGGCCTGGAGCAGGTAGTCGATGTCCGCCCGGTCGGCGGCGACCTCGCGCGGGTCGCCCTCGTAGTCGGTGTCGGTGGTGCCGATGTAGACCTGCTCGCCCCAGGGGAGGATGAACAGGAGCCGCTTGTCGACGGGGTGGAAGCACACGATGGTGTGCTCGATGGGGATGCGCGCGGCGGGGACCACGATGTGCACGCCCTTCGTGAGCCGGAGCTGGTGGCTCGGGCGCTCGGGCGTCCCACGCACGCGGTCGGACCAGGGGCCCGTGGCGTTGAGCACGGCGCCGGCCGTCACGTCGACGGTGCGGTCGCCCAGCACGTCGCGCACGCGCACGCCGCGCACCTGCCCCTCGGGGGTGCGGAGGAGCTCGGACACGCGCGCGTGGGTGAGCACGCATGCGCCGGCGTGGACCGCGTCGAGCATCGTCTCGAGCGTGAGCCGCGCGTCGTCGGTGGCGCAGTCCCAGTAGAGCGGTCCGCCGCGCAGGCCCTGCTGGCGCAGCAGCGGAACCTCCTCGGCAACGTCCTTCGGCGAGAGCGTGGTGTGCAGCTTGGGCGAGCGGAAGAGCGCGAGGCCCTCGTACACGATGAGGCCGAGCCGCAGCGTCGCGAGCTTGACCTTGTCGCCAGCGTACACCGGGAAGAGGAAGCCCATGGGCCGGACGAGGTGCGGCGCGATCTTCATCATCACGCCGCGCTCGCTCACCGACTCGAAGACGAGCGAGAGGTCGCCCTGCTCGAGGTAGCGGAGCCCGCCGTGGATGAGCTTGGACGAGCGCGAGGACGTGCCCGCCGCGATGTCCTCGGCCTCGATCACCGCGACGCGCAGCCCGCGCAGGGCGGCGTCCCGCGCGGCCCCGGCGCCGATCACGCCGCCGCCGACGATCACGAGGTCGAACTGCTCCCGGCCGAGGCGCTCCCACGCCTGGTCGCGCTGCGTGCGGCTCTCTTCCTGCAAGGGGCCTTCCTACGGCGAAGCCCCGTATCCCCGGGCCCCGGCGGGGGCCACGGCCCGTCAGGAGAGCCCGAACACCCCGGGGTGCATGATCACGCTCTTGTAGAGCCAGCCCCCGAACATCCCGACCAGGAGACCGAGCGCGATGACCTGCTCGCGACGGCCCACCCAGCCCAGCACCTTCGTGAAGAGGCCGCGCCCCGTGACGAGGTCGAAGAGGCCGACGACCGCGCCGACCACCGTGAGCGTGAACAGCACCACGCCGAAGGGCTGGTTGAAGAAGGCGTCGACGGGGCGGAGGTGCGCCATCAGCGTGAAGGTGGTGGTCATGCCGCACATGGGGCAGGGCCAGTCGGTGAGCTGCATCATGACGCACTCGCCGAGGCCGAGCTGCGTGTGGGTGCCGAACCCGCGCTCGCTGGGCGTCAGCCACATGGCGATGCCGAGCACCGTGCTCGTCGGGAGCGCGATGGACGCGCCCACGACGCGGTTCGTCAGCCCGGGGGGGTACTGGTTGACCCACGCCGTGAGCCGGTCGACCACGCCCGTCAGTCGCTCCACGATCGCTTCCATTCGGACTCCACGGACCTCGGGGGCCGTATGTCCCGGGGGAGGGGACGTCAAGCGCGGGCCGTCACCCGCCGGTCGCCGCTCAGCTCGGCGGCCGCGCCACGACCCAGCGATCGCCCTCGCGCTCCACGGTCACGTCGTCGCGGAAGGCGACCTCCTTGCCCTCGCGGACGAGGTCGAGCGCCACCTTGACGTACCAGCGGCCCGGGGAGCGCTGCTTGCGGGCCACGAGCCGCGCCGTGCGGATCTCCCAGCCGTCCATGCGCTCGAGCTTGCGGACGAGGGTGTCGCTGCGCTCGGCGGGGAGCGCCTCCTCCCAGCGCGTGTCGCCGCGCAGGCGGCTCGCGTAGAAGTGGACGACCGCGGCCTCCGGGGAGTCGCCGCCAGGGGCGAGGTCCGCGGCGGCCGCAGCGTCCCACGTGGGGGCGTCGATGTAGAACTGCCAGCCGTCGGCGGCCTCGAAGGTCTCGGGGGGGCGGAACATGCGGCTCCCTAGCTCGATGACGGCGGCGCGAGGAGGCGCTCGACGTCGGTGCGGATGGCCCCGGAGAAGAGGCCCTTCGTCGCCTCGGGCCCGCCGAGGCGGGTGACCAGCGCCGAGAAGCCGGCGGGGGCGTTCCGCTTGGCCCAGTCGAGCACCTCGAAGGCGTGGCGCTGGCCGTCCTCGGCGCGGTCGACGAGGCGGCGGACGAGCGACGCGCGCTGGTCGTCGGTCATCTCGGACTGGTAGGCGCGCCCACGGACGAGGCGCGCGGCGACAAGCCCGTTCGCGTCCTCGAGGATGGCGTCGCGGTGCGCGGGGACGTGCTTGAACACGAGGTACTCGATCTCCGCGCCCTCGATCGAGAAGAAGCGGAGCTGGTCGAGCCCGACCTCCGCGACCATCGCGCCGATATTGGCCGTGTCGTTCTCGAAGAGGTGGATGATCGCGCGCTGGTTGTCCTGGGTGAGCTCCCGCCGGAGGACCTTGACCAGCTTGCCCTTCTGTGCGCCGGAGAGGCTCGCGGTGCCCTGGTTGTGGACGAGCCAGTAGGCGCAGTTCGCGTTCACGTGCTGGTCGAGGATGGCGTCGCGCTGGAAGTTGGCGGTCAGGAGCTGCTTGGTCAGCGAGTAGTAGTGGTCCCGCTGGAAGCCGCCGAAGAGGTCGTCGAGCGCGATGCCGGCGAGGATCGCGGAGGTCTCGCCCGACTTGTCGGTGAGGATCGTGAGGATCGCGGCCTCGTCGGAGTCCATGCAGGCGCCGGAGAGGAGCTTCCGCACGAGCTGGTTGTTCTGCTGGGCGGTGAAGGTGCGGTGCTTCCCGCGGGTGACGAGGAGCCGCGCGGCGTTGTCGTCGACGCGCTCGTCGTCGAGCGTGATCTTGCCCGCCTCCAAGAAGAGCACGAGGAGCTCGCTCTCCTCGTCGCCGTGGAACTCGTCGTAGATCGCGCCGGCCTCGTCGGCCGTGAGCGCGCCGAGCAGCGCCGCGTTGCCGCGCAGGAGCTCGAGGATCATCGCCTCGTCGTCGTCGCCGGTGAAGCCCTCCTTCAGCGCGTCGAGGAGCTGGCGGGCCCGCGCGAGGTCGGCGGTGCGGTGCTTGCCCTCGCGGATGAGGCCGCGGGCCACGTCGTCGTCGAGCGACCAGCCCTCGGGGAGCTTGTCGTGCTCCCAGAGGATCGCCTGGAGCCGGTCGTCCTGCTCGCCGTCGACGGCGTCGAGGAGCCGCAGGACGTAGCCGGGGGCGAGCGAGGACTCGGCGGCGCCCCAGGCCTCGCGGAGGATGCGGAGGATCGCGTCCTCGTCGTCGTCGCCGCAGCTCCCGAGCGTGAGCTCGTCGAGGAGGCGCTTGATCTCCGCGGCGTTCATCCGGGCGTGGAGGCCCTCGGACACGAAGAGGCGCGCGGTGTCGTCGTCGAGGCGTGTGAAGCTGGCGTCTGCGATGTCGATGCCGCCCTTCCCGATCCGGTAGAGGTAGACCACGAGCTGGTCCCACTCCTCGCCGTCGAAGGCGTCGAGGATCGTGCGGATCTTCTGCTCCCCGAGCGTGTCGAGCACCTCGGGCTTGTCGCGGAAGAGCGTGAGGAGGGCGTTCTCGTCGTCGTTGAACGTGCCGCCCTCGATCATCGCGTCCACGAGGTGCACGAGGTCGGCGGCGCTCATCGAGCGGTGGAGGCCCTCGGCGATGAACGCGCGCGCGGCGTCGTCGTCGAAGTCGGGGTGGGGGAGGGTGAGCTTCCCGTTGCGCTGCAGGAGCACGAAGAGGCGGGTCTCCTCCTCGCCGTGGGTGTGCTCGATGATCGTGTCGATCTTCGTAGCGTCCAAGCCCGTGAGCACGTCGCCCGCGCGGTCGGTCAGGAGCGTGAGGATCCGCGTCTCGTCGTCGTCGCCGGTGAAACCGTCGAGCATGCGGTCGATGAGCGTGACACACGCGGGCACGGGGAGGCGCCCGCCGCGGTGGAAGCCGCGGTCCACGAACGCGCGCGCCGCGTCGTCGTCGAACTCGGCGTGGAGCGGCTCGAGCTGGAGCTTGTCCTTCTCGAAGAGCGCGATGAAGAGGAGCGTCTCCTCCTCGCCGTGGCAGGCGGCGATGAGCTCCGCGATCTTGGGGTCGTCCTTGCCGGTGAGCGTGTCGGCGCGGTCGGTGATGAGCGTGATGAGGCGGGCCTCGTCGTCGTCCCCCGTGAAGCCCGCGAGCAGCTTGTCGAGCATCCCGCGGCACGCCGGGACCGGCCACCGGGCCGCGTCGCGGTGGAAGCCGCGCTCGATGAACAGCCGCGCCGCGTCGTCGTCGAACTTGTCCGGCAGCGGATCCGTCGGCATGCGGTTGTTCTCGTAGAGCAGCACGAAGAGCGTGCAGAGCTCCTCGCCGTCCACGTTGTCGATCACCTCGTCGACGAGGTCGGCGTCGAGCCCGGCGATGAGGTCGGTGCGGGCGGTGAGCACGGCGAGGATCCGCGCTTCGTCGTCGTCGCCGGTGAAGCCGTCGTTCAGCGCGCGGAGCAGGCGCGCCACCTCGCCCGCGGTGAACGTGGACTTGTCCACGCCGTCGACCAGGGCGCGGGCGTCGTCGTCGTCGAGGACGACCCAGTCCGCGGAGATGTCGGTGACGACGCTGTTCTGGCGCAGCCAGACGAGCAGCTGGCTGTGCTCCTCGCCGTCCACGTTGTCCAGGATGGTGACGAGCTTGTCCTGCGTGAGGAGCGGCCGGACCGGCGGGCAGTCCTTGCAGATCGAGATGATGGCGGCTTCGTCGTCGTTGCCGGTGAAGCCGTCGATCAAGGCGTCGATCATCCGGATGAGGACCGTGCCGTCGGTCACCTGCCGGTGGAGCCCGATGCGGACGATGGCGCGGGCCACGTCGTCGTCGATCTCCAGGCCGGGCAGCAGGTTGTGGATGACGTAGATGCCGGTGAGCTCGTCGGACTCGTCTCCGTGGCAGTTGTCCAGCACCAGCTGGCGCTTGTCGGTCGTCTCGAGGATGTCGGCGACCTTCGTCGGGTTGTCGACCAGGATGCGGATGAGCGCCGCCTCGTCCTCGTCGCCGGTGAAGCCGCTGATGAGCTCGTCCACGCAGCGCCGGGCCTCGGGCACGGAGAGGTCGGTGTGGACGCCCTGGGCCACGAGCTTGCGGACGACGTTGTCGTCCACGTCGTAGGTGCTCTCGGAGATGTCGATGCGGCGGCCCTTCCGGAGCGCGACGAGGAGGTCCTCGTGCTCCTCGCCGTCCACGTCGTCGAGCGCGGCCTGGAGGTCGGCGGGGGAGAGCGACGCCGTGAAGCCGGGCTTGTCGAGCAGCAGGCGGACGATGCACGCCTCGTCGTCGTCCCCCGTGACGCCCGAGATGAGCTCGTCGAAGCAGCGCTTCAGCTTGGCGTTGTCGTCCACGGCCAGGTGCATGTTCTGGCGGATGACGGCGCGGGCGACGTCGTCGTCGAAGTCGACGTCCTCCATGAAGTCGTTCAGGAAGAAGTAGCCGACGAGCGCGTCGTACTCCTCGCCGTTGAAGTCGTCGAGGCAGCGCTCCTTGATGTCCGCGGTCACGACGGTCTTCCAGTCCGGGCGCTCGCGCAGGATGCGGAGGATGGAGCCTTCGTCGGCGTCGCCGGTGAAGCCGTCGAGCATCGCGTTGATGCTGCGGCGCACGTCCTCCATCGGCATGCGCGGGTGCAGGCCGAGCTCGACGAGCTTGCGGGCCACGTCGTCGTCGATGGGGATGTCGGTGATGTGCGCGTCCACGTAGAGGAGCGCCATCATCGTGGCGTACTCCTCGCCGTCGAACTTCTCGATGAGCCCGAGCACGCCGCCCTCGACGCCGCGGGCGAGCGCCGCGACCTCGCCGCTGGCGATGCTGTCGCGGAACACCGTGATGATGGCCTGCTCGTCCTCGTCCATACAGGCGCCGGAGAGCATCCGGTTGCAGAGGCGGATGCGCTCGGCGACGGTGATGTTCCGGTGCACGCCGGCGGCGACCGCGGCTCGCGCCGCGTCGTCGTCCCAGAAGCTGTCGATGATCTGGTTGAGCGCGCGGGCGAGGTACTCCATGCCCACGGCGTCGAGCGCGAGGGCGGCGCCGCGCCCCACGAGCGTCAGCATGAGCATCGGCACGTGGATGAGGTGGGCCTCGACCCCGTAGGTGACCGAGCCGCCGAAGCCGAGGGCGACGCCGTAGTTGAACTCGGCCTTCACGGAGGGGTAGAGCGAGAAGGAGGCGTCGAACGCCGCCGCCGCGCCCGCCCAGCCCTCGGCGCCGGCGAAGGCGCCCGCGAGCTCGAGGAACTCGGGGGCGATCCGCGGCTTCCACTCGCACGCGATGCCGCCCTTGATGCCCGCCCGCGCGCCGGCGAAGGCCTCGCCGCCGCCTTCGAGGGAGACGCCGTCCCCGCCGGGCTTGAGCGAGAAGCCGAGCTCGCCCTTCACCGCGGCGCAGACCTCGGCCGTGAGCTCGATGTAGGCCGTGGCCTTGAGCGTCTCGCCGAGCACGCTGAACTCGCACTCGGGGGTGGTGTACTTGAGCTTTCCGCTCGCGACGGTGAGCTGGGCGCCACCTTCGGCCTTGATGGCGAAGCCCTCGGAGTCCGCGCTGGCGGTGACGGAGCCTTCCGCCGAGGCGCCGAGGACGGTCCCGTCGGCCTGGAGAGTGCCGCCGCGGCCCGAGATCGTCGAGCTGCCGGAGGCGACCGAGACGCTGGCTTCGCCCTCCGCGAGCGTGGTGCTCGCCTCGGCGCTGCCGCTCGACTGGACGCCGGAGGGGTTCGTCTCCGGCCGCCGCTCGACCTTCCAGCTGCCGTCCGGGTTCCGCGCGAACTCCCAGCCGCCGGCGCGCGCGCCGGGCCCGCCGACGGTCGCGACCGTGCCGTGGCTGTCCGGGGCTTCGGGCGTGGGGCCGTTTCGGGCCATGACGCCCGCGCCGAGGGAGGGGGCCGCGCCGAGCGAGGGGGCCTCGCTCGTCGGGACGTCGAGGATCGGCGCCCCGACGACGTCCTCGCCGATCTCGGCCGACGGCGTGCGCGCCTCGAGGCCCTCGACGGTCGCGGCCTCGGCGCCGGCCCCGGACCGCACGAACGCGCGGGCGGAGTCGACGGCCTCCCGCTCGACCGCGTCGGACGGCAGCGTGACCGGGACGCCGTTCTCCACCGCCGTCGCGCTGCCGGAGCGCTGCTGGAGGTGCTGGACGACGTGGGTGACCTCGTGGGCGAGGAGCTCCAGGCCCTCCGCCGTGTGCGGCCGGTACTCGCCCTGGCCGAAGAGCACGTGCGTGCCGGTGCTGAAGGCGTGCGCCTGGATCGCCGCGGAGGCGACGGCCGCCGTGCTGTCCGTGTGGATGCGCACCGCGTCGAGGGGGACGCCGAAGTGCGCTTCGAGCCGCGCCTGGATCTCGGGGGGGAGCGGGACGCCGGCGCGCCGGAGGGACTGGGAGACCGCCCCGTCGCCGTCCGCCCCGCTCCCGGTCCCGCCCGCGGCGCGCATCGCCCGGAGCATCGCCTGGTTGGATCCGGAGAAGCTGCCCGCCGCGGGGTCGACGCCCACGGCCGCGAGCGCGAGGTTCTCCGCGACCACCTGCGCGAACGCCTGCTCCTCGCCGGCCACGCCGCCGTGGAGGGCCTCGTTCCCGCAGAGGCCCTGGAGGCGCGCGCCCAGGGCCTCGTCGGGCGCGGGCGTGCGGACGCTCTCGCGGGCGTTCTCGCGCTCGAATTGGGGCGGCTGGCGGTGGAGGGCGGTCGCGCGTGACCGCTCGCGCGCGAGGAGGCGGGAGGGCGTCGGCGGCATCCGCTGATTCTACCAGGAGCGCGGCGGGGGTGTGCCTCCCCGTCCCATTTCGGACTTAACTGCCTCGCACCTCGTAGCTGACCCCGCTCGCAGGCCCGTCGACGGCCTCGATGCAGACCTGGTAGCGGTCGACGCCGGCGCGCGCGCCCGGCCGATCGATCGGCGCGCCGGCCAGGTCCGCGGGGCGGCCGGGCTCGGCGAGCTTCCAGCGGTAGGCGGCGCCGTCCCGCACCCACACGCGCACCCGGCCGGACTCGACCGCGACCGTCACGCGAACGCCGAGGATCGACCGCCCCTTGCCGAAGCTCGGGCAGGAGGTCCCGGAGAGCCCGCCCCAGCGCCCCGACGCGAACAGGCCCCCGAACCCGGCTCCGCGGCTCGAGGAGCCGCTCGTCACCGTGCCCGACTGCGCGGGCAGCGTGGCCGAGGTCCCTTCGGTGGCGCCGGCGGCCGGTGCCGGAGCCGCCGCCGGGGACGCCGTCGCGGCTGCCGTCCCCGTGGCCGCCGCCTCCGCCACCGCCGTTCCCGCGGGGGCCACCCCCTCCACCGTCACCCCCGGCCCCACCCGCGGCGCCGTCGCGAGCGGGTTCCGCGCGAGGTCGACCCACTTCAGCGCCGGGAGCGCGGCGAGCGGCCCCGCGTCCGCGATCGCGTTGTCGGCGAGCGACACGTTCTGGAGCGCGGGCGCGCCGGCGATCCCGTCGAGCCGCGCGATCCGGTTCCCGTTGGCCGAGAGCGTCGCGAGGGCGGGGAGGTCACGCAGCCCCGAGAGGTCCACGAGGTGGTTGTTCGCGACGTAGAGCCCGGTGAGCGCGCGCCGGCCCCCGATGCCGTCGAGCGTCGTGAGCTGGTTGTTGTTCAAGGAGAGGTCCGCGAGCGCCGGTACGACCGCCAGGCCGGCCAGGGAGCGGATCCGGTTCCCGTCCAGGTACAACCAGCGGAGCGCCGTGCACGCGCCCAGCCCGCCGAGGTCCGCGAGCGCGTTGTCGCGGAGGGTCAGCACCTCCAGGGAGCGGGCGGCGCCGAGGCCCTCGATGCGCGGGACGGCGTTGCCGGAGAGGTCGAGCTCCCGGAGGGCGTCGAGCGGCGCGACGGCGGCCATCGACGCGAGCCCCGCTCCCCGGAGCCGCAGGTGCGTCACGCGCCCGTCCTGCACGACCACGGCGGGCTCGGCACTGCGCCCCCAGTCCGCCGCGGGGAGCACGGCGAGGTCGTCCGCCGTGCGCCCGGCCGCGGCGAGGAGCGCGTCGACGGCCGCCGCGTCGCCGCCGGCGACGCTCGCGCGCGCGCCGGCGTACGTGCCACCGCCGCCGAGGCCGAGGCAGGCGAGGAGGGGAGCGGCGAGGGAGCCCAGGAGGCCGAGGCGGAGGGGCAGGCGCATGACGAGCGTCCTATCGCTCCGGGCTTGACGAGCCCTCCACATCCGTACGGAGGACCCCGGTCATCGAGGAGGTATGACCCTCGCGCTCCTGTCGCTTGCATGCAACACTCCCGACGCGGGCCGCCCCCCTCCGCGCGCCGAGCCCCCCGCGGACCCCGGCCACCTCGACCTCGGATCCTTCGAGGCGCGGAACGTCGTGGTGGTGCACGTCGACACCCTCCGCGCCGACGCGCTCCGCGCCTGGGGTGGCCCGCGGGACACGACGCCGCTCCTCGGCGGGCGCTCCGGGTGGACGTCGGTCGCCCGCGCGCTCACGACGGCGTCGTGGACCGTGCCGTCGACGGCGTCCCTCCTCGCGGGCGTCGACCTCCCCACCCACGGCCTCCGCTACTTCGACGAGGCGGGCCCGAGCGGCGCGCTCGCCGCGCCCACCTTCGCGGAGCACTTCCGGCAGGCGGGCTGGAGGACCGCGCTGTTCAGCGGGAGCAGCCTGCTCCTCGGCCCCGAGATCGGGCTCGGCTTCGGCTTCGAGCACGCCCAGGAGCTCGGCGCCGAGCCGGGCAACGCGGCGAGCACCGTCGACGCCGCGCTCGCGTGGCTCGAGACGCTCCCCGCCGACGTGCCCACCTTCGTGTTCCTCCAGCCGGTCGACCCCCACGGGCCCTACCGCCCCGAGGACGTCGACGTGGGCACCTGGATCGACCCGGCGACGATCCCCTTCGACCTGCTCGCCCCCGCGCAGGTGCAGGAGTCGCAGATCCAGGCGGCCCTGGCCGCCGCGACCACCGAGGAGGAGCGCGCCGCCGTCCTGGAGCAGGTGCGCGTCGTGTACGACGAGCAGGTGCTCGGCGTCGATCGGGCGGTGGAGAGCCTGATCGCCGGCCTGGAGCGCCTCGGCCGCGGCGACGACACGCTGGTGGTGGTCAGCGCCGATCACGGCGAGAGCTTCCACGACGGGTATCCGACCATGCTCGGCCACGGCCGCACGCTCCGCGACGAGCTCGTCCACGTGCCGCTGCTCTTCTGGGGCGCGGACGTCCCCGACGCGCACGTCGACTGCGTCGCGAGCAACATGGACGTGCTGCCCACCGTGCTCGATGCGGCCGGGCTCCAGCCGCTCGCCGGCGCGGAGGGGCGCTCGCTCCTGGAGAGCTGCCGCACCCACGCCTTCTCGGGCACCTACGAGGCCGGGGACGCGGGCGAGGTGCTGACCTGGCTCGCCGTCGGGGGGCTCGACGCCCAGCTCGTCACGGACTGCGGGAGCGGCGAGCGCTATGCCTTCGACCTCGCCGCGGACCCGGGCGCGACCGAGCCCGTCCAGGTCTCCGACGTGCCCGGCGGCACGGCGCTCGCGGGGGCGCTGGACGACTACACCGAGGAGGTGCTGGCGACGCTTCCGTGGCTCGCCTGTCCGTGACGCTCGAGGCGCGTCGGACGGGCCCCGTCACTGGCCCGCGCCCGCCTTCTCGTCCGGCCCGATGCGCCCCATGGCCTCGACCAGGAGGCAGGAGAGCTCCATCCCCGCCATCTGCAAGGCGTGATTCACGTGGATCCGGCGGTCGTTGAAGTCGTCGTAGAGGTAGTACAGGCCGGGGATCGTGCGGTAGTAGCTCCGGCGCATCGTGTAGGTCTCCTGGCTCGCCGGAAGCTCTTCGAGCGCGAGGCGGGCGAATCTCCGGGCTGCACCGGACAGGTCGGCCCGGGGCTGCCACGAGGGCGCCGCCTTCGCGCGCTCCAACGCCTTCCGCCGGAGCTCATCCGCGATGCCTACCGCCTCCGCCACCGCCGCGGCATCCCCGTTGAGGCATGCGTTAGCGGCCCCGGATGGACCTCCCGCCGCTCACGCCGGCCGTGCTCCTGCGCCGCTACAAGCGCTACCTGGGCGACGCCCGGCTCCCCGACGGCGCCGAGGTGGTCGTGCACGTGCCGAACCCGGGCCGGATGACCGCGTGCCTCCGAGACGCCGACACCCCCGTGCTCCTCTCGGTCGGACGCGCGAAGTTGCCCTGGTGCGTCGAGCTCGCGCGGCCCGGCGACGCCTGGGCGCTGGTCAACCCCGGGCGCGCGAACCACGTCGTGGGCGAGGCCCTGCGCGCGGGGCGCATCCCCGAGCTCGCCGGGTACCCCGAGGCGCGCGCGGAGCAGCGGTACGGGGGGAGCCGCGTCGACTGGCTGCTCGTGGACGAGCCGCGGCGCGCCTACGTCGAGGTCAAGAACGCGACGCTCGTGCGTGGGCGCGTGGCCGCCTTCCCGGACGCCGTCACCGCCCGCGGCGCCCGACACCTCGCCGAGCTCGCGCGCGTCGTCGCCGAGGGCCACCGCGGCGTACTCCTCTTTCACGTCGGGCGCGGCGACGCCGACGAGGTCACCGTGGCCGAGGACGTCGATCCCGCCTACGCCGCCGCGCTCCGCCGCGCGGTGGACGCCGGGGTGGAGGTGCTCGCGTACCGGGCCGAGGTGACCCCCGCGGCGGTCACCCTGGGGCCTCGCCTGCCGTTCCGGGTGTAGCCCGCGCGGGTCGGGCACCCGCGCTACGCTCGATCCATGCTCCTGCTCCTCCTCGCATGCGCCCATCGCGGCCCGGTGCGGGCCGACTCCGGCGACACGAGCCCGGCGCAGGACACCGGGGAGGCCGCGTGCGGGCCCTGGGCGGGGGTGGTCCGCGTGGGCACGCGCTGGACCTACGCGCCGTCGGACGCCTACGTCGCGGCCTGGGGCTACGACGGCACCGCCACCGTGGAGATCGCGACGATCGAGGGCGAGGTCGTGACGCTGGTGGAGGAGGGCGCCTACTCGGGCGACGGCGGCTCGTTCGCCTGGTCGCGCGCCGACACGTGGCGGTGCGACGGGGAGAGCGCGTGGTGGACGCGCTCCGAGGCCGAGACGGAGGGCACCTCCGGCGACGAGATCATCCGCTCCACCGGCTGGCGCACCTTCGAGCCGGGGTGGCGCGTGCGGCCCGCCGCGATGGAGGGCTGGACCGACACCTTCGTCGTGACCGCATCCATCAACGAGGCGGCCCCGAGCGCCACGGACGTGACCTGCAGCACGGCGATCACCGGCGAGGCGGACCGGGACCTACAGGGGACCCCGATCCGCGCGCACCAGGTCACTCCGACCTGCGAGGGCGTCGGCGCCGACCCGATGTGGCTGGGGGAGGGGATCGGCCTCCTCGAGACGCCGGACGAGCGGCTCGTCGCCTACGCGCCCTGACGGCTCGGACCCGGGGGCGACGCGCACGAAGGACCGGCGCGCGGCCACGTCGGAGGGTACAGGTCGTCGCCTCCCATGCTCCTCGCCCTCGCGCTTGCCGTGCTCGCGTCTCCGCCCGACGAGCGGCGTGTCTCTCCGCACACGCTCCTCGTGCGCCGGGCCCCCGACCGCGCCTCCGCCGTCCGCGGCCGCATCGCGCCGGGTGCGCCCTTCCGCGTGCTCGCCCGGGCCGACGGCGTGGGCTGCGAGCCCGAGGGCTGGGGCCTCGTCGACGGCGGTTTCGCGTGCCTCGCCGGCACGACCCCGACCGAGGCGCCGCTCGCGTCCTTCCCGCCGCTCGCCCGCTTCGACCCGCCTACCCCCGAGGAGTACGGCGACTACGTCGCGACCGGCGCGTGGGAGCGCGACCCCACCACCGAGGAGGCGCTGCTCCCGTTCGTGTACGGCAAGCGGTGGCGGCGCTGGAAGGGCGCGAACTACGCGAGCCTCGCGGCCTGGGAGCGCGGCGATCCGCCGATCGACTCGCTCGCCGACGACACGAAGTACCACTTCGTCGGCGTGGTCGAATCCGCGCGGGGGCCGGTCCTCCTGCGCGAGGACGGCCGCGTGGTGCCGCTCGAGGACGCGTTCCTGTACCCGGTGAGCCGCTTCGCGGGCGTGGACCTCGCCGCCCAGCCGCTGCCCGAGGGGCTCGCGCAGGCCTGGGTGCACCGCTACGACGGCGCGGTCGTGCGCGTCGCGGCCGATCGCAAGGCGGCCGAGCTCGCGAAGCTCCCGCACCACGCCGCGCTCCGGGTGCGCGCGACGCCCGCCACCGAGGACGGGCGCTGGTACGCGGTGCCGGGCGCCGACGGGCGCGACGGGTTCGTCTCCGCCGCCGACATCCGGCGGGTGCGCCCGCTCCCCCCGCCGCCCGGCATCGCCGACGACGAGCCCTGGATCGACGTGGACGTCGCCGAGCAGGTGCTGCTCTTGTTCCGCGGGCAGGCGCTCACCTTCGCCACGCTCGTGTCGACCGGCCTCGCGCCCCAGGAGACGCCGTTGGGGGTGTACCGGGTGATGGACAAGGCCGTGCACTGGGACATGGCGAGCCTCCCCGGCGCGGCGGAGCCCTACCACGTCGAGCGCGTGCCCTGGGTCGTGCACTTCCGGCCCCGCTACGCGCTCCACGGCGTGTTCTGGCACTGGGGCTTCGGCAACCGCGCGAGCCACGGCTGCGTCAACCTCTCGCCGCGCGACGCCCGCACCGTCTTCGACGCCGTCGCGCCGCGCCTCCCCGAGGGGTGGCACAGCGTCTACGCGGCGCCCGACGCGCCGGGGACCACCCTGCGCGTGCGTGCCGACCGCGCCGAGGTGCGCGACCGGCGCTGAAGGGGCGGAGATATGATCCCGGGGATGCCCGCCATCGCGCTCACCCCCTACGTGGCGACGCTTTTTCGCCCCGTCGAGGACGCGCTCCGGGAGGTGTTGGGGCTCGGGCCCGAGGTGCGCGTCACGCACCGCACGACGCGGCGGCCGCCGGGCGTCGTCGACTTCCGCGTCGAGCCGCCGAACGGGCTCTCGTTCGAGATGAAGGTGGCACGCCCGGGCGCGCTCCCGCGCGCGTGGCGGGAAGCCGGGCACCTCTGGCTCGCCTACGAGCACCCGCCTGACCGGGATCCGCTCCACGATCCGACGGCGGCGCCGTCGCTCGACGCGATCGGCAAGCGGTTCGTGGCGCAGGGGAAGAAGCGCGGCGACGCGCTCGCGGCCCGGCTCTGGGAGGTGTACGAGCCGCTCGCCCCGTGGGCCGAGATCAGCGACGAGTACTACCGCCGCGTCTTCTACGGCGTGGTCGGGGCGTCGGCGAACCTCCGCCTCGGCTTCCGCTGCAACCAGGACTGCGGCTTCTGCTGGCAATCCCGGGCCTGGCCGGAGCCGCCGACCGGGATGTACCGGACGTGGCTCGAGGAGATCGCTGCTGCGGGCGTGCGGCAGCTCATCGTCACGGGCGGCGAGCCGACCCTCCGGAAGGGCCTCCCGGCGCTCCTGGGGCGGGCCCACGAGCTCGGCATGGCGACGATGGTCCAGACGAACGCCGTCCAGCTCGCGAAGCCCGAGGTCCTGGCCCGGCTGGTCGAGGCGCGGGCCAACCGGCTGTTCGTCAGCTTCCACGCGGCGGACCCGGACATCTCGGACGGGATGACGCGCGCACCGGGTACACACCGGCGCACCGTGGCGGGCATCACCGCGGCGCTGAAGGCCGGCATCCGGGTGGGGCTGAACTGCGTGGTCGAGCGCGCCAACCACCGGGACCTGCCGGCGCACGCGGCGTTCATCGCCGAGCACTTCGTGCGGGCGATCCCCACGAACCCCGTCGAGTCCGTCACCTACTCGCGGCCGCAGACCTACCACGACCGCGAGCTCTGGCGCGAGCGGCTCGTCCCCCTCGACGAGATCGAGCCGTTCCTGTTGCGGGCGGTCGAGACGCTGCGGACCGTGGGCGTGCTGCTCGACGTGACGACCGGCTCCTGCGGGCTCCCCGCGTGCCTCCTCCGCGCGCACCCCGGCCTGATCTTCCTCCCCGAGCCCGAGCACGTCGGCATGGCCGACCCGACGTACCGGAGCCACGCACGCGACGGCACCGCCTGCGGCCGCTGCGCGCTGGTGGACCGGTGCCAGGGGCCGGGGCAGGGCTACTTCGAGCTGCACGGCGACCGCGGGCTCGTCCCTTTCGACGCGCTCCCCGCGATGGCGGCCACGTTCCCGCTCTCCCTGGCGGCGCCGGTGGGCTGAGCGGGCCAGCGCCGGCCGCGGTACCATCCCGGCTCACGCGCGGGGCCGATTGCCGTTTCCGATCAACGCGAAATGCAACATGAGCTGCGTGTTCTGCGACCGCGCGTGGTCGAAGGCCGAGGCGGAAGACGTCGGGCGGATCCTCGACGATGCGCCGATGAGCGAGCTCTCTGGCATGCGCGCGGTGCTCGGCGGCGGCGAGCCCACCCTGCACCCGAAGCTGCCGACGATCCTCGCCGGCCTGCGGGAGCGGGGCGCCCGCAGGCTCTCGATCCGGACGAACGGCGCCTGGGCTTCGCGCCCCGAGCCGGTCGCGATCCTGCGGAAGAACGGGCTCACGGAGGTCAGCCTCCTGTTCCCCTCCCACGACCCGGCCACGTTCGATCGGCTCGTCCGCAAGGCCGACGCCTTCGACACCGTGATGAAGGGCGTCGCGAACCTCGCCGCCGCCGGCGTGGGCATCGTGGTGCGCGTGCCGCTGATCCGCCCGACGCTGCCGACGATCCAGGACACGCTGCAGGCCATCCCGAAGCTCGTCGGGAAGGTGCGCCGCATCGACCTCGTCCACCTCGACATCGCCGACCCGGCGCTCCAGGTGAGCTGGAAGGAGATCGACGAGGCGCTCCCGTTCGGCTCCCTCCACCCCTGGCCGGACGTGCCGCCGATCCACCTCGACCCGGGCCCGGGCGTGCCGATGTGCCACACGGAGCGGTGGCGCCAGTGGCGGATGACGCCCGACCTCCCGACCGCGAAGGGGACCTTCCCGAAGACGTGCCGGACGTGCTTCGTGCGCGGCACCTGCCCGGGCGTGATGCAGGGCTACGTGAAGGTCTTCGGCGAGGACGTGGTCACGCCCTTCGAGGTGGACTTCGAGCACGGCCTCGACAAGCCGCGCCGCGAGCGCCCGGCCCGCCTCGCCGACACCCCGCTGGAGCCGGTGAAGGGCGTCACCTACGAGTGCGCGGAGTCCGCGGGCGACGAGTCCACGCTGGCCTCCACCCGCCTCCGGGTCGGCCACGCCTGCAACCGGCGCTGCGACTTCTGCTTCATCCCGCACCACGAGAAGTCGGTCCAGGACTACGACATCCCCGCGGCGATCGAGGCCGCCGTCGACGCGGGCGTCCGCGAGCTCGTCATGACCGGGGGGGAGCCGACGCTCCAGGCCAGCCTCCCCGGCTACATCCAGAAGGCCCAGGAGCTGGGCGTGCGCCGCATCGTCCTCCAGACGAACGGCATCCGCCTCGCCGATCCCGACTTCGCGAAGCAGCTGATCGACGCCGGGCTCACCTCCGTCGTCATCTCGCTGCACGCGCACCGCGACGACGTGCTGCGCGAGATCACGACGCTGCCCGGGACCATGTCGCGGATCCTCGCGGGCATCGCGAACCTCCACGAGGCGGGCCTCCAGACGAACGTGACGCACGTGATCGGGCCGAAGAACTACCGGCACATGCCCGAGTTCGTGAAGTTCATGGCGGAGGAGTCGACCATCCGGCGCTTCTGCTTCATCTTCGCCACGCCCATGGCCTGGCCGATGGCGAAGAAGGAGATCGTCGTCCGCTACTCGGACGCCGCGCCCTACCTGATGCGCGCGCTCGACTACTGCGTCGACAACGGCATCATCGTGGACGGCCCGTCGCTCAAGTGCGGCGCCCCCCACTGCGTCCTGAACGGGGAGCCCCGCTACCTGCTCGACGCCGTGCCGATCCCCGACGAGAACCGCACGCCGGACTGGATCCAGGTGCCCGCGTGCCAGCGGTGCACGCTCAAGTCGCAGTGCTACGGCGTCCGGCGCCTCTACGCCTGGATGTACGGCATCGACGAGTTCAAGCCCGTGCTCGAGCCCGGGAAGCTCGCCGCGGACTGGAACACCGGCCGCCACATGCCCCGGCTGCCGTCCGACGCTCCGGTACGGCGGGACGTGCGCGCCGACCCGGTGGCCGACACGCTCCGGCGCCTGTCGAGCGTCGGGCGGAAGCTCGGGCTCGGTGGCGACCACGTCGACCGCCTCCTCGCGTCCCACGAGACCGCCGCGTTCACGGTCGCCGGGGCCGACGGAGTCGCGCACCCCGCGTTCCGCGTCCGCTACCGGGGGCCCGACGTCGACACGATGGGGCCCCTCGAGCTCTCTCCCGCCGCGAGCGAGCCCGAGAGCCGGAGGATGGCCCTGCTCCGGCGGATCCGCAGCGCCGCGCTGGGCGTCTCGCTGGGCGGCGCGCACGGCGCGATCCGGGTCGATCCCGCGCTGCCGGACGTCGTGCTCCAGGACGTGCTCCGGCAGTACGCCGGCGCGATCGCGAGCCGGACGACCCCCGGCCGCGACTACGTCACGCCGCACGTGTCGGTGCCCTGGGAGCGGGTGGAGGCGGCGATTGCGGCCGTGGACACCGGCACGCTCGGCGTCCTGCGCGGCGCCCAGGCGGGGCCGCTCGCCGACCTCCAGATGTCGTCCGTCGACAGCGCCGTCGCTGTCGCGACCTGCGCGCTGTTGCGCGTCCGCGACCTGGGGGGCTCGCGCACCGTCCGGTACGGCGTGTGGGGCTACGGCCGCGCCGGGCGCCGCTTCGCCCGCCTCTTCGACGGGGTCACGGTCGAGACGGACGCGCTGCGGCGCCCTCTGCTCGTCGCCTGCTCGGACTCCCGCGACTCGGTCATCGACCAGCGCGGCCTGGAGTTCGAGCGCATCGCGGGCTTCAAGGTGCGGAACGGCAAGCTGCCGCGCCCCGTGCACACGGTGACCACGCCCGAGGATCTCCTCGTCGAGCCCATGGAGCTCCTGCTCCTCGCCGGGCGCGGCCCCGCCTTCGACGCCGCCCTCGCCGAGCGCGTCCAGGCCCGCGTCGTCGTCGACATGACCGGCGAACTAGGCGCCGACGCGGAGGCCGTGCTGCGCCGCCGCGGCATCCTGTTCCTGCCCGCCCTGCTCGCCACCGCGGGCCCCGTCATCCTCGCCGACCTGGAGCGCCTCGGCCTCCTCGTCGGCTCGGCCGCCGAGCTGCGCGTCGCCCTCGCGCGCCGCATGGCCGCCCTCGTGGAGCGCACGTGCGCGCTCGCGGAGGAGCTCGATCTCCCGATGAGCGAGGCGATCCTCGCCGCGGGGCTGCTCGCGATGGGCGACCTCGCTGCGCGCTGAACGCGCTCCGGCGGGACGCGGGCTGCCTCGGCGTCGGCCCGTCACGGCAGGCACGCCCCGCGCGTTCTCCTCCACGCAATCCGGGATCCCCATGCGCCACGCCCTCCCCCTCCTCCTGCTCGCCTGCAACGGCCCGGACGACAAGACCGAGGAGCCCCCGGTCGTCAGCGAGGACGCGCCCGCCGTGCGCCTCGACCCGGACGCCCTCGCGTTCGGCCGCGTAGAGGTCGGCGACTGGGTCAGCGCCACCGTCAGCGTGGCCAACGTCGGCGACGAGGACCTGGAGATCCTGTCGCTCGAGCTCGAGGATGCGGTCTCCGCCTACACGATCTCCGCGATCGGCTTCTCGCCGCTCGTCCCGCCGGGCGGGAGCACCACGTTCGACGTCACCTTCGACCCCGACGCCGAGGGCGAGTACGCGACCGCCGTCCTGCTCGAGACCAACGCCGCGGACGAGCCCGCCCGGCTCCCCGTCACGGCCACGGGCGTGGCCGCCACGCCGGAGCCCGAGCTCGTGGTCTCGCCGGTCACCTACCCGTTCGGCACCCTGTACGTGGGCTGCGAGGACACCCTCGCCCTCGCCCTACGGAACGAAGGCTCCGGGGACCTCGTCGTCTCGGACCTGGCCTACACCGGCGACACCGCGCTCGCCTTCGACCCCGACGAGGGGGTCAACGGTCCACTCCCGTGGACGCTGGCGCCGGGCGCGTCGGTCGAGGTGCGCGTCACCTACGCCCCGATCGAGGAGGGGAGCGTCTCTGGCACGCTGGTCGTGACCTCCGACGACCCGGACGGGTCCGTGCTCGCCACCCAGTCGGGCGCGGCGGTGCGCTACGGCACCAACATCGACACCTTCGACCTCACTCACGCCGACCAGGTCGACATCGTGTTCACGCTCGACACCACCGCGTCGATGTCCGACGAGGCGGAGCGCCTCGCGGAGGCCCTCCCGCACCTCGTCGACACGCTCATGGCCTCGGGCCTCGACTACCAGCTCGGCATCACCATCGCGGACGACGGCTGCATCGTCGGGGAGGTCCCGTTCGTCGACGGCACGATGAGCGAGGCGGAGCAGGTCGCCCACCTCACGACGATGCTCGCGGCCGAGCCGGGCCGGTTCGCGGAGATGGGCTTCACCGTGCTCGAGGCGGCCCTGGGCGCGGCCAACCTCGCCCCCGGCGGCTGCAACGAGGGCCTCGTACGCGAGGGCGCGCTCGCGCTGGTCGGGATCGCCGACGAGCCCGAGCAGTCCCCGAACCCCTGGGTCTCCTACGTCTCCATCTTCCAGAGCCTGAAGTCCCGGAACGACCTCCTCACCGTGCACGCCATCGCCGGGGACTGGCCCAGCGGGTGCGGCAGCATCGATCCCGGCGTGGGCTGGTACGAGGCGACCGCCGCGACGGGCGGGCAGTTCCTCTCCATCTGCACGGCCGACTGGTCGGGCCACATGGAGGACATCGTGGACGACATCCCCCCCGACACCGACAGCTTCGAGCTCAGCAGCTGGCCGGTCCCCGAGACGATCGTGGTGACGGTGGACGGCGAGGTGGTCGACTGGTGGGTCTACGACGAGACGAACCGGACCATCGACTTCCACGGATCCAGCTCGCCCGAGGCGGGCTCCGTCGTGAAGATCGAGTACGCGCTCTACGGGGACTGCGAGCCTTAGAGGGAGCTCCGCTCCTCCAGGTGATACGCCGTCACCCGCTCGACTTCCTGCTTCGAACCCAGGAAGACGGCAACGCGCTCGTGGAGCTGGCTGGGCTCCAGCTCGAGCATCCGCGTGTGCCCGTTCGTCGCCGCGCCGCCGGCCTGCTCGACGATGAACGCCATCGGGTTGGCCTCGTAGAGCAGCCGCAGGCGGCCGGGCTTCTTCGGGTCGCGGTTGTCGCGCGGGTACATGAAGATGCCGCCGCGCGTGAGGATGCGGTGCACCTCGGCGACCATCGACGCGATCCACCGGGTGTTGAAGTCCCGGCCGCGCGGGCCGGTCTTCCCCTGGACGAGCTCCTCGACGTAGCGCTGCACGGGCGCCTGCCAGTGCCGCGCGTTCGAGGCGTTGATCGCGTACTCGCTCGTCTCCTCGGGGATGTGCATGCGCTCGACCGTGAGCCACCAGCTCCCGGTCTCCTTGTCGAGCGTGAAGCACGCCACGCCGTCGCCCACGGTGAGCACGAGCAGCGTGGAGGGGCCGTAGATGGCGTAGCCGGCGGCGACCTGCCGAGTGCCGGGCTGCAGGAAGTGCCGCTCCTCGGGCTCGCGCGCGCCCTGCGGCAGCCGCAGCACCGAGAAGATCGTGCCGATCGACACGTTCACGTCGATGTTCGAGGAGCCGTCGAGCGGGTCGAAGAGCAGGAGGAACTCGCCCATCGGGTAGCGGTTCGGGATCACCATCGGGTGGTCCATCTCCTCGGACGCCATCGCCGCGAGGTTCCCGCCCCACAAGTTGGCCTCGAGCAGGGTTTCGTTCGCGATGACGTCGAGCTTTTTCTGCGACTCGCCCTGCACGTTCTCGGTGCCGACCTCGCCGAGCACGCCGCTGAGCGCGCCCTTGCCCACCGCGTAGCTGATGCGCTTGCACGCGCGGGCGACGACCTCGATCAGGAGCCGGAGCTCCGCCGTGATCAGGCCCTTCTGCCGCTGCTCCTCGACGAGGTACTGGGTGAGGCTGACGCGCGACATGGGACCTCCGGCGCGGCCTGCTAACCGGACGGCCTCGGCGTGCGGGGCCCCGCGCGTCAATCCCGCGTGCGGCGCCGACGCCGGCCGACGAGGAGCAGCGCCACGGGGGCGAGCCAGGCCGCGCCCGGGGCCGACGAGCAGCCCTCGCCCGGGGGCCCGAGGCCGAGGGAGGGGCCGTCGTCGCCGTCGCAGTCCTGGTCGATGCCGTCGCGGCGGAGGTCGAACGCGCGCGGGTTCACCGTCGCGTCGGTGTCGTCACAATCGGCCCCGAGCGCGTGGCCGTCGGCGTCCTGGTCGAAGTCGTCGTCCCCGGCGCAGTCGCTGTCGATGCCGTCGTACCAGGTCTCGACCACGCCGGGGCTCTTCGTGGCGTCGGTGTCGTCACAGTCGTCGGCGAGCGCGTAGCCGTCGGCGTCCTGGTCGAGGTCGTCGTTCCCGGCGCAGTCCGTGTCGACGCCGTCGTACCAGGTGTCTGCGGCGGCGGGGCTCACCGCGGCGTCGGTGTCGTCGCAGTCGGCGCCGAGCGCGTAGCCGTCGACGTCCTGGTCGTAGTCGTCGTTCCCGGCGCAGTCGCTGTCCACGCCGTCGTACCAGGTGTCGGTGGCGCCCGGGTACACGGTGCGGCTGCCGTCGTCGCAGTCGGTGCCGCCCGTGGCGATCGCGTCGTGCCCATCGCGGTCGGCGTCGGTCGTGTCCGCGCCCGAGCAGTCCTGGTCGACGCCGTCGTACGGCGTCTCGGTGGCGCAGAGGTACACGGCGGGGTCGCTGTCGTCGCAGTCGTAGTAGCCGTCGTTGTTGCCGTCGTCGTCGTCGTCGGAGGCGTCCGCCCACGTGTCGGGGTCCACCACGCCGTAGTCCACGCCGTCGAGCGTCGCGTCGGCCGAGGTCATGAAGTAGCCGCCGCAGTGGTCCCAGTCGTAGGTCACCGCGACCTCGGTGCCGCCGACCGTCGCCGAGGACAGGTCGTTCACGCTCCAGGCGCAGCTCCCGTCGTCCCAGGCGGCCTCGTACGAGGTGCTCGTGTAGGTCGACTCGGAGGTGGACCCGGTGAACGCCCCGTCCGCGATCCAGTCCGCGTCGAGCGTGCCCTCCCAGGACACCTCCCAGTCGGCCCACTCGGACGAGGGCATGATCGTGCCGGCGGTGTCCCGGCGGCTGCCGGAGGATTTCGTGACCTCGAGGCGCGTCCACGTCTCGCCCGCGCTCGCGGGGGGCTCCACGACGATGTGCACGTCCTCGGACGAGTAGCGGGTGGAGCCGTCGTAGCCGCCCGCGCCGCTCGACTCGTACTCCACCCACGCGCCCGCGGACGTGGTGCAGCTGCCCGTCCAGCAGCTCGTCCCGCTGCTCCCGTCGGAGCAGTCCGTGAGGCAGGTGGTGTCGACCCAGGCCTCGGCGATCGCGAGCGCGGCGTCGCCGGCGTCCTCGATCCCGTCGGCCTCGTCACGGACGGCGTCGACGTACGGGCGCGCGTCGGCCGGCGCGGACACGGTGACACATTCCCACGGAAGTTCCTGGGCCTGGGCGAGCGCGATCAGCAGCATGCGTGCATGTTAGCCCGGCCCGGGCCCGCCTGCGCACGGAGGCCGTCCGGACCCGTTACGCGCGCCTTACGCCCGCCCGTCCCGGACGAGGTGCCGGTAGGCCTCCACCACGCGCGCCGCGTCGTCGTAGTCGGCCGACGCGGCGACGTACTCGGTGCTCACCATGCAGAAGCCGTGGGGCGGCTGCGCGAGCGTGCCGGCGGCCATGAGCGTCTGCGCGAGGTCGACCTCGCCCTCGCCGAGCGGCGCCCACTCGAACTTGTTCGTGCCCCACACGAAGATGGGTTCGCCGACGCGCTGGAGCGGCTGCGGGTGGAACTGGCTCCACGGCGCGAGGTAGCGCACATCCTTGAGGTGGTAGGCGACCACGCGGCCGCCCCAGGCGCGCACCATGCGCGCGAAGTCCATCGCGCCGAGAAGATCGCCCTCGCTCGCGATGAAGCGGTTGGCGGGGTCGTCGATGAAGCCGACGAGATCCCAGCCGGTGGAGCGGAGGCCGCGGCAGCAGTGGTGCACGTCGTGCAGGTCGGAGAGGTACTGGCCGTGGTGGATCTCGAGGCCCAGGACCACGCGCTTGCCGGTCGCCACCGAGAGCTCGCGGGTGACACCCTCCCAGTGTTGGATGGTGGCGAGGCTCTCGTCGCGGAGCTGCCGGCGCACGTCGTGCCAACGGCCCGGGAGCGAGCGGGCGCGCGCGTAGAGATCTCCGCCGAGCACGCGCAGGATCAGCGTGCCGTCCGGGGCGGCCTCGGCGAGGCGGTAGGCCTGCTCGATGACGTGGCGGCCGTAGTCGCGGTCCTGGGGAACGCAGGCGCCCATGTACGCGCTCGTCATGGCGATGGGCACGCCGTGCTCCCAGGAGAGGGCGACGGCGCGGTCGACCGAGGCGGGGTCGCCGATGTCGAAGTCGGCGTTGTGGTGCGCCACCGCCCACACGCGGCCGGGGTCGGACGCGGGGTCGCGACGGGAGCGCAGATCGACGAACACCGGGAAGCTCGCGGCGTCCGCGGCGGCGCGCGCGAGGCGGAAGACCTCGTCGAGCGGCCGCTCGGCGATGATCATCGAGTTCACCGCCATCGCCACGGGCACGGACACCTGCTCGGCGATGGCGCGCTTGTTGAGCTTGCCGGAGGGGAAGGCGGGGAGCTCGTCCCGGAGCTCGACGATGCGCGGCACCATCGGGGCGGGGAGGTGCCTGCGGCAGTGGGAGAGCACGTCTTCGCGGGAGAGCGCGGCGCCGGGGGCGGGCACGATCACGGCGCGGGGCACCTCGCCGCGGAGCGGGTCGCGCGCGGGCACGACCACGGCCTGCTTCACGCCGGGGATCTCGGCGAGCGCCCGCTCGATGTCGAGCAGGTACACCTTCACGCCTCCGACCTTGATCATCTCCTCGCGGCGGCCGAGGAAGCGCAGGTAGCCGCCCTCCTCGGGCCGGACGAGGTCGCCGGTGTGGTACCAGCCGTCCACGAACTTCGCCTGGGTGGCCTCGGGGCGGTCCTTGTACCCGGCGACCACCGCGGGGCCGCGCACGCAGAGCTCGCCCACGCCGGTCTCCGGGTCGGCGTCGATCACCTTCACGTCGTAGTGGGCGACGGGCTTGCCGAGCATCTCGAGGCGCCGATCGCCCTGCCAGGGGGGCACGTGGAGCACCACGCCGGTGGTCTCCGTGCAGCCCCAGATCGGCACGAAGTGACAACCCAACGCGGCCTCGACGCGGCGGACCAGCTCCGGGGCCACGACAGCGCCGCCGGCCTCGGCGAAGCGGAGCTCCGGGAAGTGGTCCCCCTCCTGCACCTGGGTGAGCAGCAGGTCGAACACGCTCGGGATCGCGAAGATCCAGCTGACGCGCTGCTCCTGCAGCGTGCGCAGCACGGTGCGGGGCCGCAGCGTGTCCAGCATGATCGCGGTCCCGCCGGTGGCGAGCGTGCGCGCGAAGTGCTCGTGCGGGTGGGAGTAGGGCGCGAAGAGGCAGAGGAAGCGCTCGTCCTCGCCGAAGGGGAACACGTCGAGGACGGCGCGGGTGTTCCACTGCACGTTTGCATGCGTGGTGGGCGCGCCCTTCGGCATCGACGTGCTGCCGCTCGTGAAGTTGACATAGCAGACGCGGTCGGGGTCGTCCGACGGCGGCAGCGCGTCGGGGGCGCCGTGTGTCAGTTGGAGGAGGGGCTGCTCGCCGCGGATGACACGCGCCGCGTCCCCCATCAGCCGCTGGGCCACGTCGGCCTCGGCGTCCTTGGGGGCGAACACGAGGTCGACGTTGTAGGTGCGCAGCACGTGCTCGATGCGCGCGGGATCGGAGCCGTCGATGGGGGTGTAGATGCCGCCCGCGCGCGCGGTCGCGAGGAACAACGCCGGCAGCTCCCAGGTGCGCTGGGGGAAGGCGAGGACGTGGCCGCCGGGCGTGAGGCCCTGGGCGCGGAGCCCGGACGCCATGCGCGCGACGAGCGACTCCAGCTCGGACCAGGTGATCCGGCGGTCGCGGTCGATGATCGCGACGTGGTGGGGGCGGCGCTCGGCGTGGAGCCGGAGCGTGGCGTCCAACGTGAGGCGGGTGAGCTCGGCGGTGATCATCGGTCGTACTTCCGCCAGCGGTCGTCGGGGGCGTAGTCGACGAACAGGGGGTGGTCGTCGACCGCGTTGCGCAGCCGACAGTGGAGGAGCCAGGTGCCGTACTGCTCGGGGTGCTTGCGGAGCCACTTCTCCACGACCTCGAGGTAGGCGGCGCACAGGGACTCGGGGGTGTGGCCCTCGGGCGCGATGGGGGCGCCGAAGTGACACACGTCCGGCCCCTCGGCCGGGCACTCGATCATCGTGGGGACGATGGCGGCGCCGGTGGAGATGGCCATGCGGTAGGGGCCCGGGTTGAGCAGGGCCTCGCGGCCGAGGTACGGCACCTTGAAGAACTTGTTGCCGATGCGCCCGTCGAACGCGATGCCGACGATCTCGTTGTCGGCGAGGCGGCGGAAGAGCTGGCGGAGCGGCGTCTCCATCGTGAGGAAGCGGGCGGGCAGCTGGTCCTCGCTCTCCTCGCGCACCCGCCGCGTCTCCGCGCGGAACCAGTTGTGGCCGAAGAGCTCGGGGTGCTCGGCGGCCACCTCGGCGGGGGCGAGCCCGCGGGCCGCGTACTGGGTGTAGGGGTACCCGGCGAGCGACACCGCCGCGATCATCATCATGAAGTTCCCGGCGTGCGGGAACAGGATGATCGCGCCCTTCTTGCGGGCGAGCGCGTCGTCGAGGTGGTGCTGGTCCTGGAAGTGCAGGTAGCTCCGCCAGTTGTCCTTCGTCAGCTTGCCGAGGAGCAGCTCCTCGTAGTGGGCGCGGAACGCCACGCGGTAGGCGTCCTGCACCGCGGTCTCGCCGACCTCGCCGAACGAGCGGCGGTACTCGTCGGCCATGAGCGCGCGGCCGGGGCCCGCCGCGGCGTACTGGAGCCGCCAGAGCGGGAAGACGCTCCGCACGAGCTCGGGGCGCGCGACGGGGAGCAGCTTCCGGGCCTGCACCCAGAAGAGCCACCGGGCCACGTCGCCGGGGCGGACGGCGCTCTGCGCCCCGGGGGCGGGCGGCGGAGGGGTGTCGGGGGTCGCGGGCGGCATCGAGGGCTCGGGAGGCCGCCAGTATATCGGGGGGCTCCGGATGCGGCGGGTGGGCGCGCGGACCGTCGGCAATGGCGGCTACACTGGCGCACCCGGAGACCCGATGCACCTCCTCCTCCTCGTCGCCTGCGCGGAGCCGGCCTCCGACGCCGACAAGCCCGGCGACCCCGTCGGCACCGACACGGCCGACACCGACGGCGAGACGGGCGGCCCGGACGACACCGACGACACCGACGACACCGACGACACCGACTCCGGCGAGACGGGTGAGTCGAGCTGCGCCCAGGAGTGGCCCGACCGGGCGGTCGCGATCGACGCCGCCTGCCCCGACCTCCCGCCCGTGGACTGGGCGCTGCGCGAGGTCTGGCGCTACGACCGGGCGTCCTTCGAGATGGTGACCGTCTCGGCCGGGCGCCTCGAGGACAGCGACGGTGACCTGCTCATCACCCCCGCCGACGCCTTGAGCCTGTGGGCCCACGCGAAGAGCTTCACCGGCCCGGCGGACGCCGCCGTGCTCCTCGACGCCACGGGGGCCGAGGTCGTCGCCGACCGGTACTTCGGGGAGGACGACGCCGGCGCCGCGCGGGTGGCCGACCTCGACCCGACGCGGGCCGGGATGGAGATCGGGGTGTGGCGCGGCACGCGCGCGGACGGGTACTTCTGGACCCTCGGCGACGAGGCCGGTCACTACGCGACGACCGTGATCGACGGCAGCTTCTACGGCGTCCCCTGGTACCTCGACGTCGAAGGGGACGGGGCCCCGGAGGTGGTGCTCGGCGGCGGGGTCCACGACGCGGCAACCGGCGCGCTGCTCGCGACGCTGCCGCGAGCGTCGGGCGGGCACCACACGATCGCCGGGGACCTGGATCGGGACGGCGTGATCGAGATCGTGGGCAAGACCCTCGGCGTGGGCATCTGGGAGGTGGGCGGGGGCGACCCCGTCGTCTGCCCCGTCACGGTGCCCACGGACGAGCAGGCGGCCACGACGCTGGCCATCGCCGACCTCGACGGCGACGAGGACGCCGAGGTGCTCTACGCGGACACGAACGTGCTCTCCCTCTTGCGATGCCGACGGGACGCTCCTCGCGGAGGCGGAGACCGACTCGGTCGGCGGCGCCCTGATCGGCGTGGGCGAGCTCGACGGCGACCCCGAGCCCGAGATCGTGATCGACTACAACGGCTACGCGGACAGCGAGCTCGTGTCGGGCATCGCGGTGTACGACCACACCCTGACGGAGGTGTGGCGCCGGCCCTCGGACCTCATCGGCTGGAACCCCTTCCACCTCGCCGACCTCGACGGCGACGGGATCCACGAGATCATCGTGCGCGAGGCGTACGCGCTGACCATCCTCGACGGCGCCGGGGAGACCCTCGCCTCGATCGAGGCCGGCTACGGCAACAACCTCTGGAGGAACGTGCCGGTCGTCGTCGACGTGGACGGCGACGGGCTCGCCGAGATCGTGACCTCGGGGGCCGAGCCGTCGGTGCAGGTGTGGGAGAACGCGGCCGGCGGCTGGCTCGTCGATGGCGCGGAGGAGCCCAGCTCCGGCGTCGACCACCACCCCGGCGCGCTCGAGGTGGACGGATCGGTGCCCGCCGCCTCGCCCTGGTGGCTCGACGCCAACGTCTGGCAGGGCCACGCGGCGTCGGGCGTGCCGCAGCTCGCGGACCTCGAGGTGTCCGTGGAGGCCGTGTGCGCCGAGGACTGCGGCGAGGAGCTGTACGTGACGCTCTACGTGGCCAACACGGGCGTCGCCGACGTGCTCGAGCCCATCGACGTGCTCGTGGCGCGCGGCGACGGCTCGCGGATGTTCGCCGCCCAGGTCACCCCGCCGCTGGCCGCGGGCACGTCCACCGCCCTGGAGCTGCGCGTGTCCCCCGACGACGCGCGCTACGGCCTCACGTTCACGGTCGACCCCGACGGCGCGGTGCTGGAGTGCGACGAGGGCGACAACGTCGTGACGTGGTCCGACACGCCCTGCCCCTGAGCCGGGCGCCCGGGCACCCGAGCCGCCGACGACCGCCTCGGCACCAACGTCGCCGCGGCGGCGCGCCTCCGGCGCGGCCGGCTGCCCGGACCTCCCGGGGAGGCCCGTAGCCCCGCCCGCCCCTGTGTATACGGCTGTGCCACCGCCTCGAACCAGGGGAATAAACCAGATGGCCCTCCTCGCGCTCGCGTTGTCCGCGTGCTCGCCTTCCAAGCTCCCAGCGGGGGACGAGCCCGCCGAGGTCGTGCAGGTCGATTGGGACGGCTACGACGACGCCGACAGCGCCGACGGCGACAGCGACGACGTCGCCGGCGTCGATCTCGACCCGCACGGGAGCCCCGACGCCGCCACGCCCGAACCGGACACCGACGCCGACGACGACGGCTGGGTGTCCGAGGCGTTCGGCGGCCTCGACTGCGACGACACCGACCCCGACGTGAACCCCGTCGCGAGCGACACCGTCGGCGACGATGTCGACTCCAACTGTGACGGCGCCGACTACGGCATCGAGGGGCTCGTGGTCGGCGACCTCGTGCTCACCGAGATCATGTACGACCCGGTCGGGTTGGAGGACGGCGAGGGCGAGTGGTTCGAGGTGTACAACGGGACCGGCCACGCCGTGAACCTGCGCGGGCTCTTCGTCTCCGACCACGTCGACTACCCCGTCGCCGACACCTTCACCGTCGAGACGGATCTCGTCGCCGGGGCGGGGGCGCGGCTCGTGTTCGCCGTGAGCCGCACGCTGGCCGACGCCGGGATCCCGACCGACTACGAGTACGGGGGCCGGGGGGTCAACTTCCACGACGCGGACGACGACCTGCGCCTGGGCGTGCGGCTGAAGGACGGGGGGTACACCACGATCGACGCCGTGACCTACGACGAGCGCACGGGGTGGCCGGGCGCCAGCGGGGCGAGCATCGAGCTGGCCGGCGCGGCGTTGTCCGCGAGTGACAACGACGCCGCGGCCAACTGGTGCCTGGCCACCTCCACGGCGGGCGGCACCACCGACCTCGGCTCGCCGGGATCGGCGAGCTCGGGTTGTTGACCCGTCAGAAGTAGTACCGCCCGCCCAGCCCCACGTCGAGGCCGTAGGCCGTCCCCGGCACGACGCGGATCGAGGGCACCACTTGCGCGAAGAGCTCGACGGGCACGCGGTCGAAGAGGATCGCGGCCCCGACGGGCACACGCACCGTGATGCCCCCGGGCTTGCCGAAGAACCCCTTCTCCGCGGTGGCGAAGCCGGCGCCGGCGCCGACGTACAGCGGCATCTGGAATCGCTTCGCCGGCTCCAGGACCGCGATGCTCTGCAGGTAGTCGGCGGACACGTCCAGGCGGCCGTCGTCGATGCCGATGCCGGCCTGCGCGCCCGACCAGGCGCTCCCGCGCCACCCGAGCGAGAGCCCCGTCGGGTCGCCCAGCACCACGCCCGCGCCGAGCCGCGGCTCGGCCTGGGCGAGCCCGGCGAGCATCACCAGCGTCCACAACATCTCCCACCTCCCGACCTTCCAACCTACACACTCGTCGCCCGGGCGGATCCCCTGAAAGCGCGCGTCATCGGTCGTCACGGCACGGTCGCGATCGAGCCGGTATGGTGCGCGCGCTTCTCCGGAGCGCCGTTGGATCCGACCCGCTGCGACACCCTCGTCGACCTCCTCACCCGTCGCACCGAGGCCACCCCCGAGGCCCTGGCCTTCCGTTGGTTGGACACCGGGGACGTGGATGGTCCCCAATCGACCTGGACCTTCGCCGACGTGGACACGCGCGCGCGTGCGATCGCCGCGCAGCTTGTCGAGCGGGGCCTCCGGGGCGAGCGCGTGCTGCTGATCTACCCGCCGGGCCTCGACTTCGTCGCCGCCTTCTTCGGGTGCGTCTACGCGGGCGCCGTGGCGGTGCCCGCCTACCCGCCGGACCCGACCCGCGTGGAGCAGACCCTCCCGCGCCTCGTCGCGATCGTGCGCGACGCGCGGCCGGCCGCGCTCTTGACCAACTCCTTCGTCGCGATGGTGGCCGAGGGGCTCGGCGACCTCGCGCCCGAGCTCGCGGTCCTCGAGCTCGTCGTGACCGACCGCGCCGACCTCGCGGGCGCCTCCGCGTGGCGCGATCCCCAGGTGTCGGGCCGCGACCTCGCGTTCCTCCAGTACACGTCGGGCTCCACGGGCAACCCCAAGGGCGTGATGGTGAGCCACGCCAACCTGCTCGCGAACCACGCCTCCATCGCGGCGGGCCTGCCCGAGCCGGGCGTGTTGGACAACGCGGTGTCGTGGCTGCCGCTGTTCCACGACATGGGCCTCATCGGCAACGTGCTCCAGCCCGTGTGGTTCGGGGTCCCGATGACCCTGCTCTCGCCGCTCGACTTCCTCCGGAAGCCGCTCCGCTGGCTGCGCGCGATGTCGCACCTCGGCGCGTCGATCTCCGGCGGGCCGGACTTCGCCTACGCGCTCTGCGCGAAGAAGGCGACGCCCGCCGACGTCGCGGGGTTGAACCTGTCACGCTGGCGCATCGCGTACTCCGGCGCCGAGCCCGTGCGCGCGGACACGCTCCGCCGCTTCGCCGAGGTGTTCGGGCCCGCCGGCTTCCGGGAGCGCGCGTTCTACCCGACCTACGGCCTCGCCGAGGCGACGCTGATGGTGAGCTGCCCGGCGCCCGAGTCGGGCGCGGCCGTGTCGCGCTTCGACGGGGCGGCGCTCGCGGAGCGGCGGGTCGCGGCGGGGGAGGACCGCGAGATCGTGAGCTGCGGCCCCGCCGGCGCCACGACCGGGGTCGCGGTCGTGGACCCGACCACCGGGCGCCGCGTCGACGGCGTCGGCGAGATCCGCGTCCGCGGGCCGTCGGTCGCGCGTGGCTACTGGGACCGGCCGGACGCCACGGCGGAGACCTTCGACGCGGTCGTGGACGGCGAGCGCGGCTGGCTCCGCACGGGCGACCTCGGCTTCTTCCACGACGGCACGCTGCACGTCGCGGGCCGCATCAAGGACGTGATCATCGTCCGCGGGCGCAACCACTACCCGCAGGACCTCGAACGGACGGTCGAAGGTGCCCACCCGGGCGTGCGACCCGGCTGCGTCGCGGCCTTCGCGCTGGAGGAGGGCGGCGAGGAGGGCGTCGGCGTCGTCGCCGAGGTCGAGCCCGGCGCGGACCTCGCGGCCGTCGAGGCCTCGATCCGCGGCGCGCTCTCGACGCACCACGCGCTGGTCGCGCACGGCATCGCGCTCGTGGGCGCCCGCCTCATCCCCAAGACCTCCTCCGGGAAGATCCAGCGCCAGGCGGCCAAACGCGCGTGGGAGCAGGGGACGCTCGCGCCGCTCCACCGCGCGGGCACGCTCCCCAAGAACCCCGCGGGCCTGCCCGCGTGGCTCGCGGACTGGCTCCGCGACGAGGCGCGCATCGCGCCCGAGGCGTTGCGCCGCGACGCGACCCTCGCGGACGTGGGGCTCGACTCGGTGGCCGCCGTCCAGCTCGCGGGCCTGCTCGAGGAGCACATGGGCAGCGAGGTGCCCCTCGAGGCGCTCCACGGCAAGACGCTCGGCGAGCTCGCCGCGTGGATCGGCAGCGGGGAGGGGCTCCTCGGCGCGATCGCGCGCGCGGACCTCGACGCCGCCGCGCGCCTCGACGCGGCCGTCCGCCCGAGCGGCGCCACGCCGGGGGAGGGGACCTTCCTCACCGGCGCCACCGGCTTCGTGGGCGTGTACCTCCTCTCCGCGCTCCAGCGGCGCGGCGTGACCGGCATCGTCTGCCTCGTGCGCGCGGCCGACCCCGAGGCCGGGAAGGCGCGGATCGCGCGGTCGGCCGAGAAGGTGGGCGTGCCTGTCGACCTCGCCGCGATCGAGGTGGTCGTCGGTGACCTCGCCAGGCCGCGCCTCGGGCTCGCCAGGGAGGCCTTCGCCGCCCTGGCCGCGCGGTGTGGGCGCATCGTGCACTGCGGCGCGGTCGTCGACTGGGGCCTGCCCTTCGCGCAGCTCGCCGCCGCGAACGTCGACGGCACCAAGGAGATCGCGCGCATGGCCGCGCTCGGGGGCGGCGCGATCCACTTCGTGTCCTCGCTCGGGGTGTACCCGGTCGGCTTGTCCGCGCGGGCGCGCTTCGCCGAGGAGGCGCCGCTCACCGAGGGGCACCTGCTCCGGCTCGGCTACTTCCAGAGCAAGTACGCCGCGGAGAAGGTGATGGAGGAGGCGCGCACGCGCGGCGTCCCGGTCACCGTGTACCGCCCCGCCTACGTGACGGGCGACGCCCGCACCGGCGCCGAGCTCGACCCGGACGCGCAGCTGTTGCTCGCGTTCGTCGAGGGGGCGCTCCGCATGGGGCAGGTGCCCGCCGTGGAGAAGGTCATCGACGCCGTGCCCGTCGACTTCGTGGCCGAGGCGATCGCGGCGCTGGCGCTCGACCCCGCCTCGCGCGACCGCTCGTTCAACCTCAAGAGCCCGGCGCCCATCCAGCAGGGCGAGCTCTACCGGGCCCTGCGCGCGCGCGGCTGGCGGCTCGAGTCCGCGGCGTTCCCCCGCTGGCGCGACCGGGTGCTGGGCCTCGCCCGCACCGACCCGAAGAACCCGCTCGCCCGCTTCGCCGGCTTCTACATGGCCGTCACGCCTCAGCTCATGCGCCGGCTGGAGAGCGTCATGGCCGTGGCCATGCCCGCGGAGGACGACGTCGCGCGCGCCGCCCTCGCCCCGCACGCCGTCACCTGCCCGTCCGTGGCCGCGCTGCTGGAGCCCTGGCTCGACCGGCAGGTGCGGGACGGCCGCCTCCCGACGCCGTCCCGGGCCGAGGTGCTCGGCACCGTCCACGCGCCCACGCTCCTCCCCACGGCGCTCCTCGCGTTGCCCTGGACCGCGGGCCTCGCCGACGAGGAGGCCCGCCTGCTGCGGCTCTACGCGCGCGCCAAGGACCGCCAGTGGGACGCCAGCAAGCGCATCGACTGGTCGCTCGAGGTCGACCCCGAGAACCCCGAGGCGATGCCCGAGCAGCACGTGCCCCTCTTCGGGTCGCCGGTCTGGAACCGGCTCACCCAGGCCGAGAAGGTGAACGTGAAGCGGCACTACCAGGGGTGGCAACTCTCCCAGTTCTTCGCGGGGGAGCAGGGCGCGATGTTGTGTGCCAGCCGCATCGTGTCGCAGGCCCCGACCTCCACCGCGCGGCTCTACGCCGCCACCCAGGTGGTCGACGAGGCCCGCCACCTCGAGATCTTCGGCCGGCTCCTCACCGAGAAGGTGGGTGTGTCCTACGAGGCCTCGACCCCGCTCAAGCGGCTCCTGGACGACATCCTGCACGACCGCCGCTGGGACGTGACCTGCCTCGGCATGCAGGTGCTCATCGAGGGGCTCGGGCTCGCCGCGTTCTCGCTGGTCCGCGACCACACCGCCCACCCGCTCATCGCCACCGCGCACGCGTACGTGTGCGAGGACGAGGCGCGCCACGTGAGCTTCGGCAAGCTTTTGCTCGCCGACCTCTACCCCCAGCTCACCGACGCCGAGCGCGCCGAGCGCGAGGAGTTCGTCATCGAGGCGAGCTACCTCTTGCGCGACCGCTTCTCCGGCCGCGAGGCCTGGGAGCGGCTCGGCCTGCCGGTCGAGGCCTGCCTCCGCTGGATCGAGGACGCCGGCCAGATGGGCCACTACCGCGCGGAGCTCTTCCGCCGCATCGTGCCGGTGGTGCGGTCGATCGGGCTCTGGAGCCCGCGCGTGCAGGACGCCTACAAGCGCATGGGCGTGTTCGCGTACGGCGAGCTCGACGTGGATGCGCTGATCGCCGACGACGAGCGCGTCGCCCAGCGCCTCGGATCCCACCGCCGCCCCGCGGCCTCCCCCGAAGCGTAAGGAGCCCCGATGTCGCTGTCCGTGCACACCCTGGCCGAACGCGCCCGGCGCCTCGCCCGCAGCGAGGACCTCTGGGGCGAGGGCTGGGAGCCCGCCGCCCGCGCGCTCCTCGGCGCGATCGAGGCCGAGTCCGGCCTGCTCCCGAACCGCACCGAGACCACCGCCGTCGAGATGGTCGACCACCTCGTCCAGCGCGCCCGCATCGCGACGCGGCTCCGCGAGCGCCCCGACGTGCTCGACACGCCCGTGCCCGCGCCGCTCGTGATCAGCGGCCTGCCCCGCTCCGGCACCACCCTGCTCCACAACCTGCTCGCGCGCGCCCCCGGCCTGCGCGGCTACCGCCTCTGGGAGCTCCGCGCCCCGGTGACACCCGCCGACGCCCCCTTGGATTGGTCGCGCCGGCAGGTCGAGCTGACGCAAGCCACGTTGGATCGGCTCTACACCGCCCAGCCGCGCTTCAAGGCCATCCACCCGCTCGCGCCCGGCGACCCCGACGAGTGCAACTGGCTGTTCCGCCGGAGCTTCGCCACGCCGGTGTACGCCTGGACCTTCCGCGTCCCGAGCTACTACCGTTGGTTGCGCGCCCAGGACCCGCGCCCCGCCTACGCGGAGTACCGCGCCCAGCTCCAGCTGTTGCGCTGGCGCAGCCCCGGCGGCGTCCCCGTGCTCAAGGACCCCGGCCACCTCTGGGCCCTCGACGCGCTCCTCACCACGTTCCCCGACGCCGTGGTGGTGCGCCTCCACCGCGACCCCGCCGCGGCCGTGCCCTCGCTCGCGAGCCTCTGCCACGCGCTCTGGTCGACCGGCAGCGAGGTCGACGATCCCGTCGACGTGGGCCGCGAGGTCGTCGGCATGGTCCGAGACGCGCTCGACGGCGAGCGTCGCGCCCGCCAGGCGCACCCCGGGCACTTCCTCGACGTGGCGTACACCGAGCTGGTGGCCGACCCCGTGGGCACGGTGCGTCGCATCCTCGGCGCCTTCGGCCGCCGCCTCGACGACGAAGGGGAAGGCCGCCTGCGCGCCTGGATGGCGAGCCAGAAGAAGGCCCCGGCGCACCGCTACGGGCTCGCGGACTTCGGGTTGGACGAGGGCGTGGTGGCGGGGCTCTGATTCTTGGGGCGGGGGGCCTCATCGGCCCCCCGCAACGCCCCCGCTCTCGCGTGGTGTTGGATCGTCGCGCGGGCCGCCGCCGGCTACCCCGTCAACAACCCCGTCTCGGTGACACCCAACGCCGGCAGCTCCGAGAAGATCCCCG
>CAYWGD010000021.1:36804-79689 GCA_964457335.1 uncultured Enterobacteriaceae bacterium | reverse complement strand
GCCCCGGGCGCGGCGGGGGCCCCGGGCCGGAGGCCGCCACGCGACCCGCGGCCCGGGGCGGTCGGGCGGCTCGCGGCCGCCCGACCGAGCGGCTCCGCCGCGAGCCCGGAGGACACCCTGAGGCGCCCGGATCCTTCTTCGAGATCAGGCGGTTGCGGGGCGACGGCTCATGACGTCGCTCCACCGGATGCGGCCCGTGAGCTGCATGAGCGCGAAGAGCGTGAGGATGCCGAGCACGGTGATGGTGAGGCCGGTGAGGCCGTCCCAGAAGTGCGCGAGCGCGAAGCCGACCTGGTAGAGGAGCTGCGCGAGGCCGGCCTCCACGAACGCGAAGCGGGGCCCGACCACGAGCCGCAGGTAGCTCACGACGAGGCCGACGCTGACGACGCTGGCGAGGGCGAAGGCCGCCTCGACCGGGAGGTGGTCGACGGTGTAGGCGAACAGCAGGTCGAAGGCGAAGAAGGCGGCGGCGAGGAAGAGGTAGTTGATGGGGTGGATCTCGATGCGGCGCAAGAGCCCGAGCGCGTAGATCCAAAGGAAGAACAGGCCGAGCGAGAGCGGCGCCGAGAAGCTCATGCCGGCGGCGAGCTCGCCGGGCTGCGTGCGCTCGGGCATGACCATGCCGACGCCGTAGCCGCTCACGAGGCGCGCGGAGCTCCACTGGAGCGTCCAGCCGCCGTCGGAGGGGGTGCGCGTCTGCGGGGAGATCGTGAGGCGCGGGTAGTCGATGTCGGCGAAGTCGGTGCGCATCGTGAGCCCGAAGTCGTCGACGCGGCCGACGCCGTCGGTCGGGCGGTACACCCATTCGCGCATGCCGCGGCTCCGGTAGGCGACCGCGAGCGTGACCTGCTGGCCGGGCTGGACGGGCATGACCCAGCTGACGACGCCGTCCTGGGGGCGGAGCTCGGCGGCGCGGTCCACGCCGTCGACGACGAAGCGGAAGTCGTCGTACAGCCCCTGCGTGTCGGGGAAGCGGTAGCTGACGCGCAGATCGCGGGCGACGCCGGCGCTCGGGTGGGTGTAGGTCCAGTCGCCGGCGAAGGCCACGTCGTAGAGCGGGTACCAGAGGAGGCCCTTGCGGCGCTGGTCGAGGTGGAGGTCGACCTCGACGCGCGTGCGGGAGGGGTCGACGGGGTTGGTGCGCAGCACGCGGTCCGTCTTCGCGACGACCGACACGAGACCGGTCCGCGGGTCGGTCACGCGCTCCTCGGTGGTGACGGGCTCGACCCACTCCTCCGTGAAGGTGGGCGCGTCCTGGGCCTGCGGGCTGCCCCAGAGGTCGGACACGCGCCCCTCGAGCGCGTCGAGCTGGTCGTGCGTGCGCGAGCTCGTGACGCCGCCGAGGGTGAGCCAGCCGACCGTGGAGAGCAGAAAGACGAAGAAGATTCCGAGGATGCGGAGGAAGGGATGCAACGGGACCTCAGGGACCTGCCCAACGTAGGCGGTGGTCGTGGCGCGCCCGGCGCGCGCGTGTGGCGGGTCGGAGGCGGGTCCGTGCAGGTCGTGTGCAGGGCCGGGTCGGCGTACCGACGGGTCGCAACGGCGGCGCGCGCGCGTTGACAGGCGCCACGAGCGGACGCTAGCCTGCTCCTTCCCCGAGGTGCGGATGAGCACGGCCCCCGTGGTCCGAGAACAACGCGCCGAGCCGCGCGCCTACGGGACCCTCGACCTCGCCTACCACCGCGGCACGGACGCCGACGTGGCCGCGTGGCTCGCGGGCGGGCCGCCGGTCGCGCCGGTGCGCGTGCCCGACCCGACGATGAACTTCAGCCCGGGCGGCCTCGCCTTCGACGACCTGCCGGCTTGCGCCGACGGGGACCTGCTCCTGCTCGAGATCGGCGTGCCGGGCGAGCCCGCGCGGTGGCGGGGCGCGGCGCGGGTGCTGCGCGTCTCCCCGATCCCGATCGACGAGCGCGACGACCACGTGCCGGCCACGCACCGCATCGCCGTGCAGGTGACGTCGCTCTCCCCGGACGGGGAGGCGGCCCTGCGGGCCTACACGGCCCGCGTGCGGCAGGCTAACGGGCGCACGGGGCAAGGAACACGATGATCCGCGACCGCATCAAGGGTGCCGCCAAGAAGGCCGCGCTCCGCTTCTTCGGGATGGAGTGGGAGGCGAGCGAGGCACCCGTCGACCACAACCGCGGCGTCGCGTCTCCCGCGTCGTTCGACCCGAGCCTCATCCCCAAGGTGGTCGACGGCTCGGGCGACACGCCCGGGCCGAAGCACAAGGAGGACATCGGCCGCACCTGGCTCGCGTCGCAGGTCATCAGCAACGTGGCGCCCTTCCTCATCGACATCCGGCACCCCAAGGAGTGCGCCGCGGGCCTGATCCAGGGCGCGAACCTGCTCCCGGGCGAGCAGATCAAGCAGCGGCTCGACCTGCTCCCCCCGAAGGACATCCGCGTCACGGTGTACGACCAGGTCGGCAGCGACGAGGCGTCCAGGCTGGCCGCGTGGCTCCGCGAGCAGGGCTGGGGCCTCGCGCGGCGGCTGGTCGGCGGGTACGCCGAGTGGATCGAGCACAGCGAGCCGATCGCGGTGCCGAGCCCGCCCGAGGGCGGGCGCTGGATGGTCGGCCAGCAGGTCGAGCGCAAGGCGGGCGGCCGCTACTGGGTGCAGTCGGCGGGGCCGGGCCCGGTGTACACGCTCTGGTCCGAGGACGGGAGCTTCCTCTTGGGCGTGCGCGAGGATGATCTCCGTTCGTAGGCTCCTGCCGGTCGCGCTCCTGCTGCTCCTCCTCCCGGGGGCGGGCGCGCGCGCGTCCGGACCGGACGAGCCAGCGGCGACGCAGATCCCGGCAGCGCCGTCGACGAGCACGGGCACGCTCGCGACGATCCCCACCACCCGCGCCGGGACGGTGCTCCCGTCCGCGCCGCCGGTGCCGCCGGGGCGCGTCGCGCCGCTGCCGCCGGACCTGCTCCGCGCCGCGATCGACCGGCGCACGCAGGGTGATCCACAGGCGGCCGTCCGCTTCTACGAGGCGTGGCTCGCGCAGAAGGGCGGCTCGGCGCGCACCCGCGCCGCCGTGCAGCTCGCGCTCGGCCTCACGTACATGGACCTCGGCGAGAACAACCTCGCGAGCGCCTTGTTCACGAAGGTGCGCACGAGCGGGCAGCCGGTGGCGCCCTGGGGCGCCTGGTACGAGGCCTACTCGGACCACCTGCGCGGGCGGCACGCCGTCGCGGCGCGGGAGTGCGCGGCCTACCGCACCGCGTGGCCGGACGGCGAGCACGCCGACGAGTGCCTCGTCCTCATCGGGGACGCCTGGGTGGCCGCCGGCGAGAGCGGCCCCGCCGTGGCCGCGTACAACGAGTACCTCGACAAGCACCCGGACACGCCGCGCGAGGAGACGCTCCGGCTCGGGATCGCGCTCGCCATCACGAACAAGAGCCCCGCGACGGGCATCCGCCTGCTCCAGGACCTCGCCCTCGACCACGCCTACCACTCGACCGGCGAGACCGCGCGCGCGCGCCTGGAGGCCCTCGCGAAAGACGGGCACGCCACCGCGCTCCCGGACGACACGAAGACCGAGTGCCGGCTCGCGTCGGAGCGCAAGCGCTGCGGCTTCGAGACCGAGGCGTGGCAGCGCTTCCAGTCGCTCGCGGCGCGCGCCGGGGACGACCCCGAGCTCGCCGCCTGGGTGGAGGCGCAGCAGGAGCGCTTCGCCTGGAGCACGAAGCAGTACGACGTGGTCGCGGAGCAGCTCGCCGCGCAGTACGCCACGAGACCCGACGCCGAGACGGCGTGGCAGCGGTACAAGGCGCTCTCGCGCGGCGGGCAGTGGGCCGCCGCGGCGGACCAGCTCGCGGCCGGGCAGAAGAACCACCCGGGCTCCGGCCGCTTCCGCTCCGTTCGCACCGAGCTCGCGCGGGCCCAGCTCCTCGCGGGGCGCTACGCCGACGCGGTCGGCACCTGGAGCGAGCTCGGCAAGACGGGCGGCGCGTTCGGGCGCGAGGCGCGGTGGCTCGCGGCGTACGCGGCGTTCCGCGCCGGCCAGCACGAGGACGCGCTCGCGCGGCTCGACGCGGTGATCGCCGGCGGGGGCGAGGAGGCCTCGGCGGCGCGCTGGTACCGCGCGCGCACGCTCGACGCGCTCGGTCGCGCCGAGGAGGCCGCGGCGGCGCGGGCGGAGATCGCCGCGAAGGAGCCGTGGAGCTGGTACGGCGTGCTCGCCGGCGGGCTCGCGGCGGACACGGACGGCTGGCTCGAGCGCCACGGGCGCTGGCCGGGGCCGGAGACGCCCACGCTGCCGCCGCTGAAGCGGGTCGGGACGGCGGGGCCGGCCATCGCGGTGGTCGACACCAGCGCGGGGCCGGGGGCGCGGGCGGCGGGCGGGATGGGCGGGGCCGCCAGGGTGACCGCCGCGACGGCCGGCGCCGCACCCACCGCCCGCATCGACTGGTCCGCCCTCGCCTGGCGCGGCGGCGGCGGCGCCACCGCGAGCGCCGCCACCACCGCCGGCGCCGCCGTCGAGGCCGTGCAGGCCGGCTTGCAGGCCGCCGGGTCGCCCATCGCCGGGTCGCCGATCGCCGGGTCGCCTACCGCGCCGAAGTACGAGGAGCGCCCGGACGCCTACCGCCCCGGCTTCCTCTTCGACCCCGTCGAGGCCGACAAGCTCCTCGTGGAGCTCGGCGAGACGCACGCGAGCGCCTTCCCCTGGGCGGGCGCGGCCGCCGACCTCGCGCGCGCCGGCGTCTACCGGCACGCCGCCCCGATCGTCGCCCGCATGTACGACGACATCGAGGCCGCGCAGGGCCAGTCCGACGCCCGCTCGCTTGGCATCCGCACCATCGACCTCGACGTGGGCGAGTGGCGGAACGTCTTCCTCTACGTGCGCGACGACCACCACGCCGCCCGCTTCTCCTGGGGCGCCACGAAGCTCGCCTCTACGGACGATCAGCGCCTGTCGGCCCTGCGCTACGCCTTCCCCACGGCCTACGTCGACGCGCTCTGGCGCCACGGCCAGACCTACGACGTCGACCCGCTGCTGGCGCTCGGGCTCATGCGCCAGGAGAGCGTGTACCGCCAGTGGGCGCTCTCCCCCGTCGGCGCCATCGGGCTCATGCAGGTGATGCCGCGCACCGGCGCGCGCGTCGCCGCGCTCATGGGCGACCCCCACTACTCCCCCGAGCAGCTCGAGGACCCCTCCACCAACGTGCGCTACGGCACCTGGTACCTCTCGCGGCTGCTCGACCGCTTCGGCGGCGCGTTCCCGCTCGCGGTCGCGAGCTACAACGGCGGCCCGCACAACGTCGGCTCGTGGCTGCGGCCCTGGGGGCCGAACATCCGCCTCGACGACTACGTCGAGCAGATCCCCTACCCCGAGACGCGCGACTACGTGAAGAAGGTCACCGGCTACTACGCCACGTACGTGGGGCTCTACGGGCCGCCCGGCGCCCGCGTGGCCGTCCCGCCGAACGTCCCGAAGGACGACGCGAGCGTGATCAACTTCTGACGGGCGGGCGGCCTCGGAGCCCCGGCGTAAGGGTCGGTCGCTTGACATCCATTCCGTCGGCCGCGCGGCGGATCGGTCCGGAAGCAGATACGTCGCCGCTCCCATGCGCTTCGCCCGCTACGTCGTCGTCGCCTGCCTGCCGGTCGCGGCGGCGGGCATCGCCCTGGCTCGCGGCCGGAAGGCCCAGGAGCCGCCGCCGCCGCCCGTGGAGGCGCCCGCGCCGGTCGAGCCCGCGCCGCCGCCCGCGCCGCCGGCCCCGAAGCTCTTCCCGGACGGGCTGCCCGTGACCATCGGCGCGCTGCCCGCGGGCCTCGCCTCGCTCTCCGCGCAGGGTTGCAACGCCTGTCACTGGGCCGCGCACGACACGTGGTCGGGCTCGGCGCACGCGAAGGCCTGGGCGGACGAGACCTTCCAGGCCGCGCTCCAATCGGCGGGCGGCTCCACCGCCTGTGTCAGCTGTCACCTCCCCCTCTCCAACCAGCAGGATCAGCTCGCCGCCGGCTACATCGACGGGGACCTCTCCCGCCCGCGGCTTGAGCCCAACCCGGCGTTCGACCTCACGCTTCGCGGCGAGGGTGTCACGTGCACGGCCTGTCACGTGCGCGGCGAGACCATCGTGGCCACGCGCCCCGCGCCCGACGCGCCGCACCCCGTGGCCGTCAGCGCCGAGCTCTCCGACCCCGCCACGTGCGCCACGTGCCACCAGCTCTCCTGGCCCGACGGGGACCGCCCCTTCTACGACACCTACGGCGAGTGGAAGGCCTCCGCGTACGCCACGGCCAACGTCACGTGCCAGGACTGCCACATGGCGCCGACCGCCGGCGCCATCGTGCCGGGGACCGACGGCACCCTGCCCTCCCACGCGCTCACGGCCGACCCGCGCCGCGCGCTCACCGCGCTGCTGCAGCTGCCGAAGGCCGCCGTCGTGCGCGGGCAGCCGCTCGAGCTCGGGCTCACGTTGCAGAACACCGGCGCGGGGCACACCGTCCCGACCGGCAACCCCTTCAAGAGCTACCGCGTCGACGTCGTGCTGCTCGACGCCGCGAACAAGGAGCTCGCCCCCGCCTGGTCCACCACGCTCGCGCGCACGGTCGATCCGAAGCCGCCGTACCACACCACCACGGACACGCGGCTCGGCGCGGGGCAGCAGCGCAGCGCCACGCACACGTTCACGCCGAGCGTGAAGGGGGCGGCCGGGCGCGGCGCCGTCGAGGTGCGGCTCGTGCGCGGCAAGGAGGTCATCGTGCTCCAGCGCGTGATGGTGACGGTCAGCTGAGCGTGGAGAGCCGAGGCCCCGCCGCGTTCCGGAGCGCGCCGTTCCGGCGGTACCAGGCCGTGCGCCTGCTCGGGATCCTGGGCCTCCAGATGCAGGCGGTGGCGGTCGGTTGGCAGGTGTACGACCTGACGCGCCGGCCCCTGGATCTCGGTTTTGTCGGCCTCGTGCAGTTCGTGCCCGCGATGCTGCTCTGGCCCGTGACGGGCGCGGTCGTCGACCGGGTTGATCGGCGCGTCGTGGTGTTCTGCACGCTCCTCGGCTACGCGCTCACCGCCGGGCTCCTCGCCACCTGGGCCACGGTCGGCGTGACGACGCCGCTCCCCATCTACGCCACGTTGGTCGTGCTCGCGGTGTGTCGCTCCTTCGCCGCGCCGGCGCAGCAGGCCCTGTTGCCACAGTTGGTCCCCAAGGAGGACTTCCCCAACGCGGTGACGTGGAGCTCGTCGCTCTTCCAATTCGGGGCGGTGGCGGGCCCCGCGCTCGGCGGGGCGGTGTACGCGGTGACCGGGAGCGCGCGGGGCGTGTACTTCGTCGCCATCGCGCTCGTGCTGTCGGCCGCGGCGCTCCTCACCACGGTGCGGCCGCGCGAGACCGCTCTCTCCCGCGAAAAACCGAGCTGGGCGCAGCTCTTCGCGGGGGTGCGCTTCGTGCGCGAGCGCCCGGTCATCCTCGGCGCGATCTCGCTCGACCTCTTCGCCGTGCTGCTCGGCGGCGCCGTGGCGCTCCTGCCGGTGTACGCCCGGGACATCCTCGCGGTGGGCCCCGCCGGCCTCGGGATCCTGCGCGCGGCCCCGGCCGTGGGCGCCGCCGCGATGGCGGTGTTCCTCTCCTTCCGCCCCCTCGGCGGCCGCGCCGGGCACAAGATGCTCGCCGCCGTGGCGGTGTTCGGCCTCGCGACGATCGTGTTCGGGCTCTCGAGCTCCTTCTGGCTCTCGGTGGCGGCGCTCGTGGTCGTGGGCGCGAGCGACGAGATGAGCGTGGTCGTGCGCCAGACCATCGTGCAGATCGCCACGCCGGACGCGATGCGCGGGCGCGTGAGCGCGGTCAACTTCCTCTTCATCGGGATCTCCAACGAGATCGGGGAGCTGGAGTCGGGGGTGGCGGCGCATTGGTTGGGCGCGCGACGGGCGGTCGTGTTGGGTGGGTGTGGCACGTTGCTCGTCGTGGCGTTGGCCGCCTGGCTGGCCCCCTCGCTCCGGCGCGTGAACCGGTTGGAGGACGTGGAAGCCGCCCGCGCTTCGTGAAACGAACCTCGATTCACGAACCATTATGTCCTTTCTTCGTCATTTTTTCTGGAGACCGGCTCTTTCCGCTCGCCCGCCTCCGCCCTACACTGGCAGGGAGGGAATCCCCCCGCGTCCCCCCGCGGTCCCCCCGGAGGCCCCATGCGCCCGACGTACGTCCTGGTCGCGCTCCTCGCGCTTCCCGGCTGCCTGATCGATGACACGGTGTACGACAACGTGGAGGAGCGACTCACCGACGACGACGGCGACGGCTTCACCGAGGCGGCCGGCGACTGCAACGACGCCGACCCCGCCATCCGCCCCGACCAGCTCGACGGCTGCGACGAGGTCGACTCCGACTGCGACGGCACGATCGACGAGGACATCGACCGCGCCTGGTGGCCGGACGTCGACCGGGACGGGTTCGGCGCGGACATCGGCGCGGTGATCGCCTGCGAGGCCCCCGCCGAGACGGTGCTCGACGCGCGGGACTGCGACGACGCGGATCCCACGGCGTCGCCCGCGGCCGAGGAGCTGTGCAACGCCCGCGACGACGACTGCGACGGCGTCGTGGACGACGGGCTCGACGCGCGGCTCTGGTACCGGGACGACGACGGCGACGGCTACGGCGCGACCGACGACACCCTCACGGCCTGCAGCCAGCCCCCCGGCTACGCCGCCGAGCCCGGCGACTGCGACGAGGCCGCCGCCGGCGTCCACCCCGGCGCCCAGGAGGTCTGCAGCGACGGCGTCGACCAGGACTGCGACGGCACGCCGAGCGGCTGCGGCTGGTCGGACGAGGAGACGCTCGCGACGAGCACGCGGCTCGACGGCGCGCCCGCGGACGGGGCGGGCGCGGACCTCGTGGTGGGCGACGTGGACGGGGACACCATCGACGACGTGCTCGTGGGCTCCACCGCGGGGAGCGTGGCCTACCTCGTCCGCGGGCACGCGACGCGCCCCGCGGGCGCGACGCTCGACGGCTACGCGCGGACCACCATCCGCGCGGTGGACATGGGCTCCTGGTTCACCTTCGGCGGGGCCGTCACCCTGTGCGACCTCGACGCCGTCGGCCGCCCCGACCTCGTGGTGAGCGGCCAGGATCCCTCCGGCATCTCGGTGGCGCTCGTGTGGGACGCGGCCAGCGTGGGGCCCGTGGACGAGGACCACGCGGTCGAGCTCGCGGGCGGCATCGGGGACATGTTCGGGACGGACCTCGCGTGCGGGCGGGTGAACGACGACACCTACGACGACCTCGTGGCGGGCGCGCCCACGTCCAGCGACGACGCGGGCGCGGTCATCGTCGTCTCCGGCCCCTCGCGCGGCGCGGGCACGGCCGGGTGGGACACGGACGACGCGTGGGATCCACCCCGCGCGACCATCTACGGCGAGGACCCCGGCGACCTGCTCGGGAGCTCGCTCGTCGTGGCCGACCTCGACGGAGATGGCGTGGAGGACCTGCTCGCCGGCTCCCCCGGGGACGGCGCCGGCGGGGAGGCCGCGGGCGCGGTGTGGGCCCTGCTCGACGTCGTCGACGGGGCCGCCCCCTCGGACCTCGGCGTGAAGCTCGTCGCGCCCACGGCCAACGGGGGCGCGGGCCCGGTCGCGGCGGGCGACCTGGACGGCGACGGGAGCCCCGAGATCGTGGTGGGCGCGCCCGGGGACGGCGACGCCGGCGCGACGGTCGGGACCGTCTACGTGATCGGCTCGGGCACCCTCGACCCCGAGAGCACCCCGGAGGTCGACCTCGACGACGCGGGCGCCAAGCGCTTCGGGCACCTCCCCGGCCTGCGCCTGGGCGCCTCCGTCGCGGTCGTGGGCGGTCGCTACGGGCAGGGCACCGCGCTCGCGCTCGGCGCGCCCGGCGCGTACAGCGGTGCCGGCGCGGTGTACCTGTGGGACGGCACCGACGTGCTCGGCACGTCCGAGTACGCCGACACCGCCGACGCGGTCCTCCTCGGCGACGCCCCGGGGGACGCCGCCGGCACCGCGATCGCGGGCACGGGCGACCTCGACGACGACGGCTGGATCGACCTCCTGATCGGGGCGCCGGGCCACGACGGCGCGGGCGCCGGCGCGGGGACCCTGTACCTGGCCTGGGGCTCGGGGCTCTGACGGCCTCCGCCCCGGAGCCCCGGGGCTCGCCGTCCGCGCCCGCGGCAAGCGGGCCCGCGTCGCCTCTCCCGGCCGGATCGGGCGGTTCGTAGCGGATGCGACCACGTGTCGCCCGCGGCCCTCCCCCGGCGCCAGCCGGCGCCTACCGACGGACCGATCCCCTCGTTTGGGGGCGGAGGAGGTTCGCGTGCGTGGTGGGATCTTGGTGTTGCTGGCGCTGCTCGCCGCTTGTGAGCTGGACGAGCGCAATCGAGGGGCGGAGCCGGTCGTGCCGGCGGAGCGGGCGGCGCCGGTCGAGCCGGTGGAGCCGGCGGAGCCGGAGGGCGTCGTCACCCCGCCGGGCACCGACGGCGCGGTCGGCACGAACGGAGCGACAGGCACCGACGGCGCCCAGGGCACCAACGGCGCCTACCGCGGGACCGACGGCAAGGACGTCAAGACGGGGATGGGCACCGACGAGAAGACGGGCGCGGGCGCGACGACCCCGCAGACGGGCCAGGCGCCGCAGACTGGCGTGGCCCCGACGACCACGGCCCAGGCGGCGCAGGGCACGGCCAAGATGCTCTCCGAGCTGCACCAGGGCCACGTGCACGAGATCGCCCTCGCCCGCCTCGCGGCGGACCGGGCGACCACGCCCGAGCTGAAGGACTACGCCCAGCGCCTGCTCCGGGAGCACACGTCCGCCGACGACAAGCTCGTGAAGCTGGCGCGCGACGAGAGCATCACGCTCGACGAGGCCTCGCAGAAGCAGAACGAGCAGCAGCTCGCCACGTTCCAGCGGCTCGAGAAGCTCGCGGGCGTGGAGTTCGACCGGGAGTACGTGCGGGTGATCATCGACGAGCACGACCGCAGCATCGCGGACGTGCAGCGCGCGCTGACCACGATCCAGGACGCCGAGGTGAAGAGCTACTACGAGGCGCTCCTGCCCGACTTGCAGAAGCACCTGCGGGACGTGCAGGAGATCCGGCTCAAGGAGCAGGGGACGTAGCGGCGGCACGGGGGCGGCGCGCCCGCCCGAGCCCCAACGCGAGGAGCGCGAGCCACGGGAGGCCGGCCGCCGCGCCTCCCGACGCGCATCCGCACCCCGTCGGCTCCCCGCCGGCGGGGCCCACCCAGTCGTCGCACTCCGCGGCGTCGGCGAACGCGGGGACGCCGTTGCCGTTGGGGTCGCCCGGGCCGTCCCCGGCGAGGAGCTCCGTGCCGCCGCCGTCCAGGCACCCATCCCCGTCGGCGTCCTGGTCGAGCCAGCTCTCGGCCGCGTCCCCGTCGGGGTTCAGGTCGGGCGTGCCGTCGCCGTCCACGTCCACGGCGCGCTCGGTCGCCGTGGGGATGCCGTCCCCGTCGTCGTCCGGGTCCTCGACGTTGTCGATCCCGTCGCGGTCGGTGTCCACGAAGCCGTCCTCGCCGTCCGGCACGCCGTCGTCGTCGCTGTCGAGGTCGAGGTGGTCGGGCACGCCGTCCCCGTCGACGTCGTCCGGCGCGTCGGCCGGGTCGGCCGCGTCGTAGTCGCCGATCTCCGCCCGCGTCGTCAGGCGGTCGTCGTCGTCGTCGGCGTCCAGCGGGTCGATGGCGCCGTCGCGGTCGGTGTCGGCGGGGGCGCCCGGGTCGCCCGTCTCCGGCCCGTCGAGGAGCCCGTCGGCGTCGCTGTCGGGGTCCTCGGGGTCCGTGCCGAGCGCCTCCTCGTCCGCGCGGGCGAGCCCGTCGTCGTCGCGGTCGTCGAGCTCGACGGCGCCGTCGCAGTCGCCGTCCCGACCGTCCTCCACCTCGGGCGCCCCCGGGTAGACGGTGGCGTCCGCGTCGTCGCAGTCGGTGGCCGCGTCGCTCCAGCCCTCCCCCACGTGGCACGCCGCGACCGCGTTCTCGCTGCCGTACCCGTCGCCGTCCGCGTCCTCCCAGAACGCGCCGAGGCTCGAGGGGTCCACGCTCGGGTCCGCGTCGTCCGCGAGCCCGTCGCAGTCCTCGTCCCGGCGCGCGTCGTCGCAGAGCTCGACCGCGCCGGGCGAGACGGCCGCGTCGGCGTCGTCACAGTCGGTCCCGTCCGCCACCGTGCCGGCCGGCGCCTCGCACGCGGAGGTCACGGCCCCGCCGTCCCCGTAGCCGTCGCCGTCCGCGTCCGCGTGCCAGTCGCGGGGCTCGCAGCCGGCCTCGCACACGTACGCGAGCGTCTGGGTGCAGCCCTTGTCGTTCCAGCCGCCGCCGCCGTCGTCGGCCCACGCCCCGCAGTCCTCGGCGCCGCCGTAGTCGTTGGGCTCGCCGGCGCGCCAGTTCGTGTAGGCGGACGCGCTCCCGCCGTCCCAGGCATACACGCCCTCGACGTCGCGGTCGGACAGGCCGTGCCACCAGCCCGTCGCGGGGTCGGCGGCCTCGGCCGCGGCCCAGAGCCAGGCGTCCTCGGCGGCGTCGTGCACGTCGGCGAGGTGGTAGCCGAGCGCCGCGCAGGCCTCCCGGGCGTCCTCCCAGCTCACGCGCGCGGGGAAGAACAGGTAGCTGTGCCCGTCGAAGGTCTCGACCGGCACGGCGCAGGCGTCCTCGTCCACGCCGCCGTCGCAGTCCTCGTCGGTCGCGTCGCAGGTCTCCGACGCGCCGGGGTGGGCGCCGGCGTCGCTGTCGTCGCAGTCGGGGCCGCCGGCGCCGCTCGCGTCCGCCCCGTCGCCGTCCGCGTCGTAGTCCGAGCCGCCGGCGCAGTCACCGTCCACGCCGTCGTACCAGGTCTCGGCGGCCCCGGGAAACACGCTGGCGTCGCCGTCGTCGCAGTCGTCGGCCGTCGCGGCGTAGCCGGCGGGCCGCCCGCAGTCCTCGTGGGGCGCGGCGGCGTCACCGTAGCCGTCGCCGTCCGCGTCCGCGTACCAGGTGCAGCCGTCGGAGCCGTCGCAGTCCTGGTCCACGCCGTCGGCCGCGACCTCGGCGGCGCCGGGCGCGATGGCGGCGTCCCCGTCGTCGCAGTCGGAGGCGTCGGCCACGTGGCCGACCGGCGCGTCGCAGGCGTCCACCACGGTCGCCGCGTCGCCGTAGCCGTCCCCGTCCGCGTCCGGATGCCACGACGCGAGCGAGCCCGCGGACACGCTGCCGTCGGCGTCGTCCACGAGCCCGTCGCAGTCCTCGTCGGCGCCGCCGCACGCCTCCACGCCGCCGGGGTACACGCCGGGATCGGCGTCGTCGCAGTCCGTCGCGTCCGCGACCGTGCCCACGGGCGCCTCGCAGGCGCGCGTGCGCGTGGACGGGTCGCCGAAGCCGTCCCCGTCGGCGTCCGCGTACCAGCTCGACCAGACGCAGCCCGCCTCGCACACGTAGGCGTAGGTGAAGGTGCAGGCCTTGTCGTTCCAGGCCCCGCCACCGTCGTCCGCGAACGCGGCGCAGTCCTCGCCGCCGCCGTAGTCGTTCGGCTCGCCGGCGCGCCAGTGGCTCCAGCTCGTGTCGGCCCCGCCGTCCCAGGCGAAGGTGCCCTCCGTCCCGCGGTCGTTCGCGCCGTGCCACCACGCGCTGCCCGGGTCGAGCGCCTCCGCCGCGGCCCAGAGCCACGCCTCCTCGGCGGCGTCCTCCACGTCCGCGAGGTGGTAGCCCCAGGACGCGCACGCCGCCTGCGCGTCCGCCCAGGTGGCGGGGGTGGTGCAGAACAGGAAGGCGTGGTCGCCGTCGGTGTCGTCCGCGCAGGGGCAGGCGCCGTCGTCGACGATGCCGTCGCAGTCCTCGTCCGTCGCGTCGCAGGTCTCGCTGGCGCCGGCGTGGACGGCCGGATCGCCGTCGTCACAATCGGTGCCGTCCGGGTCTCCGTCGCCGTCGGCGTCCACGGCCTTCACGGCGGCCGTGCCCTCGGTCGGCGGCCCGCTTTCCTCCGACGGCACGCAACCGGCCATCCACCCCAACGCGACGATGAGCGCGGATCCGACCATGCGCGGATCGTAGCCCGACCCGAGCCGCGCCCGCGCGCCCGGTAAGCGTCAGGACAACCAGCGCACGCCGGTCAGCTCCTCCGACACCTGCCAGAGCCGCGCCGCCGACGCCGCGTCCCGCGCCGCGCGGCTCACCGTGTCCTTCTTCGGGTAGCCCCACCCGAAGAAGGCCGGCCCGTACACCTCGCCGCTCGTCACGTCGGGCGCCGCCGCCGCGTGCACCGTCGGGAGCGCGCCCATCTCCGCGCTCTGCGCGAACAGGCCGTTGCCGACCTTCGCGACCCAGCTCGCGCCGGCCACCCCGGACTTCTCGGCGGTCATCACCTGGAGGTTCGTGCTCGCGTAGCCCGGGTGGCAGGCGACGGAGGCGACGCCGATCCCGGCGGCCTCGAAGCGCCGCCCCGCCTCGAACGTGAAGAGCAGGTTCGCGAGCTTGCTCTGGGTGTAGGCGGCCCACCGCATGTAGCTCCGCTCGCCCATGAGGTCGTCGAAGTCGATGCGGCCGCCCCAGTGCACGCCGCTGGTCACGTTGACGAGGCGCGGCGCCCGGCCCGCCCGGAGCCGCTCGAACAGGAGCCCGGTGAGCGCGAAGTGGCCGAGGTGGTTGGTGCCGATCTGCACCTCGAAGCCGTCCTCCGTGACCGCGCGCGGGATCGCCATGATGCCCGCGTTGTTGATCAACACGTCGATGGCCGGGAAGCGCGCCGCGAGGTCGGCGGCGCACGCCCGCACCGAGCGCAGGCTCCCGAGATCGAGCGAGGCGAGCTCGAGGCGGGCGGTCGGGAGGCCGTCCTGGATGCGCGCGACGGCCGCCTCGGCCTTCGCGGCGTTGCGGCAGGCGAGCACGACGCGGGCGCCCCGGCGGGCGAGGAGGCGGGCGGCCTCCCAGCCGATGCCGCTGTTGGCGCCGGTGATCACGATGGTGCGGTCGGAGAGATCGGGCAGGTCGTCGACGGTCCAGGCCAAGGTCGTTTCCGGGCGGAGCGAGGGGCTTAACGGATCAGACCGCCTCTTCCGCCCCCGCCGCGCGCGCCCAGTCGCCCTCGAGCTCGATCTCGACGGTGTCGCCGGCCTCCTTCCCGTGCCGGACGCGTCGGGGCGCCGGGAGCAGGACCCGTCCCGACGACTCGCGCCACACCGTGGTGCGCCAGCTCCGACCGTCGAGGGTCGCGCGCACCGGCGTCATGCCGAACGGGCCCGTGACCGGGGGAGCGAGCTCCGGAGGGACGGGCGCGAACGTCCACCCTCCGGGGCCGGCGACGCGCTCGAGGACCGCGGTGAACCTGGGCACGAGTACCTCCTTCCGATGCTTTTACCTCGAACTTTCTTGATTGGCACCCTCGTTCGCGCGTCAACCGGACGGACGCCGGACCCCGTGGAAGCCGAGGGCGCGCTCGAGCGCCGCCACGGCCAACCGGTTGCCGACGCCCGGCGCGACCCGGCGGAGCACGTCGAAGAGCCTCGTCTCCGGACACACGAGCACCCGGTGGCGCTCGGCCTCGATCGCCGCGACGATCGCGTCCGCGACGCGCTCCGGCGGCACCGCCCAGCGCTCGAAGAAGGACCGCACCCCGTCCATCCCCTCGTCGCTCGGCGCCCCGGCCGCGACGCGCGCGTCCACCCCGATGCGCGTCCGCACGCCGCCGGGGTGCACGACGGTGAGGCCGACGGTGCTCCCGCGCAGCTCCTCCCAGAGCGCCTCGGAGAGCCCGCGGACCGCGTACTTCGAGGCGCAGTACGCCGTCTGCCACGGCACGCCGACGAGCCCGAACAGGCTCGACACGTTCACGATCCACCCGCGCGGCTGCGCTCGCAGCTGCGGCAGGAAGCTCCGGCAGCCGTGGAGCACACCCGCGAAGTTCACGCCCATGACGCGGGCCCAGTCGGCGTCGTCGTGCTCCTCGAAGCGCCCGACGACGGTGACGCCCGCGTTGTTCACCAGCACCGCGGCGCCGCCGTGCCGCGCGCGCACCTCCTCGGCGAGGCCCGCGACGGCCGCGGCGTCCGACACGTCGATCCGGTGGGCCCCGACGGCCCCGACCTCCTCGGCGACGCGGGCGAGGCCGTCTTCGGCCACGTCCGCCAGCACGAGGCGCGCTCCCCGCGCCGCCAACGCCCGCGCCGTCGCGGCGCCGATCCCGCTCGCCGCGCCCGTCACCACCGCCACCTGCCCGCGAAGCTCCATCCGCCCTCCTCGGCCGCCCGCGCGTCGGCTCGCCGCGCGCTTGCGACCTCCTGAGGGTCGCACTAATTCACCAGGATGGTCGACCGTGGGGACGAACTCCTCGTGCTCGGCGCGGGACCGACGGGCCTCGCGATGGCCAAGGCGCTGGGCGAGGCGGGCATCCCCTACCGCCAGGTCGAGGCGACCGACGCCGTGGGCGGCAACTGGGCCCACGGCGTGTACGAGACCGCGCACATCATCAGCTCGCGGCGCACGACCGAGTTCGACGACTACCCGATGCCGGCGTCGTACCCCGACTTCCCGTCGGCGCGGCAGATGCACGACTACCTGCGCGCCTACGCCGACCAGTTCCGCCTCCCGGAGCACATCCGCTTCCGTACGGAGGTAACCGCCGTCAGCCCCGCGGGCGAGCGGTGGGACGTCCGAATGCGAGACGGAACGGTCGAGCGCTACAAGGGCGTGGTGGTGTGCAACGGCCACCACTGGGCGAAGGTCTACCCGCCCTGGGCCGCGGCCTTCGGCGGGGAGGTGCTCCACTCGAAGGACTACAAGCGGCCCGAGCAGCTCCGCGACAAGCGCGTGCTCGTGATCGGCGGCGGCAACTCCGGCTGCGACCTCGCGTCGGAGGCCGCGCGCGTGGCCGCGTCCGCGGACTGGAGCCTGCGCCGCGGCTACTGGTTCCTCCCCAAGACGATGCTCGGCCAGCCCACGGCGGAGCTCATGCTCCCCTGGATGCCCGTGCCCGTGCAGCGCGTGATGTTGCGCGCGCTCGTCCGCGTGGTGGTCGGCCGCTACGGCGACTACGGGCTCCCCGAGCCCGACCACGCCCTCTTCGAGACGCACCCGTCCATCTCGACCGAGGTGCTCCACTACCTCAAGCACGGCCGGGTGCGGCCCCGCCCGGACGTGGCGTCGGTCGACGGCCGCGCGGTCACCTTCGCCGACGGCACGCGCGGCGAGTACGACCTCGTCGCGCTCGGCACGGGTTTCGACGTGGCCTTCCCCTTCCTCGCGGAGGGGACGGTCCCGGTGGTCGGCAAGGTGCCGCAGCTCTACGCGGGGATGGTGCGCCCGGAGCACCGCCACCTCTGGGTCATGGGCGCGTACCAGGCCCGCTACGGCATCGGCCCCCTGCTCCGCCCGCTCGCGCTCCTGCTCGCGGACTGGGTGCGCCTCCAGGACGCGCTCACGGTGCCGCTCGGCGAGCTGTTGCACCGCGTCGGGGAGCGCCCGCCCACGACCCACCTCGTCGACCCCCACGCGGCCATCCGCCGCATGGCGCTGGGCCGCCGGCTCGTCCCGTTCCTCCGCTGGCGCGCGGGCCGGTTGGGGTGGTCGAAGGGCTAGTTCTTGGGGCGGGGGGTGCCCCCCCCGCAACGCCCCCCGCTCCTACGGGACGGCGAGGATCGCCCCTTTCTCCGCCAACGGGACCTCCGCGAGCGCGCGGGACGCCGCGACCAGCTCCTCGGGCGTGGCGACGACGCGCTTGCCGCCGTCGAGCGGCACGGTCTCGCGGTGCACGAGCGTCGCGAGCGGGTAGTGCTTGTCGAGCGTCGGCAAGAGCGTCGGGGCCGCCGCCCAGAGCTCCCTGAGCTCCGCGTCCAGCCGGGTCGCGGCCATGGACCCGGCGTTCGCGGGCGTGAGGCGCACGTGGAAGACCTCGACCACGAGCCGGACGGGCGCCGGGGCGACGTTGTCCGCCACGAGGACCGGGGCCCACACCCGGGCCTCGGCGGGCGCGAGGCGGTTGTCCGTCAGCCGCCGCGCGGGCCGGCCGCTGGCGGCGTCGCCCCAGTCCCAGACCTGCCCGACGCGGAGCACGTCCCGCGCCCGCACCGTGCCGTCCGCGGCCTCGAGCCGCGCCTCGACCCGGAGGTGCCGCTCGGGGTCGGCCGTGGGGAGCGCGTGCCCCGCGCGCGTGTTGGTCAGCGTGACGCGCACGGGGTCGGTCGCCACGGCCACGTCGAGGCCCGCGCGCCAGCCGCGGTCGAGCAGGCCGTCGTAACGCGCGTAGGACTTCGGCACGCCGCCCCCCTCCCAGAGGTGCCGCCGCACCGTGATCTTCGGGCCCCCCATCGCCGCGGCGCGCTCGGCCTCGGGCATGTGGCAGTCCGTGCACGCGGACCCCGCCACCGGGCCGGTGGCGAGCTCCTCGCTCGTCTCGAACCAGCAGGTGAACGTCGGCGTGAGCGTCACGGGCCCCGGGCTGTGGCAGCGGACACACACGTCGGTGAGCGCGGCCTTGTCGGCCCGGACCCGGTGCGGCGCGCGTCCGCTCCCCCGCGGCCCGATCACGATGCCGGCGCCGTCCTCGTCGCGGCGGACGTGGCAGGTGGCGCACGTCACGCCCTCCCCCACGCGGGCGGGCTCGAAGTCCGGGTTCGGCGGCGCGTCCACGGAGAGGTCCGGCAGGAGCGGCGTCGCCATCGTGATGAGCTCGGGCCGCTGCGGCGAGGTCGGCGCGTGGCAGTTCAGGCAGAGCCAGCGCGGCTGGTCCGGCTTCGCGAGCTCCGCGACGAACTGCAGGTCGTGGATCGCGGCGGCGTGTGTGGAGCCGCGCCACTCCTTGTAGTGCTCGGTGTGGCAGCTCCCGCAGGCGGCCGCGGTGCTCGGGACCGCCCCGCCCGCGACGAGCGCGATCGTCCGCGGCGCGTCGATCGGCGTGAGGAACGGGTACTCGCCCTGCCCTCCCACGCGCGTCCACCGCGCCGGAATCGTGGGCGCGCCCGCGCCCTCCGTGCCCGTTCCCGTCGCATCCGCCGCCGCGCTCTCCTGCCCCGTGGCGACTCCGGCCCCGAGCGGCTCGGACGCGGCCGGCTGCCGCGCGCACGCCAGGAGGAGGAGCGCGATCATGGCGACAGGATCGCCTCGAGCGGCACGATCCCCGACCGGAGGAGGACGAACAGGAGGAGGCCGACGACGCCGGTCATGCCGCCCGCCACGACCGCGGAGGGTAGGAACGAGCGCCAGAAGGAGGTCGGGAGCTCGGGGACCGCGCGGAAGGCCGCCGCGCCGTCGCCGCCCTGGAGCAGGGCGCGGCGGGCCGCCGAGGGCCCGGACAGCAGGAGCCAGAGGGCCGCGGGCTCGCGATCCTCGCCCGTCGCGGCGAGCTCGCCCGGGACGCGCGAGACGAGGTGGCAGAACGCGCACTCCACCGTGCGCGCGGCGCCCGTCGCGCGGAGCGGCGCGCCGCAGCCCGGGCACGAGAGGCCGACCACGCCGGCCTCGCGGACCGTGCGCGCCTCCTGGAGGCCCGCGCGGCCCCCCTCGGACATCACGCCGCGGAGCCCGTGGCACGCGGCCACGACCGCCGCGGAGACGTCGTACCGGGCGGACGCGCCGCACTCGGCGCAGCGCGCCTGCAGCTGGCCTTCGGCCACCCGGTCGACCTGGAGCGGGGACCGGCAGGTCCCGCAGAGGGGGTGGCCCGGCGCGGCGCGCACGTGCAGCGAGCGCGAGACCGCCACCCCGCCCACCGTGCCCGTGCCCGACACGACCAGCGGGGTGCTCGCCCGCGTGATCCCGATCTCGGCGTGGGGGTTCGCGAGCCCGATCGCCCAGCGCGCGTCGGGGTGGAGGCCCTCTCCGCCCGCGAGGTCGCCGACGCCGTGCGCGAACGCGAGGGCCTCGCGCCACGCCGACGGGTCGAAGGCCTGCGTGAGCCCGCAGAGCACGCAGCGCGCCACGCCGCCGACCTCGATCTCGTCGAGCGGGGCGAGCCGGCCGCACCCGCGGCACTGGAAGCGGCAGCGGATCCACACGAAGTACGCGCCACCGCGCCGCTCCGGGGCGCGCCCGGTCCCCGTGGACCCGCACCCCTCGCACGGCAGCCCCGGTCGGGGGGCCACGATGCCGCAGGTGGCGCAGACGTTCATCGGGTGCCTCGCGTGCTCTCGCGGATGGTACATCGTCCGGCACCGGGTGCACGAATGCGGTGGATCGCGATCGGACAGGAGGCGGAGGGCGTCATCGCCGTGGGGCAGGTGGCCACCGGCGTGTTCGCGCTCGGGCAGATGGCCACGGGCGTCGTCGCCGTCGGGCAGGTCGCGCGGGGGTTCGTGGCCATCGGGCAAGGCGCCATCGGCGTGATCGCGGTCGGGATGGGCTCGGTCGGGCTCGTGTGGTCGGTCGGGATGATCGGCGTCGGCGGGCGCGGGTTCGGGCTCGTCCTCCCGCTGGTCCCCTCGCTCGGGCCGCGGCTCGCGGCGCCGGACACGATGCCGGCGCGCCGCCTCGCCGACGAGGACGCGCGGGCCGGGCACCTGCGCGCGATGCTCGGGCGCGACGACGCCGGGCCCGTGCTCCGCGCCGACGGCAAGGCGCTCCCCGTGCGCTTCGACCCGCGGCTCCGCGGCACGATCGAGGGCCGCGCCGGCGACGTCGACGTGTACGCCCACGTCTCGCGCGGCCCCGACGGCTGGGTCTGCGACGAGCTCCTCGAGGTGCCGCGCCCGCGCTGGAAGACCCCCGGCTGGTGGGGCTGGTGGGCCGTCCAGCTCGGCGGGCTCGCGGTGATCGTCACCCTGTTCTGGCTCGTCGCGGGCATCCCGGTGGTGAGCGCGTTGTTCGATCCCGGCGGCATCCTGCGCTGATCTTGACGGTCGTGACGAGCCGCCGGCGCGCCCCGCGGGCTAACGTGTCCCCATGCGTTTCCTCCCTCTCTTCCTCCTCCTGCCTCTCGGGTGCAGCGGTAGCGACGACAAGGACACCGACACCGCGCCCGCCGACACCGACGCCGACACGGACGCCGACTCCGACACGGACACCGACTCCGACACGGACACCGACACGGACACCGACACCGACACCGGCGTCCCCGGGGACGCCGACGGCGACGGCTTCGCCGCGTCCGAGGACTGCGACGACGCGAACGACACGGTGTACCCGGGCGCGCCCGAGCTCTGCGACGGCCTCGACCAGGACTGCGACGGCGTCGTGGACGAGGACGCGGGCACCGCGGCCTACGCCGACTCCGACGGGGACGGCTACGGCACCGGCGCCCCCGTCATCCTGTGCGAGCTCGCCGAGGGCTACGCGCCCCAGGACGGCGACTGCGACGACGCCGACGCCTCGGTGAGCCCCGGCGCCACCGAGCTCTGCAACGGCGTCGACGACGACTGCGACGCCGCGACCTCCGAGGACGGCACCGCCGCGCTCCTCGACGTGGGCGGCGCCTGGACCGACGTCACCGCCGCGCTCTCCGCCGGCACGTCCGAGGACCCGGTCATCCTCGGCGACACGTCCACGGACGCCGTCGTCGCGAGCGCCGGCACGGCCTACGTCTGCGCCGGGACCTGGAACGTGAAGCTGCGCGTCGCCGACGCCGCGAGCGACCTCGTCGTCGTGGCCCCCGCCGGCGCGAGCCGCACCACGCTCACCACGGACGGCACCTCGGGCGGCGCGGAAGGCTCGATCGTCGCGGTGACGAACGGCACGCTCACCCTCGAGGGCTTCACGATCTCGGGCGGCTCGGGCAGCGTCGTCTCCGACACGCAGGGCGGTGGCGTGATCGTCAGCAACACGCTCGACAGCACGCTCCCCTCGGCGCCGAACCTCACGCTCACCGACTGCCTCGTCACGGGCAACGACGCCGACTACGGCGGCGGCATCGCCGTGCGCGGGTACAGCTGGGTCGCGCTCGAGGACACGCGCGTCGAGGACAACTACGCCTCCGGCGCGGGCGGCGGGTTGTGGATGCAGAACTACGGCCACGTCTCCTGCACCGCGACCGCGCTCGGCGCCGCGGGCTTCTCGGAGAACAGCGGGCGCATCGGCGGCGGCATCTACCTGTCGAGCGACCTCGGCGGCACCGTGGACGCGGTCGGCTGCGACTGGGGCACGGGCGGGCAGGACAACGAGACCTACGACATCGCCCAGTTCCGCGCCTCCGAGAACTACTACTGCTACGGCGACGCCACCTCGCTCACCGACACGGTCACGTGCGACCGGGGCTGCACGGCGAGCACGGAGGCGTGTCCGTAGCCGCGTAGGGGCCCCCGGAGCGAGGGGGGGGGCGTTGCGGGGGGGGCGGAGCCCCCCCTGCCCCAAGAAGAAGAAGATCTACCGCTCCAACCAGCGCATCGAGAAGACCTCGGCCTCGAGCGGCACGGCGAACTTCATGTCCTCGAAGACGAGCTCGGTGCGGCTGTTCTGCTGCACCTTGTCCTCGATGACCATCTTCGTGGGGAACTGCCGGCCGCCGAAGTCCTTCACGTCGGACATGGTCCAGGTCTTGAGCAGCATGCCCGAGAGCGCGTAGAGCTCCTGCTTGAGCGGGATGTTCGTGGCCTGGTCGACCCACACGAGGCGCCGGGGGTAGCTCACGTCCGGGGTGACGGCCTTGAGCTCGAGCTTCCAGACCTTGCGCCCGTCGAGCGACTCCTCGCCCACGACGGTGCCGCTGTACTGCTTGCGCCAGCCCGAGGCCTGCATCAGGTCCTCGTAGGACATGTCCGAGCCCATCATGCTCTGGCGGAGCATGTGGCCGGAGATCTTCTGGGTCTTCTCGACGGCCGGGAGCCACATCCAGAGGTCGGCCCCGTTCTTGAGCATCTTCGTGCCCTTGTCGCGGGCGGGCTCGAGGTACTCGACGGCGGACTCGTCCGCGCCGCGACCGTAGCTGTGCATCCGGTACGTCTTCACACGGTCGCCCTTGGTCACCGTCATGCGGATGGTGGTCTCGCGGGTGTCGAACGTCATGTTCGAGTCGATCTTCGCCAGGATCTCGTCGAGGGTGGCCGCGTGGGCGACCATCGGGAGCAGGGCGAGCAGGAAGGTCAGGACGAAGCGGAGCATGGGGTTCTCCTAACGCCGGTGGCGCATGGCCTCGATGGGCTCGATCCGGGACGCGCGGAACGCGGGGAGCACCCCGCCGACGACCGCCGTGGCGAGGCCGAGCAGCACCGCGGAGGCGAGGATGTCGGGCGTCACGTGCCCGTACACCGTGGAATTCATGGGGATCGTGGCGGGCAGCTTGTCGACGATGGAGCCGAGGTTCACCCCGCGCACCTGGAGCCACCAGCCCCCGAGCCCGCCGAGCACCGCGCCGAGCACGCCGCCGACCGCGGAGATGCCGAGCGCTTCGAGCACGAAGAGCTGGATCACCTGGGCGCGGCGCAGCCCCATCGCGCGCATGACGCCGATCTCGGCGGTGCGCTCGAGCACGCTCATGAGCATCGTGTTGAGCACCCCGAGCGCGGTGATGAACACCATCACGGCCGCCGCGATGGTGTGCACCGTGGAGACGAGCCCGAGCACGGAGTCGAAGGGCGGGCGCTGATCCCAGGACTTCACGTCCTTGCCCGCGAGCTCGGGCAGCGCCGCGAGGCGGCCCGCGAGCTCCCGCGCGTCCGCGCGGTCGGTGGTGTACACCGCGAGCTCCACGGCGCCCTCGGGGATGTCCGCGAGGTAGCGGACCTTCTCGAGGGTGAGGAAGATCTGGCGGTTCTGCATCGCGTTGCCGAGGTCGGCGATGCCCACGAGCTTGACCTTGGCCGGGGAGAGCGACCCGTCCTGCGTCTGGCCGAGCAGCACCACCTCGTCGCCGAGCTTCGCGCCGAGCTTCTCGACGAGCTTCTTGCCGATGACCGCCTCGTCGTCCGCGGCGAGCATGCGCCCCTCCGCGAGGTGCCCGTCGACGTCGAGGGGCCCCTCGAAGAGCGCGATGGGGCCGCCCTGGACGAGGCCGAACTCCTCGCCGAGCTCCTCGCCCACCGACGCGGTGACGCCCATCGAGATGCGCGGGTGGACGGCGACGACCCCCGGCACCGCCGCGATCGCGGCCTCGAGCGGCGCGCTGACGGCGATGTTCTCGTGGATCGGGTTGAGCTGCTCGCGGCGGGCGTAGTCGGCCTCGACCACGCGCACGTGCCCGGCGAGGTTCGCCGCGCTCCCGACCATCGAGCCGAAGAGCCCCTCGATCCAGCACATCGCGACGGTGAGGCACGCGACGCCGAGCATGACCATCGTGACGGTGAGCAGGGAGCGGCGGCGGTTGCGCAGCGCGTTGCGGAGCGCCATGGAGAGCAGCATCAGTCCGCCTTCACCGCGTCCGCGGGGTTGAGGTTGGCGGCGTAGCGCGCCGGCCAGAGCGACGCGAAGATCGCGATGCCGAGCCCGAAGCCGAAGGAGACGAGGATGGGCGGCCACCGGAACTGCATGTAGAGCGTCGCGCCCATGGCGACGTTTCCGGCCTGCTTCACGGCCTCCCCGAGGTAGATGCCGTTCGCCTGCCAGTAGAGCACCCCCGCGGCGCCCAGCGCCACGCCGAGCAGCCCGGCCACGAGCCCCATCCCGGCGCCCTCGAGCAAGAACAACGCCCCGACGTCGCGCTTCTTCATGCCGAGCGCCACGAGCGTGCCGATCTCCCGCACCCGCTCGTAGGCCGCCATGATGACCGTGTTCGCGATGCCCACCCCCGCGATGAGGAAGATGATCCCGACGAGGAAGAGCAGGGCGTAGCGGCGGATCATGTTGGCCGCGAGGATGTCGGCGCACTCCTCCGCGAGCGTCCGCACGCTCCACCCGAGCCCGCCGAGGTCGGCGGCGACACGCTCGGGCGCGTCGGCCCGCAGCGCCACGTGGGTGCGCCGCCCGTCGAGCTGGAGGAGCTGTTCGGCGATGCCGAGCTCCATCCAGAAGCCGAGGTTGTCGGTGGCCCCGCTGTCGGTGTTCACGACGCCGGCGACGCGGAACGTGAGCGCGTTGAGCGCCCCCGGGAACGTGCGCGCCTCGACCACGAGGTCGTCGCCGACCTTCGCGTCGAGGAGCCGCGCGAGGCCCTGGCCGAGCACGATCTCGGTCGCGCCCACGGCGGGCCACGCGCCCTCGAGCGCCCACTCGTCGCGGGGAAACACGCGCGCGTCGGTCGCGGCGTCGTAGGCGATGCCCTGCGCGCGGACGGACTCCACGCCCTTCACGAGCCGCGACGGGAAGACCGTGCGGGCCGCCCAGGCGTCCGGCGCGACGGCGTCGAGCTTTCCGGCGAGCGCGCCGAGCGGCGCCGCGTCCGCGAGCGGGTACTCGAGCCCGTCGGTGGGGTAGCCGTCGGGGCGCAGGAGCACGTCGCCGACCGTGGTGCTGCGGGCGGCGCGGAGCGTGTTCACGTCGAGCCCGTCGACCATGCCCCAGCCGAGGATCGGGAGGGCGACGCCGAACACGACGGTGATCGAGGTGATGAACGTGCGGTTCACGTTGCGGAACAGGTTCCGCAGCGCGAGCTGGGCGAGGAAGATCACGACGCGCTCCCCTCTTCCGGCCGGCGGGCGGCGCGCCGCGTGTCGTCCACGATCGCGCCGTCCACGAGGCGGACCACCCGCTTGGCCTGCTCCATCACCATCGGGTCGTGCGTCGAGAAGAGGAAGGTGACGCCGTCGCGCTCGTTCATCTGGCGCATGAGCTCGAGGATGGCCTTGCCGTTGTGCGAGTCCAGGTTGGCCGTGGGCTCGTCGGCGATGACGAGCGCGGGGGCCTTCACGAGCGCGCGGGCGATCGCGACGCGCTGCTGCTGGCCGCCGGAGAGCTGGGCCGGCCGCCGGTGCATGTGCTCGCCCAGGCCCACGTCCGTGAGCGCCTTCTCGACGCGGGCGCGGTTGTCGTGGGTGTGGCCCGCGAGCCGGAGCGCGAGCTCCACGTTCTCGAAGGCCGTCAGCACGGGAATCAGGTTGAAGCTCTGGAAGATGAAGCCGATGCGCGCCGCGCGGACCGCGCCGAGCTCGGCGTCGCGCAGCGTGGCCACGTCCTTGCCCTCGAGGTGCACCGCCCCGGCGGTCGGCCGGTCGAGGCAGCCGATGAGGTTGAGCACCGTGGACTTGCCCGAGCCCGACGGGCCCGCGATCACGGTGAACTCGCCCGCGTCGATGGCGAGGTCGACGCCGCGCAGCGCCTGCACCTCCAGCTCGCCCATCGGGTAGATCTTCTTGACGTCGCGGAGCTCGCAGAGAGCCATCTGGTGCCTCAGAAGCTGTAGCGGACCCACGCGAGCAGGGTCGCGTCCGGGACGAGCCCGGAGAGGTCCGCGGAGTAGGTGCCGGCGGTGAAGGTGAGGTCCTCGTCGGCCGGGCGGAACTCCCCGCCTTCGCCGAAGGGGATCTGGGCCCCCACGTGGGCGACGGCGTGGGAGCCGAGGTTCGCGGAGATGTCGGGGACGGCGTAGCCGGTCCCGTCGAGCAGGTTGACGATCGCGGTGCCGGCCACGCTCACGTCCTCGGTGACGCCGAGGCGCACGATCGCGTCGGCGTAGTGGACGCCGAGCGTGGTGCGCGGATCCTCGGTGGGCGGGGGCAGGAACGCGCAGTCGAAGGGGTTGGCCACGCCGGACGAGCGCGCGGCGTAGTCGTAGTCCTCGGGCGCCGCCCCGCTGCCGTCGTAGCGGTACTCGGCGGCGACGTAGAGGATCTGCAGGACGGCGAAGGAGTAGTCGAGGCCGGCGACGATCTCGGCGGCGCCGTCCTCGTCGCCCCCTCCCCGGGTCGGGGCGCCGTGCCAGCCGCCCTCGACCCACCAGCCCACGCCGAGGGTGCCGCGCAGATCGGCCCCGGCGAACCAGGCGCCGTCGCTGCGGACGTGCCCCACCGGCGAGATGTCGGTCCCGCCGGCGCGGAGGGTGACCTTGACGGCTGCGGAGATGTCGAGGTCCTCCGGGCGCTCCTCGTACAGCGGCGCGAGGTCGTCGTCGACCGCCACCACCGCGGTGACCTGGTGATCCCCCACGGGGATCGCCGCCTTCACAGCGTTCACGCCGCGGCGCTCCCGCCAGGGCTCGGTCGCGACGACCTCGGCGTAGAGGTCGGTCGGGTGGAACACGAGGCCCGAGCCCCAGTTGAGGGCCTGGCGGCCGATCGTGAGGTCGGCGGCCTTCAGGTTGAGGTCCACCGCGAGGCGCTCGACCGACAGGTAGTCGTCGATCGAGTCGTAGCGGGGCTCGGGATCGTAGGTGCACCCGGCGGCCTCGAGCAGCGGGCCCACGTCGGACGCCTGGATGAGGCTCGCGGCCTCGTACGTCGCGTCCCGGCCCTGCGTGAGCGAGGCCTCGACCACGGTCTCGACCGTGACACGCTCGCCGATGGGGATGGCGAAGCGCGGGCGGAGCCGCTCGGTGAGGTTCCACGGCACGCCCTCGACCCCGATCTGGCCGCTGGCGCGCACCTCCGCGTACCCTTCGAGCTCCACGGCGGGCGTCATGGTTCCGGCCGGTCGAGCGCCACCGTCTCGTGCATGCCCTCCCCGGTAGCGCGGCCGCCTCCGTCGAGCCAAGGAACGACCAACGTACGGAAGCGACTCTCGTCGCGGGAAAACGGGCGGCGGAGCCCGGGCGCTCCGGGGAGGCGACCCTTCCGTCCCGACCGCGCCGACGCGCCGCCGTGGTAGAAGGCGGGGATGCGGAAGCACGCGGCGCGTACCGACCCCGGAAAGAAGCGGAACCACAACGAGGACGCGCTCCTCGCCCTGCCGGAAGCCGGCATCTTCGTGGTGGCGGACGGCGTGGGCGGTCGCGCGTGCGGCGAGGTCGCGTCGGCGATCTGCGTCGAGTCCTTCCGGGAGAGCGCGGACCTCATCGGCAAGCGCGTCGGCGCGTTCGAGGACAACCCGAACATCGACTCGCGCAACGCGGTGCTCACCGCGATCGACGAGGTGCTCCAGACCGCGAGCCGCCGCATCTACGAGACGGCCGAGGCCGAGGGCCGCGCGGGCATGACCACCACCGTGGTCTCCGTCGTGCTCGCCCAGGGCACGGCCTTCCTCGCCCACGTCGGCGACTCGCGCGCCTACCTCGTCCGCGACGGCGAGCTGCGCCAGCTCACCGAGGACCACTCGATGGTCAACGAGCTCGTCCGCACCGGCAAGATGACCTACGAGGAGGCCCGCGCCTCGCGGCACCGCCACGTCATCACGCGCGCGGTCGGCCTGTACCCCACCGTGCAGCCCTCCCTCGCGGCGGTCGACCTGCTCCCCGGCGACCGGCTGCTCCTCTGCTCCGACGGCCTCTCCGACGTGGTGGCCCCCGAGCTGATGCTCCAGGAGGGCGCGCGCGACGACCTCGAGGGCGCCGTGGACGCGCTGCTCCAGGCCGCGCTGGACCGCGGGGGCCCCGACAACGTAAGCATGCTGCTCCTCGATCCCGAGGGCGCCGACCGCGGCGACGACATGGCCGCTCGCGCGGGCATGCTGGAGACGATGTTCCTCTTCGAAGACCTCCCCTACGCCGCGCGCCTCCAGGTGGGGCGCATCGTGGAGGAGCACTACTTCGCGCCGGGCGAGCTCCTCGTGGAGCAGGGCAGCCCGGGCACGAGCATGTTCGTCATCCTCGAGGGCGAGGTCGCCGTGATGGTGAACGGCATCGAGGTGACGCGCCTCGGCGCCGGCGAGCACTTCGGCGAGCTCGCGATGGCCGACGAGCTCCCCCGCTCCGCGTCGGTCGCGGGGGTGAGCTTCGGGAGCGCCATCAGCGTGTCCGCCGAGCAGCTCCGCGAGTTCTGCCGCCGCGAGCCCGAGCTCGGCAACGAGGTCCTCTGGAAGATGATGCGCGTGCTCGGCCAGCGCTTGCGCCAGACGAACGCGCGGCTGACCGACCCGGCGATGTTGTAGGCCTCGTCGCCGCGCCCGCTACGCGGCCGCGTCGTTCTCCTTCTCCTGCTCCTTCGCCGTGGCCACGGCGCCGAGCCCGATGAGCAGGAAGAACGGCGCCCCGATGCACGTCAAGCCGGTCCCCAGGCCCCACACCGAGAGGAAGCCCGGCTCCTTGCAGAGCGCCTCCCCGGAGGCGTCGGGCACGGCGAGCACGGCGACCGCGTCGCCCGCCGCGAGGCCCGCGTGCTGGATCTCGCACCGCTGCTCGCCCGCCGACGTGGTCGCGACGAGGTGCGCCCACTCGACCTTGCGCCCCCTCCGCCCGGAGCGCTGCTCGATCTCCTGGACCTTGGCCTCCACGGCCTCGCCGGCGCTCTGGACCTTCCAGCCGTCGTACAGGTTCAGGATCCCGCCCACGAGGAAGACGGGGGCCATGGCGAGGAGGAGGTAGGCGCGGATCTTGTTCAAGGGACTCTCCCGTGCCGGGCCGGGATCCAGGCGTGACCCCGGCTGGTGCCGAGCGACGTGACTCGCGACGGTCCGGACGGCTCGCGACGCCCCGCGTCCCCGCGGGGCGGTCAGCGCCCCCCTCCCCCCGAGCCCCCCCGCTACATGTCGAAGGTCTTGCTGTAGTCGTCGCAGAGGGACTTGTAGGCGTCGGAGGCCGCCGGGTTCCCGATGGCGGAGATCTGCAGCGTGCAGATCTTGGTCGCGCCGTTCGCGATGCTGTTCATCAGCGCGGTGGAGTTCTCCTTGCTCAGCTGGAAGCCGCGGGCGTCCTTCAGGGGGGAGAACGCGTTGGCGAGGCCCTCCTTCTTGGTGTCGAACACCTTCTTCGCGTCCGCGGGCGTCCCCGCCTTGAGGATCTCGGCCACCACGGCGTCGTTCTCCTTCACGAACGCCTCGGCCTCAGCGTTCTTGCTGCAGCCGGTCAGAAAAAGCAGGGTGGCCATCGCCACGAATCCGAGTCCACGCATCACGACTCTCCAAGGTGCCACCCACGACAATCGTGGGGGGCCGCGCTCTGGCGGCGGCGGGACGGTACACCCGGCACGCGACGGGCGAAAGATCGCACGAAAAATTCTTTGGTCACGCGAGAAGCCAGGGGCCAGCAGCGCGATCCGGGCGCTCGCAGCGCAGCCGCACGACGTCGATCAGATCACGATAGGTGGGGCCGCCCGGGAGCCTCCGTGAAGCTGCGCTGCGCCATCTCGCCGGACGCCGACGACCTGTTCATGTTCCGCGCGATCACCGAGGGGTCGATCGATACGCGCGGGCTCGAATTCGAGGTCGTGGCGCGCGACACCGACCTGCTCAACCGCATGGCGGACGGCGACGGCCCCGACGTGACCGCGATCTCCATCGCGCACTACCCCGCCGTGGCCGCCAACTACGCGCTCTTCGCGCACGGCGGGAGCGTCGGGCGCAACTACGGTCCGCTGGTGATCGCGAAGCCCGCGCTGCTCGCCGAGGCCGCCGCGAGCGGGGCGAAGGTGAGCGAGCTCCTGCGCGGGCGGCGCATCGCCGTGCCGGGGCTGACGACCACCTCCACGCTCGTGCTGCGGCTCATCACCGCGTTCGAGCCCGTCACCATCCCGATCTTCCCCACCTCGCTCCAGTTCGACGCCCTGCGCGCCGGCGAGGTCGACGCCGCGCTCATCATCCACGAGGGGCGGCTCACCTACGCGGACGAGGGCTTCGCCCAGCTCGTCGACATCGGCGCGTGGTGGTACCAGCGGACGGGGCTCCCCCTCCCGCTCGGCGGCAACGTGATCCGCCGCGACCTCGGCCCGGACGTGATCGCGCGGGCCGACGCGGTGATCCGCGAGAGCATCCGTCACGGCCTCGCGCACCGCGAGGACGCCATCACCTGGCTCCTCGCGCGCGGTGGCGCGCTCAAGACCCGGGAGGCGGTCGACACGTACCTCTCCCTCTACGCGAACCAGGACACGCTGGACTACGGCGCCGACGGGCGCGAGGGGATCCGGGAGCTGCTCCGGCGCGGCGCGGCCGCCGGCTGGATCGCGGACGCGCCGCTGGACATCGTCGGGGACTGACGCGTTCACACCTTCTCGAGGCTTCGCGCCTCCCCCCGTGCGTCCCGCGCCACGGCGGGCTCGCTGCCGAGCGAGCGGACCCGCTCCGCGACGCGCGCCAGGTCCGCCACGAAGCGGGTGTAGGCCTCGCGGCGCGCCTCCTCGTCGGGGGCGCGGAGCACCGCGGAGGGGTGCACAGTCGCGAGCACGTTCGGCGCGAGCGCCGACGGCACGAACACGCCCCGCTCGCGCGTCACCCGGAAGGCGCTCCCCAGCAGCGACCGCGCGGCCGTCGCGCCCAGGCACACGAGCACCGCGGGCCGCACGGCGGCGATCTCGGCCTCGAGCCAGGGGCGGCAGGCGGCCACGTGCTCGTCGCCCGGCTTCTTGTGGAGCCGCCGCTTGCCGCGGGGCTCGGACCGGAAGTGCTTGACCGCGTTGGTGACGTACACCTCCGTGCGGTCGATCCCCACCTCGGCGAGCGCGCGGTCGAGCAGGCGGCCGGCCGGCCCCACGAAGGGCCGCCCGGTGCGGTCCTCGTCGAAGCCGGGCTGCTCCCCCACGAGCATCACGGCGGCGTCCGGCGGCCCCTCCCCGAACACGACCCGGGTGGCGCACGCGTAGAGCTCGCAGCCCCGACACCCCTCCGACGCGAGCCGGAGCTCTTCGAGATCCAGCGAGGGTGGCAGGTAGTCGGCTGCGCTCGTCACACCCGAACCTAGTTCCTCCCCGAGCCCGGGGAAGGTCCCGCGCTCCGGGCGCCCCCCCGCCCGGGAGCGCGTGGGAGCGCCGAGGCGGAAGCTCCTCCCCCGCGCGCCAGCGGGGACGCAACCGGCTACGCGGGGTGTCCATTCGACGATGCTCGCCGCCCTCCTGGCCAGCGCCCTGACCAGCCCCGACGCCTTCGCGTGGTCGCCGGCCGTGCACCGCGCTCTGTCCGCGCGCGCGCTCGAGCTGGAGGCCGGGGCGGAGGGCGCGCCGCCCGCGCTCCGCGAGGAGGCCGCCGACTTCCCGCGCGCCGCCGCGCTCGAGGACCTGAACCTCCTCCGCAAGTGGGGGCGCTGGCACCACTACTACGTCCCCAGCCCGATGGCGTGGCGCCGCCCGTCCGTGGAGCGCGTGGCCCTGCTGGAGTCGCTCCTGTCGGACGTGCGCGCCGAGGACGACCGCGGCCGCGCCTGGGTCCTCGCGGGCTTCCTCGCCCACCACGTGCAGGACATGGCGTCGCCGCCCCACGTCGTGCCCGTGGAGCACGGCCTCGCCGACGCCTTCGAGGGCTACGACGTGCGCCCGTTGGTGGCCGCCGCCGGCGCCGAGGCCCCGCCCGCGCTCGCGCCCGGCGCCGCCCAGCACGCGCTCGCGGCCGCGACGCTCGCCGCGCTCCAGGAGCCCTTGGCCTGCGACGACGCCCCCGTCGCGTGGTCCGACTTCTGGCGCGCGCCCACGAAGCGGCGCTTCGGCCGGCTCGGCCCGCTGCGCTTCGGGCGCGCGGACGGCTGCGAGGTCGGCACGGCCGCGTTCGCGCGAGCCCGCGTGGAGGCCGCGGTGGCCTACACGCGCACGGTCGTGCGCTTCGTGCTGGGCGGAATGGGCCTGATCGCGACGCCGGCGCCCGAGGACCCCTGACGCGTCAGGTCTCGCGCGACCGCGCGCGCCGCACGGCCTCGGCATCCACCCCGAGCGCGCGGAACATCTTGCGCTCCTGCCAGTCCTGGAAGACGCGGAGGTGCCGGTCCGCCGCGAGCCGGCCCGTCGTGAGGTACACGAACGCGCGGTAGGGCGTCTCGACCGCGTGCGGCGGGATCTCCCGGTGGGCCTCCCAGAAGAAGCCCTCGACCGAGCGGTTGTTGCCGTACCAGTACCGGGCGAGCCGCAGGTACGCGCGGTAGTCCCGGGCGATGTCGGCCTCGTAGGTGGCGAGGAGCGCTGCGCGGTCGGCGTTCTCGGCGCCGAAGCCGCGCAGGAGCGCGAGCGCCGCCTGGCAGCCGCCGCGCACCGCGAAGTCCACGCCGCCCGAGAGGATGGGGTCGACGAAGCCCGCGGCGTCGCCCACGAGGAGCCAGCCGTCGCCGGCGAGGCGCGTGTGCGAGAAGCTCCAGTCGCGCACGAAGCGGAGCCGGCCTTTGGGGTGGCCCACGGGGACGGCGTTCTCCAGCGGGAGGCCCGACGCGGCGAGGATGGCGTCGAAGCGGGCCTCGTCCATGCGCGCGCGCTCGCGCGTCACCACGCCCACGCTCGTGCGGTCGGGGCCGATGGGGATGAACCAGATCCAGCCGTCGGGCACGGTCACCACCCACTGGACGTGCCGCCCGAGCGCGCCCGGGAAGCCGCCGGCGCCGTCGTACCAGGCGTAGGTCGCGGTGGAGCGGAGGTCGGGCACCACCCGCGTCAGCCCGAGGTGCCGGCCGACGAGGCAGCGCTGGCCGGTGGCGTCGAGCACGAAGTCGGCGCGCAGGTCCTCGGTGGTGTCGCCCGCGCGGACGCGCGCGCCCACGACGCGGCCGTCCTCCTCCAGGACGGCGGTGGCCTCGGTGTCCTCGCGGTAGTCGGCGCCCGCCCGCACCGCCGCGTCGGCGACGATCTGGTCGAAGCGGGCGCGCTCGACGTTCCAGGCGTGCTCGTAGGGCCCGGCGAGGAGCGCCTCCTCGGTGAGGGCCGGGAGGTCGGCGTCGAGGCGGGCGTCGAACAGGACGGTCCACGGGTCGCGCGTCTCGCCCCAGACGTAGGCGGCGCCGTACTTCCGGGGGAAACCCTGCGCCGCGAGCGTGGGGCCGAGGCCGAAGTGGTGGTCGAGGAGCTTGACGGAGGACGGCTGGAGCGACTCCCCGACGTGGTGCCGCGGGTGCCGCTCGCGCTCGACGAGGGTGACGCGCGCGCCGTGTTTCGCCAGCAGCGCGGCCGCGGAGCTGCCCGCCGGGCCGCCGCCGAGGACGAGGAAGTGGGGGGTCACGCCGGGGACGATAACGCGGGCGGACCGGGCCGCGGATCACGCGACCTGGAACACCACCTCGTCGCCGTGCTCCTTGGCCTCGTACATCGCCGCGTCGGTGCGGCGGAGCATGTCCTCCGCGCTCCCGGGGGCGGCCCGGAACGTGACCGCGCCGATGCTGAAGCCGATCTCCCAGCCGTGCTCGCGCGCCACCTTCCGCAACGAGGCGCGGAGCCGCCCGATGACGGGCTCGGCCTCCGCGCCGTCGAGCAGCACGGCGAACTCGTCCCCGCCGATGCGCGCGACGGTGTCGCAGGCGCGCACCTGGGTCGCCAGCGTCTGCGCCACGGCCCGCAGCACCGCGTCGCCGACGGCGTGGCCGTGCCGGTCGTTCACGCGCTTGAAGCCATCGACGTCCAGGTAGACGACCGTGCAGGGCATGGGGTCCCGCGCCATGCGCCGGATGCGGGCCTCGGCGGCCTCCACGAAGGTGCGGCGGTTCGGCACGCCCGTAAGCGCGTCGGTGCGGGCGAGGCTGCGCTCGCGGTCGAGCACCATGCGGAGGCGCATGACCAGCGCGGCGACGACGACGACGTAGAGGTAGTGGATGACCTCGTGGAGATCCGGGCGGAGGACGGACGCCTCGTGGACCGCTCCGCCGGCGGCGAGAACCGCGATGCCGTAGATGAGGTAGCGAACCATGTGCTCCTCCACCCATACGACGCCACGAGAGGGCGTGCGGGCGACTCCCATGACAGATGCTTACACGCCGAACGCGGCGGGGTGCCACCGCATTCACGCAAAAAAGCACCTTCCCCCGTCGCTGGGCGGGCGCCGCGCCGGGGCCTAGCGCTCGCGCTCGTCCGTCGGGTCGTCATGCGCGGGCGCACGGTCGTCGCCCCAGGTGGGGTCGTCCTCCGGCGGGAGCGCGAGGATCGGGCGTTGAACCGGCGCGAACGGCTCGGGGAGCGGGACGGCGGCCGGGGCGGAGGCCTCGGGCGCGGGGTCGACCGTGACGAGCCCGTTCTGCCAGAGCAGGAAGAGCGCGACGCGCTGGAACACCGGGTAGAGCACCGCGCCGAGGGCGACGCCGAGCCCCATCAGCACCCGCATGTCGTCGCCGATGCCGCTGAGGATCAGGTCGATGCCGAACACCAGGATCGCGCCGACCCCGAAGGAGAGCACCGTCGCGATCGTGCGCGTGCCGACGTAGCGCTCGTAGCGCACCCCGCACCGCGGGCAGAGCTCGTGCAGCAGCAGGAAGCCCTCGTAGAGCCTCCCCTGCCGGCACGCCGGGCACTTCCCCGCCAGCGCGGCGAGGAGGGGCGAATTCACGCGATTCCCGGCGTGGGTCGGACCACCACGGTGCCCATCTGCTCGCGGATGTCCAGGTAGGCGTCGGTCCACACGCCCTGCGCGTCGCGGATCCGGAGCGGCGGGCGGCGGTCCGTGGGGCCGGGCACGTGCCGACCGGCCAGGAGCACGATCATCGGCGGCTGCCCGTCGCGGAACACGACGTCCTGCCGCACGTGGAGGTGCAGGCCCGCCGCGGCGAAGGCGGCCTCGCCGCGCGGGTCGGCGGCGGCGAAGCAGGCCACGAACCAGCCGTCCGGACGCATCGCGCGCGCGGCGGTGACCGCGTAGTCCGCGATGCTGCCGCGGAGCTCCATGCGGCACGCGGCGCGCTGCGCCACCGGCGAGACGACGCCCTTCCCGAGCGGGATGTAGGGCGGGCTCCCGGTGACGAGGTCGAAGCGCGCCTCCTCGGGGACCGAGGCGGGATCGCGCAGATCGCCGTGCCGCAGGGTGATCCGGCCGCCGAGCCCGTTCGTCTCGACGGTGCGGCGGGCCAGCTGGTGGCTGATCTCCTGCGCCTCGACCATCGTGAGGCGCGCGGTCGGCGCCAGGCGCCAGAGCGTCATGAGCCCGACGGAGCCGATGCCGGCGCCGAGATCGAGCAGGTCGAGGGCGTCGGGCGCGAGCTGCGCCGCCATCCAGGCGGTCAACATGTCGTCCGCGGAGAAGCGGTGCCCGCGCTTGAGCTGCCAGATGCGCCAGTCGCCCGCGAGCCGGTCGCAGGTGGCGTCCTCGTTGGGGGTCGACATGGCGCGCGTCCTATCAAGGACGCGGCCGGCGCGCGGGCCTCGGAGGGGCCGCAGCGCCGCCGGGCGCGTCGTGGTCCGTCACGCGCCGAGCGCGGCGAGCAGCTCCGAGCGGGTCGCGTCGTCGATCTGGTACTCGACCTCCATCCCGTCCACCACCGCGCGCGTGACCCGCGCCGGGATGACGAGCGGGGCGACGAGGCCCGGCCCGCTGACCTCGAACACGCACTCGCGGCCGGTCGCGAGGGGCTTCTCCGTGCGGATGGTCGCGCCGCCGCGGAGGAGGTTGTCCCGGTACTCGGTCACGAGCTGGCCGCGCTCGCGGTAGCTCAGCTTCACCCGCGCCGGCTTGCGCTTCTTCGGCGCGGCGGCCTCCTCGTCGGGCATCGGGAACACGAAGCCGAAGTCCTCGTCCGCGGCGCCCATGTCCGACCGCTTGAAGACCTCGGTGGACTCGGCGTCCCCGACCTGGCGTCGCGAGAAGATCTCGGTGGACTCGCTGTCCGCGCGGGCGGCCGCGCGGACGGGGCGCGGCGGATCGTCGGGCACCACCGGGCTCGCGAGCTCGAAGCCGAAGGGGTTCACGGCCGGCTCGGGCGCCGCGGCCGGGGTCGGCAGGGGCGCCGAGACGCTCGGCTCGTCGAAGGAGAAGCCCACGTCGAACTCGTCCTCGCCGCCACCCTCGGGCTCGGCGCCGGGCTCCGGCTCGGCGAGCACGAACCCGAGCTCGTCCTGCGGGGACTCGATCAGGCTCTCGAAGAGGAGCCCGCCCATCGGCGGCCGCTCGGGAGCGGGCGATGGGGGCGTCGGCGCCGCGGCCGTGCGGGCGGCGCTCGGGAAACGGAGGCCGGGATCCGTCGGGGGGTCCTCCTCCTCGTCCTGGGCTGCGTCCGCCTCGTCCCCCGCCATCACCTCGGCGAAGAGCTCGGCCGCGTCGAGCCCGCCGAGCTCCGCGAGCTCGTCGCCCTCGGCCACGCCGAACAGCTCCTCGTGCGTGAGCGTGCGGGCCGCGGGCGCCGCCTTCTGGAACGGGTCGGCGTCGAGCGCGAACAGCTCGTCGACCGTGACGGGATCGTCCCCATCGGCCGCGAACGGGTCGCCCGCGAGGGGCCCGTCCGCGAAGGGATCGCCCGCGAGGGGCTCGTCCGCGAGGGGATCCGCGGCGAAGGGATCGCGGCGCGCAGGTTCGGCGGCGCGGGGCCGCGGCGCGGGGGCGCCGAGGTCGGCGAAGGGGTCCCCTCCCCCGGCGGCCTCGCCCACCTGGTGCGCGCCCGCGAGCCCGAAGGACGCCGGGCCGGCGGTGTGCGGGTCGTAGAGGTCCTCCTCCGCGATCTCCTCGGGCATCTCGAAGGGCGTCCCGTCCGCCTCGACCTCGTCGAGCTCCTCGCCCGCGAAGATCTCGTCCGCGTCGGCCTCGACCGGCTGGTCCACCGGACCCATCGGGGCGGGGGGCGGCAGCGGCGCGATCGTCGGGGGCGGCTCGAGCACCGCGGCGGCGGCGGCGGCGCTCGACACCGGCGCGGGCTCCGCGGCCGGGGGCGCGGTGGGCGTGGCCTTCGGCTTCGGCTTCCTGCTCCCGAAGAGCGAATCGAAGAAGCCCTTCTTCTTCGCGACCTTCTTCTGCGCCACGGGCGCCGGCGCGTCGCCGGCCAGGCGGTCGCCGAATGTGTCCGGCGAGCCGTCGCCGAGCCGCCCGCCGGGCTGCTGCACGACGCGGTTGCGATCGGCGTAGTTGCGGATGGAGATGTTGCGCTTCTCGCCGGTGGCCGGCTCGATCGCGGACACGTGCAGGATGCCGTTCGCGTCGATGCGGAAGGTCACGGCCACCTTCGTCTGCATGCGCGGCGCGGGCGTGAGCCCCTCCATCAGGAACTCGCCGAGGAACTCGTTGTCCTCGGCCACGCGGCTCTCGCCCTGGCGCACCGTGATGCGCACGCTCGTCTGCTCGTCGTGCACCGTCGCGAACGTGCGCGACTCGCTGCACGGGATGCGCGCGTTCCGCGGCACGATCCGGGAGAAGAGCCCGCCCGCCGCGTCGATGCCGAGGTCGAACGGCGTCACGTCGAGCAGCACGGCCGGCGTGCCCTCCACGTCGCCGAGCGTCGCCGCGTGCACGGCGGCCCCGATGGCCACGGCCTCCTCGGGGTGCACGCTCCGGCTCGGCTCGCGGCCGAACACCCCCGCGACGGCCTCGCGGATGCGCGGCATGCGCGTCTGCCCGCCCACGAGGATGACCTCGTCGATCTCCGAGACGGTGAGCCCCGCCTCGATCACGGCGGCGCGCGCAACGTCGACGCAGCGCTCCACGAGGTCGCCGGTGAGCTGCTCGAGCTGCGTGCGCGTGAGCGTGGACTCGAGGTTCTGGCCGGGGGCGGCGTGCGCGACGACGACGCTCGTCCGGTCCGAGAACGAGAGCTCGCACTTGGCGCGCTCGGCCGCGTCCTTGACGCGCTGGAGCGCCGCGCGGTCCTTGCGGAGGTCCACGCCCGTGCGGGCCTTGAACTCGTCGGCGAGGTGGTCGACCAGCCGGTAGTCGAAGTCCTCGCCGCCCAGGAACGTGTCCCCGTTGGTGGCCAGGATCTCGTAGATGCCCGCCGAGAGGCGGAGCACGCTCACGTCGAAGGTGCCGCCGCCCAGGTCGAAGATGACGATCGTGCGCTCGACGTTGCGGCGGTGGCCGTAGGCGAGCGCGGCGGCCGTGGGCTCGTTGAGCAGGCGCTCGCAGCGCAGGCCCGCGATCTCCGCGGCCTCGAGCGTCGCCTTGCGCTGGGCGTGGTTGAAGTGGGCGGGGACGGTGATGACCGCCTCCTCCACCGGCTGCCCGAGCGCCTTCTCGGCGATGCCCCGCGCCACCTGGAGCACCACGGCGGCCACCTCCTGCGGCGTCATCCAGGTGTCGCCCACCTGGATCTGCACGCCCCCGTCGGGCCCCTCCTGCACCGCGTAGCCCACGCGCTGCAGCACGCGCTGGACCTCCGGCGAGTCGAAGCGCCGCCCGATGAGCCGCTTCGTCGCGTACGCCGTGCGGTCGGGCCGGGTGAGGATGAGGTTGTGGGCGGCCTGGCCGACGACGAAGCGGCCTTCGCCCTTGGCGGAGACGACCGACGGCAGGACCCGGTAGCCGCGGTCGTCCTCGATCACGCGAGGGCGGCCGTTCTCCAGGACCGCCACGGCGGTGTTGGTGGTGCCGAGATCGACGCCGATGATGGGTGGCATGGGCGCCGCGGACTATAGCAGAAAGCGCCCTCGCGTCGGCTCCGTGCGCTCGTCCGGGCCGGGCTCCCCGAAAAGCGGGAGCTGGGCGGTCGGCCGGGGTTCGACGGGCATCACCGGGTAGTTGCCGGTGAAGCAGGCGTCGCACATCTTCGTGCCGTCCTCCTGCACCGCCTCGCGCAGCGCCTCGATGGACAGGTACGCGAGCGAGTCGCAGTCCAGGAACGCGCGGGTGCGCGCGACGTCCATGCGGTGCGCCACGAGGTGCTCGCGGTCGGGCGTGTCGATGCCGTAGTAGCAGGGCCCCGTCATCGGCGGGCTCGAGATGCGGAAGTGCACCTCCGCCGCGCCCGCCTGCCGCAACATGCGGACGATCTTCTGCGACGTGGTCCCGCGGACGATCGAGTCGTCCACGACGACCACCCGGCGCCCGGACACCACGGACTTGACCGGCTGGAGCTTGAGCCGCACCCCGAAGTCGCGGATGCGCTGGCTGGGCTCGATGAAGGTGCGGCCGACGTAGTGGCTGCGCAAGAGCCCCATCTGGAACGGGAGCCCGCTCTGGCGCGCGAAGCCGAGCGCGGCGGGCGTGCCGCTGTCCGGCACGGGGATGACCACGTCCGCGCGGGCCGGGAACTCGCGCGCGAGGATCTCGCCCATGCGCACCCGCGCCGGGTAGACCTCGCGGCCGAACAGCGTCGTGTCGGGGCGCGCGAAGTACACGTACTCGAAGATGCAGGCGCGGCGCGGCTGGCGGGGGAAGGGGCGGATCGACTCGACCCGGTCCTCCTCGATGATGACCATCTCGCCGGGCTCGATCTCGCGGATCACCTGCCCCTGGGCGAACTCGATCGCCGCGGTCTCCGACGCCACGATCCAGCCGTTCCCGCGGCGCCCGAGCACGAGCGGCCGGAAGCCGAACGGGTCGCGCACGGCCACCATGCGGCGCGCGGTCAAGAGCAGCAGGCAGTAGGCGCCCTCGACGCGCCGGAGCGCGTCGACGAGGCGGTTGATGAAGGTCTTCTGGTCGCTCGCCGCCAGGAGGTGGAGGATCACCTCGGTGTCCGACGTGGACCCGAAGATCGACCCCCGCTCCTCCAGCTCGACGCGGAGCGCGTCGGCGTTCGTGAGCGTGCCGTTGTGGGCGATCGCGACCTGGCCCTCCTTGGTGCGCACCAGGAAGGGCTGGACGTTGCGGAGGTTGCTCCCGCCCGTCGTCGCGTAGCGCACGTGCCCGATCGCGGAGTCGCCCTCGAGGCTGCGCAGCGACGACTCGTCGAAGACCTCCTGCACGAGGCCCTCCCCGCGGTGGGCCTGCAGCGTGCCCTCGCGACGCGTCACCATGCCCGCGGCCTCCTGGCCGCGGTGCTGGAGCGCGTGCAGCCCGAGGTAGCAGAGCCGCGCGGCGTCCGGATCGTCGAGGATCCCGAAGATCCCGCATTCGTGCTTCAGCTCTTCCGCGCCCACGCTCCCCCCGTGCCTCCCCGGACGCACCGCCGCTCGAACCGAGCGGACCGGACCTCGCGAGCGGCCGAATCTCCGGCGCCGGGCTCCGGCGCGACGGTTAGACGCTCCCGCATCGGTCCTCCGAAGGCCGAGGCATCTAACGCGCGCAAGGCGCCCGGGATCCCTCCATGCGACTCGTCTGCGTCATTGCTTTTCTCGCAGCGTGCACGGACTACGACCTGAACCGGAAGGAGCCCGAGCCCTCGCCGGAGGACCCGGCGGACACCGGGAATCCCGCCCCCGACACGGGCGCCGATCCCGACACCGCCGACACCGGCGACTCCGGGATCGTCGTGGTGCCCGACACCGGCGAGGTCGCGACGGAGGCCGTGTACGTCAACACCGCGACGACGCTCTTCAGCTTCGACCCCAACACCGGGGTGGCCACCCGCATCGGCACGTTCACCGAGGGGGGCCGGGCCGTCACCTCCATGACGGACATCGCCATCGACCTCGACGGCATCATGTTCGGCGGGAGCTACGACGCGCTCTACCGCATCAACCCGAACACCGCCGAGTGCCGCTTCGTCGCGTACCTGGACGACGAGATGACCGGCCTCACCTTCGTGTCCGACGGGCGGCTCGTGGGCGCGGGCGCGGGCGTCTCCTTCGTGGACACGACGAACGGCCGCCTCACCCCGCTCGTGTCCCCGGGGCAGTACGACACCTCCGGCGACATCATCGGCCTGCCCGACGGGATGCTCTACTGGACCGTGACCGGTGGCGACGGCCTCGTGCAGGTGGACCCGAACACCGGCACCGCGCGCCGCCGCGGCACTGTCGGCGTGACCGCTGTGTACGGCCTCGGCTACGCCTACGGCGAGCTCTACGGCTTCACGTCGGGGGGCCAGGTCATCACGATCGACGCGTCGAGCGGCCGCTCGACCGGCGAAGACCCGCTCGTCGGGGGCTGGTGGGGCGCGACGACGAACCCGGTGCTCTGGTGAGCTTCCGCGCCGCGGGCGCGCTCGCGCTCGCGGACGCCGTCGTGAGCGCCGATCTGTCCGAGGCCGCGGCCCGCGCCCGCGGCTGGTCCCCGACGGCCGTGTCGGGCGTGCTCGTCCGCGAGGTCGAGGATCCGCGCGGGCGCGCGCTCCTCGTGGCGCTCCGCTTCGTGGGCGGGCGCCTGCTCGGCTTCGAGCTGCGCTACGCCGTGCGCCGCCCCGCCGAGGACGCCAACGGGAACCTCGACTGGGAGGACGCGCGCAAGGACTTCCACGACGCGATCTGCCGCGAGTGGCTCGCGAGCAGCGTGCACGACCTCATGTACGCCCCCCCGCCGCAGCCCGGTCCCCTCGCCTTCCGGCTGCCCTGGGGCGCGGTGCGCTCCGTCCGCCACGAGGGCGATCGGGGCGCGATCATCGAGGTCACCTACGACGCGGAGGCGCATTGAGCGCGCTCGTCGTCGACGGCCGCCACGTCGCGCTCCTCGATCGCGGCGAGGGCTCGCCCGTCGTGCTCGTCCACGCCTCCGGTTTGGGGGCGGCGCAGTGGGGCCCCGTGGCGCCGCGGCTCGCCGAGGCCTGGCGGGTGCTCGCCCCCGACCTCCTCGGCTGCGGGGGCACCGACCCCTGGCCCGACCCCGACCACTACGCGCTCGCCGCCGACATCGCGGTCGTGCGGGCCGTCGCCGAGCACGCCGGCGCGCCCGTCCACCTCGTCGGGCACTCCTACGGCGGGCTCCTCGCCCTGCGCCTCGCCACCGAGGCCCCGGCGCTCGTCCGCTCCCTCGCCGTCTACGAGCCCGTCGCCTTCGGCGTCCTCGACGCGCACGACCCCGAGGGCGCCGCGTCGTTGCGCGACGCGCTCGACCCCACCTTCTTCGACCCCGCCACCGGCGGCGACGAGGCCTGGCTCCAGCGCTTCGTCGACTTCTGGAACGGGCCCGGCGCCTGGGTCGCCCTCTCCGAGCGGACGCGCGCCGCGCTCCTCGCCAGCGGCCGCAAGAGCTTCCTCGAGGTCCGCGCGCTGGTCGACGAGGCCTGGCCCGTCGAGCGCTTCGACGTTCGCGTCCCCACGCTGATCATGAGCGGCACGCGCTCGCCGAGGGCCGCCCGCGGGGTGTGCCGCGTCCTCGCCGAGACGCTCCCCGCCGCCCGCCTCGAGGTCTTCGACGGCGCCGGCCACATGGCCCCCATCGCCGAGGCGAAGCGCTTCGTCCGGGCGCTCGAGGGCCACCTGTCGGGGGTCTGAGGCAGGGGCCCCGGAGTCTTTTCCGGGGCACCCGGCGGCCCGCCGGGCTTGCGTGGCCCAAAGGTCCGCGCGGCCGCCGGTGCGGCGGCGTGGGGGGCCGGGTGGGGGGGGGGGGGGTACCCGCCAAGCTGCCCACCCCCCCCCCCCCCACCCGGCCCCCCCGGCGCCCGCGCACCACCGGGGACCGCCCCC
>CAYWGD010000021.1:17888-36794 GCA_964457335.1 uncultured Enterobacteriaceae bacterium | reverse complement strand
GGGCCGGCGGGGCCGGGGGGGGGGGGGGGGGGGGCCGGGGGGGGGGGGGGTGTGTCCCCGGCCAACGCCCCCCCCCCCCCCCGCGCCACCGGGCCCCCCGCCCCCCCGACGCTCCACGGGGCACCGCCGCCGACGCACCGGACGCCGCGTGCGGGCCGCGGACACAACACGGTGCGGGCGGCCGGGTGCCCCGGAGAGACCTCCGACCGCCCCCGCCCGGCCCTACATCGGGCCGTACTCCACGAGGTCCATGTTCTCGGGCGCGACGCCCTGGCGGACGTAGCCGACGCCGTCGGCCCACCACATGCGGTCGGTGTAGCCCTGCTGCTCGAAGTCGAGCACCCAGGCATCGAAGGTGCCGGCCTCGAGCTCGAGCGTCTCGATGGTGGTGATGGTGCCGCGGAAGGTGTCGGGCGTGCCCTCGCCGGCGTAGGCGACGGGGCCGTCACCGGCGACGTAGCTCGCGCCGCCCTCGGACTCCTCGTAGATGGTGTAGTCGACGGTCCAGGTGGCGCCGACCTCGGGGTGTTTCGGCATGAGCAGCGGCTGCGGATCGTAGAAGTAGGTCACGCGCTGGCCGGACATGTCGAGGTCGACGCCGGCCTGGTGCAGGCCGTCGGCCTCGCAGGTGTACCAGGACACGACCTCGATGCCGTACTCGGGCGCCGACATGACCTGGCCGTACACCGTCAGGCCGTTCCACTCGGTCGCGCCGGTGGCGGTGAAGGTGAGCGGGAAGCCCTGGACGTCGTAGGTCCACCAGGCGCCGTCGCGGTCGAGCGGGAAGTAGGACGGGCAGGCCACCTCCTCGACGGGCTCGCCGGTGTCGGCGGTGTCGCCCGTGTCGGCGGTGTCGCCGGTGTCGGCGCTGTCGCGGGTGTCGGTGTCGGCGGGATCGCCGGTGTCCTCCGGGAGCTCGACGGTGGCCCCGCCGGTGCAGCCGGTGAGGACGAAGGAAAGGAGGAAGGTCGGGACGGTGCGCATGGGGTCTCCTCGGTCTCGGCGCGGGTGCCGCGCCCCAGGAACATGCTCGGGGCGCGGATCGAAGGCTCCTGAAGAAACCTGAAGCCGAGGGCTCCGATCCTGAGGGCGGCCCCGGATACGTCGGCGGCATGGCCCCGCCCCGCTCGCTGCCCGCCGTCCCGCGCACGCTCTTCGGGCGGGACGACGCGCTCGCGCTCCTCCGCGACGCGCTCGTGCCCGGCCGCGTCACGGCGCTCGTGGGGCCGCCCGGGGTCGGGAAGTCGACGCTGCTGGCCGCGCTGGTCGCGGATCGGGGGGACGCCGCCTGGGTGGGCCTCGCGCACGCGTCGACGCCCGCGGACCTCTGGGCCGCCCTGGGCGCGGCGCTGGGGGTGAGCTTCGCGCGCGCCGAGGACGCCGGCGCGCAGGTGGTCGCCGCGCTCGCGAAGGGCCCCCTCGCGGTGGTGGCGCTCGACGCCGCCGAGCACCTCGACGCGGCCGCCTGGGACGAGGTGGCGCGGCTGGAGCGCGCGGCCCCGGACGTGGCGTGGGCGGTCACGTCGGTGGTCCGGCCGGCCGGCGTCCGCGTGCTGGAGCTGGGCCCGCTCGCGCAGGCCGACGCGGTCGCGCTGCTCGTGACCCGGGTCCAGGAGCGGGCCCTGGACGCGCGCGTGGACGCGGCGGACCCGGTCTGGAGCGCGCTGGCCGAGCGGCTCGGCGGGCTGCCGCTCGCGCTGGAGCTCGCGGCGGGGCGCTTCGGGGTGCTGACCCCGGCGCAGATCCTGGAGCGCCTCGACCGGCCGCGGCTCCTCGCGGGCGGCCGGCACGGGACCCTCGACGGCGCCCTGCGCTACGCCTGGGACCTGCTCGGGGCCGAGGATCGGGCCGCCCTGGCGGCGTGCGCGGTGTTCCGCGGCGGCTTCGACCTCCCGGCGGCCGAGGCGGTGCTCGGGGAGGACGCGCTCGACCGCCTGACCGCGCTGCGGGAGCGCTCGGCGCTGGCCTGGCGGGACGGGCGCTTCCACGTGTTCGACGGGCTGCGGCGCATCGCGGAGGCCGAGGGCGGCGAGGGGCTGCGGAACGCGGAGGCCCGCCACCGCGCGTGGTTCGCCGAGCAGGGCCAGGCGCTCCGTCGGGCCTCCCACGGCGCCGACGCCGTACGCGCGGCGGCCGCGCTCCGCGTCGAGCGGCCGAACCTGGAGGCGGCCTGGGCCCGCGCGGCGGGCGATCCGCTCGCGGCGGCGCGGATCGCGGTGGGCATCGTGGCCTCCGTGCGCATCCACGGGCCGCACTGGGGCGCCGACCTGCTCGGCGATCCCGTGCCCCTGGCGCGCGCCGTCGGCGGCGACGCGGGCGTGGAGCTCCTGACCGAGTGGTCGGCGCACTGCCGCTACCAGGACCGGATGGAGGAGGCGCAGGCGGCCGCGGACGCGGCGGTCGCGCTCGCGGAGACCCTCGGGGACGCCGCGCTCCTCGGCTCGGCGTTGTGGGAGCTCGCGGGGCTCTACGCCCAGCGCGGCGAGAAGGCGAAGTCGCGCGCGTACGCCGTGCGCTGCGTGGAGATCGCGCCCGACCCCTACCGGCGCGGGATCGGCCTCGGGCTCATCGGGTCCTACGACTTCGAGACCGGGAACTACGCCGGCACGCGCACGCACATCGAGGCGGCCGTGCGCGCCTTCCGCGAGGCCGGGAGCGTGCGGGCGCTCGCGACGGGCCTCGCGAACCTCGGGATCCTCGGCGTGATGCAGCGGCGCCACGACGAGGCGCTGGCCCGGTTCGACGACGCCCTGGCGACGCACCTGCAGGTCTTCCGGCCGGCGGCGCTGGAGCTGACCGTCCGCCGCGCGATCCTGCAGCTCCTGCGCGGGCACCGCGACCTCGCCGCGGAGGACCTCGCCCGCGCGGAGGCCCTCCGGATCGAGCTGGCCGTGCCCGCGCTGGAGGGCTTCGTGCGCTTCGCCGCCGGCCTCCTCCGGTGGGCGAACGGCGACCGCGAGGGCGCCCGGGCCTGCTTCGCGGAGGCGGCCCCGCGGCTCTCGACCTCGGCCCCGTGCAAGCCCGGGACGGTCGCCGCCTTCGCCGCCGCGGCGGCCGCGGGCCCCAACCTGCGGGCGGAGCTCGCCGCCGCGAGGGAGGCCGGCGGCCTGCCCGATCTGCTCGACGTGCTCGACGCCTGGGCGGCCGGCGAGCCGCTGCCGCCGCCGCCCGCGTGGGAGTCCCCGGAGGCCCAGGTGGCGCGCCGCTTCGTGGGGGGCGCGGTCACCTGGCGCGTGGACGCCGAGGGCCGCTGGTTCGAGCGGCCGAACGGGCGCGTCGACCTCTCCCGGCGGGGCCCGTTGCGCCGGATCCTCGCCGCGCTGCTCGCCGCGCGGCGGGAGCGCCCCGGCAGCGGGCTCACGGTGGACGACCTCTTCGCCGCCGGCTGGCCGGGCGAGAGCGCGCTCCCGGAGGCCGCGTCCGCGCGGGTCTACACGGCGGTCCGGGAGCTCCGGGCGCTCGGGCTCGAGCCGGTGTTGCGGCGCCGGGCCGAGGGTTACCTCCTCGACCCGGGCGTCGAGATCGCGCTGGGTTAGCGCCCCGCGGGGTGCTTCTCGCTCTTCTCGCCGACCTCGACGCGGAGGAGCCCGACCGGGGCGTCGGGGCCGGCGCCGAAGCCGAAGTTCGTGACGAAGAGCGCGTGCTTGTCGGGGCCGAACTGCCCGAAGGCGGCGGTGGCGGGGAACACGAGGCCGTCGGCCGCGTCGGCGAGGGTCGTGGCGGCGCCGGTGACGCGGTCGAGCCGCAGGACCGCGGAGTTGAAGTTCGAGACGACGAGCAGATCGCCGTTGGCGTCGATGTTCACGCCGTCGGCGCCGCGCAGGTGCTCGCCGGACGCGAGGACGGAGAGCGGGCCGGCCGCGCCGCCGTTCACGGGGATCTCGATCACCGAGGGCACCTGGGAGTTCACGACCACGACGGTGTCGGTCTCGTCGTCGTAGGTGATGCCGTTGACGCCGATGGGGAGCGGCAGGGGCGAGACCTCGATGTCGCCCACGAGCAGCACATCCTGGGCCCAGAGCTCGCGCGTCGTGGAGCCGGCCGGGACCTTCCAGATCGCCCCGGCGATCGACTCGGTCACGTACATGTTCCCGGCCTCGTCGAAAGTGATGTCGTTCGGGAACTCGCTCGCGGTGAAGGCCACGACGCGCTCGGTCGTGCCGTCGTCGTACACGCGCCACACGCCGGAGGTCTCCGCCACGAAGGAGCAGAGCGCGACGTACAGGTCGTCGCCGTCGAACGCCATGCCGAGCAGGAAGCCGTAGCCGACGTCGAACTGGGCGAAGCTCTCGCCCTCCCAGGTCTCGCGGTCGAGCCGCCGGAGCTCGCCGGTGCCGGCGAGGCCCACGTAGATGTCGCCGTCGGCGCTGACGGCGACGCCCTCGGGCAGCTGGCCGATCGAGGCGTCGTAGGACTCGACGACCGTGACCTCGCCGGCGAGGGTGGTGGGGACGACCAGGGAAAGGAACAAGGACGCGAGCATCGGACCTCCGGGGAGGCGCAGGGTAGCGCCGGCGGGGTCGCGACACAATCGTGACTGCGTACGTGCGGCTTACACGACTCAGCCGTCGCAGGTGACGGGCGCGCCGACGCCGCAGCCGGGGTCGACGGGGTCGCCGTCCATGCGGGCGTCCAACCAGCGGATCTGGTCCTGGAGCGTCATCACCGGCGCCTCGCCGTGCTCGAGGCCGTCGCAGGAGACGTGCTCCAGCGTGTAGCCCTCGTCGCAGAGGGCGGGGATGGCGGCCTCGACGGGGGCGGACGGGACCAGCGTGTCGTCGGTGGCGGTCACGAGCAGCACGGGCGCGTCGCTCTCGTAGGGCAGGTACGGGCTCGGGAGCGAGGAGCGCTCGAGCATGCAGGTCCAGGGGTCGAAGGGCGCGCCGGCCCCGACCGCCTGGACGAAGTTGGGCGCGTAGATGTCCCCGACCTCGGCGGCGCCGTCCACGGAGGGCCAGGTGGTGCACGAGGCCTCGATCTCCCCCGGGAGCGCGTCGAGGACCTCGGGCAGGAGCGCTTCGTAGCGGAAGTCGGGGTCGTACCAGGACCGGTGCAGGTACAGGATGAGGGCCCCCGCGCGCGTGGCCGGGCCGAAGGTCTCCAGGCCGGCGGTCACCTGTCCGAGGACGTCCACCGGGGGCACCGCCGCGATCACGCCGGCGGCAGCGTGGTCGGGCGCGTAGGACGGCGCGTGGCGATCGGACTGGAGCGCCACGTAGCCGCCCTCGGACCAGCCCCAGTAGACGATGCGCTCGCGGTCGATGCGGGCGGCGAGGTCGCCGGTCTCAAGCCACGCGTCCACGGCCCGGAGCGCGTCCAGCGACGCGACGGCGGAGGGCTCGGCGACGATCCAGGGGTGCGGGTCGGGCGCGGGGTCCCCGAAGGCGGCGAGCCCGAGGTAGTCGGGGGCGACGGCCACGTAGCCGCGCGCCGCCGAGACGATCGGAGGCGCGAGGCCCTCGACGGCGCCGATCGACGGGGCGCAGGCGTCCTCGAAGCCGGCCGTCGGGTGGAGCCAGAGGACGGTGCCCACGGCCGCCTCCCCCGCGAGCACGGGCACGGACACGAGCGCCGTGGCCTCCACCGGCGCGCCGCGGTCCTGCGTCGTGTAGCGGACGCGCCAGGTGCTGACGTCGTAGGTGGTGGGCGTGAGCCAGCCGAGGCCGTTCAGCGTCAGCCACGCGTCGAGCTGCCAGGACAGGTAGGACCACTCGGGCACGTAGACGGCCTCGACCACCTCGGGGGTGATGTCGAGGAGCGCGTGGTCCGGCGCGCAGGACGCCGTGGGGTCGCCGGTGTCGGCGGCCGAGTCGGTGGTGTCCGCGGTGTCCGCGAGCCCGGTTTCGGCGCCGTCGACGGGCTTGCCGTCCGGCGCGGCGCACGCGGCGAGGAAGATCAGCACGGGGCCTCCCGGACGGATGGTACACGCGGAGAGGGTCGCCAACCGCCCGGAGCCGGGCCGCGACCGTACCCGGCGCGCGACCGTTCGGTTAGAGGTGCGGCGCGGAGAACCCCCATGATCGACCACCTCGGCTTCGACGTTTCCGACATCGCGAAGGCGCGCGCGTTCTACGAGAAGGCGCTCGCGCCGCTCGGCATCGGCGTGCTCATGCAGGCGAAGAACGCCGCGTGGGACGGGGTCGGGATGGGCGCGAACGGGCATCCCTTCTTCTGGATCGGGACGCCCGCGGGCGGCCAGGGCCTCAACCGCTCCGTGCACGTGGCGTTCGTGGCGCCGAACCGCGCGGCGGTCGACGCCTTCTACGCGGCCGCCATCGCGGCGGGCGGCCGGGACAACGGCGCGCCCGGCATCCGCGCGCACTACCACCCGAACTACTACGGCGCGTTCGTGTTCGACCCCGACGGGCACAACGTCGAGGCGGTCTGCCACAAGCCGGAGTAGCGCGACGGGCGCTTCTTCTTGGGGCGGGGGGCGGGCCCCCCGCAACGAGCCTGTGAAGAAATCCCCCAGAAGAGAGCCTGTGGAGAAACCGGAGCCCGGGCCGGCGACGGCTCGCGGCGGCCCTGCGGCCCGGGTCCGGCGGGGGGGCAGCCCGTAGGGAGGACCCGCCGGGGGCCCCGGGACGCGGTTCTTGGGCCGCCGCGAGACGGCGACGGCACGGGCGGGGGGATTTCTCCACAGGCTCAACGCCCCCCGGTCTCCGGTGGTGGCGGGCTCCGACGCGCGGCAGGGCACCTCGTGCGCCCCGCGGTCACCGAGGCAGCGGCGGTCATGGAGGCACCACGTGCCCGACACGTCCCCCCTCCATGACCGCCCCACGGTCACCGAGTCACCACGTGCCCGACACGTCCCCCCTCCATGACCGCCCCGCGGTCACCGAGGCACCACGTGTCCGACACGTCCCCCCTCCATGACCGCCCCGCGGTCATGGAGGCACCACGTGTCCGACACGTCCCCCCTCCACGTCCGCCCCGCGGCCGCCGAGGGCACTCGTGGCTACCCCCGGCACGCCACCTCGACCCCGCCGCCGACCTCCCGCGTCTCGAAGCGCACGGGCAGGAAGCGCTCGATCACGGCGGCGTTCGTGGTCGCGTGCAGCGAGAGCGGGCCGCTCCGGAAGCGTCCCGGGCGCCCGGTCGCGCGGGTGGCGAGGGCCATCGGGATCAGGAGCTGGTCCGCGAGGTGCTCGCCGACGGGCACGTCCAGGGCGAGCCAGGCCTCGACCTCGTCCGCCACGCGCGCGGCCACGTCCTCGGCGCGCACGCGCTTCTCGCCGAAGGCGGTGAACAGCTCGGTGGCGCCGGCGCAGGCGACCTCGACCATGACCGCGTTGCCCGGGCCGACGGGGCGCGGGACCTCCTCGGCGCGGAGGGCCTCGCGATCGAGGCCGAGCCGCTCCCGGAGCACGTTCAGCTCCCGATGGGCGATGGTCGGCGGGATGGCGGCGTACAATGCGCGGGCGCGCACGGCCTCGACGGGGCCGCGCTCCAGGAGCTCGATGGGGGCGAGCGGCGCGGGCTCCACCTCCACGACCACGCGCCCGCCGCCCGCCGGGTAGAAGCCGTGCTTCTCGAGCGTCACGGTCACGCGCGCGCCCATCCGGCCGAGCAGCGGGGCGAACACGCGCGCGACGAAGTCGTAGGGCGGCGCCGCGGAGTTGTGGGTGCCGCCCTCGACGACGAGGCGCGTGGGCACGTCCGCCACGAGCAGCCCCGGGAGCACGGCCTGCACGACGAGCAGCGCGCTGCCGGCGCTCCCGACGGCGAAGCGCAGGTCGCCGCCGACCCGCCCGTGCGGGCGGAACGTGAGCGCCGTGGAGCCGAGCGTGTCGCCTTCCACCTCGGCGGCGCCGATCCGCGCGGCCGCCTGGACGCACGTGAGGTGCTGGCGCAACAACCCCGGCTTCGCGCGACCGCCGCGGATGTCGGTGATGCGGAATGGGGTGCCGGTGACCAGCGAGAGGCCGAGCGCGGTGCGGAGCACCTGCCCGCCGCCTTCGCCGGCTTTTCCGTCGATGGGAAGCATGGGGAACCCAGGGTGGGGCGGCCGTGCCGCCGGGGGCGCGGGGGGGCGGCGCCCCCCCGCAGGGGCGTTGCGGGGGGCCGGGCCCCCCGCCCCAAGAATCAACCCTTCACACACACGACCTGGCGCAGCGTGTGCACGATGTCGACCAGGTCGGCCTGGGCGGCCATGACCGCGTCGATGTCCTTGTAGGCCATGGGGATCTCGTCGATGACGCCTTCGTCCTTGCGGCACTCGACGCCCGCGGTGGCGCGGACCTGGTCCTCGACGGTGTAGCGCTTCTTCGCCTCGGTGCGCGAGAGCGTGCGGCCCGCGCCGTGGGAGCACGAGCAGAAGCTCTCGGGGTTGCCCTTGCCGCGCACGATGTAGGAGCGCGCGCCCATCGAGCCGGGGATGATGCCGAGCTCGCCCTCGCCGGCCCGCACGGCGCCCTTGCGGGTGACGAGCAGGTCGACGCCGAAGTGCGCCTCGCGCGCCACGTAGTTGTGGTGGCAGTTCACCGCCTCCATCGTGGCGATCACGGGCCGGCCGAGGGACTCGGCGACCGCGCCGAGCGTCCGGGCGAGCATGACGGCGCGGTTGACCCGCGCGTACTCCTGCGCCCAGCCGACGGCCTCGAGGTAGTCGTGGAAGTGCTGCGAGCCCTCGGGGAGGTAGGCGAGGTCACGATCCGGGAGGTTCACGAACCAGCGCCGCATCTCCTTCTGCGCGAGCTCGATGAAGTACGTCCCGATGGCGTTGCCCTGCCCGCGCGAGCCGGAGTGCAGCATGATCCAGACGGCGCCGGCCTCGTCGAGGCACACCTCGATGAAGTGGTTGCCCGTGCCGAGCGTGCCGAGCTGGCCGGCGGGGCGCGGGTGCTTCACCTTGGGGTGCTTGTCGGTGATGGCGACGTGGCGCTCCGTGAGGCCGGACCAGGCCGCCGCGACGTCCGCGGGCAGCCCGCCGCGCCAGCCGCCGCGGTCCTCGCGGCCGCCGAAGTCGGACCGGCCGTGCGGGACGGCCGCCTCGATGGCCGAGCGGACGTGCGCGAGCGTGTCGGGCAGGTCCTCGGCGCGCAGGTCCGTGCGGGCGGCGACCATGCCGCAGCCGATGTCGACGCCGACGGCGGCCGGGATGATGGCGCCGCTCGTGGCGATCACGCTCCCGACGGTGGCGCCGATGCCCACGTGCACGTCGGGCATGACCGCGACGTGCGTGTGGACGAAGGGCATCTTCGCGAGGTTCGCGACCTGCTGCTTCGCCTTGTCGTCGAAGGGGACGCCGCGCGTCCAGGCCTTCACGTGGCGGCCGCCCTCGACGTGGATGGTCTCGTAGGTGCTCATGGTGTGCCTCCGCGCCCTCTAATCGCACGGGGCGTGCCAGACGTGTTTTCAGCTAGTTGGACAGGAACCGCGCCGGATTTCTTATCCGATGAGATAGAGTCCGCGACGCATGGATAAGCGCCCCACGATCGTCCTCGGCCTCCTCGGCACCACGCTCGACCGGGGGCCGCGCGGCGCCGACCGGTGGTCGCGGTGGCGGCCCACGGTGGGGCTCTGCCAGCAGCCGGACCTCGTCGTGCGCCGGCTCGAGCTGCTGCACGGCGAGGCGTGGGCGGGACTGGCGCGGCAGGTGCGGGACGACATCGCGACCGCGAGCCCGGAGACGGACGTGCGCCTCCACCACGTGGAGATGGTGGATCCCTGGGACTTCGAGGCGGTGTACGGCGCGCTCTACGACTTCGCGCGCGCCTACCCCTTCGATCCGGACGCCGCCGACTACCTCGTGCACATCACGACCGGTACGCACGTCGCCCAGATCTGCCTGTTCCTGCTCGTGGAGTCGCGCGTGCTCCCCGCGCGGATCGTCCAGACGGGCCCCGGGGGCTCGCCGGCAGGGCGCTTCGGCGTCATCGACCTCTCGCTCGCCCGCTACGACCGGCTCGCGCGGCGCTTCGAGGAGGAGCGGCAGGCGGCGACCTCCTTCCTCAAGGGCGGCATCGACACGCGGAACGCCGCGTTCAACGCGCTCGTGGACCGCATCGAGCTCGTGGCCACGCGGTCGGCGGCCCCCATAATGCTCACGGGGCCGACCGGCGCGGGGAAGTCGCGGCTCGCGCGGCGGATCTGGGAGCTCAAGCGGGCGCGGCGGCTCGTGAAGGGCGCGTTCGTCGAGGTGAACTGCGCGACGCTGCGCGGGGACGGCGCGATGTCCGCGCTCTTCGGGCACCGACGCGGGGCGTTCACGGGCGCGGTGGCCGACCGGCCGGGGCTGCTCCGCGAGGCGGACGGCGGGCTCCTGTTCCTCGACGAGATCGGCGAGCTCGGGCTCGACGAGCAGGCGATGCTCCTGCGGGCGCTCGAGGACAAGCGGTTCTTGCCCGTGGGGGCGGACCGGGAGGTGGAGAGCGACTTCCAGCTCCTCGCGGGCACGAACCGCGACCTCGCGCGCGAGGTGTCCGCGGGCCGCTTCCGCGAGGACCTCCTGGCCCGGCTGGACCTCTGGACCTTCGCGCTGCCCGGCCTCGCCGCGCGGCCGGAGGACATCCCCCCGAACGTCGACCACGAGCTCGAGCAGCTCGCGCGCGCCTCGGGGCGCCGCGTGACGTTCAACCGCGAGGCGCGGGAGCGCTTCCTCGCGTTCGCGCGGACGGCGCCGTGGCCGCGGAACTTCCGCGACCTCGGCGGGGCCGTGGTGCGCATGGGCACGCTCGCGCCGGCGGGGCGCATCGACCTGGAGACGGTGGAGGAGGAGATCGGGCGCCTGGGCGCGACCTGGGCGGGGGCGCGGGACGGCCGCCCGGGCGGTCGCGCCGGCGAGAGCCGGGCCGAGGACGACCCGGTGGCCGCGCTGCTCGGGGACGTGGCCCTCGATCGCTTCGACCACGTGCAGCTCGCCGAGGTGCTCCGGGTGTGCCGCGCGTCGGCGTCGCTCTCGGAGGCCGGGCGGGCGCTCTTCGCCGTGTCGCGCGCGCAGCGGACGAGCGTGAACGACGCCGACCGCCTGCGGAAGTACCTCGCGCGCTTCGAGCTGGACTGGGAGCGGGTGAGGGCCTGACGAGCCGCGCCCGGGCCGATCAGTCCAGGCCGGCCGGAGGCCCTGACGTGGTCCGCTGGGCGTCGGGGTCGGGCCCGCGCACCTGGTAGGGGAGCGGCTCCTGGCGCGCCTCCCCCGGCGCGAGCATCGGCGGCCCGCCGGAGCCCTCGCGCGTGGTCGTCGCGCCGCCGGTGATCACCGGCTCGACCATGTTCCGAGGGGGGCCCAGGCTCCCCTCGTACGGCGCGCCGCCCTCGTCGGCGGGCGCCGGGAGATCGGCGCGGACCTCCGTGTCGTAGGAGCCCGGGAAGTACGGCGTCGACCGCCCCTCGCCACACCCCGCGAGCACGAAGAAGATCACGTACATCCCCACCCCCGAGCTGCACGTAGGCACGCCCCGGGCGGGGCCCAAGCGCGATCGGGTCGGTACGGGGCGGCGGCGCCTCCGCCCCGGGGGGCGCCCTACTCAGGCCTTCCAGGCCTCGCCGAACACGATGCGGTAGAGCTCGCGGTAGGTCTCCGAGAGGTCCCCGAGGTCGCGGCGGAACACGTCCTTGTCGAGGTGCCGGCCGGTCCCCCGCTCCCAGAGCCGCGAGCCGTCGGGCGTGATCTCGTCCGCCAGCAGGATCGCGCCGCCGGCGCGCCCGAACTCGAGCTTGAAGTCCACGAGGTCGATGTTGCGCTCGGCCCAGAAGGCCTTGAGCACGTCGTTCACCTGGAGCGCGCGCTCGCGCATACACGCGAGCTCCCAGGCCGAGGCCCAGCCCATCGCGATCGCGGCGTCCTCGTTGATCTGCGGGTCGTTGAGCGCGTCGGACTTGTAGAAGTGCTCGATCACCGGGCGGGCGAGGCGGTCGCCCTCCTTGAGCCCGAGCTTCTTGGCAAAGCTGCCGGCGACCACGTTCCGCACGACGACCTCGACGGGGACGATCTCCACCTTGCGGAAGAGCTGGTCCCGCGGCCCGAGCACGCGGGTGAAGGCGGTGGGCACGCCCGCCGCGGACACGAGCGAGAGCAGGTACGCGCTGACGCGGCAGTTGATCGGCCCCTTGTCCGGGATCGACGCCTTCTTCACGCCGTTGAAGGCGGTCGCGTCGTCCTTGAAGCGGATGACGACCATCGTGGGGTCGTCGGTGCCGTACACCTGCTTGGCCTTGCCTTCGTAGAGGAGCTGGGTGGGGGCGAGCGTCACGGGGGTCCTTCCGGGAGGCCGGCCTCCTAACCCGACGAAGCGGCGCCCGTCGCGCCCTTCGGAGAGCGGATTCGTTCTCCAGCTACGACCGGTGCAGGGCCTCGAGCGCCAGGGCGATGCGGCGCGTCGCCTCGGCGATCACGTCCCACGGCTGGGAGAAGCTGAGCCGTACGAGCCCGCGCGGGCCCACGAGATCACTCGGCGTGACGAGCACGTTCGCCTCCGCCAGCAGGTAGTCCGCCATGTCCCCCGCCGACTCGATCACCCAGCCGACGGGCGTCGTCGCGCCGAGCCACGCGGAGAGGTCCACCAGCCCGTACATCGTCCCCGCCACCGGCCAGGGGCGCGCGTCGCCGAAGGTGCGCACCTGCTCGACGAGGTAGTCGCGCGAAGCCTGGAGCTCCTCGAGCAGCCCGATGTCGTAGGGGGCCTGGAGCGCCGAGAGCGCGACCCGCTGCACGACGCGGCCGGGCGGCCCGGCCCCGTGCTCCTGGGCGGTCGTGGCGGCCTCGATCACGTCCCGCGGCCCGCACGCCCAGCCGACCCGGAGGCCGCCGGTGCCCCGGAACGCGCGCGCGAGCCCGTCGATGAGGATGCACCAGTCGCGCACCGCGGGCGTGGCCTCGAGGTAGGGGAACTGCGCGCCGTCGTACACGAGCTTGCCGTAGAGCCGGTCGATCACGCAGAACACGCGGTGCGCCGCGCACACCTCGACGATCGCGTGCAGCTCGGCCGCGTCGTACACCTGCGCGGTCGTGTTCACCGGGTTGGCGAGGACGAACGCGCGCGCGCCGGGCATGAGCTCGAGCTGCTGCCGCACGTCCGACGCGGAGAGCTTCAGGCGCCGCTCCTCGGGGGGCCCGGCGGGGCGGCACGGCACGGGCGTGGCGCCCGACACGGCGATGAGCTGGTGGAAGATGAGCCACGCCGCCCCGTCCACGAGCACGACGTCGCCCGGGCCGGCGATCACCGCGAGGACCGACGCGAGCGCGGCGCGGCTCCCCGGCGCCACGAGCACGTCCTCGACCGTCCGCACGTGGCGCATGTCGAGCCACTCGACGATCGCGTCGCGGAGCGAGGGCAGCCCGGGGCCGCCCAGGTAGGTGAAGTGCCCGTCGCGCCAGGAGTCCATGGCGACCTGGCGCAGCTCGCGCCCGAGCTCGCCGGGCAGGTGCCCCGACGCGAGGTTGAGGATGGGCTTCCCGGCGCGCGCGAAGGCCTCGGAGGAGCGCGTCAGCTCGGCCATCACCGAAGGTCGGATGCGGTGGTAGCGCGGGGCGAGGCGGGACGGCACGGCTTCTGCCAAGTGTGCCAGAAGCGCGACCGGAGAGGGATACGCGCTCGCACTCCGAACGCACTTTCCGTCCGCCACGGTCGGGCTACACTTCGCGGGATGCCATCGCCGCTCCTCCTCTTTCTCCTCGGTGCCTGCACGTCCGGACAAGGCGGCGGCGTGGCGCCGATCGTGGAAGGACCCGACTTCTTCGACCGCCCCTTCCCCTCCGACGCGCGGCGCGTGGACGGGCACCCCGACGTCGCGGAGTTCCCGGGCGAGGGCAGCTTCCCGATCGTCGACGCCTACCTCGCCGCCGCCGGGCAGATCGACGGCTTCGGCAACAACTCGCCGATGTACGTGCGCTTCGAGGCGCCCATCGACGAGTCGCTCCTCCCCTCCCCCGAGGCGTCGCTCGGGCTCGAATCGCCGGTGCTCCTCGTCGACGTCGACCGGGACAGCCCCTTCCGCGGGGAGCGCGTGCCGCTCGCCTTCGAGTGGACCGAGCAGAAGACCACCTTCCAGCCCGGCAACCTGCTCGCCGCGGCGCCGGTCTTCGGCTTCCCGCTCCGCCCGTCCACCACCTACGCGCTCGTGCTGCGCGCCCCGCTCGCCGCGAGCGTGGGCCAGGCCTGGGGCGTCGGCGGCGATCCGGACCTCGCGGAGACCGAGGAGACGCTGCTCGGCCTCGGCGTCGATCCCGCCAGCGTCTCGCTCGCCGTCCCCTTCACCACCCAGGACCCCGTGCGCGAGACCGCCCGCATCGCGCGCGCGATCCGCGAGGAGATCGGCCTCCCCTCGCTCGACCAGGAGCTGAGCTTCCTGGAGGACCGCGGCGGCTACCTGCTCTACACGGGGGAGGTCGTCGTGCCCGTGTGGCAACACGGCGAGCGGCCCTACCGCACCGAGGGCGGCGGCTTCCGCTTCGCCGCCGACGGGAGCCCGGAGATCGCGTTCTGGGAGCGCGTCCGCTTCGCGCTCACGATCCCGAAGCACAGCGACGTGCCGGACGGCGGCTGGCCGGTCGTGCTCTACAGCCACGGCACCGGCGGCGACTACCTCTCCTTCTGCGACAGCGGCGCCAACGCCGAGGAGGCCACAGTGATGTCCCGCGAGGGCGTCGCGATGATCGGCATCTCCCAGCCGCTCCACTACGACCGCGCGACGGAGGGCACGAGCCCCGAGCTCGACAGCTTCAACTACGCGAACCCGGACGCCGGGCGCACGAACTTCCGCCAGGGGGCGCTCGACCAGGTCTACCTCGCCGAGCTCCTCACGCGCGCGGCGCCCACGTTCACCTTCGAGGGCGAGACCATCCGGCTCGACCCCGAGCGCGTCGCCTACTTCGGCCACTCGCAGGGCGGGCTCGTCGGGGCCATCGGCGCCCCCTTCTTCGGCGACCGCGTGCGGGCCGCGGGCTTCTCCGGCACCGGCGGCGGCCTCGCCATGACGATCGTGCTCCGCAAGGACCCCCTCGACATCGCGCAGGTGCTCGCCGCCGCGCTCGGCTTCGAGGAGGGCGAGGCGCTCACGACCTTCCACCCGGTCGTGGGGCTCGTCCAGATGTTGTCGGAGGCCACCGACCCGCTCAACTACGGCCCCTACTGGTTCGCCGAGGCCCCGGGCTGGGACGCCGCGCCGCTGGACATCGTCCTGACCGAGGGCCTGCACGACGCCGCGACCCCGTCCGTCACCACCGAGGCGCTCGCCGCGGCCGCCCGCGTCCCCATCGTCGGCGACGCCGCCACCGACCCCGAGGGCCTCGCGCTGCGCGGCCTCTCCCCCGACGACCTCCCCACCGAGGGCAACGCCGTCGGCTGGGACGGGGACCCCGTCACCGCCGGCCTCGGCCAGTTCCCCGACGACGACCACTACGCCATCTACGACAACCGCGACGCGCTGCAGCTCTACCGCGAGCTCCTGGTGACGGCGCTCGCGGGCGAGCCGCGCCTCGACGACTGAGGGCGGCGCGTCCGGTTACGACCCGCCGATGAAGATCCTCCTCGGCGTGACCGGCGGCATCGCGGCGTACAAGGCGTGCGAGCTCGTGAGCCTCGCGGTGAAGGCCGGCCACGAGGTGCGCGTGGTGATGAGCGCCAACGCGACCCGCTTCGTGGGGCCCGTGACCTTCGAGGCGCTCTCCGGCAACCCGGTGCTGCTCGACACCTTCGCGGGCGCGCCGCTCCCCGGCTCCACCAGCGCCATCGACCACATCTCCTGGGCGAAGTGGGCGGACGTCGCGATCGTGGCGCCGCTCTCCGCGAACACCCTCGGCAAGCTCGCCTGCGGCCTCGCCGACGACGCGCTGACGACCGTGCTTTTGGCCATCCCGACGCGCACGCCCGTCGTGCTCGCGCCCGCCATGAACACGGCCATGTGGGATCACCCGGTCGTACGCCGGAACCTCCGCTGGCTCGCGGAGCTCGATCGCTACGCGGTCGTCGACCCGGTGTCGAAGCGCCTCGCCTGCGGGGACACAGGCCCCGGCGGGCTGCCGGATCCGTCGGATCTGCTCGCGCTCGTCATGGCGGCTACACGTCCCGCGGGTGGCGTTGCCGCGGCGGAGCCCGGAACCTAGATCGGCCGGACCCCGCCATGCTCGTCGATCGCATCGGAAACACCCCGCTCGTCCGCCTCCGTCGCGTCGTCGACGACCTCCCCGACCGCATCGAGGTCTGGGCCAAGCTCGAGTGGTTCAACCCGGGCGGCTCCGTCAAGGACCGCGCCGCGTGGTCGATCATCCGCGACGCCGAGGAGCAGGGCCGCATCAAGCCGAGCATGCGGCTCCTGGACTCGTCCTCGGGGAACACCGGCATCGCCTACGGGATGATCGCCGCCACGCGCGGGCATGCGCTCACGCTCTGCCTGCCCGCCAACGCCAACCGCGAGCGCAAGAAGATCCTCCGCGCCTACGGCGTCGAGATCGTCGAGACCGACCCGCTCGAGGGCAGCGACGGCGCCATCCGGAAGGCGCAGGCGCTCGTCGCCGAGCACCCCGACCGCTACCTCTACCTCGACCAGTACAGCAACGACGCGAACTGGCGGGCCCACTACCGGGGCACGGCGCCGGAGATCTGGCGTGACACCGGCGGGCGCGTCACGCACTGGGTCGCGGGGCTCGGCACGTCCGGCACGTTCATGGGGACGAGCCGTCGGCTGAAGGAGTACGACCCGCGCATCAAGTGCGTGTCCGTGCAGCCCGACGCCCCCTTCCACGGGCTCGAGGGGCTCAAGCACATGGAGACGGCGATCGTCCCGCGCATCTACGACGCCACGCTCGCCGACGACGACCTCGGCGCGCCCACCGAGGAGTCGCACCTGCTCATGCGCCGGCTCGCGCGCGAGGAGGGCCTGCTCGTCGGGCCGTCCGCCGCCGCCGCCGCCTGGGGCGCCCTCCAGGTCGCGCGCGCCATCGAGGCCGACGGCGGGCGCGGCGTCGTCGTCACGCTCTTCCCGGACTCCGGCGAGCGCTACCTCTCCGAGGACCACCTGTGGCCCTGACCCTCCACATCCCCGCTCCCGAGCTGAATCGCATCCACGCGCACGCGCGCGCCGGCTACCCGCACGAGGTCGTCGGCATCCTCGCCGGGCGGCGCGAAGGGCGCGCGGTCACCCGCGTCGTCACGCTGGAGAACGAGCGGGCGGACAGCCCGCAGAACCGCTACCACGTGAGCGCGATGGTGCTCTGGAAGGCGGAGCAGCGGCTCGAGGCCGAGGGGCTCGAGGTCGTCGGCTACTACCACAGCCACCCGGATCATCCTGCGTCGTACTCGGACTTCGACCGGGAGCACGCGCTCCCGAACATGGCCTACGTGATCACGTCGGTCGAAGGCGGCGAGGTCGCCGACACCCGATGTTGGTGGCTCACCGACGATCGCGAAGCCATGACCGAAACGCCCATCACCCAGGATTGAAGCCATGATCTCCATCGCCATCCCCGCCGCCCTCCGCGCCTACACCGACGGCAAGGCCTCCGTCGTCGTCCACGCCGCCACGGCCGGCCAGGCGCTCGACGCGCTCACGACCGGCTACCCGGCCCTCTCCAAGCACCTGCGCGACCCGACGGGCAAGCTCCGGAGCTTCGTCAACGTGTACCTCAACGAGGAGGACATCCGCTTCCTCGAGAAGGACGCGACGCCGGTCAAGGACGGCGACACGCTCGTCATCGTCCCCTCCATCGCCGGGGGTGCCGCGTGAGCACCCTCTCCAACGACGAGATCGCCCGGTACTCCCGCCACCTGATCCTGCCGGAAGTCGGCATGGAAGGCCAGAAGAAGCTCAAGGACGCGAGCGTGCTCTGCGTCGGCACGGGCGGGCTCGGCTCGCCGCTCCTGCTCTACCTGGCCGCAGCGGGCGTCGGCCGCATCGGCATCGTCGACTTCGACGTGGTCGACGCGTCCAACCTCCAGCGGCAGATCATCCACGGCACGTCCACCGTCGGGAAGCCCAAGGTGCAGAGCGCGAAGGAGCGCATCCTCGACGTGAACCCCTTCGTGCAGGTGGACGTCTACGAGGAGCCCCTCACCAGCGAGAACGCGCTCCGCATCGGCGCCCCCTACGACGTGATCGTCGACGGCACGGACAACTTCCCCACCCGCTACCTCGTCAACGACGCGTGCGTGATCCTCGGGAAGCCGAACGTGTACGGCTCGATCTTCCGCTTCGAGGGCCAGGCGAGCGTCTTCAACTACAAGGGCGGCCCGAATTACCGCGACCTCTACCCCGAGCCGCCGCCGCCCGGGCTCGTGCCTTCCTGCGCGGAAGGTGGCGTGCTCGGCGTGCTCCCCGGCATCGTGGGCTGCATCCAGGCGAACGAGACGCTCAAGATCCTCCTCGGCGTGGGCGAGACCCTCTCCGGGCGGCTCCTCTTGTTCGACGCCTTGACCATGAAGTTCCGCGAGCTCAAGCTCAGGCGGGATCCCGACGCGCCGACGATCACGGCGCTCATCGACTACGACCAGTTCTGCGGCGTCCCCAAGACGGAGAAGCCGCGCGAGGAGGCCCCCGTGATCCAGTCCGAAGCGTTCGGCCGCATCTCCGTCGAGGAGGCGAACCGCCGGCTCCAGGAGGGCTGGAAGCCCTTCGTGCTCGACGTGCGCAACGACGCGGAGGCCGCCATCGTGCGCTTCCCGTGGGCCGACGCGCTCATCCCGCACACCGAGGTCGGCAACCGCCTCGCCGAGATCCCCAAGGACCGCGAGATCCTCGTGCACTGCAAGCTCGGCGGCCGCTCGTCGCAGGCCGCGGCGGTGCTCGCCGCCAACGGCTACAAGGTGACCAACCTCGAGGGTGGCATCGTCGGCTGGGCGAAGTCGATCGACCCGAGCATGCCCATCTACTAGGGCTGGCTCGATCTTTTCTTGGGGCGGGGGGGGGGGGCCCCCCCCCACCCCCCCCCCCCGGGGGGTTAGGGGGGGGCGGGTTACCCCACCCCCAACC
>CAYWGD010000021.1:0-17878 GCA_964457335.1 uncultured Enterobacteriaceae bacterium | reverse complement strand
CTCGGGGGGTGGGGTGGGGGGGGGGGGGGGGGGGGCGGCGCCCCCCCCCCCCCCCGCAACGCCCCCCCACGTGGCGTTAGAGCGCGGCCGTGATCCGCACGCACATCCTGCACCACGACGGCCGCGTCGAGGCGAACGCCTCGATCGAGCTCGCGTGCGCGCCGCAGCCCGACGCCACGGTCTGGGTAGACCTCTTCAAGCCCACGCACGAGGAGATCGCGCTGCTCACGGCGATGTTCCACTTCCACCCGCTGGCGGTCGAGGACGTGACGCACGGGCAGAAGCGCTCCAAGTACGAGCGCTACCCGAACCACACCTTCGTCGTGACGCAAGCGCTCGACCGCACCACCGACGACCTCCTCGACACCGAGCCGATCTCCATCTTCCTGCGCCCCGGGCTCGTGGTCAGCGTGCGCGCGAAGGAGATCGCGGCGGTCGAGCGCGTGTTCAAGACGCTGGCGACCTTCCCCGAGCGCGTCGGCAGCGACGCCGACAGCATCGTGCACGCGCTCGTGGACGCGGTCGTCGACGAGTACACCAACGCGCTCTACGACCTCGAGAAGCGCGTGGACGCGCTGACGGAGCAGGCCACGCAACCCGAGCAGATCGGGCTCGTGGAGGACCTCGTGTGGGTGCGCCGGGACCTCTTGATGCTGCGCCGCATGACACTCCCACAGATCGAGCTCGTGAAGCGCGTCGTCGAGTCCGACGGCCAACCGAACGACCTGGCACGCATCTACTTTCGCGACGTCCTCGACCACCTGACCACCATCCAGGAGCAGACGGCCCTACTCCTGGACGTGTGCAACGGCGCGCTCCAGGTACACTCCAACGTAGTGAACGAGCGGCTCAACCAGGTGATGAAGTACCTGGCGATCGTGAGCACGCTCGCGCTCCCGTGGACCGTGGTCTCGGGCATCTTCGGGATGAACTTCGACGTCATCCCCATCAGCCACCACGGCTACGGCTTCTGGATGGCGGTCGCGATCATGATCGCCAGCGCGGCCGTGCTCCTGGTGCTCTTCCGCGCACGGCGCTGGTTCTGATCGGACACCGATCGGACCCGTGCTTCCCTGTTGGAAGCGGATGGGCTACGTTGACCCTGGATTCCGGCCTTCGGCCGGCGCCCAGGGTGGACGTTGTACGCAAGGGATCCGGCCTCCGACGGGGCGCTCGCCCCCGCTGAACTCTCAGATCGATTGGAAGAGATCCTCGCCGCACGCGCGCACGCTCCGCTGGCCGCCGCGTTGGCGGCCGACCTCGCGGCCGCGCCGATCACGGCCGAGCGCCTCGTCGCCGCCGCCGGGGTGCTGCGCGGCGCGGCGAGCGCCCTGCCGGTGCCGCCGAACCGCGTGGTGCTCGACGTGGTGGACGCCTCCGCGGCCGCGCACCCGTTCGTGGACGTGTCGGTCGGCGCCGCGCTGCTCGTCGCGGCCTGCGACGGGACGGTCGCGCACCAGGGGGCCGGCCCGCCGCGGGACGGCGGGGCCGCCCTGCTCCACGCGCTCGGGATCCCGGTCGACCTCGACGCCCGGCGCGCGCGGACCGCGCTGGACTGGTGCGGCTTCGCGGTCCTCGCCCGGCGGCGCTTCCACCCCTCGCTTCCCCGCCTGTTCCCGGTGGCGGCCGCGGCCCCGCGCTTCTTCGCGCTGCTCGCGCCGCTCCTGAACCCCGCGAGCCCCTCCCGCCAGCTCGTGGGCGTCGACGACCCGGCGCTCACCGGGCCGCTGCTCGACGCGCTCGTGGAGTGCGGCGCGGACGCGGCGCTCGTGGTGACCTCGGGCGGCGCGCCCTTCCTCTCCCCGCACGCGGAGTGTGTCGGGCACCTCTGGCGGGACGGCACGCGGGGCACCTTCCGGCACCCGGGCGGCTCCGTGGGCGCCACGTCGCTCGCCACGGCTGGCACGGTGCACGACGCCCAGCGCCTCGCCGCGGCGCTGGGGGGCGTCGCGGAGCCGTACGCCGACGCGGTGGCCCTCACCGCCGGCGCGGCGATGTGGGTGGCGGGGCTCCTGCCCACGCTCACGGACGGGCGCGTGTGGGCCGCCGACCGCATGAGCCAGGGCGTGTCGCTCTCCGACCTCGGCGCCGCCGAGACGGAGGCGGGCGCGGCCGGGCCTACTTCTCCGAGTCGAACAGCCCCCGCACCCGCGCCCACCAGTCCCCGCTCCCCTCGTCCCCCTCGGGCCGGGGGACGGCGAGCGCCGGGTCGGCGAGGATGACGGCGTCGCGACCCACCGCGATCTGATCGTCGAACACAACGGCGCGGCTCCCGTCGAGGAGCAGCGCGGTCACGCGCGCGGGCCCGACGGCGACCACGAAATCCTCGACGGTGCCGAGCCCGGCGCCGCGGCGGGACATCACCTTCGTCCCCTTGTACTCCGACGCCCACGCGCGCCCCTCCACGGCGGCGCGGCTGGCCCCGCTCCACTCGACGTCGGCCTCGGACTCCACGAACACGAGGTCGCGCCCGAGCAGCGCCACGGCGTCGCCGGGCACGCCGCCGCTCTTGGAGAAGACCCCCTTCGTCAGGCGGAAGCCGTAGATGCGCCCGGACTCGAGGTCGAACTGGAAGTCATCCAGCTTGCCGATCAGGGCGCCCTCGGCGCGGGTGGCGACCGAGAGCGCCTGGGCCTTCTTGAACGACTTCATCCCGCTCCTCCGGGACGGCCCGCCACTCCGCGGGCCGGAGCGCCACCAGGTCCATCCGGTTCTTGCGCGCGTAGAGGCGCGCCGACCATCCGGCGGGATCGAGGAGGAGCAGGCGGAGGGAAGCCAGGCGTCCACGCACGGGGGCACTCTATCCCGCGGCGCGACCCGCGGTTCCGCGCACCGCGCGCGCTCGGGGCCGGTCCCGCGCGTTATCCGGCGGCATGCCGCACCCACTCGCCGACGCCGGGATCCTGCCGCTCGCCGACCTCCCGTACGCCGAGCAGCTCGCGCGGCGCGAGGAGAGCGTGCGCGAGGCGCTCCGACGCGGCCGCGTGGACGCCGAGGTGCTCCCCATCGTCCCCTCCCCCCGCGTCGAGGGGTCGCGCGCCCGCGTGAAGCTGAAGGTGGGCCCCGGCGGGGCGCTCGGCTTCAACCGGCCGGGCACGCACGCCTTCGTCGAGGTGCCGCTCGACGCGCTCGCGCGCCCCGAGGTGGTGGCCGCGGCCGAGACCGTGCGCGGCCGCCTGCGGCCCGGCGAGGAGGTCGAGCTGCGGAGCGACGGCCAGAAGGTCGTCGTGGTGCTGGACGCGCCCGCGGACATCCCCGGGAACGTCTGGGCGAAGGGGCGGACCCTCCGCGGGGACCCGCTGCTCCACGTGGCGGGCCTGCGCGTCTCGCCGCGCTCGTTCTACCAGGTGAACCTGGAGGTGAACGAGCGCATCGTGACGGACGTCGACGCCGTGCTCCAGGATCTCGCGCCGGCGCGGCTCCTCGACCTCTACGCGGGCATCGGCAACCTCTCCGCGCGCGCCGTCCGGCGGGGGGTGCCCGCCACGCTCGTCGAGCAGGACAAGTCCGCCTCCGCGGACGCCGCCTACAACCTCCCCGCCGCGGAGGTGCTCACGCAGGACGCCGGGCGCTGGGTGGCCGGGCACCGCTTCTTCGACGTGGCGCTCCTGGACCCGCCGCGCGCCGGCGCGCCGGGCCTCCTCCCCAAGCTCGTCGTCACGCGCCCGCGCGCGATCGTCTACCTGTCCTGCGACCCCGCCACGCTCGCGCGGGATCTCCGGACGGTACTCGCGGCGGGCTACCGCATCACCCGGGTGCAGCCCTACGACATGTTCCCGGGGTCCGACCACGTCGAGACGCTCGCGGTGCTGGTGCGCGGCTGATCGTTCGTTTCGCGGGACGCTGCGGCCCGCGGCCGGGCCTGTGCCCGCGCCGCACGCCGGCTTAGAGGCGACGGCCACCCCCGGAGTCCCGTGGCGTCGGAGCGGAGCGTCCTCTTCCTGGTCGGCGCGGTCCAGTTCGTCAACATCCTGGACTTCATGATGGTGATGCCGCTGGGGCCGGACTTCGCGGACGCCCTCGGCATGCCCGCCGCGGCCATCGGCCAGGTGGGCGGGGCCTACACCGCGTCGGCGGCCGTCTCCGGGCTCCTCGGCGCCTTCGTGCTCGACCGCTTCGACCGGCGCGTGGCGCTCGCCGTGGCCGTGTTCGGCCTCGTGCTCGGCACGGCGGCCGGCGGCTTCGCGACGGGCCTCGGCACGCTGCTGCTCGCGCGCGTCGTGGCCGGGTTCTTCGGGGGGCCGGCCACCTCGCTCGCGATGTCCATCGTGACCGACCTCGTCCCGCCGGAGCGGCGCGGCCAGGCCCTCGGCAAGGTGATGGGCGCGTTCGCCGCGGCGTCGGTCCTCGGGGTGCCGGCGGGCCTCGAGCTCGCGCGGCTCGCGGGCTGGCGCGCGCCCTTCTTCGCCGTCGCAGCGCTCGGCCTCCTCATCAACGCGGGGGCGATCTGGCTCCTCCCGCCCATGCGCGGCCACCTCGCGCGGACGGAGGCCCACCCGAACGTCCTCGATCTGCTCGGGCGCCCGGTGGTGCGCTGGTCCTACCTGCTCACGGCCTGCACGTTCATGGCGGGCTTCATCCTCATCCCCAACGTGTCCACCTACGTGCAGGGGAACCTGGGCTACCCCCGCGATCGCCTCGGCGTGCTCTACCTCGTGGGCGGCCTCTTCAGCTTCGTGGGCCTGCGCGCCCTCGGGAAGCTGGTCGATCGCTTCGGCTCGGTGGCCGTGGGCACCGCGGCGACCGTCGGGATGATCGCGATCACCCTGGCCTGGTTCGTCGACTACCACCCGGCCGTGCCGATCCTGCTCCTCTTCGTCGCGTTCATGGTGACCTCGTCCGGGCGGAACGTGGCCTACAACACGCTCGTCTCGAAGGTCCCGCGCCCGCACGAGCGCGCGCGCTTCATGTCGGTGCAGTCCGCGGTGCAGCACATGGCCGCGGCGGTCGGCGCGTTCCTCTCGGCGGAGCTGCTCGTGCAGCACCCGGACGGCTCGCTGGGCGGCGTCGGGCGCGTCGCGTGGGCGTCCATCGTGATCGCGGCGCTGACCCCCTACGTGATGCTCGAGGTGACGAAGCGGTTGGACCTCGCGCGGTCCGCCGCCGCGTGACGCAACACGAGAACGAGCTTCAATCGTCCAGGTACCCGTACGTGAAGGCGTAGCACATCTCGTCCGTCGTGCCCTCGCCGAAGGTGACGTCGGCCGGGGGGCTCGAGGTCTGGTTCGGATTGGACGCGCTGTTGTCCCACTGGCAGGACACCGACACCACGTCCCCGCCGACGACCGGGACGGGCTCCACGAGCTGCACCGCCTGCTGGTTGTGGAAGTCCCAGTCGTTCATCTCGACCACACACGTCTCCGAGGCGTCCGCGTGGTGCACCTTGAAGTCGAAGCCCGTCCCGAGCACGTGCATGTGCGGGAACACGCCGACCAGCGTGACGGCCCCCCACGAGTCCTGCCACGGCAGGATCATCTCCTCCTCGGCGTAGGCCTCGCCCGCCGGGATGACGAAGTCCTCGACGCCCAGCGGGAAGGAGAAGATCTCGCGCTCGACCTCGTCCACGAGGTGGAGCCCGTAGCCGCTCTGGTCCTGCTCGGCGGCCGCGCCGTCGAAGCTCTCGTAGTAGTGCATCTGGAGCACGAGCCGCGTGGCCGCGCGCATGCGCATGCCCTGGCCCTCGTCGAAGAGGAAGGGCCGCCCGCCGGGCGCCCAGCCGGCGAAGAACTCCCAGTTGTTCTCGCCGAAGCCGTCGCACGCGAAGCCGGCCTCGCCCGGCGTCTCCTCGGGGAGGGTCACCGCGGAGTCGACGGCCCAGAGCACGACGTGGTGGACGATGCGCGGGTTGTCGACGAGCGCCTCGAAACCCGTGACGTACACCTTCTCCTCGTTGCCCACGTCGAGCACGAAGCAGCGGTAGTCGTTGCCCGACTCGTCGAAGGTGGGGGTGTAGGGCGCGGTACCGCGGAGCTCGACGTCGAACGGGGCGGTGGTGAGCGGCGGCGCGGCGTCGGGCGCGTCGGCGGGATCTCCGAGCGGGGCCCCGGCGTCGGCCCAGGCGGCGATCGTGGCCTTGGCCTCGTCCGACAAGAACAGGCTCTCGGAGCCCTCGTAGTCGGCGCAGTCCGGGTCCGGCGCGGGCGGCGGCATCTCCCCCGCCTGCGTGCGGGCCTTCATCGCGTCGGCCAGCGCCTGCGCGGCCTCGGGCGTGTCGAAGGAGGTCGCGAGCCCCTGGTCGGTGTGGCAGCGGGCGCAGCTCTGGTCGAGGATCGGCCGGACGTCGCGGTAGTAGCTCACCTCGGGCTCGGGCTTCCCGACGCAGGCGGGCGCGAGGCCGCACGCGACGAGGAGGCCCAGCGCGGCGATCGGAGCGCGGTCCGCGCGGCGGAGGAGGGTGTACGCGGGCATCCGTTGGTCTCCCAGCGCACAAGAGAGCCTGTCCACGCGCGGTCGGCCAGCCCTTTTCCGTGCAGGCCGTCGTCGGTCGGTTAGTGCGCGCGCCCCGGAGCTACCGATGATCCGCTCGACCCTCAAGAAGATCCTGGGCCGCCTGCTCGGGAAGAAGACGCCGCCCCCCTCGCCCCGTCCGTCCCCTCCCCGCCAGCCGCCCGTCCGCCCCGCGCCGGCCGCCGCGGACATGGGCCACGACCACGGGCATTCCCACGATCACGGCCACGATCACGACCACGGCGGCGCCGCCGAGGCCCCCGCGCCCGTCGCGAAGCCCGCGCCGAAGGCCGCCCCGAAGCCCGCGCCCGCCCCGGCGCCCGCGCACGACGACGCCCACGATCACGGCCACTCCCACGACCACGGGCACGACCACGGCCACGCCGAGGCGCCCGCGCCCGTCGCCGAGAAGAAGCCGGCCAAGAAGGTGATCGAGGTCGTGGCCGAGGACACCCCGAACCCGAACGCGCGCAAGTTCACCACCACGGTGACCGTCGTGGAGAAGGGCTCGTTGTCCGCCAACAGCGCCGAGGAGGCCGCGGGTCACCCGCTCGCGAAGGCGGTGTGGGCGGTCGGCGGCGTGAAGGGCGTGTTCGCCGTGAAGGACTTCGTGACGGTCACGAAGGAAGACGGCGCCGACTGGGCGAAGCTCTCGCCGAAGGTCGTGAAGGCGCTGAAGAAGGTGCTCTAGCTCCAGCGCGCGACCGCCGTGGAGCCGAAAAAGCGGCGCGCCACGCCACCGTCGCCCGCAGCGCGAGGACCCACCGCCCCGCAAGAGCGGGGGCGTTGCGGGGGGCCGGTGAGGCCCCCCGCCCCAAGAGCAGCCCGCCGAAGCTCGCGTAGAGACGCGACTACGGGTTCGCCGCGATCCGCACGTCGAACTGGATCTCGCCCACGTCCCCGCCGAGGTCCTCCGTGCCGGAAAAGCTGGCCTGGACGCCGCCGTCGCCGGTGACCGTGCCGGTGAAGGTCGCGTCGTGCCCGTCGACGACCATGCGGCCCTCGAAGCTCGTGCCCGTGACCGTGCCGGTCCAGACGACCGCGAGATCCTTGACCTTGTCGGGGTGCCCGACGAGCGTGCACTTCGCGTTGAGGTACAGGTTGCCGCCGTTGACCGCGCCCGTGACGGTGCCGGAGCAGGTGTCGGTGTCGCCGTAGCGGACGGACTTCACGGTCGCGTCGAAGCTGCCGGTGCGCGGGCCGTCGGCGACGCCGGAGCCGCCCATGCTCGGCGAGCCGCTGCCCGACTCGTTGACGAGGCTCATGAAGTAGTCCCAGTTCCAGCCGCTCCCGGGGTCGGTGTGGCAGCCGGAGCCGCCGCCGCTCCCGCCGGAGCAGCCGGGGACCTCGTTGTGGCCGATGATGTGGGCGCGGTCCTTGGGGATGCCGTGGCGGTCGCAGATGTCGCGCACGAGCGCGGCCGAGGACCGGTACATCGCGTCCGTGTACCAGGTGTCCGGCTGGGAGACGTAGCCCTCGTGCTCGATCCCGATGCTCGCCTTGTTGGTGTCCCAGTGGCCGGCGTGCCAGGCCACGTCCTCCTCCTGGACCATCTGGGTGATCTCGCCGTCGCTCGAGCGGATGTTGTAGTGGGCGCTGACCGAGGCGGAGCAGTTCTGGAACCAGGAGATGGAGCCGGCGTAGGTGCCCTCCATCGTGTGGATGACGACCTTGGTGATGTCGCCGCCGCCGCGGCTGTAGTCCGAGTAGTTGTCGGCGCAGGCCGGCACGAACTGGTCGACGAGGCCGGAGCCGCTCACGGCCATGCGCGTCTCCCGCCAGGGGAGCGCGGTGGGCTGGAGCTCGACGAGCTCGCCGCCGGGGGCCTCGGCGGCGAGGCCCCACTGGATCCAGTCGTAGACCTGGCTCGCGAAACCGTCGGCCACGAGCGGATCGTCGGAGCCCGACCAGGCCGCGACGAGCGGGTACCACTCCTCGAGCGTGTCGACCTTCTCGCCGGTGAGCTTCTGGAGCTCGACGGCCTCGGCGTGGAAGAGGGCGGCGGCGCCGAGGATGTTGGCGCCGGCGCTGTCGGTGAGCGCGTCGGCAGGCTCGCCGAGCCTGGCCGCGGCGGCGTCGAGCGAGGGGAAGCGGCCCTCGTCCCGGAGGTTCATGACGCCCACGCCGCCCTCGCGGTTGACCTCGCCGAAGCGCTGGTCGAAGCGGCTGACCGCGTAGGACGTGGCCACGAGGACCTCGACCGGCACGTCGTAGGCCTCGGACGCGGCGGCGAAGGCGTCCGAGAGCTCGGTGGAGGCGGGGTCGGCGGGGGTGCAGGCGGCCAGGGCGAGGAGCGGGAGGAGGGTGCGCATGGGTGGCCTCGGGGACGCCGGGGAGACAGTGCACGCGGCGTGCCACGCTCCGGGCTCGGTGGGAGCTGCGTTTTCGGGGGCATGCGGCACCCGCGCCCCTGGGGCGCCGGCACCCCACTGGTGCGGCATCCCCCCACCACGGGGGCGCGGCGCGCTTGCGGCACGTCGGTCGCGGCACTATGGTTCGCCGCGACGGCATGCTCTTCTCCCTTCTGCTCGCGCTTCACGCTCACGACGCGCTCGCCGGCGAGGGCCCCCCACCAGCGGGGCTCGCGGCGGCGTGGGGCTCGTCGCCGCCCGCCACCTGGATCGTGGGGCTCGAGACCACGGGACCGCTCAAGAAGGTCGCCGAGTCGGCCCGGGAGCCGATCGCCCGCCTCGTCGAGGCGTTGCCGGCCGGCGATCGCGTCGAGATCGTCGCGCTCCACACGCGCTCCAGCCCGGTCCTGCCGCGCCGCACCGTGGACGAAGCGGGGCGGGCCGCCCTCGCGCAGGAGATCCGGTCGCTCGAGCTCCCCTCCGCGAAGAGCAGCGACCTCGGCGCCGGGCTCACCGCGCTCGCCGCGAGCGTCGACGGCGCCCCGGACGACGGGCCGCGCATGGTCCTGTTCATGGGCAGCTTCTGCCACTCGCCGCCGCTCGGGTCGATCTGGGCGGACGGCGGCTACGGCTGCCGGGCGATCCGCAGCTTCGACAAGCTGCAGCAGCTGTACGACGAGGGCAAGGGGCACGATCTCGTGGCCGTGCGCCTCTTCCCGGTGACGACGCCCGAGCAGGCGGCGCACGACGGCGGCGTGGAGTCGATCCGCGCCTTCTTCGAGCCCAAGGGCAGCGTCCAGGTCGTCACGGAGCCCTTCGCCCAGTGGCTCGACGTCCTGCGCACGCGCAGCGCCGACGAGCGCCTCGCCCCCCTCGCGCGCGCCGAGGCCGGCAAGCTCGCGCTGACCGCCGAGGTCGTCAAGCAGCCCTCCGACACGGAGCCCACCGCGGAGATCCAGCTCTCCACGGGGCTCCGGCGGCTCGCGTTCGAGGCCACCACCGTGACCGTCGAAGGCGCCCGGGCCCCCGCGGGCCCGATCCGGCTGGACCCGACGGGCACCCTGACGCTCGAGGTCGACGTCCCGGAGCCCTCCTTCTCGCTCGTCCCGCGGACGGACGAGGTGGACATGCCGGTGCGCGTCCGGATCGACGGCGTGCTGGCCCCTTCCGACGCGCTGCAGGCCGCGGGCGTGGATCCCGTGCGCTCCGGCCTCACCGCGGAGGTCACGCTCCGAGCGGCGCGTGCCTACGGACTCCCACCCGCCCGCAGCGCGCTCATGTTCGCCAGCGCCCTGCTCCTGTCCGGCGCGGGCGTGCTCGTCGTGCGACGGAAGGTCACACCCCTCCGTCTCGGCGGTACCTTCTCCTGGCGACGCGCCGGTGGCCCTCGCCATCCGCTCTCGATCGAGCATCTCGCGGAAGCGGCAATCGTCGTGCAACCCGACGGAAGCCTCGCCGTGGGGCGTCGTGAGGACGCCTTGCTGGTGCTCCGCGTCGAGCGCCCCCTCTGGAAGACGCACGCCACCGTAGAGATCCGCGTACCGAACGCCGAGATCAACACGCATCCGGTGGGGACGGGCCGCCACGAGGTCGTGGCCGGAGCGACGTCGCTTCAGTTCCGGGACTATCGGCTTAGCTGGGAATGAATTTCGATCGAGATCGCATCCTGGCCGTTGCCGTTCGTACGATCGCGCGCTACTGTTTGCCGTGAGTGGTGCTGGTCGAGCGGACTCCCCTCCGCACGGTCAGTGACTCATCATCTGGCAGGACGCCAACCACTCCGTCTTCCTCCCCCGAGGATGACGTCCCTGACGCCCAAAGAATGGAGAACGTCCGATGACAGGCGAAGAGATCTACAACCTCCTCAACAAGATGTCGGGGCGTGGCGACTCCCCCCGCAAGCGCGAGCGCCAGCTCCGCAAGGTGGCCGAGAAGGTGGGCCTCTCGAGCGACGCGCTCCGCGCGAAGGCCCGCCGCTACGCCAAGAAGATGGGCCTGAGCTACCCGCTCATGCGCAAGCCGGCGAGCCAGAACCGGGAGAAGGAGCGCGAGGAGCGGCGCGTGCAGCGCCGCAGCTGGCGCGACGAGCGCATCAAGCTCGGCGAGGAGGCCCTCGCCCGCGGCGCCGATTGGGCGGAGATCGCCAAGATCTTCGGCATCAAGACGCCCGAGGGTGCCGCCCAGTGGTGGCGCCGCAACCACGACGGCGTGGCGACGCCCAAGCGCAACGCCCGTCGGCGTCGGCGTCGTAAGGCCTCCTGATCGTCGGGGTCGCACCCGACCTTGAAACGCCCCTCCGCCGCGCGAGCGGCCGAGGGGCGTCTCCTTTTTTGGCCGCGGAGGCGGGCTCCCGAGAGGCCCGGACCGCGCGGCGCGGATGTGGGGTATCCTCGCCGGATGCCCGCCCTGCTCCTCCTGCTCGCGGCCTGCACCGGCGAACCGCCGGGTGACACCGCCCTCCCGTCCGACACCGCGCCCACCGAAGAGGAAGACGACTGCGAGACCCTGGAGATCCACGTCGACGGCCAGGATCCGCCGAGCGTGGGTGACACCTGGACCATGTTGCTCAAGTGCGACGGTGCGGTGCTCTACGGCGCCATGCGCGTCATTTGGACCCCAAACGACATTGCCACGGTGGACGAGAACGTCTCGGTCTTCCAGTACGCGGGCGACGCGACCCTCCTGTTGCAGGCGGGGTCGCGTCGGCAGACGCGCGAGGTCACGATCCTCGAGTAGCCGGGGCTTGGAGCCCATCTCGGTAGGCAGCTGCTGCCCACCGAGACAGGCTCTTAGTCCAGGCCGGAGATCGACACGCTCACCGTGGGCGTGTTGATCGTGCCCACCGTCGTGATGCGCTGGTTGAAGCCGACCTCGGCGTTGATCCACTTGAGCTTCAGGCCCGCGCCCACGCCCCACTCGAGCTCGTCGCCGAAGGGGAGCGTCTTCACGTGGCGCTCCTGGTTCAGGAGGAACGACGGGGTGATGGTGCCGAAGACGTAGTACTTCTTCGGCCCGAGCGTCAGCTCCACCGGGATGTCGAGGCCGACGGAGGGGTCGAGCGACTGGGTCTCGTCCGCCGAGATGTAGCCGTTGTAGAAGCCCATCAGGCCCGCGGAGAGGCCCCACCACTTCTCGCGGCGGCCGAACTCGTTGCCGACGTGCACGTCGTAGCCGTTGAGGAGGTCGCCGGTGGTGTAGCTGCCGCCGGCGCTCAGGTCGCCCTTCCACTTGCTCTTCCAGTAGCGGATGCCCACGTCGACGGCGCCGGTCACGGCGGTGCCGCCGTCCCCGATGGAGAGCCCGCCGCCGGGCGTCACGTAGGGGCGGTAGGTCCAGCCCCAGAGCTTGCCCTTCTTGAAGCTGGTGCCGCCGTCCGCGTCACCACTGTTCTTCTTGGTGCCGCTGCCCGAGCCCGACGAGGAACCGCCGTCTCGGGAAGCCCCCAATTCCTCCGTGGCGGGCACCGGCGCCTCGACCGGACCCTCCACGTTCGCCGCGTGCACCATGCCAGCCAGGAGCAACAAGGTCATACAGAGCCTCCGTGCACCCGGCTAACCTGTGACGCGATGATTGATTCCCTTCCCGCCGCCTACACCCGCGTCCGTCCGCTCGGTCGCGGCGCGTCGGCCAAAGTGTGGCTCGCCGAGGGGCCCTCCGGCCCCGTGGCGGTGAAGCTCGCGAGCGCTCCGGGCGGCCTCCGGCGCGAGATCGAGGCGCTGCGCGGCGTGCGGCACCCCTTCATCACGCGGCTCCTCGACGCCGACCCGAACGGCGACTGGATCGCGCTCGAGTACGCCGCCAACGGGCGGGCGGACCAGTGGGGGCGGGGGCAGCCCATCCCGGTGCTGGTCGAGCTCGCGGCGCAGGTGGCCGAGGCGCTCGCGTGGCTCCACGAGCGCCGGATGGTGCACGGCGATCTCAAGCCGTCCAACGTGCTCGTGGCCGAGGACGGCACCGCGCGCCTCTCCGACCTCGGCCTCGCGCGCGGCCCGGCCCTGCCCTCCGTCGATCTCGGCGGCACCCTCGGCTTCATCGCCCCCGAGATCCTCCGCGGCGAGCCGCCGGGCCCCGAGGCCGACCTCTACGGGCTCGGCGTGCTGCTCTACCAGCTCCTCACGCGGCAGGCGCCCTTCCGCGACGCCGACCCTGCCGCGCTCGGCTACCTGCCCCTGACCACGCTCCCGGAGCCGCCGAGCTCGCTCAAGCCGCGCCTCCCGCGCGCGCTGGACGACCTCGTGCTCGGGCTGCTCGCCCGCCGCCCCGCGTCGCGCCCGGCCCCGTCGGGGCAGGTCGCCCGGCTCCTGCGCGCGGCGCTCGACACCCCTCCCCGCCCGCCGCTCGTCGGCATGGCGCGCGAGCGCGAGCTCCTCCGTCGGCACGTGGTCGACCTGCTCGACGGCAAGCCGGCGACGATCGTGCTCCACGGGACCGCGGGGAGCGGGCGCCGCACGCTCATCCGCGAGTGCGTGCGCGCGGCCCAGCGCGAGGGCGTGCGGGTGGTGCCCGCCGGCGCGGACCGCCGGACGCTCCTGGCCGAGCTCGCGGCGGGGAGCCCCGCCGTCGTGGCGCTCGACGGGAACGCCCCGGGCGTCGAGGCGCTGGTCGTGCGCATCGTCACCGAGCGGCCCCTGGCCCTCACCCTGGTGCGCGCGGACCGCCCGATGATGAAGATCGCGCGGCTCGGCGGCCGGCACCTCTGCCCGCCGGCGCTCGGCCTGGAGGACGTGGCGCGCGTGCTCGAGGGGCTCGAGATGGACCGGCGACGCGCCGACGAGCTCCACCGGCTGTCCCGCGGGTCCCCCGGCGCGCTCCTCGGCCTCGCGCTCGGCGCCGCCGTGCCCTCGGACGCGCTGGATCCCGTCGCGCGGCAGGTGCTCACGCTGCTCTCCACGGGTCCGCAGACGGTCGCCGTGTTGGCGGACCGCGTCGGGCTCACCGAGCACCGGCTCCTCGACTACGTCGAGCCGATGATCGACCAGGGGCTCGTGACCGCGAGCGCCGACGGCGCGTGGCTCATGGAAGGGCGGCCGGAGCCGGCGTGAGCCGCTACTTCCGCTGGTCGAGGTAGCGGCCGAGCGCCGCGTTCACCTGCTCCAGGTTGGGCCGGATCATCGCGATGATGAACTTCTCGACCTGGGGCGCGATCGGCCCCGCGAGGATGCGCGGCACGCCGGGGATGTCCTTCAGGCTGATGTCGAGCGTGCCGTTCAGGTTCACCCGCGTGGCGTTCGGCCCGACCTCCTCGAAGCGGTTCGTGCCGGCGCAGCGGAAGTTCTCGGTGAAGACGCGGATGCGCAGGTTCCAGCTGCACGACCAGCTCGTGTCGTCCCAGTCCGCGAAGTCGTCCCAGCGCACCATCTCGGGCTTCAGGATGCCCTGGACCGCCCGGGGGATCTCGCCCTTCCCGATCCACTCGTTGTGGAGCTTCACGCCGTCCGGGCGCTCCTCGCGCTTCTTGACGACGATCTCCTTGATGTTGTCCATGAAGGGCGCGACCTTGGGCAGCTCGTCGCGGTATGCGCGGTACACGAGCTCTCGCGGGTGGTGGATGACCGAGGACGCGTTGATCTGCATGAAGACTCCGACAGCGTCGAGCTCGCCGGGTTAACCCGCGGCCGAGCCGGGTAAGGGTACGTGGTCCACACCGACGCGCGATTTTCCACGGCGATCGAAGCGGTCGTGGGTGAGATCGAGGCGCGTACGGACGCCGAGGTGGTGGTCGTCGCGGCGCCGCGGTCCGGCACGTACCGGGACCTCGCGTGGCTCGGGGGCGGGATCGCCGCCACGGCGGTGCTCGCGTTCCTGTGCTGGAGCCCGGTCGTCTTCGACGCCCTCTGGTTCCCCGTCGACGTGCTCGCGGCCTGGCTCCTCGCCGGCTGGGCTCTCGACCGGTGGCCGGCGCTCGTGCTCGCCGCGGCGGGCGACGCGCGCCGGCGTCGGCAGGTGCGGGAGGCAGCGCGCGCGGCGTTCACTGAGGAGAACGTACACGCGACCGCGGGCCGGACCGGCATCCTCGTCTACGTGAGCGCGGCGGAGGGCCTCGTCGAGATCCTCCCCGATCAGGGCCTGCTCGGGCGCGTCCCCGGCGCCGAGTGGAACGCGCTGCGGCTCGACGCCCACTCGGTCGATGCGCTCGTGGGTGGCTTGCGCCGGCTCGGCGAGCTCCTGGCCACGCGCGTGCCCGCGACGGGCGAGAACGCCGACCTGATCGCGAACGCCCCCCGGGTGCGCGCGTGATGGCGTGGGTGCTGCTCCTGGCGGACGCCTGGGCGCGGGCCGGCGGCGGGCACGAGTACTCGGGCGGTGGGGGCTACTCCGGCGGCGGGGGCTACTCCGGCGGCGGGGGCTCCATCGACGGGGACGGCGTCGGCCTCCTCGTGTGGCTCGTCTTCGAGCACCCGATCGTCGGCATCCCGGTGCTCTTCGTGGTGCTCGGCTTCGTGGTGTGGTCGAAGTCGCGGGGGGCGGCGACGGACCACCGCCAGGTGCACCGCACCCACCCGCGGCCCGCGGTCGCGCGCACCGACGCGGGCACCCTGCGCGCGCGGGACGCCAACTTCTCGGAGCCGCTCTTCCTCGACCTCGCGCGGCTCGTCTACACGCGCGCTCAGGAGGAGCGCGGCCGCGGCAACTGGGAGGCGCTCGCGCCCTACCTCTCGCCGGCCGTGGTGGAGGGGCTGAAGCGGCGCGCCCCCGGCGAGCCCGTCCGGCACGTGATCCTCGGCGCGTCGCGCCTCGAGCGCGTCGAGATCGCCGGCGCCGTCGCGCGGCTGACCGTGCTCTTCGAGGGCAACCTCACCGAGGGCGCCACGAAGCGCTTCGTGCGGGAGCGCTGGGTGTTCGCCCGCGCGGCCGACACGCTCTCTCCGGGCCCCGACCGCATGCGGGTGCTGGCGTGCCCCAACTGCGGGAGCCCGATCGAGACCCGCGCCGACGGGAGCTGCCGCAACTGCGACACCGTCATCACCGACGGCCGGCTCCAGTGGCAGGTGGTCGACGCGCGCGTGCTCTCCGCCGATCCGGCCCCGCCCATCCAGCTCACGCGGGGCGCCGGGGTCGAGGTCGGCACCGAGCTCCCGCTGGTGCTCGCGCCGGACCTCCCCGCGCAGCTCCGGGCCTTCCAGGCCCGTCACCCCGAGGTCGGCTGGGAGGAGCTCCGGGGGCGCTTCATCGAGGTGTTCACGCGCATCCAGGAGGCCTGGAGCGAGGGGAAGTGGGAGAAGGCCCGGCCGTTCGAGACCGACTTCCTCTTTCAGCAACACCGCTACTGGATGGAGCGCTACGCCGCCGAGGGCCTGAAGAACCGCATGGACGGGCTGCAGGTCACCGACGTGGCGCTCGCGAAGGTCACCGTCGACGCCTGGCTCGAGGCCGTCACCGTGCGGATCTTCGCGCGGATGCGCGACTGGACCGAGGATGCGCGTGGGAACGTGGTAGGAGGGAGCCGGACGAAGGACCGGATCTTCTCCGAGTACTGGACGTTCATCCGGAGCGCGGGGAAGCCCGCCCGGCCGCGCGACCAGGTGGACAACTGCCCGAGCTGCGCCGCGCCGCTCGACAACGTGAACGAAAGCGGCGTGTGCGGCTACTGCGACGCGCGCATCACCGGCGGAGAGTACGACTGGGTGCTCTCCACCATCGACCAGGACGAGGCGTATCGTGGCTGAGCGCAGGGGGAAGCGGAAGCAGCGGCTCGCGGAGGAGGAGGCGTCGCTCCTCGGCGAGATCGTCGTCGAGGGCGGGAAGCGCGAGGCGATGAGCCAGCGCGCCGGGGACGCCATCCGCTCCGGGGACAACCAGACGGCGCGCCTGCTCGAGGCCGCGCTCCGCCACCGCGGTCGCGTGGAGCGGGCCACCCACGGCTTCCACACCTACCCGGCGGGGCTCCACCCCGACGCGGCGCGGGACCTCGTCGTCCTGGGCGGCGGCGCCGTGCTCGACCCCTTCTGCGGCGGCGGCACCGTGCTCGTCGAGGCGCTGCTCGCGGGGCGGGAGGCGCTCGGGCTCGACATCTCCCCGGTGGCCGGGCTCGTGGCCCGCGCGCGCACGGCGAAGACGACCGAGGCCGAGCGCACCGCGCTGCGCTCTGCCGCCCGCAAGATCACCGAGCGCGCCGCGAAGGCGACGGTGCCGCCCCCGGGCATCCCGGACGACCTCGCCCGCTGGTACGAGCCCCACGTGCTCGCCGAGCTCGCCGCCATCCACGACGGCATCGGCAAGGACCCGCTGCTGCGCGCCGTGTTCTCGGCCATCGTCGTGAAGGCGAGCCGGCGCGAGAGCGACACGTCGAGCGCGCGCACCGACACGAAGCGCCCCCCCGGCACCACCGCCATCCTGTTCCACAAGAAGGCCCGCGAGTACGCGCGGATGCTCGAGGAGCTGGCCAACGCCGTCCCCGAGGGCGTGCGCGCGCGCGTGCACCGCGAGGACGCGCGCGACCTCCGCGAGCGCGGCGGCTTCGGGCTCGTCCTGACCTCGCCGCCCTACCCCGGCGTGTACGACTACGTCGCGATGCAGCAGCTGCGGCACCTCTGGCTCGGGCTCGACGCCGCGTCGCCCCGCCAGGAGATCGGCTCCCGGCGGCAGTTCCGCGCCGATCGGGCCGCGGCGCTGGCCGCGTGGCGCGCCGACACCACCCGGTGGGTCCGCGCCGTCACGCGCGCCCTCGACCCGGGGGGCCGGCTCGTCGTCGTCATCGGCGACGGGCAGGTGGGCGGCAAGCGCATCGACACCTGGCAGGCCACCGACGAGGCCGCGCTCGCCGCGGGGCTCGTCCGCGTGGCGCGCGCCACCGTCGAGCGCTGGGACGAGGGCGTGCACGCCATGCGCCCCGAGCACGCCATCGCCTGGGAGAAGCCCCGGGACGCCGCGGCCGAGGCCCCGGCCGGCGAGCCCGACGCCGGGGCCGCCGAGTAGTCGATCGGGGCGCGCCCCGGGCGAAGACGCCCGGGTCGGGTGCCCTCCGGGCTCGGCCTCCGGCCTCGGTCGGCCCACCGCGGCGACCGCGGAGGGCCGACCGGCCGCGCCGGGCTCGTCGGTCCCGGGGGCCGACCGTCGCGGCCGCCCTCCGGTCCCCCACG
>CAYWGD010000020.1:0-80443 GCA_964457335.1 uncultured Enterobacteriaceae bacterium | reverse complement strand
GGCCGGTCCCGTGGCACGCGGCGCCCGCCGGCGCCGCGTGCCGCGGGAACGCCCGGGGGCCCCCGCGCGGGCGCCAGCGTGTCGGCCACGTCCCCGCTCGATGACCGCCGGGCGGTCACGGAGGTTCCACGTGCCGGCCGGGCCCCGCTCCCTGCTCCGGAGCCGGACCAAGGACGCGCCCGGCGGCGCGTCCGACTCCGGCGACTCGTCCGTGCCGCTCGAAGCGCCGGGCGCCGGGGCCCCGCGGGGGGGGGGGCCCCCCGGGGGGGGGGGGGGCCCCGGGGGGGGGGGGGGGGGGGGGGGGGGGCCCCCCCCCCCCGCCCCAAGATCCAGGAACCCCCCTTCACGCCCCGACCCCACCCGCGGCGACCACGATCGGACACTCCGGGTCCGGCGCGAAGGCGTCCCCCGCGAGGTGCGCCGCCACCGCGTGGCAGCCGCCGCGGCACACGTCCCGGTACGCGCAGGTCGCGCACGGCCCGCGGGTGACGCCGGCGCGCCACTCCGGCGTGACGGGCCCCGCGACGAAGCTGCAGGGGTGCTCCTCCCCGGCGGGATCCACCGAGAGGAGCGCGTCGCCGCCATGGCAGCCGAGGAAGCCGAACGCCCGCAGGCGCTCGGCGTCGACCCCGTGCGCGGCGAGGAACGGCACCAGCGCGCAGTCCACGCGGAAGGTGACGCCGGGGTGCTCGTCGAGCAGCTCGCGCGCGGCGGGCCAGAGGGCCTCGCCCTGCGCCGCGGTGAGCCGGCGGTCGGCGTAGTCGCGCGTGGCGCGGCCGGCGGGCTTGAGCCGCAGGAGCTGCACGTCGCGCGCGCCGGCCTCGACCGCCGCGCGGACGGTCTCCCGCACGTGTGGGAACGTCCGGCGATCGAGCACGATGTTCACCCCGACGCGCGCGCCCCGCCCGGCGAGCGCCCGGATCGCGTCCAGCGCGCCGTCCGCGCCGTCGTAGCCGCGCGCCGCCGCGAACACGGGCCCGACGCCGTCGAGCGACACGTTGATCTGCCCGTAGCCGTCGAGCTCGTCGAGACGCCGCCGGATCCCGACGCCCGACGTGGTGATGCCGATGGTGAGCCCGTGCCGCGCCGCCGCCGAGGCGATGCCGGCGAGATCGGGGTGCCGGAGCGCCTCCCCGCCGCCGATGGCCACGCGGAACACCCCCCGCGCGGCGAGCCCCGCGAAGCGCGCCTCCAGCGTGTCGACGGGCACGTGCGCGCCGTCCGCGGTCGGGTCGATGTGGCAGGAGGGGCAGGGGAGGCCGCAGGCCTTCGTGACCTGCACGTGCGCCTCGATGGGGCCCTCCGGGCGCTCGCTCGTGCTCACGAGGGCCGGCGGGTCGTCCACCACGCGCGTCTCGCCGCCGTCGGGCTCCTTGCGCCGCCGCCGCGCCGGCCAGGACTCGGCCGCGACCCACAGCGCGCCCACCACCGCCTGCGTCCACACGAGCGCGTTGAGCACGTTCCCGAGCGACGAACAGTTGGGCGCGTGGCCGAGCCGGATGCGGCGGATCATTCACAGCCCCAGGGAAGGATACCAGCCGTTCGCCCAGGCCACCGCGGCGACGCCGCCGAGCGTGCCCGGCACGGCCACCCACCAGGGCGCGCGCGCGGCGCCGAGCACCGCGCCGGTCAGGACGATCGCGACGAGCAGGAAGCCGCCGGCCATGCCCTCCTCGTAGAGCGCGGCGAAGCCCGCCGGCACGAGCCCGAGCACCACGCCCGCCGTCGCCGCGGACCGCCACTTCAGCGGGCCCGGCCGCACGAGCGCCACGAGCGCGTAGCCGACGCCGAGCACCGCTCCGGCGACGCCGATCGCGCGGCGCCGCGCCTCGAGCCGCTCGTGCACGCCGATGCCCTGGACGTAGCGGACCGCGGCGCCCGGCGTGCGCGCGTCGGCGGCCATCTCCTGGCCGAGGCGCTCGACGGCCACGGCGTCGCCACGCCGGTTGTGCTCGTTGGCGAGCCACAGCCGCATGGCGGGCGCGGCGGGGCCCTCCGGGGCGGCGGCCAGCGCCGCCTCGATCTCCGCCATCGCGGCGTCCGAGCCGAGGGTCCGGTAGTCGCGGCGCACCCCCTCCAGCACGTCCCAGCCGGCGAAGCCGTCGGCGGCGTGCGGGGCCAGCGCGGCGCGCCGGATCTCGCAGAAGCGCGCGTCCCGATCGGGCGCCTCCGCGGCGCACCGCTCCCACGCCGCCAGCGCGGCGGGCCAGTCGCGACGGGCATCGGCGGCCTCGGCATCCGCGCGCAGGCCGGCGGCGAGCGCCGTCGCGACCAGCGCCGAGGCGACCCCGCTCACTTCGCCAACGCGCCCGCCAGGTTCTCCAGGGTGCGGGCGTAACACTCCGTCCACTCCGGGCGGACCACCTGGTGGTAGTAGCCCCGGAACGGCCACGGCGGCGCGTTGATCGGCGTGAGGATGGTCACCTTCGTGCCGCCGTCCGCCGGCTCGAGCGACCAGCGCGTCACGAACCCGCGCGGGCCCAGGTGGTCGAAGTCGATGTGGTGCGGCGCCTCGGCGCGCACGAGCGTCATCGGCAACTTCCGGTGCATCGCCGCGATGTCGTAGCGCACGATCGCGTTCGCGCCCTCGCCGAAGGTCCGCTCGCCGGGCTCCCAGAGGCCCACGCAGTCCTCGGGGAAGATCGCGCGGAGGTGCGAGAGGTCGAGCAGGTAGGAGAAGACGGCCTGGGGCTCGGCGGGGATCACCCGGTCGACCTGGATGTCGGAGGGCGCGCCGTCCCACTTGCCGGCCAGCGCGACGGGGAGGAGGAAGAGCAGCATCGGCGCCCCTGTAACCAGCGGCGCGGCGCGCTAAGATGCGCGGATGTTGAGGCGGCTCGTCAATCTTCCCTTCGCGGTCGCGACGCGCGCGGCCAAGGCCTTCCAGGACCGCGAGGACGCGAAGGCCCGGGAGAAGTACGGCGCGACGCGCGATCCCGGCGAGATCGCGAACACGGACAAGCCGGCCGCGGGCCCGCAGCTCTCCTCGGAGATCGACCCGGCGACCGTCCGCATGGACGCCGCCGCGGTCCGCGCGGCCCAGCGCGAGGGCCGCACCGTCGTGTTCGTGGACGTGCGCGAGCGCCGCGTGGGCGACGAGCCCGCCGGCTCGCTGCACATGCCGCTCTCCGAGGTCTCCACGCGCGTGTCGGAGCTCTCCGACGACCAGCTCGTCGTCGCCTGGGGCCCCGACGACGCGGCCACGCGCGCCGTGGCGTTCTTCCGCGAGCGCGGCATCGAGGACGCCTGGGTGCTGGTCGGCGGGAGCGCCGCCTGGAAAGCGGCGGGCGGCCCGGTCGAGAGCGCTCGATGAACACCTGGTCGCCCCCCACGCTCCGGTCGGAGCGCCTCGTCATCCGCCCGTTCACCGCCTCCGACTTCGCGGCCTTCCGCGCCTACGCCGACGCGCAGCCCGCCCAGGAGTACGGCTCCTGGCTCGGCGGCGCCGGGCCCGAGGACACCGCCCGCTACGTCGTCGACACGATCGCCCGCTACGGGCGCCCCCCGCGCTGCGACCTCGGCGTGGTGTTCGGCGGGCAGCTCGTGGGCGGCGTCGCCTTCCGGCAGGTCTGGATCTCGCCGCTCACGATGGAGATCGGCTGGGTGATGCACCCCGCCGTCGCCGGGAAGGGCATCACCGGCGAGGCGGTGGGTTTGCTGCTCGGCTGGTTGTTCGAGCACTTCCCGGATTTGTCGCGCGCGGAGGCGCGCGTGCGTGAATCCGACACGCGCGGGATCCGTCTACTCGAGAAGCTCGGCTTCGTCCGCGAGGGCGTCATCCGGAGCGAGCCCGGCACCTCCGGGGACGCCTTGTTGTACGGCCTGTTGCGTGGAGAGTGGAAGCCATGATGATCCTGACCTTCCTGCTGGGTTGCCGCGAGGCCACCGTGGCCTTGGAGAAGGTCAAGGCGGCCGCGCTCGCCGCCAAGGAGGAGGCGACCACGCCCCCCATGCCGTGCGACGCCGACGTCTCCGAGGACGCCCCGAACGCCTGCCTCTCCGGCATCCTGCGTTGCGGGGAGACCATCGAGGGCACGGTCGTCGGCGGCGACTCGGAGTGGAACGACGACTTCTACGCCGGCAAGTTCTGCTTCCCCGCGGGAGACGACCGCTCGGGCCCCGAGCGCGTGTACCTGCTGAAGGCGCCCGCCAACCAGGACATCACGGTCAAGCTCCAGTCCGACTGCGTGGACCTCGACATCGCCGCGCTCGCCTGGACCTACGAGGGGACCTGCCCCGGCGTGAACCACCTGGTGCCCGAGTGCGAGGGCGACGCGAAGCCGGGCGGCGGCGTGATCCGCCTCAACACCTTCAAGGAGCGCGACTACCTCGTCGCCGTGGAGGGGAAGCAGGCCGCGACCGGCCCCTTCCGCCTCTCGGTGACGTGCCGGGCGCTCGGCGGGCGGGAGTGACGCGCGGGGGTTTCCCCGCGTGAGTGAAGCGGTCGGACTGCGCGCGGGCGTCGTGAGGCGCCGGACGTTGCTCGTCGTCCAGGCCGTCGTGTCCATCGGGGTCCTGACGCTGTTGTGGACCGACGCGGGCCCTCAGCGCATCCGCCAGGCTCTCGCCGGCGTCGATGTGCGCTGGGTCGCGCTCGCGTGCTCCATCCAGTGCGGCGCGCTGCTCCTGCGCGCCACGCGCGTGTGGGCGGCCCTCGACGGCGCCGCGCCCTGGCGGCTCGTCGTGCGCGGCGCCCTCGCGGCGAACCTCGGGCACCTCGTCGTCCCCTCGCGCGTCGCGGACCTCGCGGGCGCCGTCTGGATCGCCCGTCGCGCCGGGCTCCCCGTCGAGCGCGGCGTCGCGGGCTACGCCACCGCGGGTTTTTTGGAGGCCGTCGCGTACGGCACCGGGCTGATGGCGCTCCTCGTCGGCGCGGCCCCGGTCATCGAGCGCGTGCTCACCGGCGCGCAGCGGCGCGAGGCGCTCGGCTGGGTGTCGATCGCGACCCTGGGCGGCATCGCGGTGGTCGCCGTCGGGCTGCGGCTCGTCCGGGGCGCTGGAGGGGACTCTTCTTGGGGCAGGGGGGCCTCCGGCCCCCCCGCAACGCCCCCCCTGCTCCGAGTGGCCTCCTCCCCGTCGTGGACGGAGCGCCTCCGCGTCGCCGTCGACCAGGCCCGCGGCGTCCTCGCGCGGCCGGGGCCGCTCGCGCTCAACCTCGCGCTCGGCGCCACGCAGATCGGGTGCATGCTGATCGTGTTCCGCTGCACGCTCGCGGCGGTGGGCGTGCAGGTCGAGGCGCCGTGGCTCTGCGGCGCGCTCGTGATGGCGGTCGGCGCCGTGGGCGGCATGGTGCTGCCGCCGCACTACGGCGCCAACACCTCGGCGGCCGCGACGCTCGTGCTCACGCCCTTCGGCGCGACGCCGCCCGAGGCGCTGGCGTTCGGCGGGCTCCTGTGGTTCACGGCGGTCGTGCCGGACGTGATCATGGGGCTCGTGGGCCTCTGGCTCGGCGGGGGCCTCGCGATCGCGGAGCGGGAGGCGGCGTAGTCGGGGACTTCACGCGGCAGGCGCCTGGAGGGCGCGCCGAGGCGGAGCCTCGGCGCGGTCCGGCGCTCGCGGCGCGGATGCGCCGCCGCGCCGACCGAGCGGCTCCGCCGCGAGCCTGGAAGGGGCCGACGGCCGGGCGTCCCCGCCCGGCCGGGCCGCCCGACCCGATCAGGCCCGGGCGGCCCGCTGGCGGATCAGGTTGAGCGCGCTGCCCGCCTTGAACCACTCGAACTGGTCCGGCGAGATGGTCGTCTTCAGCGCGACGCGCTCGGTGGTGCCGTCGGCGTGCGCGAGCACGAGCGTCGGGGCCTTGCCCTGCGGGATGCCGGCCACGCCCTCGATGGTGACGCGGTCGTCCTCGCGCACCTTGTCGTAGTCGGCGGGGTCCGCGAAGGTGAGCGGGAGGAGGCCCTGCTTCTTGAGGTTCGTCTCGTGGATGCGGGCGAAGCTGCGGGCGACCACCGCGCGGGCGCCCATGAGCCGCGGCTCCATGGCCGCGTGCTCGCGGGAGCTGCCCTCGCCGTAGTTCTCGTCGCCGATGGCGACCCAGCCCTGGCCCGCGGCGCGGTAGCGCCTGGCGAGGTCGGGGTAGGCCACGCCGGCCTCACCGGAGAGCACGTCCTTCCCCTTGCCCATCTCGCCGGTGAAGGCGTTGTTGGCGGTGAGGAAGAGGTTGCCCGAGATGTTGGTGAGGTGCCCGCGGTACTTGAGCCAGGGGCCGGCCGCCGAGATGTGGTCGGTGGTGCACTTGCCCTTGGCCTTGAGCAGGACCACGAGCCCGCCGATGTCCTGGCCGTCCCAGGCGGCGAACGGCGAGAGGCGCTCGAGGCGGTCGGAGGTCGGCGAGATGGCGACCTCGGTGTTCTTGCCCTCGGCGGAGGGGGCGATGAAGCCGTCGAAGCCCGGCGCGAAGCCGTTGGCGGGGAGCTCCTCGGCCACCGGCGCCTCGAACTTGAGCTTCACGCCGTCGCGCTCGATGGTGTCGGTGAGCGGGTTGAAGCGGAGGTCGCCCGCGAAGGCGAGCGCCGTCACGATCTCGGGGCTGCCGATGAAGCTCAGCGTGGCCGTGTTGCCGTCGTTGCGGGCCGGGAAGTTGCGGTTGAAGGAGGAGACGATGGTGTTGGCCTCGCCCTTCTGGATGTCGTCGCGCTTCCACTGGCCGATGCAGGGGCCGCAGGCGTTCGCGAGCACGGTGCCGCCGATGTCGTTCAGGGCCGCCATCTGGCCGTCGCGCTGGATCGTGGCGTAGATCTGGTCGGAGCCCGGGCTGATGAGGAAGGGGGTCGACGACTTCAGCCCCGCCTTGGCGGCCTGGCGCGCGAGGTGCGCGGCGCGGCCGATGTCCTCGTAGGACGAGTTCGTGCAGGAGCCGATCAGCGCGCTGCTGATCCGGGCGGGGTAGCCCTCCTTCTCGACCGCCGCGCGCATCTCGGAGATGGGGCGGGCGAGGTCGGGCGTGTGCGGGCCGACGAGGTGCGGCTCGAGCGTGTCGAGGTCGATCTCGACGACGCGGTCGAAGTAGGCGGAGGGGTTCTCGGCCACCTCGGGGTCGGCGCGGAGGGACGCGGCGTTCGCGTCGCAGAGGTCGGCGAGGGCCGCGCGGTCGGTGGCGCGGAGGTAGGTCGCCATGCGCGCGTCGTAGGGGAAGACCGACGTGGTCGCGCCGAGCTCGGCGCCCATGTTGCAGATCGTCGCCTTGCCGGTGCACGAGAGGCTCTCGGTGCCGGGGCCGAAGTACTCGATGATGGCGTTGGTGCCGCCCTTCACGGTGAGCAGCCCCGCCAGCTTGAGGATCACGTCCTTCGGGCTCGTCCAGCCGTTGAGCTTGCCGGTGAGCTTGACGCCGATGACCTTCGGGCAGAGCACCTCCCAGGGGAGGCCGACCATCGCGTCCACCGCGTCGGCGCCGCCGACGCCCACCGCGAGCATGCCGAGCCCGCCGGCGTTCGGCGTGTGGCTGTCGGTGCCGATCATGAGCGTGCCGGGCAGCGCGTAGTTCTCGAGGATGACCTGGTGGATGATGCCCGCGCCCGGCTTCCAGAAGCCGATGCCGTAGCGCTGGGAGACCGTGCGGAGGAACTCGTAGACCTCGAAGTTCTCCTCGAGCGCGACCTTCATGTCCTCTGCGGCGCCGTTGCGCGCGCGGATGAGGTGGTCGCAGTGCACGGTGGAGGGGACGGCCGTGGTCTCCTTGCCCGCGAGCATGAACTGGAGGAGCGCCATCTGCGCCGTGGCGTCCTGCATCGCGACGCGGTCCGGGTTCAGGTCGAGGAAGGACTTCCCGCGGACGAACTCGGCCTTCTCGGGGTCGGCGAGGTGGGCGAAGAGGATCTTCTCCGCGAGCGTGATCGCGCGGCCGAGGCGGCGGCGGGCGATGGCGTGGCGGGCGGGGAAGGTCGCGTAGAGCGTCTGGGCGGCGGAGAGGGCGGACATGGGGGTTTCTCCGAAAGGGGGCCCTTCTAAGCCGCCGCGGCGGAGGGGGCCACGAGGCCGAGGTAGGATGGGGTGTGCGCGTGCTTTTCGTGATGGCGGGGCTCCTGGGGTGCGGCACCACCGACCCCGCCGCCGACCGGGCCGCGTTCCTGGCGCTCGACTGCGCGCGGATCGTCGACACGCGGCTCCGCGACGAGTGCCTCGTGTTCTCGGTGAAGGAAGGGCGGCCCGCCGACCCGGTGTGCGGCGGCGTCGAAGACCCGGTCATGCGCGACGAGTGCTGGTTCGTGGGCGTGGACGCCCAGGAGCTCACGGGGGCCGCGGCCGCGCACGCGTGCGGCGGCGCCGGGCGCTTCGTGTCGGCGTGCCACGCGAACGCGATCTCGCGGGAGGTGTCGCGGCTGCCCGCGATGGAGGAGGCGGCGCTGGAGGCCGAGATCGACCGCATCATCCGCCAGTTCCGGCAGCCGCGTCCCGGCGAGGCGCGGGAGATGGCGCGGCGGCGGGTGGGGAGCCGGTAGGGGGGCGTGGACGACCAGCGGACCCGCAGGAGCGGGGTCGGACACGACAACAGCCGGCAGGAGCGGCACCGAGTACGACAACGTCCCGGAGGAGCGGCACCGAGTACGACAACTCGGGGGTGGAGGGGCGCCGGATGCTGCCCGCACCGAGAAAAAAGCGGCGTTCGTTCGTGCGGCGCCAGCAAGGAGTTGGCGGCCAGGGCGATGGTTGTCGTACTCGGTGCCGCTCCTCAGGCGGACTGTCGTGTTCGACCCGGCTCCTCCCGGAGGATGCCGCGGGTGGGGGCGCGCCGGGCCCGGGGCCCGGGCGCTCCGACCCGCGCCGCGCCTACGCCACGTCCTCGACCGTCAGCCGCGCCGTCGTGCGCCCGCTCCACTCGTTGACGCCGAGCGAGCCGAGGATGGCGGTGGCGCCGTCGAGGTGGGCGCGCTGGTCGGCGCCGCCCCACCACACGCAGTCGGCGCCGCCGACGTTGAAGAAGAGGTGCTTGTCCTTCACGACGCGCACGCCGGACACGGCGCCCTCGACCACCACGCGCGCTGGGGGGTTGCCCTTGCCCGTGGGCTCGAGGCGGTCGAGCTCCTGGACGAGCCCGAGCGTGATCGCGGTGCCGGGCGCGACGGCGTCGACCTCCGCGACGGGCACGAGGTCGTCCGAGCCCGCGTTCGCGTCGACCCACGCCGCGAGGCGCGCGGCGAGCTCGGGGAGCTTCTCGGCCGGCACGGTGAAGCCGGCGGCCGCGGCGTGCCCGCCGTAGCGGACGAGCAGGTCCGCGACGGAGTCGAGCGCGCGCACGGCGTGCACCGCGGGCACGGAGCGCACGCTGCCCGTCGCGACGCCGCCGAGGTCGGCGACGACCGCGACCGGACGGTGCACCCGCTCGCGGACCTTGCTCGCGACGATCCCGACGACGCCGCGGTGCCAGCCCTCCTCCTCGGGCCCCCACACCACCACGAAGCCGGGGAGCGGGGAGGGGACCCGCGCCATCGCGGCCTCCACGAGCTCGCCCTGGATGTCCTGCCGCTCGCGGTTCAGCAGGTCGAGCGCGCGCGCCTGGGCCTGCGCGGCGGCGGCGTCGCGCTCGCGGAGGAGCCGCACGACGGCGTTGGCGTCCTTGAGCCGGCCGGCGGCGTTGATGCGCGGGCCGATCCGGAAGCCGAGGTCGCCCGACGTGAGCTTTCCGGTGGCGGCGCCCGCGACCTCCAGCAGCGCGGCGAGGCCGGCGCCGTGGCGGTCGCGGTTCAGCGCGTCGAGCCCGCGCGCGACGATGCCGCGGTTCTCGGGCGTGCCGAGGTCGACCACGTCGGCGACGGTGCCGATGGCGGCGAGCTTGTAGAGCGAGCGGAGCACGTCGTCGCGGCGCGGATCGTCGGCGAGCAGCGCCGTCGCGAGCTTGAGCGACACGCCGCAGGCCGCGAGGGCCTTGTTCGGGTAGGGGCAACCGGCCTGGGGCGGGCAGATGACCGCGAGCGCGGCGTCGGGCACGCTCTCGCCCGCGGGCAGGTGGTGGTCGACGACGATCACGTCCACGCCGAGGGCGCGCGCCTTGGCCACGGTGACGTGGTCGCGGACGCCGATGTCGGCCGTCACGAGCAGGTGCACGCCGTCGGCGGCGGCGCGCTCGACCGCCACCGCGGACAGCCCGTAGCCCTCCTTGAAGCGGTCGGGCACGTGGTAGCTCACGACGGCGCGGCTCTTCGCGGCGGCGATACGGCGGTCGAGCGCCGCGTGGAGGATGAGGCAGGAGGTGGTGCCGTCCACGTCGTAGTCGGTGACGAGGCGGACGTGCTCGGAGCGATCGACGGCGCGCGCGATGCGGTCGAGCGCCTCCGGCAGGCCCTTCAGGAGCGCCGGGTCGTGGAAGGGGGCCTCGCCCGGCGCCAGGAACGCCGCCGCGGTGGCGGGCGTGAGGCCGCGGGCCGCGAGCACGCGCGCCGTGAGCGGGAGCACGCCGAGATCCGCGCGCAGGCTCGTGATGATCGGGTCGGCCGCGGGGAGGAGCTCCCAGCGGCGGCCCGTGCGGGAGGTCCACATCCGGGCGTCCTACCGCCGGGGCCCGCGCGCGGCCATGCCGCCGGCGACCAGAATGTGTCCGCCCCTGCGGGCGCGGCGCCCGTGTCAGGCCGCGAACGCGATCCAGCCCAGCGCGATGCCGAGCACCATGGCGGTGACGGCCGTGAAGAACGTGGCGCCGCCGAAGGCCACCCAGCGGACCGCCGCGGGCGCCGCGGAGGGGGGCGGCGGGGCCGTGGGCTGCGCGGGCGCTACGGGCGCGGCTTCCTGGAGCGCCGGGAGCCCGAGGTGGAGCACCACGGGGTGACGCCGCCGTCCGTCCGCCCACTCGGCGATGAGCTCGAACTGCACGGCCCCGTCGACCTCGCGGCCGCCGCGGACCTCCACGACGCGGGCGCCGCGCGCGTCGAGCCACGCCGTGAGCGGGGCGCCGAGCGGGGCCCCGTCCCGGGCCGGCGTGACCTCGGGCGAGGGCGGCCGGGCGGCGCGCGCCTCGCGGGGCACGGGGAGCTCGTCGAAGGGGCCGTCCATCGGGTCGATGGGGTCCGGCGGCGTCACGTCCTCGCTGCGCACCACGAGCTCGGAGAGGACGGCGTCGACGTGCCCGGCGTGCAGCTGCCCGCTGGCCCGCAGCTCTCGCACGTGCGCCTCCTCGCCCGGCCGCACCTTCCGGATCGCGTCCATGTGCTCGCGGACGACCTTGCGGTCGTCGTCCGGGGTGGCGCGCTCCACGGCGGTCAGCTGGACGGCCGTGGACTGGCCGGAGAGGTTCTCGCGGATGCGCTGGCCCGCGATCTCGGTGATCCGGCGGAGCGTGTCGAGCACGCCGCGCCCCTCGGCGGCGGCGGCCTCGACGACCGGCACGCCGAAGGGGTTGAGCTCGGCCTCCAACGCCTCGATCGGGAGCGCGTCGGGGAGGTCCCGCTTGTTGAGCTGGATCACCAGCGGGATGCTCCGGAGGTCGAGCCCGTGCGCCGCGAGGTTGTCCTCGAGGTCGACGAGCGACTCGAGGTTCGCGTCGGCGCGCGCGGGGCTCGAATCGGCCACGAACACGACGGCGTCGGCGCCCTGGAGCACGACGCGGCGCGTCTCCTTGTAGAAGACCTGCCCGGGCACGGTGAAGAGCTTGAAGCGCGCGCGGAAGCCCGCGATCTCGCCGAGCTGCACCGGCACGTAGTCGAAGAACAACGTGCGGTCCTGCTCGGTCCGGAGCGAGTGGAGCTCGCCCCGCTGCGACGCCGGCATCAGGCGGTGCAGGACCTCGACGTTGGTCGTCTTCCCGGACAACGCCGGTCCGTAGAAGACGATCTTCACCTCGATCTCGCGACGGGCGAAGTTGATCAAGGCCATCGGCGGGCGCCTCCGGGGGGAACGCGGCGCGCATCATACAGGAAAGCGCGCGACACGACGGCGGACGCGCCTCCGCTCGCGCCGCCGCCCACGCCGGGGTTAAGCGCGGGGGTCGCCCACCGAGGCCCCCCATGCAGCCGCTCATCCCGTACTTCGAGCCCTTCTCCATCGACGTGGGGCCGGTGGCCATCCACGGCTTCGGCATCCTCGTGGCCATCGGCTTCCTCATCGGCGGCAACGTCGCGATGAAGAAGGCCGTGCGCTTCACGGGGGATCCCGCCGCCGCGGAGCGCGTGAACCGCCTCGTCGGCTGGCTCGTCATCGGCACCTTCGTCGGCGGCCACCTCGGCGACGTGCTCTGGTACCGGCCGCACCTCATCGAGGAGGATCCGATGATCCTCCTGCGCGTGTGGGAGGGGCTCTCGAGCTTCGGCGGGTTCGCGGCCTGCGTGCCGCTCTCCATCTGGTTCGTGAAGAAGGAGAAGCTCCCCGTCTGGCCGTACCTGGACGCGCTCGCGATCGCGTTCTCGATCGGCTGGTTCTTCGGGCGCATGGGCTGCTTCTCGGCGCACGACCACCCGGGCACGCAGACGAACTTCTGGCTCGGCGTCTACGGCATGTGCGAGGGGCACAACCCGACCATCGCCTGCCACGACCTCGGGCTCTACGAGGCCCTCTGGTCCGGCGCGGTGTTCCTCCTCTTCACGGCGCTCGACCGCAAGCCGCGCTTCCACGGCTTCTACGTCGGGATGATCGCGATGCTCTACGGGCCCTTCCGCCTCGCGCTCGACTTCTTCCGCACGTCCTCGGTGGACGTTCGCTACGGCGGCCTCACCCCCGCGCAGTACGGCGCCATCGTCGTGACGCTGCTCGGGGTGTGGATGCTCGCGACGCGGTCGAAGACCGAGGTGAAGGCTTCCTTCGCGTCGTAGGGCTTCGTCTTCTTGGGGCGGGGGGGCCCGCCCCCCCGCAACGCCCCCCGGTCAGTCGTGCTCGATCCCCGAGTTGAGCTCGAAGCCGGTGATGGTGTCGAGCTCCCCCGCGCCGGGCTGGTAGAAGCTGATGCGGCCGAGGTCGTGCTCCTGGCTCACCCACGCGGTGGTGCCGCCCGGGAGCACGCCGAGGTGCACGGGCTCGCTGGGGAGCGGGATCTCGTCGTAGAGCAGGCTCTCGAAGTCGAGCACCTCGAGGTAGTGCTGGCCGTCCATCACGAAGAAGCCCCAGCGGCCGTCGTCGGTGGTCGCGAAGCTCTTGGGCTCGGCGTCGAGCACGAGCGGGTTGGTGCGGAAGTCGTCGAGGTCGACCAGCGTGAGCGCCCAGGCCTCGAAGAAGGGGCTGGTCTCGTCGGCGCCCTCGGCGTCCGCGAGCGTGTGGAACACGAGCAGCGAGCCGCCGGTGGGGCTCACGCCCATCGACGCGACGGGCTTCACGAGGCTGCGCTCGGTGACCTCGCCGGTCGCCACGTCCCACACGCCGAACGTCGTGAGCAGGCTCGCGTTCGTGTAGAGGAGCGCGGTGCCGTCGTCGGCGAAGAGCACGGAGCCGTAGCTGTTCGGGAAGGGGACGACCTCGGGCTCGGACCAGGGGTCCGCGGCGTCGAAGGTCCACACCTCGCGGGCCCCGCGCGACACGACGGCGAGGCGGCCGCCGTCGGGGGAGAGGTCCATGTCGGTGGGGTTCTGCCCGACGGGTACGCTCTCCACGGTGAGCGCGACGAGATCGACCACGAGGAGCTCGTCGGCGCCGAACTGGCGGACGTAGGCGTAGGCGCCGTCCGGCGAGAGCTCGATCTCCTCGGCGGGGGGCGCGTCGATGGGGTCGTCGGCGATGGGGATGAGCGTGGGTGTGAGCGCCCCGGCGGTGAGATCGACGACCGCGAGCGAGGCGTCGCTCACGATGACGGCGAGGCGCCCGTCGCGGCTCCACTTCACGGCGTGGGGGTTGAAGCCCACCGCCATCGGCCAGTGCGTGCCCGTGGCGAGCTCGACGAGGCTCACCTCGTTGAAGGAGAGCACACCGTCGGGCGGATCCTCGCTCTCCACGTCGGGGTCGTACCAGGCGAGCGCCCAGCGGCCGTCGTCGGAGAGCGCGAGGCGGTTGAGGTTCGGCCGCACGTCCACGTTCGTGACGGCCATCGTGGGCGCGTCGATGAGGCTGATGTCGTCGGAGCCCTCGTTGAGCGTGACGGCGTGGGTGTAGTCGGCCGCGGTCGCGACGGCGGAGGGCTGCGAGCCGACCTGCGCCGTGAGCGCGGCGAGGGACGGCACCGCCACGCGCGTGACGGTGTCGCGCGACGGGTTCGCGATGAACACGTAGGCGTCGGTCGCGGCGGGCGCGAGCTTGAGGAAGTCGTCCTCCTCCTCGGGGGGCGGCTCGGAGCCGGTGTCGTCGGCGTCGCCGGCGTCGGGGGGCTCCTCGGCCCATGAGCCGGTGTCGTCGGAGGCCTTGTCGGTGAACGACCCGGCGTCCGGGGTGCACGCAGCGAGCGGGCCCAACCCGAGCAGGAGGCTCCACCACACGACGGGGGGCGTTGCAGGGGGCTGGCCCCCCCACTCACGGCCGGCTTGCCGCCGGCCTCCGGGGGCGGGCTGCGGCGGCGTCGCGGGCTTGCCGCCCGCGTCGCTGCGAGTCTCGCGACCCGCCGCCTTCGCGACCGCTTCGCGGTCCGCCCCAAGCTCCAGATCCCCCAAAGCCACGCCCCGGCGCATCAGAAGCGCACCCCGATGCCCGTGCGGCCGGAGAAGCCCGCGAACTGCAGGCTCCCGAGCCCCTCGAGCTGCATGGGCGCCATCCAGCCGTACCCGAGCTCCACGTAGGGCGCGATGGCCCAGCGGCCCTTCACGCGGATGGGGATGTCGAGGCCCGCGCCGCCGAGGAGCCCCCCGGTGAGGCCGGCGACCTCGCGCTGGGTGACGTTCTCGTCGTCGTTGAGGTCGTCGTCCAGGCGGACGAGGCCGCGCATCCCGACGAGCTGGGCGGTGACGTAGGGGTGGAGCCAGCGGAGGAGCTGCACGTCCGCCTTGGCGCCGACCGAGACCTGGTCGGAGTAGAGCGCCGCGAAGAAGGCGTCCTGGCCGTAGTAGTCGTCGTCGCCGGTCTCGGATCCGAGGCCCGGCACGACGATGCCCGCGCCGTGCACGGCGTGCTGCCAGCCGGCGATGACCGCGACGTTGGGGTGCACGGCGTAGCCGACGCGGAGCCCGTAGGAGCCGAGCGCGTTGCCGTCGGCGAAGTAGTCGAACGCGGGGTCCCAGGCGCCGATCCAGCCGGCCTCGAAGCTGACCTCGTGGGTGGCGGCGGCGGCGGAGAAGGAGAGCGCGAAGAGGGCGGCGAGCATGATCACTCCACGTTCCGGCGCGGCAGCACCGGGCGCTCGAGGAGGCCGTCGGCGGCGAAGCCGGCGGCGGTGACGCGCTCCTCGGTGGAGGCGTCGACGAAGGTGAGGAGGCCGAGCGGCGCGTCGTGCGTGACGACGAAGCGGCCGTCGGGCATGGCGTCGATGCCGAGCGGCGGCTCCTCGAGCAGGATCTCGGTGGCCGAGCCGCCGGCGAGGTCGACCTTCTGCAGCCCGTCCACGTCGGCCATGAGCACGAGCGCGTAGTTCGAGGTGTCGTCGGCCGTCAGCTCGAGGCCGAGCGGCTCGCCTTCCAGGAGCAGCGCGACGGGGTCGGCGGGGTCGTCGCCGAGGTCGAACACGCCGAGGCCGAAGTACTGGTCGTAGAAGCCGGAGGCGTCGTTGCCGGAGCCGCCCTCCATCTCGAGCGTAGCGACGCCGAAGCCGCCGTCGGCGGTGAGGCGCAGCTCGCGGACGGGGTTCTCGGCGCGCATCTCCTCGAGCGTCTCGGCATCGCTGTCGTAGACGTACACGTCGTGGTAGCGCCCGGCGTCGTTGTAAAGGACGAAGCGACCGTCACCGCCGGCGATGCGCGTGGCCGGCTCGTCGAGCTCGACGCTCGCGAGCTCGAAGAGCTCGTGCTCCAACAGATCGAGGCGGGCCCGCGCGGCGTAGACGATGAGCGTGCGGTTGGTCGTGGGGTCGACGGCGAGGTCGGCGGGCACCCCGTCGAGCTCGACGATGTCGATGCTCTCGTTGGTCAGGTCGAGCACGTAGAGCTCGCTCTCGCCGGCCACGCTCACCAGCGCGTAGTCGGTGTCGCCGTCCTCGTTGGTGACGAGCACGGCGTTGTCGGGGTCGACCTCCTGGTCCACGTCGAGCGTGAGCGGGAAGGTGACCGTGCGCGTCCAGGCGTCCTCGCCGGCGAGCGAGACCACCGCGACCTTGCTGCGCGAGAGCACCAGCGCCTGCGTGCCGTCCTCGGAGAAGAGCACGTTCTCGGGCGCAAAACCGACGGGCACCGCGTGCGTGTCACCGGAGGCGAGGTCGACGAACACGGCCTCGGTGAGGTTGAGGACGCCGTTCACGTCGATGGTCTCGCCGTCGGAGAAGTCGAGGTACGCGACCGCGAGCGAGCCCGACTCGTTGAACGCGAAGGCGTTGTACTGCGCGGGCACGTCGGCGACGTGGACGACCGCGCCGTCGCGGATCAGCGCGAGCTCGGACTCGTACTCGAGGTCTTCGTCCTCGCACTCGTCGACGTAGACGACGCGCGGGTCGTCGTCGCGGCAGGTGGGCCAGGAGGCGAACGCGAGGAGCGTCTCCTGGTCGGGGGCGAGGACCATGCGGTCGGGCGAGGCGCCGTCGAGGTTCACCGGGGCCCAGGCGCCGTCGGGCGTGATGCGCACGAGGTCGCCGGCCTGCGGGAGGCGGACGTAGACGCCGTCGGCGGCGGAGACGACCGCGGCGTCCCACGTGGGGAGGTCGAGATCGTGGCTCGCGTCGCTCGGGAGGTCCCAGGGCGCGCAGGCGGCGAGGAGGAGGAGGCTAGTCATGCTCGATCTCGCTGTTGAGCTCGAAGCCCGTGATGGTGTCGAGGCTGTCGGAGGCGGGGTCGTAGAAGGAGAGGCGGCCGAGCGAGTGGTCCTGGCTGATCCAGGCCGTCTCGCTGCCCGGCAGCACGCCGAGGTGCACGGGCGGGGACTTGAGCGTGATCTCCGTGTAGAGCAGCGTCTGGAAGTCGAGGACCTCCAGGAAGTCGTTGCCCTCCATCACGAAGTAGCCGTAGCGGCCGTCGTCGCTCGTGGCGTAGGCGGACGGCTCGTCGGGCAGCAGCATGGGGTTCTGTCGGAAATCGCCCAGGTCGATGAGCGTCAGCGCCCACTCCCCGTAAAAAGGATCGTCGGGGTCGGCGTCGCCGGCGTCCTCCTGCGTGTGGAAGACGAGGAGCGAGCCGCCGGTGGGGCTCGCGCCGATGCTGCGGACGGGCTTCACGAGGCTGCGCTCGCGGATCTCGCCGGTGGTGGTGTCCCAGACGGCGAACGACGCGAGCAGCGAGGCGTTCGTGTAGAGGATCGCCTGGGAGCCGTCGCCCGTGTAGAGGACCGCGCCGTAGGCGGAGTCGAAGGGGAGGACCGTGGCCTCGGCGAAGGGGTTCGTCGCGTCGAGGACCCAGAGCTCCTGGGCGCCGCGGGCCACGACCGCGAGGGAGCGGCCGTCGGGGGAGAGGTCGAGGTCGGTGGGGTTCGCGCCGACGGGCACGCGATCCACCGAGAGCGCGGCGAGGTCGACCACGACGAGCTCGTCGGCGCCGAACTGGCGGACGTAGGCGTAGCTGCCGTCGGGGGCGAGCTCGACCTCCTCGGCGGCGGGCGCGTCCACGGGGTCCTCGGCGATCTCGATCAGCGTGGGGGTGAGGGCGCCGCCGGTGAGATCGACGAGCGCGAGCGAGGCGTCGCTGACGACGAGGGCCTTGGTGCCGTCCTCGCTCCACTTCACCTCGCGGGGGTTGAAGCCGACCGCCATCGGGGTGTGCGTGGCGCTGTCCAGGTGGACGAAGCTCACCTCGTTGAAGCTCTGGACGCCGCCTTCGCCGCCACCTTCGTCGAGGTCGGGGTCGTACCAGGCCATGACCCAGGCGCCGTCGCCGGAGAGCGAGAGGCGGTTGAAGTTCGGGCGCACGTCGACGTTGGTGACGCCGAGCGTGGCGGCGTCGACGATGCTCACGCTGTCGTCGCCCGTGTTGAGCGTGACGGCGCGCATGTAGTCGGCGGTGGTCTGGACGACGGAGGGGGCCTCGCCCACGTCCGTGGTGAGCACCGCGAGGCTCGGGACCGAGATGCGCGTCACGGTGTCGCGGGTGGGGTTCGCGACGAACACGTAGGCGTCGGTGGCGGCGGGCGCGAGCGCGAGGAAGTCGTCCTCCTCCTCGGGGGGGCCGTCGGTGTCGGAGTCGGCGTCCACGTCGGTGTCGGCGTCGGACTCGCCGCCGGTGTCCCACGCGGCGTCGTCGAGGGCGTTGTCGTTGCCCCTGACCTCGTAGTCCGCGCAGGCGGTCAGCAGGACCAGGATGGGCGTTCGGAGCATGAGCGGTCTCCCGCCGCGGATCATGCACGGGCTGTGCCAGAACCGCTACTGAACGGGGACCAACCGGGCGAAGCGGCTAGATCGCGTGGCGACGCGCGAGGCGGGCGTTGGCGGAACCTCGGATCGTGGCGCGTGTGTCACGATCCGTCGCGCGTTCGCTCCGCCACCATCAGGAGCGCGACGATCGACTTCGCATCGGTCATCTCGCCGCGCCGGATGAGGGCGAGCGCCTCGCTCATCGCGACGCGGATCGGCGTGAGGACCTCGTCGGCGTCCAGGTTCATGGGCGCCTCGCGCAGCGCGGTGGCCACGTAGAGGTGGATCACCTCGTCGGTGAACGCCGGGGTGGTGTGGATGGTGGTGAGGTGTGCGAGCTCGCCCACCAGCCCGGCCTCCTCCGTGAGCTCGCGCGCGGCGCAGTCCTCCGGGAGCTCGCCCGGCTCGAGCTTGCCGGCGGGGATCTCCCAGATGGTGCCGCCCGCGGCGTGGCGGTGCTGGCGGATGAGCGTGACGGTGCCGTCGCCGTGCAGCGGCACGACGGCGGCGGCGCCCGGGTGGCGGAGGATCTCGAGGTCGACGACGCGGCCGTTCGGCAGGGTGACGGTCTCGATGCCGAAGTCGCCCACGCGACCCTGGTGGATGGAGCGGCGGATCATCCGCGCAAGGTATCCGCCCGCGTCGACGCGGCGCGGATCCTGGGGGCCGCCGGCCTACTCCTGCTCGACGAGCTCCCACGTGACGGTGCCGCTCACGTCGATGGTGACCTCGTAGCCCCAGTCGTAGACGATCTCGTAGGCGTAGTCGAGCACGGCGCCGTCGTCGGAGAGCGCGGCGCCGTCGTCGGCCGCGTACTCCTCGAGCTCGCCGTCGTTCTCGCGGAAGAAGTAGAGCTCCGCCTCGCCGTCGCCGAGCACGACGCCGCGCCAGGTGGTGCCGAGGCTGATCCAGTCGCACGCCTGGTCGACGTCGGGCGTGACCTCGTAGAAGTAGTCGCAGTCCCCGCAGAGCTCGGCGAGCGCCTGGAAGTCACCGCTGCCCGCGTCGATCGCGAAGCCCGTCTCGTAGACGGTGTCGTCGCAGGAGTAGCCCCACTGGTCGTAGTAGAAGTTCCGCGTGGCGTCGTACACGCTGTAGTCGGGCGCGAAGACGGGCTCGACGTCGGTGTCCTCGGTGTCGGCGGTGTCGGTGTCCGCGGCGGTGTCGCCGCCGACGCCGGTGTCGTCGGCCGTGCCGCTGGGGTCGTCGAGCTTGACGGAGGCCGTGCCGCAGGCGGTGGCGAGGAGCAGGGGGAGGAGCGCGCGCGTCATGGGGCACCCGTGCGGACCCGAGCGACGGCTCGGAGGCGCAGCGCGGGAGTTCTGCCACGGAGAGCGCTTGCTCTGCAAGTACGCTGCGGGCCCCACTACGTCGTGTGTTGGGCGCCCGGCGTTGCTCGCCGGAGAGATGGTGCGGGGGAGGGGACTTGAACCCCTACGGGAGTTACCCCACCAGGTCCTGAGCCTGGCGCGTCTGCCATTCCGCCACCCCCGCGGGGACTTGCGGTCGCCGAGCCATCTATGGGGACGGGGTGGAGTCGTCAAGGCGCTCCGGACCGGGCTGGGGATCGAGCCGCCAGACCTCCCAGCGATCCGCGGCGTACAGACGGGTCGCGTCGCGGAGCAGGAGCTCGCGGAGGCGCTCCTCCGGGCCGTTGAACTGGTCGCGGAGAACGTCGGCCCCCAGGAAGCCGTAGCTCTTCTTCAGGAACTTCACGTCGCCGACCAGGAGGTGGGTGACGCCGAGGTCCGCGAGGGTGGAGAGCGCGGCGTCGCCGTTGCGCCAGAGCCAGTAGCGCGTGGGCACGTGGTCCTCGACGGAGCCGAGGATGGCGGGCTGGGGCACCCAGTAGCCCTGCCAGGAGAACAACATGGCCACGGCCGCGTCGGCGGGGACGTGCTCGCGGAGGAAGCGGAGGGCGCCCCACGCGGAGACCTCGCGCGCGAGGAAGGTGTCGGCGTCCTCCTGGCCGGAGACGACCGCGGCGCGGGACGCGGCGTGCCGCAGCGTGGGCGCGAGGTTGGCGGGGAGGGAGGCGGCGAGCAGCAGCCAGGCGGGCCAGCGGCGGGGGAGCGCCCCGCCCGCGAGCGCGGCGATGCCGAAGAGCGGGAGGAGGTACCGGACGATCTGCGCGCCCATCGCCCACCCGACGAAGCCGACGGCGACCACGAACACGAGCCGGCGCACGGCGCCGTCGCGGCGGGCCGCCCACGAGGCGGCGAGCCCGAGCGCGCCCCACAGCAGCGAGACGCGGCCGAGGAAGACGAAGGAGTCGATCTCGGCGCGGAACAGCAGGTCGAGCGGGAGGCGGAGCGTGGCGACGAGGTCGTGCCCGAGGCCGTACTTCTCCGGGTAGACGAACACGAAGTCGGCGCCGCCTTCGCCCGCCGCGGGCCAGCCGGCGAAGGGGAAGAGGGGGTGGAGGCCGTCGGCGACGTTGCGGAGCCACCAGGGCGCGAGCGGGGCGAGCGTCGCGAGCGCGGCGAGCGCGACGCGCCGGGGGTCGGCGCGCAGGTGGTCCCAGGCGGCGAGGAGGCAGAGCGCGGCGGCCGCGGGGGCCGCCGTGTACTTGACCGCGAGCGCGAAGCCGCACATCCAGCCCAGGAGCACGGGGCGGCGGGCCAGGAGCGCGTCCGCGGCCAGGAGCAGGTAGAGCGCGACGAGGTGGTTGTTGTAGGCGAGGCCGGCCTCGCGGAGCCAGGAGTAGGAGCCGAGCAGCGCGAGGGCGGGGAGATCGCCACGGCCGGGGCCGAAGCGCGCCTCCGCGAGGGTGCGCACGCCGAGGACGAGCGCGGCCGAGAGCGCGAGGTGCCAGAGGCGCGGGGCCGCCTCGCCGCCGAGGCTCATCAGCGCGGCGAACACGAGGTGCACCGGCATGGGTCGGCTGCCGTCGGGGGTGAGGAAGCCGCCGAGGAAGCCGCCCTGCTCGAGCATCCGGCGGGGGAGCGAGAGGTGGTAGTAGAGCTCGTCGGTGTCGGTGGGGGGCGCGAGCGCGTCGACGAGGCCGGGGAGGAGCAGGAGCCCGCCCAGGAGGAGGGCCGTGGTCGGGACGCGGGGGAGCGTGACGCGCGGGCGGGCCGCCCAGCCGGCGCCGGTCGCGACCAGCACGGAGATGGCCGCGATGGGGCCGAGCGCGCCCATGCAGGCGAAGAGCCCGAGCAGCGCGCCCTGGAGCGCGACGCCGACGCCGAGCGCGGCGAGCCAGCCGCCCGGCGCGTCGAGGGCGTCCGGCGCGGTCGCGCGCAGCACGGCGCCGCCCGCTCCGAGCGCGGCAGCCACGGCGAGCAGGGCGGGGAGCGCGCCGCGGGCGAACGTGGCGAGGGCGTCGGGGTGGATCGTGCGCGCGGGGTCGAGCGCGACGAACGCGATCGCGGCGGCGCCGGCGGCGAGGGCGAGCAGCGTGCGGGGGATCGCCGAGGCCGGCCGAGCGGGGGATACGGCTTCGTCCGCGGGAGGGAGGGGGGGCGTTGCGGGGGGCCCTCCCCCCGCCCCAAGATCGGCTGGATCCAGCTGGCTCACACGCCCCCCGGGACGAGGCGGATCGCGTCTCCGCCGGGGTGCGTGACCGTGACGCGGCCCACGGGGAGGACGTCGCCGGGTGTCCAGGCGGCGCCGTCCCAGCGCTCGACGCGCCAGCCGGGGGCGGGCCAGTCGAACGTCCAGCTCACGGCGCCCTCGCGGTGCGCGCCCCGCCAGCCGCCGGGCAGCGTGCGGCCGGCGCCCTCGGCGCGGGGATCGTCGTCATCGAGCACGAGCTCGGTCGCGGTCGCGAGCATCACGCGGCCGGCCTCGCGGAAGAGCAACCACGGTCCCCACCGCGCGGGCGCGCGCTGGTGCCCCGCCCGGCGGAGCTCGAGCCCGTCGGAGCAGAGGATGTCGATGTCTCCGGCGCCGGTGCGCAGCGCACCACGGTCCTCCCAGCAGGCCACGGGCCCCCACAGGCTCGGCCCGTGGGCAAAGCCCGTGTCCGCCGCGTACACCCGCCGCTCGCCCCGCGCCATGTCCTGCACGTACACGGCGGCCTCGTCGACCCAGCCGAGCCAGCGCTCGCTCCCGACGGGGTGGCGCTCGCTCCGGGCGCCGCGCGCGAGCGGGAAGCGCCGCGCGTCGGTCGTGCGCGCCCAGATGTCCTCGCCGGTGAGGCCCCCGTCCTCGACCCACGCGGCCCAGGGCCACGCGAGGGCGGCGGCGTACCAGGGGAGGGGCGCGGCCTCGGTGCGCGCGCGTGTGTGCTCCGCGAGGGGGAAGGCCTCGACGTGGTCGGCCCACGCGAGTGCGCCGTGCTCGCCGTCGGTGGCGGGCGGGCCGATCGGCGGCTCGCCGAAGCGCACGCGGTCGGGCTCCGGCGTGGGGCTCGGGAGGCGCCACAGGCCGCGGTCCCCCGCGAAGACGGCGGCGGGGCCGAGCCCGGGGGCCTCGACACCCTCCGAGAGGGACACGGTCGCGCGCGTGGCGAGGTCGAGCGCGCGGTCGACCCGGCCCGTGGTCGAGCAGTGGGCGACCCAGCCGCCCGCGAGCGAGGGGTAGCGGTCGTCGCGGCAGTTGTCGTCGACGGCGGGCAACGAGCGCACCTCGGGGCGCACGACGCCGGTGCCCACGTTGTCGGCGGGCTGCACCTCGAGCGTGATCGTCGCGTCGCCGGCGCGCACGGTGAGGGGCCCGGGCGCCTTCGGCGTGACGGTCGCCTCGAGCCCGGCGTCCGCGTCGACGCCCTCCCAGCGGACCTCGGCAGGCCAGCCGCCGTCCCACGCCGCGAAGAGCCGCACGGTCTCGCCCACCGCCGGCCGGACGTCGGACGCCGCCACGGCGAGCACCGAAGTGCCCACGATGGCGGCGTTCACGGCCGAACCCGGGTGGGGATCAGCGCGCCGACGTGTCCTCGACGCCGCAGCAGTTCACCGTGATGGTGACGCGGTCGGTGACCGTGGAGCCCGTGCAGTCCGTGACGGACAGCTCGAACTCGTACTCGGTGTCCTCGCAGTCGCCGGGCTCGGTGGGCTCGGCGTCCTCGAGGGTGACCGTGGTGACGAGGCTCGTCGGATCGGCGATCGTCGCGTCCTCGTTCTCGGTGGTCCAGAGGATGGTGAGCGGGTCGCCGTCGGCGTCCGTCACCGTCGCCGTGGAGCCGAGCGTGGTCACCTGCGTCGCGCACTCGTCGCACGTGTACGTGTAGCCGCTCTCGGTGCAGGTGGCCGACCCGGCGTTGAGGGACACGTCCGTGCCCGCCGTGATCGTCGGGCGCTCGTTCGAGCGGCGCTCGGCGGCCTGGATGATCACCGTGTCCGGCGTGGACCAGGTGGTGCCGTCGGTGACGGCGCAGGAGAGCACGTACTCGCCGGCCACGTCGGGGTAGAACGTGGGCCGCCCGGCCGAACGGTCGGAGAAGCTGGCGTTGGTGACCGCGGAGCCGGTCGGCTTGCTCTGGATCTCCCAGAGGTACTGCAGCGTGTCGCCGTCGGGGTCGGCCGAGCCGGAGCAGTCCAGCGTGATCGTGGTGCAGTCCTCGGCCTCGGGCTGGTCGGAGCCGGCGTTGGCGACCGGGGCGTTGTCGTCCCCGAGCACCGTGACCGTGACCGCGTCGGAGGAGGAGCGGGACAGGCCGTTGTCGACCACGAGGTTGAGCACGTACACGCCCTTGAGGTCGGGCGTGAAGCTCGCCATGGCCGTGTCGGCCGCGGTGAGCGTGCTGATCGTGGACGCGGAGGGCTTGTCGACCACCGACCACGCGTAGGTGAGCGTGCGGCCGAGCGGGTCGTAGCTGCGGGAGCCGTCGAGCGAGACGAGCGTGCCCACCGAGGAGGTCGCGTCCGTGCCGGCGTTGGCGACGGGAACCATCTCCGGATCCTCGACCGTGACGATCACGTAGTCGGGATCGGAGTCCTTGCCCTTGGAGTCGGTCACCACGAGCTTGACGACGTAGGTGCCCACCGCGTCCGCGGAGAACGTGCTGCTCACGGCCTCGGCGGAGTGGTTCACGGTGAACGGCGACTCGCGCGAGAGGAGCGCGGAGCCGTCCGGCACGTGGTCGAAGGACCAGTGGTAGACCAGCGGGACGTCGCCGTCCGGGTCGCTGGACGCCGCGCCCGAGAGCGGCACGGCCGTGTCCGCCGTCTGGTTGATCGCGACGCCCGCTTCGGCGACGGGCTTGTTGTTGACGGCGGCTCCGGAGTCGTCCCCCGTCCCGTTGTCCTTGTCAGTGCTCGGGTTGCAGCCCGCGAAGAGGGCCAGGATGGCCATCAGGGAGGTCGTGCGCATCGGGGGGCTCCTAGGGGCTGTACTCGCCGGTGCAGCTGTAGGTGATGTTGACGGTGTCGGTGTCGCTGTCCGCGCAGTCGCTGACCGTCAGGAGGACCTCCCACGTCCGCGTCGTGGCGGAGTTGTAGGACGACGCGAACGAGGGCGTGAGCACCTCGGTGACGGGCGAGTAGCGGGACCCGATGGTGAGCTCGCCGGAGGCGTCCGACCAGAGGAAGTCGAGGTCGTCGCCGTCGGCGGGGTCGTCCGACGCGCTGCCGTCGAGCTCCACGTCCTCGGACGGGCAGTCGTCGCAGGTGAAGACGTAGGCGGCGGTGGTGCACTCCGTCGTCACGTTGATGCTCTGGTCCTCGCCGGCGTTCGCGACGGGGCTGTTGTTCGCCGTCTCGTCGGTGAACGTGTACGACACGATGTCCGGCGCGCTCCAGAAGGTGCCGTCGGAGACCTGCAGCTGGAACGTGTAAGTGCCGACCACGTCCCAGTGGAACACGGGGTTCGGCAGGGTCGTGTCGTCGAACGAGCCGCTGGAGCCGGTCGGCGCGGAGAGCAGCGACCAGGAGTAGGTCAGCGCGACGCCCTCGGGGTCGTAGCTGCCGTAGCCGTCGAGCTCGAAGCTCGTCTCGGTGCACGGGGAGAGCGCGCCGCTGTCGCCCGCGTCCGCGACCGGGGGCTCGTCACCCGACTCGACCGTGATGCTGCAGTAGTCGACCGAGGACCAGTTGCCGCCGTCGCTCACCGCGAGGCCGACCACGAACACGCCGGCGCAGTCGGGCACGACGGACGGGGTGACGGTGCTCGCGTTGAACACGTCGGTGCCCGCGAGCTCGGAGCAGCTCGGGACCGAGGACAACGTCCACGAGTACTCGAGCGCAGCGCCCTCGGGGTCGGACGAGGCCGAGCCGTCGAGATCCACGCGCTGGTCGACCTCGGCGGTGCGGTTCGGGCCGCAGTCGGCGATGGGGGCCGCGTTGCCCGAGGTGACCGTGATGACGATGTAGTCGGGCGCGGAGGCGGCGCCCGTGGAGTCCGTCACGACGACCGAGAGCACGTAGGTGCCCACCACGTCCGGCGCGAAGGTCGGCGCCGCGGGGTCGGTCAGGTCGAGGTCGCCGGAGTCGATGCCGGAGTCCACCGGGGCGGACTCGACGGCCCAGGTGTACGTGACCTCGCCGTCACACACCGTGCCGGTCGCCGACGGCGTCGCGAGGGCGCCGAGGGTGATCGACAGGTCCGCGCCCGCCGCGACGGTCGGGCCGGCGCATGCAACGCCCGAATCGTCCTTGTCGGCGTTCGGATCATCGCCATTACAGGACGGCAGTGCCGCCAGGGCCATCAGGACGAGGGAGGCGCGGAAAGTTGGAGTCATGCTGTGGGGCTCCAGCGTGGACGGGGGGCGGCTGCCGTGTGAGGGCGACCGGGTTGGTGAGGCAGTGTACGGATGGGGAAGGGGCACCGTCAACACCTTCTTGACGCGACATGGAGGAGGCCACTTTTTGCGGTGGGGGTGGTCGCGACCGTGTGTGTGCCCGGTGCAGCCCATGGACAGGACTGCTGGGTTCCGGAGCCACTCTTTCCCCAATCTCGAGCGTCCGCAACAGGATCCTTCGCCGTCCGGGCGAGCGCCGAGTGGGCCGCGGGGTACGTGCCGCCGTTCCGAGCCGGAGCGCGCGACCGCGGCGCGGCCGGCATCGACGGCGTGGTGCGGATCGCGCCCGTGGAGCTGCGCGCGCGCTGGGACTGGCTCGTGGACGCGGCGCCGGCGGGCACCACGACCGGGCCCGGGGACGTGCACCTCGGCACAGTCGTCACGTTGGCACGGCCGGGTGACTTCGACGTGACGCTCGGCTGGGAGGCGAAGCTCCCGAACGCCTCGGACGAGGGCGAGCTCGGGACCGACGAGACCGACGTCCTCTTCGGTGCGTCGGGCGGCTGGACGGGCGACGAGCTGTCGGCGCGCCTCGGGGTGGGCCTCGCCGTCCTCGGGAACCCCCTCCGCTTCGCGAACCAGGACGACGTCCCGCTCGTGCGCGCCTCCGCGGCGTGGGAGCGCGGCGCCTTCGCGGTGATCGGGCGCGCCGGGCTGGACGCGCCCACCGCGCGGAATCCGGCCCGCGCGGACGGGGAGCTCGCGGTCCGTTGGGGCACCCGGTGGCACGTGCTCGCGCGCGCCGGTGGCGGATTCGTCCCGGCGGCGGCCGATTGGCGCGCAGGGCTCGCCGTCGGCTACGCGGGGACCCTTCCCGGACGGCGTCCGGGTGCTTAGCCACTCGCGCCGGCGTGGAACGCCGCGGAGACGACAATGGCCTTCTTCGACTTCCTGCTAGGCGGCCCCGCCGGGCAGATCAAGCGGCACGCGCGCCGCGTCGCGAACCGGGACGCCCAGCCGGAGGACCGTGAGGCCTCCGCGCACTGGCTCTCCGAGAACGGCTCGGAGGAGGCGCTCTACGCCCTCTGCGGCCGCTTCGCGCTCCAGCTCGAGCACGGGCTGAAGGACCGCAAGGAGAAGGACCTCGCGTGCGACCTGCTCGCCGGGCACGGCGCGCAGGGCGCGGCCGTGGCGAAGCGCTGGGCCCGCGAGAACCTCCACTTCCACTACTGCGTGCGCGTCGTGGAGCGCGTGGAGGGCGCGGACGCCTCGCTCCGGCTCCTCCTCGACCTGCTCGCCGCGGAGCAGGTGGAGAACGAGTTCAAGCCCGAGAAGAAGCGCAACCTCCTCATCGCGCTGGCGGAGCGGCGGCACCCGGAGATCGTGGCGGCCGCCCACCGCTTCCTCGTGGACTTCGACGAGGGCGTGCGCCACGCGGCGATCGAGGCGATCGCGGCGCAGGAGGGGAACGCCGGCGAGCCGCTCCTCCGGGACGCGCTCGCGAACCCGAAGGAGGAGAGCACGCGCATCCGCGGGCGCCTCCTCGAGATCTTCCAGCAGCGGAAGTGGACGCTCCCGACGGCCTGATCCCGCCGGCTACTCCACCGCCATCCGCCTGAGCCGCTCGCGGGCGATGGGGCTCGCCGGGCCGTCCTCCGCGACGCGGAGGTACTCCCGGTAGTGGAACGCCGCCTTGCGCACCTCGGCGCGCTCCCAGGCGAGGTTTGCGAGGTTGAGGTGGGCGATGGGATCGTCCGGGCACCACCCGAGGGCGGAGGTGTAGGACGCCGTCGCCTCCTCGAGCCGCCCCGCGCGGAACGCGAGCCCGCCGAGGTTGTTGTGGGCGGCGCAGCTGCGCGGGTCCGCCCGGAGCACCGCCTCCCACGCTGCCCGCGCGCCGTCCGGATCGCCGGACTCGGCCTTGGCGATGCCCAGGTTGATGCGGGCGTCGGGGTCGTCGGGGTCGAGCTCGGCGGCGCGCGCGTACGCCGGGGCCGCCTCGACGAAGCGGCGCGCGTAGCGGAGGGCCTCGCCGTAGCCGTACCAGGCGCGCGCGCTGGCGGGGTTGTCCGCGGCGGCGTCGGCCCACAGCGCGACCTCGTCCGCCCAGACGCGGTTGCGCGCGACGGTGGCGGCCAGGAGCGCGGGCGCGAGGAGCCAGGCCACGCGGGCGCGGGGCGTCACGGGGAGCAGCGTGGCGAGCCCGAGCGCGAGCAGGAGCCCGGCGAGGTAGGCGCGGTGCTCCGCCATCGTCTCGAGCAGCGGCACGAGCGAGGAGGGGAGGAGCCAGGCGCCGCCGACCACGAAGGCGAAGGCGCGGAGGGCGGCGGGGGCGCCGGGGGCGGCGGTCCGCGCGGCGCGGAGGAGCACGACGCCGGCCGCGAGCCAGGCGGCGAGCGCGAGGGCGCCGGCCGCGCGCGCGACCCCGGGGTGGTCGTGGAGGATCGACTGCCCCACGGGCGCGAGCCAGAGCGCGAGGTAGCGCGTCCACACCTCGGCCTGCGAGAGGAGCTGCGCGAGGGCGCTCCGCGGCACCTCTGCGGCCGGCCAGCCGTACACGCCGAGGCGCACGGCCACCGCGGCCGCCCCGGCGACCCAGAAGAAGGCGTGATCCCGCCAGCGCGGCGCGGGCACGAGCCAGCGGTCGACCGCGAGCAGCGCGACGGGGAGGAGCACGCCGACCTCCTTCGTGAGGAGCGCGGCCACGACGGCGGCGACGGTCAGCGCGCGCTGGGTGCGCGCGGCGCGGGCGTCGGCGGCGCGCCGGAAGTCGAGCCACGCGGCGAGGGTGATCAGCCACGACGTGGCCTCGAGCGCGTCCGAGCGGCCCGTCACGTAGGTGACCGCCTCGGTGGTCATCGGGTGGAGCGCCCAGAGCGTGGCCACCAGCGCGGCGTGGAGGGGTGGCAGGAGCCGCGCGGCGAGCCGCCAGGCGAGGAGCGCGTTCACCCCGTGGATGACGAGCGAGAGCACGTGGTAGCCGAGCGGATCGAGGCCGCCGAGCCGCCAGTTGAGCGCGTAGGTCAGGATGAGGAGCGGGCGGCTCGTGTTGTAGGCGGCGATCGCGCCCACGGAGTCGAGCCAGCGGATGGTGCGGTTGCCGACGACCTCGATGCGGTCGTCGTAGGTGAAGGGCGCGCGGAGCGCGGGCAGCCACGCGAGGGCGATGGCCGCGAGCAGCACGAGGGGGCCCATGCGCCGCCTCATCCGAGGGCCTCCGCGTAGATGCGGGCGTGTGCGCGGGCGATCTCGGCGTAGTCGAGGTTGCGCTCGATCCAGCGCCGCCCCCGGCTCACCATCGCGCGCGCCGCCGCCGGGTCCGCGAGCAGGGTCCGGAGCGCGCCGCGGAGCGCGGCGACGTCGCCGTTGTCCACGAGCAGGCCGGCGCCGGCCTCCGCGACGAGCTCGCCGCAGCCGCAGTCCCCGCCGACGACCACCGGCGCGCCGCAGAGGAGCCCCTCGAAGGGGACGAGCCCGAACACCTCGGAGGAGGAGGGGTAGGCGAGCACGTCGGCGTCGACGAGGAGCGCGAGGCGGTCGGGCCCCTCCAGGGTGCCGGCGTACACGACGTGATCGCCCGTGGGCACCTCCATGCCGCGCGCGGGGCCGGCGACGACGAGCCGCGCCTCCCCCAGCGCGCCGCCCGCGAGCGCCGCCGCCAGCGTGTCGACGCCCTTCCGGGGCGTCACCTGCCCGAGGTAGGCGACGAGCGGGCCGTCCCCGAGCCCGTGGGCGCGCCGGAAGCTGCCACGCGGGGGGAGGTCGGCGAACTCCTCGAGCCAGAGCCCGTTCGGCACGCGCTCCACGCGGTCGCCGGGCACGCCGGCCGCGAGGATCTGGCGCACCTCGGCCTTGCTGGTGGCGATGACGCGGCGCGCGCGTTGCGGCACGTCGCCGTCGAACAGCGCGTCCCACACGCGCTTGATGCCCACCTTGCGCTCGATGCGCGGGAGCGTGCCGTGTGGTGTCAGGACCACGGGCACGCCGCGGGCCTCGGCGGCGCGGAAGGCGCGGTGGTTCAACAGGTGGCGGTGCGCGTGGAGGTGCACGACGTCCACGCCGTCGAGCGGGGGCGCGCCGAGCGGGAGGTAGAGCTGGTGCGACCAGGCGAGGCGGTTTGAGGCGGTGCGCGTGACGCGCACGTCGATGCCGTCGAGCACCCGGCGCGCGGGGACGGCGGCGCGGCGCTCCCCGTCGAAGGCGTCGGTGGTCCACACGCGCACGTCGAGCCCGGCGCGCACCTGGGCGCGGGCGAGGCCGTACACCGCGCGCGGAACGCCCCCGTACGCCCAGGTGGGCGGGAAGCAGGGCGTGACGTGCAGGACGCGCATCCGCCCGGAGGCTACCGTCCTGGCGGCGCGCTTGCACGGGCCGCTCGCAGTGACTACGCTCCGCGGCCGAGAGGGGAGCCCATGCGCGCGTCCACCGTGTTCCTGCTCGTCTTCGCCGCCCTCGCGGGCGCGTGCAACCCCGACTGCCCGGGCGGCGACGAGTGCGCCGTCGGGCCGAGCTGCTACGACTCGTGCGAGAAGCTCTTCGGGGATGGCGACGGGCAGTGCAACATCCAGATCCCGGGCAAGGAAGGCCCCTCCGGCCGCGCCGAGATGGTGTCGCGCTGCGTCGCGCACTGCGAGAGCGCGATGAACCGCGCCGGCGAGATCGGGAACTACACTCCGAATGAGCGGGCCTCGGGGGACGACGACATCTCCCTCGAGAACGAGCAGCAGGCCGCGCTCTGGATGGACTGCGTCGCGCAGACGAGCTGCGATCTCCTGGACAAGAACTACTGTGCTCCGATCAAGAACTTCCCGTAGCCTCCTGCTCCTCGGCGGCCTCCTGCTCGGGGGTTGCTCGCCGACCTGCGAGCAGGTGTGCGACAAGCTCGTCGCCTGCGAGAACCCGGGCACGGAGCGCATGAGCTCCGCCGAGTGCAAGGAGCAGTGCGAGACGCAGGAGAAGCTGTACGCGACGTGGTCGGACACGCAGCTCCGCGAGAGCTTCGACGATCAGCTGACCTGCCTCTACGAGGCGGAGTGCGCCGACGTGGCGGCGGGCGCCTGCTACGACGAAGAGGTCTTCACGTTCTGAGCGCCCACGCGGCGCGCCACGCGCGCACCGCCTCCGCCACGTCCGCGGCCCCGAAGATCCCGCCCAGGCCGGCCACCCCGTAGGCGCCCGCCGCGCGGCAGGCCGCCACGCGCGCGGGCGTCACGCCGCCGAGGGCGACACAGCCGCCGACCGCGCCGAGCACGGCCACGCCCAGCGCGGGGCGCGTGTCGCCGGGCTTCGACGGCGACGGCCAGATCGGGGAGAGGAGCACCCACGCGGCGCCGGCCTCCCGCGCGAGGCGCGCCTCCTCCACGGAGTGGGTGCTGACGCTGAAGGTCCCCGTCCACGTGGCCCGCGGCGCGTCGCTCGCGAAGTGCAGGCCCACCGGGAGGGCACCCGCGCGGTCACGGGCGCCCGGCATGCGCGTGTGCAGGACGACGCGGCCGGGGTGATCGAGCGCGACGGCGTCGATGCCCGCGGGGAGCGCCGGCTCCCGGACGAGCACCCGGTCGATCCCCGCGGCGAGCGCGTCGCGGACGCGCGGGACGAGGTCCGGTCCGCCGCAGGTGATGCCGACGATCACGTGTTGATGATGCCCTCGAGCGGGCTCGACGCGCTCGCGTAGAGCTTGCGCGGGATGCGGCCGGCTCCGGCGGCGAGGTCGCCGGCCTGGACGGCGAGCTTCATCGCGGTGGCCATGCGGACCGGATCCTTCGCGCCCGCCACGGCGGTGTTGAGCAGCACGGCGTCGGCGCCGAGCTCGAGCGCCAGGGCGGCGTCCGACGCGGTGCCCACCCCCGCGTCGACGATGACGGGCACCTTGGCCTGCTCGACGATGATGCGGAGGTTCGTGGGGTTCCGGATGCCGAGGCCCGAGCCGATCGGCGCGGCGAGCGGCATGACCGCGGCGCAGCCGATCTCGGCGAGCCGCTTGCAGAGCACGGGATCGTCCGAGATGTACGGGAGCACCACGAAGCCGTCGCGGACGAGCACGCGCGCGGCCTCCAGCGTGCCCTCGGCGCACGGGAAGAGCGTGTCCGGGTCCCCGATCACCTCGAGCTTGATCCAGTTCGTCCCGAGGAGCTCGCGGGCGAGGCGCGAGGTGAGGATCGCGTCCTCTGCCGTGTAGCAGCCCGCCGTGTTGGGGAGGACGTGGATCTTCGAGCGGTCGATGAACTCGAGGATGTTCTCGCCCTTGGGCGCGCCGAGATCCACCCGGCGGATGGCGAGGGTGACCATCTCGGTCTCGGCGGCGAGGTGGCAGGCCCGCATCGTGGCGAAGTCCGGGTACTTGCCGGTGCCGAGGATGAGGCGGCTCTGGAAGGTGCGGTCGGCGATCTGGAGCATGGCCGCTTCTAACCCGGCGCGCCGTCCGGGACCGGGTCAGTCGGCGCGCACGATCCGCACCCGGTAGCCGCCCTCCGCGAAGGTCACGTCCGTGCGCATCGGCCGGTCCGCGAACCAGCGGGGCTCCTCGGGGATCATCTCCACGGTGGCGCCCTCCGGGGTCGAGCGCGCGAGCACGCGCCCCGTGCCGTGCGCCGGCTGGCCCGCCACGTCGACGACGAACGCGGACTCCACCACGCCCTCGAAGGGCCGGCGCAGGTCCGGGATCGGGGGCCGGAACACGAAGGTGGCGATGGGCTCCGCGATGCCCGCCTGCTGGACCTCGGCGCGGTCGATCTCGCCGTCGTGCAGGTGGTAGCGCAGCGCGGTGACCGCCCCCTCGCGGCGGAGCCAGCCGTTCGACACCGTCCAGTCCTCGGTGGAGCGGGTGGGCCACGGCTCGTCGCCGGCGGGCCGGGTGAGCCGGAATCCGTGGGCGCCGCCCTCGACGCGGAAGTCGGCGATCGCGAAGCCGGCCTGGGTCTGCGCGAGGAGGAACTTCAGCGGGTACAGCCCGAGCATCCGCTTGATGCCGTGGTCGACCCCGCCGATGGTCACCGTGGCCTCGCCGCCCGGCCGGAACAGGTGCAGGTCCAGGAGCGCGGCGACGGTGGCGCGGCTGTGCCCCATCGTGTTGCCGTTGCGCGGCTTCGACGGCTCCGTCGGCATGGGTCCGGCGTAGGTCACGACGACGGGCTCGCCGTCCACGTTCGTGTAGGCGAAGCGGAGATCGGCGCGGGTGGCGGTCGACCGGTCGATGACCTCGAGCTTGCCGGACACGCGCGGGGCCGGCACCTCCGGGATCCACGACGCGATGTCGGGGAGGTCGGCCACGATGGACTGGTTCCCCCGCGCGTCGGCGTCCTTCGCGAGCCAGAGGGAGCCCTCGGGGAGGTCGACGCGAGCGTACTCGTGCATGCTCCAGTCGGGGTGCCGGCTCACGAGCACGACGTCGAGCGCGTACTGGAGCCCCCAGATCTGGAGCGGGAGGACCGGCGCGCTCACGCGCGGCGGGCCCGTGTAGCGGGCGGCCGACGGGACCGGCGCGTCCCACGACGCGCGCTCGGCGGACGAGAGCACGGGCGGGCCGGGGAGCATCTTCCCGACGCCGCACGCCGCGAGCAGCGGGAGCGCGAGGCCCGCGAGGCGCCCGCCGAGCCCGCCCGCCCGCTTCAGAACTGCCACACGACCTCCGCCACCACCTCGTGCTCGATCGGCAGGGCCGAGTCCTGCGGCACGTACGACTGCCAGGTGGCGCCGGTGCGGACGCGCTGCTCGGGCAGGACCTGCCAGCCCGCCCAGGCGCCGGCGCCGTAGGCCCACCAGCCGTCCGGCGCGTCCCAGCCCGCGACGGGGTCGTAGTACTGCACGCGCCCGACCAGGGTGACCTCGGACAGCGCGGTGCTCTCGACGGGGAAGTCCCACGCGCCGCTGGCCGCGGCCGCCGAGAAGAACGTGTCGAGCCGATCCTCGGTGGTGGCGCCGACGATGCCCTCGATCAGCACGCGCTGGCGGGCCCCGCGCACCTCGAGGGCGAGCTCGCCCTGGGCCTGGTTGCCCGAGGCGTCCTCCCCGCGCGCGCCGAGGAGGCCCGAGGCCGACACGGTGACGAGGTCGCCCGGCGAGGCCGCCACCCGCGCGACGAAGTCCTTGCCGGCGTTCTGGTCGAGCCGGGTGCCGCCGCTGCCGTTGAGCACCTGGACGTCGAACGCCCAGGTGTCCCCGAGGGCGCCGCGCCAGCCGATGCCGAGGTCCTCCTCGGGGATGAGCCCGGTGCGGCGCGCGAGGTCCGCGCGGGCCTCGCCCGCGAAGGGGTAGTCGTCCTCGTAGGTCTCGCGCACGCCGAAGGCGGGCTCCTGCAGGCCGACGCGCACCTCGTGCCGGAACGTCGTGCCGGCGCGGGCCGCGAGCCAGATCTCCCGGCCCTGGATCGACCAGCCCTCGGCCCAGTCGCGCACGTCGAACGAGAGGCCCGTGTCCGCGTAGGTGGTGGTGGCGTCGTCCTGGCGCACCTCGACGGCCACGCGGCCCGCGAGCCACTCGCCGAGCGACACGTCGACGATCGGGCGCGCCCGCGACACCACGAAGCCGGCCGGCGGCGGGTCGCCCGCGGCGCCGAGCCGCTCGAGGTTGGAGGCGACGAACCCGATCCGCACGTCGCCACCGACGCGCACGGCGGCGCGGGGGGAGGCCTTGGAGCCGCCTTCGGCAATTTTGGGCGCCTCCGGCGCCTCGTCCGGCTCTGCGTCGGCCGGCGTCGCGGTGGGAACGGGCGCGGGTTCGGCCCCGGCCTCCCCCTCCTCGACGTCGGGGGGGCGTTGCGGGGGGGCACCCCCCGCCCCATGATCCGACTCCAACCACAGCCGCGCCAGCTCCGGCACCTGGTTCCAGGGCCGCCAGTCGTTGTCCGCCGCCCCCTTCACGAGGTGCTCCGCGCGGGGGGCCGCCCGGACGAGCGCCACGATCTCCGCGCCCGTGCGCGTGCCTTCGCCCGAGGGGCCGCGGTACTCGTATTCGAGCGAGGCGGGGTCGACGGCGAGCGCCGACACGACGAGGGCGAGCACGATGGACATGGCGGCGATCCTGGGCGCCCCCCTCTATCGCCGTGCCGCCCGCCGTCGCTATCCGGCGGAGCAGGGCGGCGGGAGGAAGGGGTGTTAGCCCTGCCAGATGTCGCCTTTGCACGGGAAGATCGCGCGCCTGCGGCAACAGCTCGACGCGGTGGAGGCGCTCTGCCGCCGCCCGGGCACCATCCAGGAGGGCCACGCGGCCGCGCTCGCCCGCCTGCGGGTGCTCGCCGAGATCACGCGCCTGGAGGCGGAGCTGCGCGGAGCGAGCGTCCCGTCCCCGCAGCGTCGCGTCGCCACCGTGCCGGAAGGGCCGCCGCTGCCGCCCGACGACGGCGTGGACGCAGCCTTCGGGCTCCCGCCCGGGCCGCTGGAGACGTGCTTCGGCTGGGACCCCCCGCCGGGCGCGCCGAGCGCCTGGGCGGTGCCGGCGCTGGTGTCGGGCGTCCTCCGCCTCTCCCCGAGCGGTCGCTTCCAGGAACGGCAGTTCCGCTGCCTCCACCCCTCCCGCGAGGGCGAGCGGGCCTGGGCGGCCGCGCGCGACGGCTCGGTGCGGTGCTTCGACCTCCGTGCCGGTGAGCTCGTGTGGGAGGGCCGCGCGACGCTGGGGCCCGACGAGGGCGTGGTCGGGATCGCGCTCGACGACGACGAGTTCACGGTCACGCTCCTGACCGACGGGTTCGTGCTGCACCGCTGCGACGCGATCACCGGGGCGTGGCTCGAGCCGCGCGCCGTCGAGGTCCCGCCGGCCGATCGCCGGCCGCCCGGCTCGACGGTCGCGCTGTACTACGGCGGCCTCGCGATCCCCGCGTTCTCGGACTCGGGCCGCTGGTTGGTCACCGCCTGGGGGGACGGGCACGTGCGCATCACGGAGCTGCGGACGCTCGAGACCTGGGAGCTACCGGGCGTGCAGTCGGCGGGCGCGGTCGCCTTCGCGCCGGGCCGCGACGTGGTCGCCGTCGCGACGCAGGGGAGCATCCGGATCCTGGATCCGGCCGCGGGCACCACGCTCGCCGCGCACGACGCGCAGGTGGATCCGTTTCCGTCGATGAAGTGGCACCCCGCCGGGCGGGAGCTCGTCTGGTACGACCGCGAGGCGCGGGCCCTGCGCGTGCTCGACGTGGAGACCGGGGCCGAGCGCCGCCCCATCGCGATGCGCGCGCCCACGCGGTTTGCCTGGAGCCCGGGCGGCGGGCTCCTCGCCACCTGCCACTACGAGGAGGGGCTGTCCCTCTGGCACCCGGAGCTGGCGGTGCCCGTGGCGACCCTGAGCGGGCCCCACGCGCACCTGTTCGGGCTCGCCTGGCACGCGCCCGCCCGCCAGTTGCTCGTGTCCGGCATCGAGGACGTGGTGCTCGCGCTCGACGTCCGGGGCCCGCTGGCCGCGTTCGACGGGCTCGACGCCGACGAGGAGCCGCCCCGCGCGACGTCCGAGGCGGTCACCCGCGCGTCCGGGTCCCTCGCGCCGATCCAGCGCATCCCCTCCTGCGGGTGGCTCCCGATGGAAGGGTGGACGATCGAGCTCCGCTTCAACCACGACCGCACGGCGCTCGCGGCGCTGGTCGAGGTCGACGGGACGGACCGCCGCCTCCACGTCTGGGACCTGCGTACATTGGAGGGGCGCGTCCTCGACGCCGCGCGGGTGAGCACCTTCGCCTGGCACCCGGATGGCGAGCGGCTGGCGCTCGGGTCGAGCCCCGTCCTCTTCGTCGACCGCCACGGGAAGCGGCTCGGGGAGCTGCCGCTCACCATCGGGATCCACATCGGGCACGCCTACGGCATCTGCTGGTCGCCGGACGGAACGTCGCTCGCCGTGGCGCACGAGAACGGGAAGATCGCGGTCTGGAACCCCGCGGCCCGCGAGAAGGCGTGGGAGGCGCAGTCGTACTTCGCGATCGAGGGGCCGCTCGGCGGGTCGCCGTACGACTTCGGCTGGCACCCGACGGGCGGCCTGTACGGCGTGGGGAAGGGGGGCGACTTCTACGCCTGGCGGACGGCGCCCGGCCCGACGGAGCCGGACGTGCACATCCGGGCGCGCGGGCGGGGCGCCTTCGACGAGACCGGCACCCTCGTCCTCTCGGGCAACGGGATCTACCGGGCCGAGACCGGGGAGCGCGTGGGGGGGACCCCGCGCGTCCTCTCCGGCCGGTGGCCCGCCTGGATCCGCGGCGCGCCGGTCCTGCGCTCGGGCGACGACCCGATCCAGCTCTCGCGGGGCGACCGCGACGAGGACCTGGCGTGCTTCTACCCCCCGGAGGGCCGCACCTCGGCCGCCGCGTGGTCCGCGGACGGCGCGCTGCTCGCCACGGCGCACCGCCAGGGGGTGCGCCTGTGGCGCCTCGACGAGCACCTCGACGAGTGGTTCGGCCCGCGCGCGACCACCGACGCGCGCGCCCTCCCACCCCCGGAGCCGTCGCCTCGGCCCGCGGCGCCCCCGGCCTCCCACGCCGGCTGGATCCCGGTCGACTACGCCACGTTTATGGACGCGCTCCTCGCGGCCGACGCCGAGGCGACCCGGGTGCGCGTGACCGACCCCGCGGCGTGGGCGCGCTTCGCCGCGGAGGAGCGCTACCCGGGCGGGCTCCCGGCCGACCTCGGCCTGCTCGGGCAGCCCAAGATGACGGGGATCCGCGCGGGGCTCTACCGCGGCGTCTACGCCTACCTCGTGGAGGAGCACGATCCCGAGCTCCAGCGCGTGTACCGCTGGTACGAGGGGCGCCCCGTCCAGCGGCCGCTCCACCGCTATTCGCGAGGGGAGATGTTCGACGTCGCGATCAGCTACGCCAGCGAGGACCGCGAGCGCTTCGCCCTGCCGCTCGCGCGGGCCCTCGAAGGGGGCGGGCTCCGGCCCTACCTCATCGACGTCGCCGAGGATCCCGACGACGCGCTCTGGCGGCTCCGCTTCCGCGAGGGCGCCTTCCGGAGCCGGATCCTCGTGCCCGTGATCTCACCGAGCTACCTGCTCCGGAGCGGCACGATCGACGAGATGTTCGAGCTCGCCGGGCTGAACCGGCGGCACCGCTCCACGGAGCTGTTCTCGCCGTTTCTGCCCTGGTACACGCCCGACATCGACGCCGAGGCCCTCGCGGCCCGGTGGGCGGGCCACCGGGCGAGCAGCGACGGCGCCGCGGAGCGCTTCGACTGGGTGCTGAAGCACGCCTTCGCGTTCGGGGCGCGCGCGCCGCTGGGGGAGCTCATCCGCTTCCTCGCGTCGCTCTGCCGGGCGGGCGCGGCCGTGGAGCGCGGGCGGCCGATGCCGGACGCCGACTTCCTGCACGTCCTGGCGCCGCTCGTGCGCGGGTGTCGCGTCGAGCGACGCCCCGGCCTGCGGCACGCGCGGCTGGTCCTGGCGCACCCCTGGTGGGGCGCGCGCACGCTGGAGTTCGCCCTCACCGTGGACGCGGCGGCCGACGGCGGCGAGGTCGCGCGCCGGACCCTGCGGATGCGCTTCGTGGGGTTGTGCGGGGACGACGTCGATCTCGCGGCCGAGTACGGCGACCCCGGCGCCTACGCGCGCGTGCTCCGCTGGTTCGGAGCCTGACCGCCGCTACTCCGCGAAGAACGGCGACGCGAAGACGCGGTGCTCCACGGGCTCGGCCGCGGTGTCGTCGGAGGCCTCGAACGCGCGGATGCGGACGTAGCGGGCCTCGCCGGCGGGGATGTCGAGCGTCGTGGCGTCGGCGATCTGCCCGTAGGGGTCGACCACCTCGGCGGTCCAGCTCTCGCCGATCCGCACGTCGTCGAGCGTGACCGTCAGCGTGAGCGGCATCGCGGCGGCGGGCACGTCGGCGCCGGGCAGGTAGCGCTCTCCGTCGGCGCCGGTCGCGTAGATGAGGAGGCCGGCGGCGGGCCAGGACGCCACGACGGTGCGGCGCTCGGCCAGCGCGTCGAAGAGCTCGGTGCGGTCGAAGTCGCGGGCGTAGGTGATCGCGCCGGTGAGCGTGCCGTTGGAGTACTGGTCGTTCCACGGCGGGTCGCCGGTGGGGTCCTGGAGGTCGCGCACCTGGCCGGGGCCGCCCGAGATGCGCCCGGGCTCGTCCATGTGGTTGTCGGTGCCGCCGACGAAGCCGAGCCGGTGCCCGTTCTGGAGCATGTACTGGATCGACCCGTCGTCCACGTGGAAGTCGGTCGCGAAGCGCCAGTCGCAGCCCTCCGTGGCCACGCGCGTGTCGCACTCCGAGCTGCCGTGCTCCGACGCGATCTCCACGACCGTGTCGCCAAAGACCCAGCTCTCCTCGCTCGCCCAGTCGACCCAGGCCGGGCGGCTCTGCGCGGTGTGGTGGAAGAAGCCGACCCACCGCGACGCCGCGCAGCCCTCGATCGTCGCGACGGCCTCGAGCCGCGCGTGGAGATCGGAGGGGTTCACCGCGGGGTCGAGGGAGGAGTAGACGTAGCGCTCGCCGCCGAGCGTGAGCGTGCCGACCGAGTGGCAGGAGGGGACGCGCCACTCGGCGCAGCCGTCGCTCTCCTCGATGAGCACGGTGCGGTGGGTGGCCTGGTAGCCCTCGCCGGCGTCGGTGCAAGAGGAGGTCCACTCGTAGCCCATGACCCCGAACGTGCCGGTGCCCTCGGCGCCGTCGACCAGCGCGCGCATGCGCTCCCAGATGTCGATGTCGACGCCGGCGGACGGGCGCAGGTAGCGGACGAACTCGGCGTGGTCGGTGATCGCGGCGAAGCCGAGGCCGTAGCCGGCGGCGCGTGGGAAGGTCTCCTCGGCGGGCAGCTCCGCGTCGGGGAGGCAGTTGTTGTCGGGGTCCTCGCAGCCGTCGTGCGAGAGGTTCGTGTGGTTGTGCAGGTCGCCCCACACGATGCGCGGGTCCGGCGGCGGGGGCGGGGGACCGGTGTCCCGCCCGCCGCCGGTGTCTTCGTCGGGCAGCGTGAACCGGACGCAGGCGGCCAGGGGGAGGAGCAGGAGCAGGCGCATTCCGGGCCTTGATAGACCGGCGCGCGCCCGTACGCCACCGGGACGGTCGACGAAGCCGGCCCCGGCGCGGAGAGGGGAGGCGGGCGGTCGTCGGGGAGCCCGCGCGTTGACGGTGCGAGCGCCCCCGTCTATGGAGGGAGCATGGTCGTTCGCGCCGCTTTCCTGCTCCTCCCCGCCGCGCTCTCCGGTTGTCGCTGGGAGGAGAAGCCCGACGGGGACGACACGGGCGGGCCCGTGATCGACTCCGGCGACGCCGACACGGACACGGACGCCGACACGGACGCCGACACCGACGCGGACACCGACACCGACACCGACGCGGACACCGACACCGCCTCGGAGATCCCCTGGATCGTCGAGACCGCGCGCGACACGCGCACCTACGGCGAGATCGGCGTCGAGATCGTGAGCTACGCGATCACCGCGGACAACCCGACCGGCTACCGCGATCCCGACGGGAACGACCCGGTGTTCCACGTCATCAAGCCCCAGACGTTCACCGAGAGCGGCCCGCGGCCGGTGCTGATGTGGCTCCACGGCTCCGCGCAGGGCATCGAAGGCGACCCCGACCGCGACGACCGCTGCGGCGTCGAGGGCATCGCCGCCGTCGTGAACGACGCGCTGAACGAGCACCACTTCGTCGCCGGGGAGATCGCCGCGCGCGAATGGGTGTGGGTCGTCCCGGAGAACCCGTGGTGCGACCTCTGGACCGGCCTCGGCGACGCCGACCCGGTCGACCCCTCCCACCACGGCGCGGAGCACGTGCAGACCGTGCTCGACGCGCTCGAGATCGGCTTCGGCGGCGTGCGCGCGGACCCCGACCGGATCTACGGCTGGGGCACGTCGATCGGCGGCGCGGGCATCGTGACCGCATCGGGGCACGAGTCGCCGTCGCGCTTCGCCGGCGTCGTGGTCGACAGTGGGCCCATCAACCCCGTGGCCTGGTACGAGCTCACGTCGGAGGCGGTCTACCTCGACCACATCTTCGGCGGCCCGCCGACGGACGAGGGCGGCGCGCCGACCGAGTTCTACACGAACTACCAGCGCGCCGACGCGACGCTGCTCGTGTCGGAGGGCGGCTACCGCGTCCCGATGTTCGTGACGTACAACGAGCACGACACGCTCGTGCCCGAGCGGCAGAACGTGGCGCTCGGGAACGCGCTCGCGGCCGCGTACGACCCGTCGAGCATCCGCTGGTTCCACCACGACTTCTCGCACCACGCCCCGTCGAACAGCTTCCACGTCCAGACCGGCTACGAGCGCCCGCCCTTCAGCTACACCAACCGCGCCGCCTTCGCGTTCCTCGAGGGCGCGCAGGTGTACTGGTTCGAGGCCGAGGTGACGTGCCGGGGCGAGTGCACGGTCGAGGAGGAGTCGGGAACCGGCGAGCTCGAGGCGAGCTCGGCGTACTCGCAGGGCGCCGCGGTCGTGCGCGACGAGGCCGCCGGGAGCGGCGTGATGTACACGGGCGAGCTGCCCGCCGACGTGCCGCGCGGCCGCTCCGTCACCATCCTGCCCGTGCTCGCCGGCGAGGACCTCTCCGACGCCGGCCCCGCCGACAGCGTGGTCACCTTCTCGCTCAAGCAGGACGGCGCGACGCTCGCGTCCTTCGACGTGAAGCGCGGGGACCTCGCCGCGGGCGAGGCCGAGACGCACGCCGCCTACTACCAGCAGGTCGACAACACGACCTGGCGGCCCGACACCACCGGGGACGGCGCGCCGGACGTGCTCCCCGAGGGCGAGCTGACCGTGAACGTGTTCTACCAGGGGCGCGGGAAGGTCTGGCTCGACGGCTTCTGGGTCCTCGTCGAGTAGTCGCGGCCGCGACGGGAACACGACCCCGTCCGCGTCCCCGGGTTAGGCTGGCCGGCCCGGAGGCCCCATGAGCCAGCCCGTCCTCTGCGCCCCGCTCCGCACGCCCATCGGCCGCTTCGGCGGCGCGCTCGCCGAGGTGCGGCCCGACGACCTCGCCGCCCACGTGATCCGCGCGGTGGTCGCCCGCGCCGGGCTCGACCCCGCGCTCGTCGAGGAGGTGTTCCTCGGCTGCGCCAACCAGGCCGGCGAGGACAACCGCAACGTCGCGCGCATGGCCACGCTGCTCGCGGGCTTCCCGCAGTCCGTGCCCGGCGTCACCGTGAACCGCCTGTGCGCGTCCGGCCTCGAAGCGGTGAACCAGGCCGTCCGCATGGTGCAGTGCGGCGACGCGAAGGTGGTGCTCGCGGGTGGCGTGGAGTCCATGTCGCGCGCGCCCTACGTGATGCCGCGCGGCGCGAACTTCCCGAAGATGGGCAACCTCACGGCCTACGACACCTCGCTCGGCTGGCGCTTCCCGAACCCGAAGATGGAGGCGCTCTTCCCGCTGGAGGCGATGGGCGAGACCGCCGAGAACGTCGTCGAGCGCTACGAGATCAGCCGCGCGGACCAGGACGCCTTCGCGGTCGAGTCCCACAAGAAGGCGCTCGCGGCCGACTTCACGAGCGAGCTCGTGCCGGTGCCGCGCGCCAAGGGCGACCCCGTCACGCTCGACGAGGGGCCGCGCGCCGACGCCTCGGTCGAGGCCCTCGCGAAGCTCAAGCCGGTGTTCCGCAAGGGCGGCTCGGTGACCGCGGGCAACTCCTCCACGCTCAACGACGGCGCCGCCGCCATGATCGTCGCCGACTCCGCGCGGGCCCGCGAGCTCGGGCTGGTGCCGGTCGCGCGGGTGCTCGCCACGGCGAGCGCGGGCGTCGATCCCCGCGTGATGGGCATCGGGCCGGTGCCCGCCATCCACAAGCTGCTCGCAAAGACGAGCGTCCCGCTCGACGCCATCGACCTCTTCGAGCTCAACGAGGCCTTCGCCGCCCAGTCCCTCGCGGTGGTCCGCGTGCTCGGCATCGACCCGGCCAAGGTGAACGTGAAGGGCGGCGCCATCGCGCTCGGCCACCCCCTCGGCTGCAGCGGCGCGCGCATCCTCACCACGCTGGTGCACGCGCTGCGCGAGCGCGGCGGCCGCTACGGCGTCGCGTCGCTCTGCGTCGGCGTGGGGCAGGGCGTGGCCACGCTGGTGGAGCTCGTCGAGTAGCGGGCGAGCCCCGAGCGGCGCGCTACTCCCAGTGGAGCGTGCGCGTCTGGGGCAGCGCCGGGCGCATCGGCGGGTAGCGCAGCGCCCAGGCGCCTTCGAGGAGGCAGCCCTCGAAGGCGGCGTTCGGCACGGCCTGGGGCGTGACGGCGACGGTGCGGACGTGCCCGTCCTCGGCGGGCGTCACGTCGATCCGGAAGGTGCCGGGCTTGCCCTGCAGGTGCTCGACGCAGCGCTCGCCGAGCCCCGCCGCGTCCCAGACCTGCTTCGCCGCGGCGATCCGGGCGTCCTCGGTGAGCGCGTCCTTCGGCTCGACCTCGGGCGCCAGCGAGCGCGGATCGGCCCAGCGCGGCCACTCCGTGCGGAGCGTGCACTTCCCCTTCCCGAGGGAGGGCGCCGCGACCTTCGCGAGGCAGGCGTCGATCGTCGCGTCCCCGATGCGCACGGACACGGCGCCGGCGTCGGTCACGTCGATCACGAGAGGAGCCGTCGCGGTTCCGAGGCACGCGGAGACGGCGGGGCGCATCGTCGCGAACGTGTTCGTGAGGTCCGTCGAGGAGCGGCAGCCTTCGCCGCCGGGCAGGACGGTGCGGGGCGCGCTCGGGACCACCGCGACGGTGCGTTCACCGGCGACGCGGGCGGCGAGGGCGGGGGACGGGAGGAGCAACACGAGGAGCGCGAGCCGCATGGGGACCTCGATCGGGAGAATACGCGCGTGCGGTCCGCCTCTTCAGCACGGAGGGGGGGCGTTGCGGGGGGCCCTCCCCCCGCCCACGGAGGAACCGGGATAGACCGCCCGGGCCGCCGGAGCCCCCAATGAGCGAGCTGGTCACCCGCGAGGACCGCGGGCGCGTCTCCATCCTCACCCTCCAGAACCCCCCGGCCAACGGCTACTCCTACGCCATGCACCGCGCGCTCGACGCGCACGTGCTGGACCTCCGGATGGATCGCGGCACCGACGTGATCGTGCTGCGCGGCGCCGGGGAGCGCTTCTTCTGCGCCGGCGCGGACATCGGCTACCTCTCGGGGCTCGACCCCGAGGAGAAGTACAGCTTCTGCCTGCACGCGAACGAGACGCTGCTCCGGCTCGAGAACACGCCCAAGCTCGTCATCGCGGCGCTCAACGGGCACTGCGTCGGCGGCGGGCTCGAGATCGCGCTCGCGTGCGACCTCCGCGTCGGCCGCGCGAGCGTCGGCAAGCCGAACCTCGTCGGGCTCCCCGAGGTGTCGCTCGGCGTGCTCCCGGGCACCGGCGGCACGCAGCGCCTCACGCGCGTGCTCGGGCGCGCGCGGGCGCTCCAGTGGATGGTCGAGGGGCGGAACGTCTCCGTCGAGGAGGCCGCGGAGATCGGCCTCGTCCACCAGGTGCTCCCCGCCGACGGCTGGTGGGACGCGGTGCTCGCCTACGCCGCGAGCTTCACGCGGCCCGGGCGCGCGGCGGGCGCCGTCGGGCTCATCAAGCGCGCGGTGCACGGCGGCGCGGACCTCTCGCTCGAGGCCGGCCTCGCGCTCGAGCGCGAGCTGCAGATGCGGCTCTTCTCGGCGCCGGACGCGAAGGAGGGCCTCGCCGCCTTCCTGGAGAAGCGGACGGCGGTGTTCAAGGGCGATGTTCTTGGGGCAGGGGGGGCTCACGCCCCCCCCGCAACGCCCCCCCCGGCTCCGGCGGGCCGTCCCGCGGCCGTGGGCCCCGCCCCTTCGGCGAGCGCCCCCGCGGCGTCGCCCCGTTCCGATCTCTCGCGCCCCGAGCCGACCCGCGCCGAGCCTTTGCGCCCCGAGCCGCCCCGCTCCGCGCGGGACGTGACGGCCCGGTCGACCGCGCGGGACATCACGGCGCTCACGGCGTCCGACCGCGCTCGCGAGCCCGACGCTTTCGACGGGCGGGGGCACCTCGACCGGCCCGGCGCGCTCGACGAGGGGTGGCGTGGCGACGCCGGCGCGGAGGGCGTGTGGGAGCAGCCCCCGCGCCGGGAGATCCCGCCGGAGTTCGTCGGCTTCGAGGACTTCGCTGACTTCGGCCCGGACGAGATGGACCCCGGGGACGCCGCCTTCGGCACCGGCGGCCGCCCGCACACCGAGCACGACCCGCTCCCGGGCCGCATCGACCTGCACCGGACCCGCATCCCCGACGCGGTGCTCAACCTGCTCGGCCGCTCGATCGTCGAGCGCTACATGTTGCTCCCGGTCAAGCGCACCGAGTCCACGGTGCTCGTCGCCATGGCCGACCCGGGCGACGCCGAGGCGCTCGACGCCGTGCGCGAGGAGACCGGGCTCGAGGTCCAGGCCGTGCGCGCGCCCGAGCTCGACATCGCGGTCATGATCGCCCGCTACTACCGCGCCTGACCGCGGGTCCCGAACCTTCCGAACGGAGCTCCCAGAATGCACGACATCCAACGCATCGGCATCGTCGGCGGTGGCACGATGGGCCACGGCATCGCCCACGTGGCCGCGCTCGCCGGCAACGACGTCGCCCTCTACGACATCGACGAGGCGCGCGTCTCCGCCGCGCTCGCCAAGGTGAAGGCCAACCTCGACAAGGGCGTGGAGAAGGGCAAGGTCGCCCCCGAGGAGCGCGACGAGGCGGTGTCCCGCCTGCGCGGCGTGGTGCACCTCGAGGACCTCGCCGACGCCGACCTCGTGGTCGAGGCCATCCCCGAGAAGCTCGAGATGAAGCGCGTGCTCTTCCACGCGCTCGACGCCATCGTGCGCCCCGGCGCCATCCTCGCCACCAACACGTCCTCGCTCTCGGTGGCGAAGATCGCGGAGGGCGGGCGCGCGCCGGAGCGGGTGATCGGGACCCACTTCTTCAACCCGGTGCACATCATGGCGCTGCTCGAGGTCGTCGTGCACGACGCCACGGCGCCGAGCGTGCTCGACGCGGTGCTCCGCTGGGGCTCGCGCATCGGCAAGGAGTGCATCACGGTCCGCGACTTCCCCGGCTTCGCCACCTCCCGCCTCGGCGTGTGCCTCGGCATGGAGGCGATCCGCATGGTGGAGCAGGGCGTCGCGAGCGCCGAGGACATCGACAAGGCCATGGTGCTCGGCTACCGCCACCCCGTCGGGCCGCTCCGCCTCACCGACATGGTGGGCCTCGACGTCCGGCTCGCCATCGGCGAGTACCTCGCGCGCGAGCTCGGCAACGCCGCCTTCGAGCCGCCCGCGCTGATGCGCCGCATGGTGTCCGAGGGGAAGCTCGGCCAGAAGTCGGGCGAGGGCTTCTACCGCTGGTGAGCGCGGCGTGAGCGCGCTACCTCGGCATCTCCACCGAGGTAGCTCCGCATGGCCGTCTCCGGTCTGATCGCCCTGCTCGACGACATCGCCGCCATCGCGGACGACGTCGCCACGCTCACCGCGGCGGCCGCGAAGAAGACGAGCGGCATCGTGACCGACGACATGGCGGTCACCGCGGAGCAGGCCCTCGGGATCCGGCGCGAGCGCGAGATCCCGGTGGTGCTGGAGATCGCGAAGGGGTCGCTGAAGAACAAGGCGCTCATCCTCGCGCCCGGCGCGCTCCTGCTCAACGCGGTCGCGCCCTGGGCCATCACGCCGATCCTCATGGCCGGCGGGACGTTCCTCGCGTTCGAGGGCGTGGAGAAGATCCTCCACAAGGTCACGCCGCACGCGGTGGAGGATCTCGAGGCGGTGCCGGTGGACATCGACCCGGACACGTTCGAACGGCAGCGCGTGCAGGGCGCGATCCGCACGGACCTCATCCTGTCGGGCGAGATCGTCGCGATCAGCCTCGGCGAGGTCACCAAGGCGTCCTTCACGACGCAGGCGGTCACGCTCTACGCCATCTCGGTGATCATGACCGTGGGCGTGTACGGGCTCGTCGCCATGCTCGTGAAGATGGACGACGCGGGCGAGGCGATGGTGAAGCGCGGCGGCGGCTCCGTCGGCCTCGGCAAGCTCATCCTGGCGGCGGCGCCGAAGATCCTCCACGCCATCGGGATCATCGGCACCGTCGCGATGCTCATGGTGGGCGGGCACATCCTGCTCGAGGGCATCCACCCGCTCGAGGAGGCCGTGCACCACGCGCTGGAGAAGGTGCCGGCGGGCGTGGTGCACTTCCTCGCGAGCGCGGGCGTGGACATCCTCGTCGGCGGCCTCGCCGGGCTCGTCGTCGTCGGGATCATGAAGACGGGCATCCCCGCGAAGCTCTGGGGCCTCGTGAAGCGGAAGCCCGCCGACGGGAAGGCGGCGTGATGCGGGGCGTGCTCGCGCTCTCGCTCCTCGTCGGCTGCGCGCACCGGGCCGAGCCCGACGCCCCGGCGCCGGCCGGCGCGCACGCTCCCGCCGGGCACGGCGCCCCCCACGGGGAGGGCGCGCACGCGCCGGCCGGCCACCAGCACCGCTTCGAGGACCCCGCCGCCTACGCGGCCAGGTGGGAGAGCCCCGAACGCGACGCCTGGCAGCAGCCGGCCGGGTTGGTCGCCGCGCTCGAGATCACCCCCGGCATGACGGTCGCCGACATCGGCACGGGCACCGGCTACCTCCTGCGCTACCTCGTCGGCGCCGTCGGCCCGAGCGGCACGGTGCTCGCCACCGATCTCGAGCCCGCCATGCTGAAGTGGGTCGACGAGCGCGCCGCCCGCGAGGGCTGGACGCCGGTGAAGACCGCCCTGGCCACGCCGACCTCGCCCGGCCTCGCGCCCGCGTCGGTCGACCGTGCCGTGATGATCAACGTGTGGCACCACATCGAGGATCGCGTCGCCTACGGCCGCGCGGTGGGGGAGGCCCTCCGCGAGGGCGGCCGCTTCTACGTCGTGGAGACGCGGCTCGACGCCCCCGACGGCCCCCCTCCGCACTTCCGGCTGACGCCCGAGACCGTCATCGGCGAGCTGGAGGCCGCGGGGCTGAAGGCGGAGCTCACGCCCTGGGAGAACACCCGCCAGTACATGGTGGTCGCGCGGCGGTAGCCGGGGCGCGCGCCGCGTTCTCGCTCGAACTGAACCACCATTCAGGGGGATGGGGTACATTCCCGGGGTCCCGCGGAGGCCCCCCGATGTCCATCTCCGACGCCCGAACTCCCGACGCATGGATCTTCGACGCCGTGCGCACGCCGCGCGGGCGTGGGAAGGAGAACGGCTCGCTCTACGGCGTGAAGCCCCTCGACCTGCTCTCCACCGCGCTCGTGGCGCTCCGCGACCGCACCGGGCTCGACACCGCGCAGGTGGACGACGTGGTGGTCGGCTGCGTCACCCAGGTGGGCGACCAGGGCGCGTGCATCGCGCGCACCGCGGTGCTCACGGCCGGCTACTCGACCGACGCGCCGGGCGTCACGCTCAACCGCTTCTGCGCCTCGGGGCTCGAAGCGGTGAACCACGCGGCGGCGATGGTGGCGTCGGGCTTCCACGAGCTGGTGGTCGCCGGCGGCGTCGAGAGCATGTCGCGCGTCAAGATGGGCAGCGACGGCGGCGCGCTGTTCGACCCGCAGGTCGTCTTCCAGCTCGGCGCGGTGCCGCAGGGCATCTCCGCGGATCTGCTCGCGACGCTGCGCGGCGTCACCCGCGAAGAGGCCGACGCCTTCGCGCTCCAGAGCCAGAAGCGCGCGGTCGCGGCGATGGACGCCGGCGCGTTCCGGCGCTCGGTCGTCCCCGTGAAGGACGAGAACGGCGAGGTCATCCTCGCGGTCGACGAGCTGCCGCGGCGCGACGCCACGCCCGAGGGCCTGGCGAAGCTGGCGCCGAGCTTCCAGGTGATGGGCGAGCAGTTCGGCCTCGATGCGCTGACGAAGGAGCGGTACCCGCACGTCGAGCGCATCCGGCACGTGCACCACGCCGGCAACTCCAGCGGCATCGTCGACGGCGCCACGGCGGTCCTGGTCGGGCGGCGCGCGAAGGGCGAGGCGCTCGGTCTGAAGCCCCGCGCGCGCATCCGCTCGGTCGCGGTGGTGGGCGACGAGCCCGTGCTCATGCTCGACGGGCCGATCCCGGCCACGGAGAAGGCGCTCCGGAAGGCGGGCATGGCCATCGGCGACATCGACCTCTTCGAGGTCAACGAGGCCTTCGCGGCGGTGCCCCTCGCCTGGCAGCGCCACTTCGGCGTGCCGGACGACAAGCTCAACGTGAACGGTGGCGCGATCGCGCTCGGCCACCCCCTCGGCGCCACCGGCGCCATGCTGCTCGGCACGGTCCTCGACGCGCTCGAGGATCGCGGGCTCTCCACCGGCCTCGTCACCCTCTGCGTGGGCGGCGGGATGGGCATCGCCACCATCATCGAGCGGGTGTGACGTGTACACCATCACCAACGACGACGGAATCCTGATCCTCACCTTGGCCATGCCGAAGGTGAACAAGATCAACGCGGCCTTCGGCGAGGCCATGTCGAAGGCGCTCGACGAGGCGCTCGCGACGCCGGGGCGGAAGGGCATCGTGCTCACGTCCGGCAACCGCGACTTCTGCGTGGGCGCCGACCTGGACATGGTCTTCGCGCTCCGCGACCCCGCGGAGGTGCGCCGCGCCGCGTCGGGCCTGAACGCGCTCCTGCGGCGGCTCGAGACCGCGGGCGTGCCCGTGGTGGCCGTGATCGCCGGCTCGGCCCTCGGCGGCGGCTGCGAGATCGCGCTCGCCTGTCACCGTCGCATCGCGACGGAGGACGTACAGATCGGGCTGCCCGAGGTGAACCTCGGCGTGATCCCCGGCGGCGGCGGCACGCAGCGCCTCCCGCGCCTCGTCGGCATCCAGGCGGCGCTCGAGATCATCGCCCAGGGGCAGATCCTCCGCGCGCCGAAGGCCCAGAAGGTCGGGCTCCTCGACGAGGTGGTGCCCACGCGGGAGGCCGCCTACGCGGCGGCGAAGGCGTGGATCCTCGCCAACCCCGGCGCGAAGCAGCCCTGGGACAAGGGCGCGAAGATCCCCGGCGCCCAGCCCGGCAGCGAGGAGGCGCGCAACCTGCTCCTCATCGCGAGCGCGATGCTCGAGAAGAAGACCGCGGGCGTGTTCCCGGCCCCCGAGGCCGCCGTGCGCGCCGTGGCCGAGGGCCTCGCCGTGACCTTCGACGCGGGCGTGGCCATCGAGGCGCGGCACTTCGCCCGGCTCGCCGTGTCGGACCAGGCGAAGGACATGATCCGGACGTTCTGGTACCACAAGAGCGCGGTCGAGCGGCAGGACGGCCTGCCGAGGATCGCGGACGCGCGCTTCCGGAAGGTCGCGATCCTCGGCGCCGGCATGATGGGCGCGGGCCTCGGCTTCGTGTGCGCCCAGCGCGGCTACACCGTCGTCCTCAAGGACATCCGTGCGGAGGCGCTCGAGGGCGCGAAGGCCCACAACCAGGCGCAAGCCGCCGGCCTCAAGCACCTCTCGACGGACGAGCGCGCCGCCATCCTCGGGCGCATCACCTACACGCTCGACCTCCAGGATCTCGTCGGCACGGACCTCGTCATCGAGGCGGTCGTCGAGGACGTGGCGGTGAAGGCGAAGGTGACCGCCGAGGTGGAGGCGCTCCTGGGTCCCGACGCGGTGTTCGCGTCCAACACGAGCGCGATCCCCATCTCGCTGCTCGCGAAGGCGTCGAAGAACCCCGCCAACTTCGTCGGCATGCACTTCTTCTCGCCGGTCGAGCGGATGCCGCTCCTCGAGATCATCGTCGGAGAGAAGACCAGCGACGAGACGTTGGCCCGCGCGCTCGCGTTCGGGAACCGCATCAAGAAGACGAGCATCGTCGTCAACGACGGCTACGGCTTCTACACGACGCGGCTCTTCGCAAGCTACATCCTGGAAGGGTGCCAGCTCGTCGCCGAGGGGCACGACCCGGTGCTCATCGAGTGGGCCGCGCGCACCACCGGCATGGTCGTCCCGCCGCTGAAGGAGTTCGACGAGGTCACGCTCACGCTCGGCCTGCACGCCTTCGAGTCGCGCGGCGTCGTGACGGGCAAGCCGCTCGACCTCGCCGGCGTCGCGCTCGTGCGGCGTTTGGTCGAGGAGCTCGGCCGCACCGGGAAGGCCGGCGGGAAGGGCTTCTACGACTACGAGGGCGAGCGGCGCATCTGGCCGGGCCTGCGCGAGCTGGCCACGGGCACGCCCGCGAAGACCGGCGTGGCGTACCTCGCGCGCCGCCTGATGCTCATCCAGGCCGCGGAGGTCGCGCGGGCGCTGGACGAGGGCATCGTGCGCAACTGGCGCGACGCCGAGGTGGGCGCCATCTTCGGCGTCGGCTTCGCGCCGAACACGGGCGGCCCGCTCGCGTGGATGGACCGGCAGGGCCTCCCCGCGCTGGTCGCGGAGCTGCGGGCCCTCGCCGACGAGCTCGGCGAGCGCTACGCGCCCGCGCCGATCCTCGTGCGGATGGCGGAGCGCGGCGAGCGGTTCTTCGCGGAGGGGACGGCGGCGTAGGGGGGAGCCGTCCCGCGTCACGGGAGGTCGGAGGTCGACGGGAAGCCCGGCGGCGAGGAGGAGGACGCCGACATCGTCCTCGCCGCCGTCGGGGAGTGGACCCCGCCGTAGCCGGGCATCAGGGGCTCACCACGGCGCCGGCGGATCCTCCGGCGACCCGCCCTCCTTGGGCACGGGCGCCGGTTCAGGAGCCGGCGCGGGCGCCGGTGCCGGTGCCGGTGCGGGCGCCGGTGCGGGCGCGGGAGCCGGTGCGGGAGCCGGCGCGGGAACCGGTGCGGGCGCCTCGGCCGGCTTCGGCGCCTCGGTCGGCCTGGCCGGCGTGGGCGGCTGGGTCCGCTTGCCGGTGATGGCCTTGATCACGAACTCCACGCGCCGGTTGTTGCCGCGGCCGGCCTCGGTCGAGTTGGTGTCGATGGGGCGCATCTCGCCGTAGCCGACCGCCACGAGGCGGCCGGCTTCAACGCCGCCGATGGTCGAGAGGTGCTTCACCACCGACTCCGCGCGGCCCTGCGAGAGCTTCTGGTTCGCCACGTCGTTCCCGACGCTGTCCGTGTGCCCTGCCACCTCGATCGTCGCGATGTCCGGGTTGTCGTTCAGGATCTTCGCCACGTCGGCCAACAGCCCGTAGGACTGCTGCTTGATCGTCGTCTTGTTCGTGTCGAAGAACACCTTCTCGAGGATCTCGATCTTCTCCATCGTGACGAACACCCGCCGCGGGCAGCCGTCGGAGCGCGTGGGGTCCTCGCGCGGGTCGATCGGCTCGTCGGGGCACTGGTCGCGCGGCTCGGGGACGCGGTCCTTGTCGCGGTCGGGGCAGCCGCCGAGCTCGGGCAGGCCGGGCACGTCGGGGCAGTCGTCCTCGCGGTCGATCACGGTGTCGCCGTCGCGGTCGGGGCAGCCCTTCGACGCGGCGGGGCCGGCCTCGTCGGGGCAGGCGTCCTGGGCGTCGGGGAGGCCGTCCTCGTCGTTGTCGGGCTCGGGACAGCCGTCGAGGTCCTTCCAGCCGTCGCGGTCCTCGGCCTGGTCGGGGCACGCGTCCGTGCGGTCGAGGATGCCGTCGCCGTCGTTGTCCTCGTCGGGGCAGCCGTCGGTGTCCTCGAAGCCGTCGGCGTCCTCGGGCACCTGCACGCACACGTCGGTGTCGTCGTAGATGCCGTCGCCGTCGGTGTCCGCGATGGGCTCCTGGCCCGGCAGGCGGTACCCGACGGCCGCGAGCACGCGCACGTCGGGCGCACCCACGCCGCCCACGACGCCGGTCCCCACGCCGAGGAGCGCCTGGATGCCCGCGGACTTCCCGTAGCGCCCGTAGGCGTGGAGCTCGAAGGGGTTGTCCATCCAGCTCCCGAGGCCGCCGGCGAGGTCCACGGCGCCGTCGAGCTCCAGGCCCACGCTCAGGTCCTCGCGCACGGCGTAGGCGCCGCCCAGGCCGAGGTCGATGTTCGAGCCGAAGGCCTGGTTGCCGATCGCGGAGCCCTGCGCCGCGCGGAAGCCGATGTTCGCGGTGAGCTGCACCGCGTCGGTCAGCCGGTAGCCGGCCGCCGCGCCGAGCCCGCCGCCGAAGCTGCCGTTGCCCGTGAAGGCCGCGACTTCGCCCGTCGGGAGCGTCAGCGAGGGGACGATCGCGAGCGACAGGGGCGTCCCTTCGCCGATCGGGACACGCACCACGCCGCGCAGCCGCGCGTCGCCGATGGAGACGCCGTTGTAGTCGGCGTCCGCCGGGCCCCCCACGTAGGGGTAGAGCGGCAGGTCCAGGCCGAGCCGGACCGTGCCCAGGAGCGTGTAGCCGGCGGCGAGGCGCGTCGCGAAGGAGTCCGTGACGATGGGATCCTCGGTGCCGTCGGCGTACACGCGCACCAGCGGCGCGTGGGCGTACACCACCCCGAGGCCGCCGTAGAAGGCGCGCGGCCAGCCGAAGGTGGGGCTCTCCAGCTGGAGGCCCCCCTGCCCGTCGAGCGCGGAGCTCGCGAGCGAGAAGGTGTCGACGTCCAGGGCGGCGGCGTCCGGGGCGAGCAGGGTGAGCGGAATCAGCAGCATGGGGTACCCGCGACGTACATGGCCCGGACACTACCGGGGCCCCCGAGCCCCCGCAAGCGCGCGTGCATTACGCGACTGCGACGTGCCCCGACGCGACCGTGCGCTCCTCTTGTTCTTGGGGCGGGGGGGCCCACCCCCCCGCAACGCCCCCGGCGGGGGCCATCGGCCCCCGCACCCCGGCGCGAGAGCGCGCCCGCTCCCGGCGGCGCTCCCATCAGGATGAGGCGCCCACCACGTCCACGATCGCGGCCCCGAGCGCGTCGACGAGGCGCCGCAGGTCGTCGGGCTCCATCGCGAGCGGGGGCATGAGCACGACCGCGTCGCCCAGGTTGCGCAGGATGGCGCCGTGGTCGCGGCAGGCGAGCGCGACGCGGTGCCCCACGCGCGCCTCGCTCGGAAAGTCGCCGAGCACGACGGCCGCCATGAGCCCGACCTGGCGCAGCTCGCGCACCGCGGGGTGGTGGAGCGTGCCGAGCGCCGCCCGGAGCGACTCGACCTTGCGCGGCAGGCCCGCGATGATCTGCTCCTCCTCGAAGAGGTCGAGCGACGCGAGCGCGGCCGCGCACGCGAGCGGGTTGCCCGTGTACGTGTGGCCGTGGAAGAACGTGCGGTTCGCGCTGGGCGGGCCGCGGAAGGCGTCGAACACCGCCTCGGTCGTGAGCGTGGCCGCGAGCGGGAGGTAGCCGCCCGTGAGCCCCTTCGCGACGCACAAGAAGTCCGGGGCGACGCCGACCTGCTCCATCGCGAACATCGTGCCCGTGCGGCCGAAGCCCGTGGCGACCTCGTCGGCCACGAGCAGCGCGCCCGCGTCCCGGGCCATCGTCGTCAACGCGCGCAGGAACGCCGGGGAGTGCGAGCGCATGCCCGCAGCGCCCTGGACCAGCGGCTCGAACACGAAGGCCGCGAGCGTGTCGCCGTGCTCGGCGAACAGGCGCGCCGCCTCGGCGAGCATGACCTCCTCCCCGTCGCCGGCGCGGTCGGGGGCGGGGATACGCACCGCGTCGAAGAGCATCGGCTTGTAGATGCCGTGGAACAGCGGCATGCCGCCCACGCTCACCGAGCCGATGGTGTCGCCGTGGTAGGCCTCCTGCAGCGCGGCGAAGCGCGTGCGCCGCGTGTTCCCGCGCTGCTGCTGGCACTGGAACGCCATCTTGAGCGCCACCTCCACGGCGGTGGAGCCCGAGTCCGAGTAGAAGACCTTCGGCAACGAAGGGGGGGCGTTGCGGGGGGGCTCCGTCCGCGTGCGCCCGGCGGGCGGCGCCGAGAACCGCGTCCCGGGGCCCCCGGCGGTCCCCCCCAGGGGGGCCCCACCGCCGGACCCGGGCCACACGGCGCCGCCCGCCGGGCGCTCGCTCCCGCTCCCCCCCGCCCCATGATCAGGAATCCCCAGACCACGGGTCAGCTGCACGAGACGCGCGCCCAGCTCGATCGCGGTCGTGTTGGCGAGGCCGAGCTGCGTCGTGTGCGCGACCTTGTCGAGCTGCGCGCGCACGGCGGCGTCGATGCGCGGGTGGTGGTGCCCGTGCACGTTGCACCAGAGCGAGCTCACCCCGTCGAGGAACGCGCGCCCGTCGACGTCGTAGAGCGTCACGCCTTCGGCGCGGTCGACGACGATCATCGGCTGCCGCGCCCACTCGTCGTGCGGCGTGAAGGGGTGCCAGAGGTGGGCGAGATCGAGGGCGGCCCATTCGGAGGCGGTGCGCATGGCGCGCTGCTAACCGACGGCATACGGCCCGAGCCCCCCGCACGCGCGGTCCCGACCGCGCCTCGCCAGGAGCGAACCATGTCCCTCGTCCCCGTCCACGGCGGGCTCGCCGCCCCGGTCGACCGCTTCCTCACCTTCCGGCAGAAGAAGGCCCTCGTGGCCGAGGCCGCCGCGCTCCCGACCATCTCGGTCACGGACGCCGACCTCTCCGTGCTCTACCGCATCGCGGACGGCACGCTCTCGCCGCTCACCGGGTTCATGGAGCAGGCCGAGTACGACCGCGTGCTCGACGAGAAGAGCATCGTCCGCGGCGGCAAGGCCTACGCCTGGACCATCCCGCTCGCGCTCCCGGTCACCGAGGACGAGGCGGCGAAGCTCACGGTCGGCGGCCTCGCGGCCCTCGTGGACGCGCGCGGCAACCTCCTCGGCACCATCCGCGTGTCGAGCCGCTTCGCCTGGGACAAGCAGCGCTACGTCGAGAAGGTGTACGGCACCTCGCGCCTCGACCACCCGGGCGCGCGCATCGCCACGGACGACAGCCGCGGCACGCTCGTCGGCGGCGAGGTCTCCGTGCTCCCGGCGCCGCGGCACCCCGAGTACGCCGACCTGCTGCTCTCCCCCATCCGCACGCGCGCGCTCATCGCCGACAAGAAGTGGGAGGCGGCGCTCGCGTTCCAGACGCGCAACCCGCTGCACCGCGCGCACGAGTACGCGCTCGTGTACGGCGTCGAGACGCTCACCCGCCGCGGGCTCTACGCGGGCGTGGTGCTCAACCCGCTCGTCGGCCAGCTCAAGAACGACGACGTCGACGCCTCCACGCGCGTCCGCACCTACCGCATCCTGCGCGACCAGCGCCTGCTGGGCCAGGGCGACTCCGACAAGGCCCTCTGGGAGAGCGTCGGCTACGAGCTCAACGACGTGTTCGAGCTCGTGTGCCTCGACATGAAGATGTTCTACGGCGGGCCGTCCGAGGCGGTGATGCACAGCATCTACCGGCAGAACAACGGGTTTTCGCACATCGTCATCGGCCGCAAGCACGCCGACGCGCCCTACGCCGACGGGAAGGCCATCTGGGGCGACTTCGACGCGCAGGAGATCTTCGAGAAGCTCCCGGGCGAGCTCCACACGAAGCCCGTCAAGGTCGGCTTCGCGGCGTTCTACGACAGCCTGGGCCGCGTGGACCTCACCGAGAACCACCCCGGCGAGGCGCCCTACAGCATCTCGGGCACGAAGCTCCGCGAGCAGCTCGTCAGCGGCGAGCGGCCGGACAACCGGATCATCCGGTCGGACGTCGCCGACATCCTGATCGAGAGCTACCGCAAGCGCCAGGCCTAGCGTGGCGGAGGTCGCCGCGGGGCGCACGGGCGCCTTCGTGTGGCACGACCTGATGTCGACGGACCCCGCCGCCGCGGCGGGGTTCTACGGCGAGCTCTTCGGCTGGAGCTGCCGCTCCGGCCGCTTCTGGCGCGGGGCCGAGGCCGTGGCGGGCATCGTCGCGCTCGACCCCGAGCTCGGCTGGCCCGCGCACTGGCTCGGCTACGTGGACGTGCCCGAGGTGGAGCGCGTCCTCGGCAAGGCCGCCGCGTTCGGCGCGATGCCGCTCCACCCCCCGACCGACGCGGGGGAGGGGCGCTTCGCGGTGCTCGCGGACCCCGACGGCGCGCTGCTCGGGCTCGTCTCGGGCGCGGCGCGGGGGGCGCCCGTGGGGCCCGGCGCGTTCGTGTGGGACGAGCTCCGCACCGAGGACGACGCCGTGCGCGGCTTCTACGCGCGGGCGCTCGGGTACGCGGTCGGGCCGAGCGACATGGGCGCGCTCGGGTCGGGCTGGGTGCTCCGGGTGAACGGGCTCCCGGTCGCGTCCATCCTCGCGGCGCCGGGCGCGGTGCCGCCGGCGTGGGTGCCGTTCGTGGGCGGCGATCCCGACGACGCCGCGTCCCGGGCCGAGGCGCTCGGCGGCCGGCTCGTGGCGCCGGTGGTCGAGACGGAGGAGACCGGGCGCTTCGTGCTGCTCGCGGATCCGACGGGGGCGGTGTTCGGGGTGTTGCAGTAGCTGGCCGCCCGGTGGATCTGCGACGACGCCGACCCGTCCGTCTCCGTGCCCGCCGTCGACGTGGCCGACGACGGCATCGACCCGGACTGCGTCGAGCCCGCCCGTGCCGCGCGAGGTGCCCGGAGGGCGGCGCGGGCCACGCGGGGCGGCCACCACGGGGCTGTGTGCAGGCCCGCGCCGGTCGGCCGGCGCACAGCCGGACGACCGAGGCGCGCCGCGCCGAGCCCGCAGGGGACCGACCCCGGCGTCTTCGCCGGGGGCGCGCCCGGACGGATCAGCCCCCGAACACCGCGCCGATCGCGGTCACGAGCCGCTCGGGGTCCATGCCGTCACGCGGGAGGTGCACGAACACCACGAGCCGCCGGGGCATGAGCGCGAGGCCGACCCGGTAGAGCCAGGCGTTGCAGACGTAGCGCCCGGCGTCGTCGTCCACGCGGCCGCCGAGCGCGGCGGCGAAGGCGGCGGCGTCGATGTTGGCGTAGACGAGCGGCGGGCCCTCGGGATGGAGCGCGCGGAGCGTGCGGCCCTCGACGTCGAGGCCGGCGCCGACGTTGTAGGCGCGCGTCTCGACGTCCACGGTGGTGGTGCGGCGGTCCACGCCCAGCCCGATCACCACGTGCGCGTCGAGCGCCTCGGCGAGCGCCACCGCCCGGTCGGGGCCGCCGCCGAAGGTGACGGGGAGCTCGTGGCCGGCGATGTCGACGCCGCCGATCGAGCGCCCGTCCACCGCGCGCGCCACCCGCCCCGACGGGTTGTCCGTGACCTCGAGGAAGGGGCCGAAGCCCGTGACGAGCGCGCGCCGCGACGACATCGGGACCGTCTATCTGTTCGGGAGCGCGCGCGTCTGTCGGCGCGCTTTCAAGCCGCAACGCCGCGCAAGGCCGCGTCGAGCGCCTCGACGAGCCCGTCGATCTGCGCCTCGTTGTGCGCCGCGCTGACGGTGACGCGCACGCGCTCCTGCCCGCGCGGCACGGTCGGCCAGCGGATCCCGGGCGCGTAGTAGCCGGCCGCCAGCAGCCGCTCGGCGACCTCCATCGTGCGCTCGCCGGTGAGGATGGGCACGACGTGGGCCTCGCCGAGGGCGCGCGCGCCGATCTGCCAGAGCCCGATGCGCAGGCGGCGGGCGTTGTGCGCGAGGCGCTCGCGGCGCTCGGCGTCCGCGAGGGAGAGCCCGACCAGCGCGGCGCGGGCGACGCCCTCCGGGAGCGCCGTCGTGTAGACGAAGCTCCGCCCGAAGCTGACGAGGAGCTCGCGGAGCTCGGGCGGGCCGATGACGAACGCGCCGACGACGCCGACCGCCTTCCCGAGCGTGCCCATGACGAAGTCGGGCACGACCCCCTTCGCGAGGGCCGCGCCGCGCCCGCCGGGCCCGAGGCAGGCGAAGGCGTGCGACTCGTCCACGGCGAGCCAGTGGTCGCCGAACCAGCGGGGGAGGTCGAGGACGTCGCCGTCCATCGAGTAGAGGCCCTCGACCACCACGAGGCGGGTGCCGGCGGGGATGTCCGGCGAGCCGTGCGGGAGGACGACCTTCTCGGCGCCGGAGAGCCGCACCGCGTCGACGATCGAGGCGTGGTTGAGCGCGTCGGAGGCGACGAGATCGCCCTTGCCGACGAGCGTGGTGATCAGCGCGAGGTTGGCCGCGTACCCGCTGTTGAACAGCGTGGCGGGCCGGCCGTAGAGCGCGCCGAGGGCCTCTTCGAGCGCGAGGTGGGCCGGGCGCGTGCCCGAGATGAGCCGCGAGCCGCCGGCGCCGCCGCCCCGGTAGGCCGCGACGACGTCGGGGTGGTCGGCGAGGCCGAGGTAGTCGTTGGAGCAGAAGAGCGTGACGACGCGGCCGTCCACGCGGGCGGTGGTGGCGTCGAGCGGCTCCACCATGCGGAGCCGGCGGGCGAGGCCGTCGGCGCGGGCCGCCTGGGCGCGCGCCGCGAGCGAGGCGTAGCGGCTCACGCCACCCCGTTCGTGTCGGTCCCCTCGACGCGGACGGTCGGACGGAGGCTCGGCGGGTGCGGCTTGTGCGGCGGGGGCCGGATGACGAGCCCCTCGGCCTCCAGCATGTCGAGGTCGAGGTCGGCGCTGCGCCCGGCGGTGGTCAGGTAGTTCCCCATCATCACGCCGTTGGCGCCGGCCCGGAAGATCTCGGTCTGGCGCTCGCCGAGGTTCACCGCGCGGCCGCCGCAGACGATGAGGTCCTTCGTCGGGAGCACGAGGCGGTAGAGCGCGATGATCTTCAGGCAGTCCTCGGCGGTGAGCTCGTGGAGCTCGCCGAGCGGGGTGCCGGGGCGGGGGTTGAGGAAGTTGAGCGGGACGCTGTCGACGTCGAGCTCGCGGAGCTCCATCGCCAGCTCGATCCGCTGCTCCCAGCTCTCGCCCATGCCGAAGATGCCGCCCGAGCAGGTGTACATCCCGAGGTCCTTGGCGGCCCGGATGGTGTCGACCTCGTCGTCGTAGCTGTGCGTCGAGACGATGTTCGCGTGGAAGGACCGCGCGGTCTCGAGGTTGTGGTGGACGCTCTGGAGCCCGGCGGCGCGGAGCTCGGCCAGCGACTCCTTCGACATGAGCCCGAGGGACGCGCAGGTCTGCATGCCCGTCTCGGCGCGGATCGTCGCGACCGCGTCCTTGATGGTCTCGAGCTCCTTCTTGTTCGTCATCGCCCGGCCGCTCGCCACCAGCGAGAACTCGCGCACGCCGTTCTCCCAGGCCTCCTGGGCCTCCCGGACGAGCGTGGCCTTGTCCTTCAGCTGGTACCTGGGCGCGTCGGTCGTGTAGTGCGCCGACTGGCTGCAGAAGCTGCACGCCTCGGCGCAGCGCCCGCTCTTCGCGTTGCTGATGCCGCAGGTGTTGACGAAGTTGCCCTTGTGCTCGTGGCGGACGGCCTGGGCGGTCTCCCAGAGCCGGTCGATCTCGGCGGGGTCGGTGAGCGCGAGGATGGCCCGCGCCTCCTCGACGGAGATGCCCTCGCCACGCTCGCCGCGGGCGCGGATGTCGGACCAGTCCAGTCGCATCGGAACTCCGGCAGGCCCGCGAAGTAGCGCGAGCGGGCGCGCGGAGCCAGCGCGGGCGGGGGCTTCCGTAGCGCCGGCTCCCTCGTCCGGGCGGAGGCCGCGGGAGCGGGCTCGCGGCACGCCGCGTCCCACGCCCCCAGCGGCGCTCGCGCGGTCAGGACGCCTGGATCTGCTGCTCGACCTCGCGCAGGAGCTGCGCGGCGGGGCCGGTGCGGTTCGCGCAGAGGCAGCGCTTGTAGGACTTCCAGAGCTCGGCCAGGTACGGGTCCTCGGCGAGGCGGTGGGCGTCGGGATCGTGGTCGGTGACCGGGAGGTCGGCGGAGCCGAGGGTGCGGCGGCGGTGGAGGGTGCGCAGCCCGTTGATGAAGTAGCTCCCGGCCTCGGGCTCGCCGCGGCGGCGGAGCTCCAGGAAGACCCGCCAGAGCACGCTCTCGGGCAGGGCCTTGCGCGTGGCGGGCGGGACCTTGAGGAGGCGCACCAGCTCTCGAGTGGGGACGGAGAAGTCGATCTGCGGCAGGTCGTTCATGCAGGACTCCCGGGTTCGGCACGGGGACGAACGATCATACCACGGGGTTACGCCGACATTACTCCGGAGGAGGCCACCCCGAGGGGATCGTAGGGGGATCGGGGGCGAATTCGCGCGCCGGACGGACTGCGTCGCGACGGTCTTGCCGGGTGGGCCTGGGGAAGTCGCGACCTCGGCCGTCGGGTCCCCCTGTTTTGGGGGGCCCGGGCCGGTCCACGCGCCCGGGCGCCCCCGCGGTTACCCTGGGGCTGATGGTCCGCTCCCTCTTCGCCGTGCTGTTGGCGGCCTGCGCCTACCACCCCCCGGTGGAGACCCCCGCGCTCGTCGCCGCCGCCGGGCCGGTCCGCGCCGTGCCCCTGCCCGCGGGCGAGCCGCTCCGCCTCGCGCTCCGCGCCGGCAGCGCCCACGATCCCCCCGGCCGCGAGGGCCTCGCGTGGGTGACCGCGCACGCCGTGGCGGCCGCCGCGGGCGCCACGTTCGAGGTCGGGCCCGAGGTGGTGGTGTTCAGCGTCGCCCCGGACCGCGCCGCCGCGCTCGCCGCCGCGCTCGCCGCGTCCCCGACCACCGAGCGGGTCGCCGCCGCCCGGGAGGCCGCCGCCGCCGCGCTCGCGGGGCTCGACTGCGCCGCGCTCGCCGAGCGCGCGTGGGACGCCTGGATGTACGCGGGCCACCCGTACGGGCACGCGCCCGAGGGCCGTCTCTCCGTGCTGCCCACGCTGAGCGTCGCGGAGGTCACCGGCTTCCAGGAGGTCCGGTACGTCCGCAGCGTGGCGGTCCTGGGCGTCCCCTCGGGCAGCAGCGTGGACGCAGGGGCCTTCACCACCCTCCCGCCCCGCCTCTCGCAGTCGCCGGTGCCGGCGGCCACGCTCCCCCCGCCGCCCGAGCGCGCGCTGGTCGTGCACGCGGAGGGGCGCCGCTGCGTCGTCGCCGGGCACCCGGCCCCGCCCGACGCCGCCGACGCGATGGCCGCGGCGGCCTTCTCCCCGGGCGACGTCGTGGGCGGCGCCCGCCGCCAGCCGCGCCGCCTCGCGCGCCTGCCGATCCCCCCCGAGCGCGAGCCCGAGGCCGTGCTCGGCGAGGTGTTGGGCGGCGGCTGGTTCCCGTTGTGGCAGGCGAGCCGCGTGCTCGCGCCCGAGGCCACGATCCCGCCGGCTCGCGCCCTCGCGGACGCGCTGCTGGCCCTGCACCCGTGGCCGTCCCTCGCCCACCCGCTGCCCACCACCAACCCGGGCGGCGCCGCGGACGTGGTCACCGCGTCCCCCCGCGCGGACGTGCCCGACGCCTCGCTCGCCGCGTGGCTGACCCCCGCGGAGGTGCACGCGGTCGTGGTCCTCCCGCCCGACGCCCCACGCGATCTCGAATCCCTGGGCGTCCCGGTCGTCCAACGGGCGGTCACCTTCCAGGAGTTGTTCCGATGATGCTCGCCCTCCTCCTCGGCTGCACGGGCGGCGACCTCTCGCCCTACCTCCCGACGGTGAAGTTCAACCGCCTGGACCTCACCGACCTCGACTTCGAGCAGATCTCCGTCGACTTCGTGTTCGACGTGGAGAACCCGAACCCGGTGGGGATCCCGCTCTCCCGCTTCAACTACGCGCTCGGCTTCGAGGGGGTGGAGATCATCTCCGGCGACGACCCCAACGGCGTCGAGCTCCGCGCCGAGGGCTCGAGCGAGCTCGCGCTCCCCGTCGGGCTCGCGTTCGCGAGCATCTTCGACCTCGTCGAGGCCACGCGCGGGCTCGACTTCATCGGCTTCGGGCTCCAGGGCGGCTTCGGCTTCGACACCGACCTCGGGCCCGTGGACATCGAGTTCGACGAGGAGGGGAGCTTCCCCGCGCTGCGCACGCCCACCTTCGACCTCGGCGAGCTCCAGATCCAGTCCGCCGACGCCGAGAGCGTGGACTTCGGGATCGACGTGGCGATCGACAACGACCACGGCTCCGCGCTGGACTTCCGCAACCTGGACTTCACGATGAAGTTCGCCGGCGCGCGCGTCGGCGCCGGCGTCGTGGACGAGGTCGGCTCGGTGGACGGCGCCAGCACCCGCACCGTCAACATCCCCTTCGGCGTGGACTACCTCGACGCCATCGACGCCATCGCGGCGGCGGCGAGCGGCGAGACGCTGAAGGTCGACCTCGCGGCGGACGTGGACGTGGACACGCCGTTCGAGGACCTGGGCATCGACGTGGTGCCGCTCTCCGTGGACGAGAGCGGCAACGTCGACGTCCGCGATCAGGGCCGGTAGCCCCGGCGCGACGCGGGGCCGGCCGGTGGGGTAGCATTGCCCCATGCCCATCGCCGACTCCCTGACACCCCGAGACATGCGCAACCGCGTCCCCAACGAGGACGCGCTCGGCTTCGACCGCCTCGCGCGGTCGTTCCTCCGCACGCTCGTCCGGCAGGGACCGGGGACGGTGGCGCACGTCCAGGGCGCGCCGGGCTCCGGCAAGAACGAGTTCATGCGCCGGTGCATGCACTTCGTGGAGCTCGAGCGCGAGGCGCTCGGCTCCGACGTGGGGCCCGAGGTCTACCCGCTCACGACCTGGTACAACCCCTGGGCCTACGCCAAGCAGGGGAACCCCCTGGCCGGCCTCGTCGCGACGATCGCGCGCGCGGCGGGCGGCCAGAACGCCCACATCGACCGCGCCCGCGACATCGTCAGCCAGCTCAACCGCCTCCGCTTCGACGGCACGGTGCCCGACATCGCCGGCACCGGGCTCACCCCCACCGACGCGGACCCCGTGGATCGCATCCGGAAGGGCTTCGTGATGCTGATCGACCAGGTGCGGCAGGGCCAGCGCGGGCGGCTGGTCGTCTTCATCTCCGATCTCGACCAGCTCCCGGCGGCCGTGCGCCTGCAGTTCCTCGACGGCGTGCGGCTCCTCGTGAGCGGGGGCGCCGACGTGTCCGTCGTGGTCGCGATGGGCCGGGAGGCGAGCCTCGCGGCGATCCGGTCGCGCGAGGGCGACATCTCCGACCTCGCCGCCACGCGCATCCTCGACGAGATGGTCGACCTCGCGGTCACCGTGCCGAAGGTGGAGATCCGCCGCATCGGCGCGCTCGTGCGGAAGTACCTGGGCGCGCACGAGGTGGTCGTGCGGCGGGCGTTCGGCGAGGACGCGCTCAACGCGCTGGTCGTCGCCGCCTCCCACCGCCAGCTCGGCATCCCGCGCTTCCTGGAGCGGCTCTCCGGGCGCGTGCTGATGCTCGCCGACTTCACGCTCGAGGCCCGCGCCATGCGCGAGCTCTCCGAGGCCCAGTGGTGCTGGGTCGTGCTCTCCGAGCGCTGGCCCGAGTTCCGCCGCTTCATGATCCGCGGCGGCAAGGACCGCTGGCTCCAGCTCAAGCAGGCCGTCGCCGCCATGAACCCCGACGCCACGACCCGCACCAACGCGCCGCCCGAGATCGTCGAGTGGCTGCGCAAGGACCTGCTGCTCCTCGACTACCTGCGCCTGCACGCGGACGGACTGGACCGCGACAACATGGGCGTCTACTGGGTCGAGGACATGCTGTTGCAGGCGGGGATGTAGCGCCGTCGGGCGCGCGACTCGCGGACCTCGCGGAAGAGCCCGCGCATGCTTGCCTGCGGCGCGTGCCGAGCATACCTGAATGAACCCTCATTCAGGAGCGTCCGAAATGGCCATCAAGAAGGTCGCCGTCCTCGGGGCCGGCGTCATGGGGCAGGGCATCGCCGCCCATCTCGCCAACGCCGGCGTCGACAGCCTGCTCTACGACATCCCCCCCCGGGAGGGCAGCGACCCCCGGGCCGTCGCGAAGGCGGGCATCGCGAACCTCGCGAAGCTCAAGCCGGCGCCGCTCTACCGCGCCGCGGACGCCGCGCGCATCTCGCCCTGCGAGTACGAGGCCGACGCCTCCCGCCTCGCCGAGTGCGACCTGATCATCGAGGTGGTCGCGGAGATCCTCCCGATCAAGAAGAAGGTGTTCGGCTGGGTCGCGCAGAACCGCAAGCCGGGCTCGATCGTCTCCTCGAACACCTCCGGCATCCCCATCGCGGCGATGACGGACGGGTTCTCCGACGAGCTCAAGCAGCACTTCCTCGTCACCCACTTCTTCAACCCGGTCCGCTACATGCGGCTGCTCGAGCTCGTGTCGGGCCCCGACACGAAGCCCGAGGTCGTGACGGCCTGGCACGAGTTCGGCGAGCGCGTGCTCGGCAAGGGCATCGTCTACGGCAAGGACACGCCGGCGTTCATCGCGAACCGCATCGGCACCTACGGCATCTGCTCGATCTTCCGCCACATGGTCGCGGGCGGCTTCACCGTCGAGCAGGTCGACATGATCTGGGGCAAGCCGACCGGCCGCCCCGCGTCCGCCGTGTTCCGCACCGCGGATCTCGTCGGCCTCGACACGCTCAAGCACGTCATCGAGGGCATCCACGCCGGCTGCCCCAAGGACGAGCAGCGCGACACCTTCGTGGTGCCCGACTTCCTCGCGGCGCTCATCGATCGCGGCGCCCTCGGCGAGAAGTCCGGCGCCGGCTTCTACAAGAAGGTCCGCAAGGAGGACGGCTCCTCCGAGATCCTGGCCTTCGACTTCGCCACCCGCGAGTACCGCTCGCAGGCCAAGGTCCGCTACGACAGCCTCGGCGCCGCCCGCAAGGCGGAGACGCCGGCCGAGTCGCTGAAGATCATCCTCAAGGGCACCGACGCCGCCGCGAAGTTCGTGTGGGACGTCACCGCCGACACGCTGCTCTACGCGGCCAACCGCGTGGGCGAGATCGCCGACGACGTGGTGAACGTCGACCGTGCGATGCGCTGGGGCTTCGCCTGGGAGATGGGCCCCTTCGAGAGCTGGGACGCCATCGGCGTGCCCGAGTCCGTCGCCCGCATGGAGGCCGAGGGCCGCGTGGTGCCGAAGTGGGTGAAGGACATGCTCGCCAGCGGGCGCACGTCCTTCTACCAGCGCGTCGACGGGGAGCGGACCTTCTTCACCGGCGGCGTGAAGCGCGTCCCGCAGTCGCCCGGCCAGCTCCTCCTCGACGACGTGCGCGCGCGTGGCGGCGAGATCGAGCGGAACGTGTCCGCGTCGCTCCTCGACCTCGGCGACGGCGTGCTCTGCCTCGAGTTCCACTCGAAGATGAACGCGCTCGACGACCTCATCCTCCCCACGTACGCGAAGGCGCTCGATTTGCTCGACGCCGGCAAGTACGACGCGCTCGTGGTCGGGAACCAGGGGGGCACGGCGTTCTGCGCCGGCGCCAACATCCTGATGATCCTGATGAACGCGATGCAGCAGGACTGGGCCGGCATCGAGACGGCCGTGCGCTTCATGCAGGACACGCTCCAGCGCGCCAAGTACAGCGACAAGCCCGTCGTCACCGCGCCCTGGGGCCTCACCCTCGGCGGCGGCGTCGAGGTGACGATGCACTCCGCGGCCACCCAGGCGGCCGGCGAGCTCTACGCCGGCCTCGTCGAGGTGGGTGTGGGCCTGATCCCCGGCGGCGGCGGCTGCAAGGAGCTGCTCGCCCGCTACCTCGGCGACATCCCCGCGGGCGTCGCGTACGACCCGAACCCCTTCGTCCAGAAGGCGTTCGAGCACATCGCCATGGCCAAGGTGGCCACGAGCGGCGAGGAGGCCCGCGACGCCGGCTTCCTCCGCGCGACCGACCGCCTCACGCTCGACCCCGACCGGCTGATCGGCGACGCGAAGAACCTCGCGCTCGGCCTCGTCCAGGCGGGCTACAAGGCGCCCCGCAAGCGCACGTTCAAGCTCCCCGGCTCGTCCGGCCGCGCGGCCATCGAGCTCTTCCTCTACCAGATGAAGATGGGCGGGTTCGTCACCAACTACGACACGGTCGTCGGCAAGAAGCTCGCCTACGTCATGACCGGCGGCGACATCCCGTTCGGCGCGGTGCGCACCGAGCAGGACATCCTCGACCTGGAGCGCGAGGCCTTCCTCTCGCTGTGCGGCAACGCCGAGACGGTGGCCCGCATCCAGCACATGCTCGAGAAGGGCAAGCCCCTCCGGAACTAAGCGGATTCAAAGGAGATTCCCATGCGTGAAGTCGTCGTCGTCTCCGCGGTCCGTTCCGCGGTCGGCAAGGCCCCCCGGGGGGCGCTCAAGGACACGCGCCCGGACGAGCTGCTCGGCCAGGTCCTGAAGGGCGCGCTGGCGAAGGTGCCCGCGCTCGATCCCGCCCGCATCGACGACATCGTCGTCGGCACGGCGATGCCCGAGGCCGAGCAGGGCATGAACATCGGCCGCATCGCCACCTTCCTGGCGGGCCTGCCCGACAGCATCCCGTCCATGACCATCAACCGCTTCTGCAGCTCGGGGCTCCAGTCCCTGGCGCAGGCCGCCGCGTCCATCACGGCGGGCTGGCAGGACGTGGCGGTCACGGGCGGCGTCGAGAGCATGAGCATCATCCCGATGGGCGGGCAGAAGCCGTCGCCGCACCCGGGGCTCATGGCCACGCGCCCCGAGGCCTACACCCCGATGGGCATCACCGCCGAGCTCGTGGCGGAGCGCTACAACATCACCCGCGAGCAGCAGGACCAGTTCGCGCTCGCCTCGCACCAGAAGGCGCTCGCGGCCATCAAGGGCGGGAAGTTCGCGGACGAGATCGTGCCGATCTCCACGCGCGTGAACGTCGAGGGCGCCTGGCGCGACCTCACGTTCACCACCGACGAGGGGCCGCGCGCCGACACGAGCTTCGAGGGCCTCTCGAAGCTCAAGCCGGCGTTCAAGCAGGGCGGCACGGTCACGGCCGGCAACTCGTCCCAGACGAGCGACGGCGCGGCCGCGACGGTCATCATGGCCCGCGAGGTCGCCGAGCAGCTCGGGCTGCCGATCCTCGGCGTGTTGCGGTCCTTCCAGGTGGGCGGCGTCCCCCCGGAGATCATGGGCATCGGGCCCATCGTCGCCATCCCGAAGGCCCTCGCGAAGGCGGGCATCACCCTCGACCAGGTCGACCTCATCGAGCTCAACGAGGCGTTCGCGGCCCAGAGCCTCGCGATCCTCAAGGAGCTCGGCCTCGACCCCGCGAAGGTGAACGTGAACGGCGGCGCCATCGCGCTCGGCCACCCGCTCGGGTGCTCCGGGGCGAAGCTGACGGCCTCGCTGCTCCACGAGATGCCGCGCCGGAACGCCCGGTACGGCGTGGTGAGCATGTGCATCGGCGGCGGCATGGGCGCCGCGGCCGTGTTCGAGCGGATCTAAGCGCCGGTCCGAGAGGGGGGTCCGCCTCGCGCCCGCATCGGCGTGCGGTGGATCCTCTTCTTCTTGGGGCAGGGGGGCTTCGCCCCCCCGCAACGCCCCCCCGACGTGGGGGTGGAGTCAGTCGCTCGCGCCCAGCACGTCCGGCACCGTACGCAGGTGGAGGTCGATGACGGCGCCCTCGCGGACCGGGCCGTCGGGCGCGTCGCGGTGCAGCACGCGGGCGCGCTCCCGCTCGCAGTTCCCGAGCGCGTCGCAGCGGGGCGCGACCGTGTACGCGAGGTCCAGGCTCACGAGGCCCTGCGCGTCGGCGGTGAAGAGCTCGTCGGGCGACGAGGCGTGGTCGCCGTCCAGGTCGTACCAGAGCCGCAGGGCCGCCCAGGCGGGGTCGAGCGCGCTGATCCGCCCGTCCCGGTTCGTGTCGAGCTCCGCGAGGGGCGCGAACCCGTTGGTGGCGCGCGCGCCGCTCCGCAGGGGGGTGGCGCTGCCGAAGAGTTCGGTGCCGTCGTCGATGCGGCCGTTCGCGTCGCGGTCGAGCGTGAGCCAGGCGACCGAAGCGCCGGGCCACGCGGTGGCGACCGGCCCGTCCCCGAAGTCGAAGCGGCCGCCGCGGCCCTCGAGCGGGACCACCCCGCCGTCGAAGGAGACCACCAGCGGGGTGATGCACGTCTCGCAGTTGGTGACGCAGCGCCCGGTCGTCCCCTCGTAGATCATGCAGCCTTCCTCGTCGTAGTACACGACGTTGGCGGCATCGAGCTCCTGGCAGGCCGCGCGCGCGATGCAGGCAGCCTCGCAGGCCCAGGCGCACTCGTCCGCGAGGTACGTCGAGTAGGGCGTCTCCGCGGGGGTCAGCCCGCACTCCTCGACGCGCCGGGCCGCGGCGTCGCAGACCTCCTCGTCGTTCTCCGAGGGGGCGGTGTCCCGCGGCTCCCCGGTCTCCTCGGGCGGCGGGGGATCCACCTCCGTCGGGCAGCCGGTCGCGAGCACGAGAAGGGGAGGAAGCAGCCGGCGCATCGACCCTCGATACGCCGTCGCGCTCGCGCCTGCCACCGTCCACCCGGCGCTTGAGGGCACGGACGCGAGGAGGTTACCCGCCCGCGTCAGAATCGCGTGAGGGCCCCCCAGGCGGGCATCCCGTCGCTATCATGGGGGAGGATGATCACGGTCTCGCTCGCGCTCGGCCTCGCCTTCGCCGCGGATTGCCCGCGCGAGCCCGCGCTTCGTGACCCGGACGGCGAGGTCACGGCCCTTGCCCAGAACCTCAAGTTCATCATCACGGGCGAGAAGCGCCGGGAGCGGAACGCGCTGTTCGCGGACTGGCTCCGCGACGAGGGCGCCAACGTGGACCTGCTCTTGCTCTCCGAGGCGCGCCTCACGGGCACGCTGGACGCCTGGCAGCCGGAGTGGTGCTTCTACACCCAGGTCGCCGACGGGGACCACGCCTACCGCTGGGCTCCCATCGCGGCGGGGCGCCCGCCGGCCGGGCTCGCGCTCGGCGTGCGGCAGCGCGCGGAGGGCGTGGAGCGGAAGGTCGGGACCTTCGCGGGGCGGCCCTACCGCGCGAAGCCGACCTCCCTCGCCGAGGGCTTCCTCGGCCGGCTCTTCAACTTCGAGAAGGGCTGGGCCGGCGTCGAGATCGAGGACACCCACCTCGTGTGGAGCCACACCCAGGCCAGCTACTGGGCCAACCCGGAGAAGGGCGCGGGTCGCGAAGGGGAGGGGCGCGCCGGGCAGTTCGCGGACCTCGCGGACGACCTGGGGCGGCCGGAGCACGCCACGTTGCTGACCGGGGACCTCAACCTCCTCGCGGGCTTCGAGCCCCGACACGCGGAGGTCGAGCCGCGCATCGCGCGGGCCCGGGAGCGGGACACCGAGACGGTGGCCACCTTCCGCGAGCGCACCGGCATCGACCTCGCGTGGCCCTGGGCGCGCGGCGGCGAGCCCCGCGAGGTCCGGGACCCGTGGCCGCGGGGCGCGGGCCAGGACGCCGTGCCCGCGGCGTCCCCCGCGCCGCCCGCGAAGCCCCCCACGGGGACCGTCGGGACCTTCGCCGGGGACATCGACCGCCGCCGCGCCGATCGCGCGTGGGACGTGGGGGCGCCCTACGACCGCGTGGGCGTCAACGAGGCGTTCCTGGCGCGCCACCCGGGCACGCGCGTGCGCCCCGTCGAGATCACCCGTGGCTGGCTGGGCGTGAGCGATCACCTCGGGCTGGAGATCGCCATCCCGTTTCTGCGCCCCAAGCCCGCGGAGCCGTCCCCGTCGCGCGTCGCGAAGGCGGCGGCCCCGCGCCGGAGCTGCTTCCTCGCCCTCGGGCGGCCGCCGGGCACGCCCGCGGGGATCGGCGCGTCGCCGCTGCGCCTCGGCGCCTTCGACGCGCCGCCCTGGCTCGAGGCTCGCGCGCACTCCGCCGTGCCCGAGGGGCCGGAGACCGCGCTCGGGGTGCGCTGAAGCCGTCCGCTGACCTGCGTCAGCGCCCGACCCGCCGCGAGTCCCGCTCGTCCTGCGCGGCGCGGCCGCGCGAACGGGCGGGGAGCGCCTGCAGGAGCGCCGGGGCCGCGAGCTGCGCGCGCCAGGCCGCGGCGCCCACGGTCGCCAGCGCCCACCCGGCGGGCACGTCCACCAGCCAATGCTGCTTGAGCGTGAGCACGCTGACGGCCACACCCAGCGCGAGCGCCCACACTGCGGCCCCCCACCGGCGGCTCGACGCCGTGGTGAGGACCGCGCAGAAGGTCGCGTTCGCGACGTGCAGCGAGGGGAAGGTGTTCCCGGCGGGGTCGGTGGTGTAGAGCCAGCGCACGAGCGCGGCGCTCCAGGTCGGGTCCAGCGGCACGGGCGGGCGCGGCGCGGCCACGGGCCACTCGAGGAAGAACGGCACCGCCAGCACGGTGAGCGTGGCGAGGCCGGTCAGCCCGGCGCGGAACTGCCGCGCGTCGCGCACGGCCCAGATCGTCACCAGGAAGCAGGCCCAGTACCCGGGGAGGTAGAGCCAGACCGTCTCCGGCACGAACGGCACGAGCCCGTCGACGACGTGCTTCATCGGGTGGGCTGCGGGCACGCGGCTGGCACCCGCCCCCATGTAGGCCCCCGTGAGGAGGGCCGCGAGGACGGCCGCCTCGGCGCAGCGACGTGAGAGCGGAAGTTCTTCCTGACCGATCTGCGACATCTCCAGCTCGATTCCCGGCCGGTCCCCGGGGAACCATCACAGAATTGTCACGGGCTCCGCGGGCGGCAAGAGGGATCACGAACGTCGCGCGTGTGCCGCCGAGCCGGTGCCTGGCCGTGTCAGTAGTGGTTGCGGTTCGGCGCGGGGTCGAGCACCCTACGTGGCATGCTGATGCTCCTCCCGGCCGCCGCCCTCGCGTTCTCCGACACCGTGGGAGGGAACGACTCCTCCAACGACGAAGCCGACATGATGAAGCTCGTGGCCTTCGAGGTCGAGGAGGCCGCCGTCGTGCAGGAGCTCGGCTTCGCGGTCAGCTCCCGCAGCGCGAACACCGAGGTGATCGCGGCCCTCTACGTCCGCCGGGACGGCATCTACGAGCTCGTCGGGGAGGCCGCCACGACCGAGCCCGAGCCCGGGCAGATCGGGTGGGCCACGGCGAGCGGCCTCACGTGGCTGCTCGAGCCCGGCGAGACCTACGCGATGGGCGCCTGGGTCGGCGACGGCTGGAACTACTACTACGACGACGGGCGCACCGACTCCCCGTGGTTCGGCGGCGTGCTCGGCAGCTTCCGCGTCGAAGAGAACGTGCCCCAGTCCTTCCGCCAGCCGGAGACCGAGGCCTACTTCTACTGGATGCAGATCGGCACGCTCGACGCGGATGCCGACGGCGACGGGTGGGCGGCGAGCGAGTGGGGCGGCGACGACTGCGACGACACCGATCCCTCCCTCGGGCGCGCCACCGACGAGATCCCCTACGACGGCGTCGACCAGGACTGCGACGGCGTCGACATGAACGACATCGACCACGACGGAGAGGCCGCCGTCGAGGCGGGCGGGCCCGACTGCGACGACTCGACCCCCGCGGTGGCGGCGGGCAACGAGGAGACCTGCGGCGACGGCATCGACAACGACTGCGACGGCGCCGACCTGCCCTGCGCGGGCGGCGGCGACCCCGAGGACCTCGGCAGCGGGCCGGTCGACATCTCCCCGGAGTGCGGGTGCACGTCCACGGGCGCGCCGGCGGGCCTGGGCCTCGGCCTCGCGCTCGCCGCCCTCGCCGCAGCGCGGCGCCGCCGGTAGCTACTCCCCGCGCGCTTCCCAGTCCGCGAGGAGGATGTCCTCGAACTCGGCCCAGTCGCCGAAGCCGGTGGCGCCGTGGAACACGCGGCCGTCCGGATCCACGAGGATGACCGCCGGGTAGCTCATCCCCGACTCGATGCCGAGGTACGCCGGGAAGAGCGCGTACGCGGCGCCGCGGTCGGCGAGGACGGGGGAGGTGAGCCCGAACTCTTCGACCCAGGCGGCCTGCACCTCGGCGGAGGCGGGCTGGTTGATGGCCGAGAGCGACTCGTTGAGCAGCGTGATCAGCTCCACCGGGACGCACGCCGCCTCCATCCGGGCCTTGAACGCCTCGGCGCCCTCCGCCATCGCCTGGCAGGGCCCGCAGTTGGGGGCGGAGCTGTCGATGACGAGGTAGAACCCACGGAAGTCCCAGAGGTCGACGGGCTCGCCGCACTGGTCCTCGAGGCGCACGTTCGGGAAGAGCTCCCCGTCGGTGACCTCCCAGGTCGGGTTGGGCCCGCCCGGGTTGTTCTGGGGCCAGCCGCACGTGTAGGGCTCGGTGCGCGCGCCGTTCACGTCCTCGAGGAGCGTCGCCTCGTCCACGCCGAGCGTGAGCTCACCCACGGCGGCGAGCAGCATGACGCCGCCCTCCTCGAGCTCGCTCTCGTCCTCCCAGCCCACGGCGAGCGGGGCGTCCCCGGTCACGGGCCCCATGTCGCCGAGCGCGACGTTCTCGGAGCCGGAGCGGAACAAATGCACGCCGCCGTCGACCTCGCCGAGCCCCAGGTGCTCGACCCGCTCGGCCTCGGCCGTGGAGATCTGGAGGAAGCAGTCCTCGTAGCCCTCCGTCATCACCCCGAGGCCCGTCGTGAGGGTGGAGCACGCGGGGCAGAGGTAGCCCTGGTCGCCCACCTCGGTCTGCGCGTACTCGCGGGTGTAGGTGCAGTCGACGTAGCCGGCGGCCTCCGCGGCCTCGTCGAAGGAGAGCGTCCAGGTGATCGAGCCGGTCAGCGTCGCGGCCGCGCGCGGCGCGGCCCCGGTGTCCTTCGTCTCGGGGGGCGCGGGCTCCTCGACGCAGGAGGGGCCGGTGTCGACGGTGTCGCCGGTGTCCGCGGCGGTGTCGCCGGCGGCGGTGTCGTCGGCGTCCGCCGGCTTGTCGGTCTCGGGGGCGCAGGCGAAGGCGAGGAAGAGCAGCATCCCCAGAGCGTACTTCCCGACCTCGGGCTCCGCTACTTCACCGTGCAGCAGTCCTTCAGCCCCGCGACCGTGGCGGGCCCGATGCCGGACACGTCGTCCAGCGCGTCGCAGCTCGCGAAGGGCCCGTAGTCGGTGCGGTGCTGGATGATCGCGTCGGCCTTCGACGCGCCGATGCCCGGGAGGTCCTGGAGCGCGGTGGCGTCGGCCGTGTTGATGTTGATCGCGCAGCCGCCCGGCGACGGAGCGCTCGCCGCCTTCGCGGGCTCCTTCGCGGCCCCGGCGGGCGCGTCGGCCTTCGCCTCGCCCTTGGGCGCGGCGCCGCCCTTCCCGACGGTCACCTGGTCGCGCAGGCTCGCGAGCGTCGAGGGGCCGATCCCCGGCACGGCGTCGAGGTCGTCGACGCTCTTGAACGGGCCGTGCTCGGTCCGGTACTGCACGATCGCGGCGGCCTTGGACGGGCCGATGCCCGGCAGCGTCTCGAGCTCGGACGCATCCGCGGTGTTGATGTCGACCCCGGCGAGCGCGGGGCCGGCCCAGGCGAGCCCGAGGCCGAGGAGGAGCGTGGCGAGAAGCGTGCGCATGGGGTCCTCCTCAGAGGTCGAAGTCGCCGGGGCCCTGCTTCGTCTTCGCGCGGAGGCGCGCGAGGCGGTCCTCCGCGGCCGACGTGTCGGGCGCCTCGACGCGGAAGCTCAGGCGGTCGCCCTCCTTCACGCCGGCGGGGAGCTCGGCGAGCGGCACGTCGACGGTCCGCCCGCCGATCTCCAGCACCGCCACGTCCCCCTCGATCCGGTCGACGACGATCATCCCGCCTCCCTTACGGCTTGCAGCAGCCCGCCGGGCGCTTCCCGGCGGCGACGGCCTGCTCCCGCGTCTGGTAGCAGCCCAGGTTGTTCGGGCTGATCCGCGCGGCGTTCCCGCAGCCCGCCTCGTGGAAGACCTCGCTCGTGGAGCTCGTCGGGAAGGGGCACGCCAGCTCGGGCATGTTGTCCACCGACGCGGGGTCGAGGTCGTGGTCGGGCAGGGCCGGGTCCGCCGAGGCCGCGGCGGTCCGGTCGCTCTTCGCGACCGGCGGCAGCACCGGCGTCGGCCGGGTCACCACCGTGCCCGGGGTCGGCCGCGCCTGCCCCGTCTCGACGGTGATGTGCTCCTTGTCGGAGAGCAGCGTGACCTGCCCCATCAGGTCCGTGCGGTAGATGGTCGCGCCGGTGGCCTGCAGCCGGCCGAGCGTGTCGTCGCCCGGGTGGCCGTAGCGGTTGCCGGTGCCGACGCTGATCACCGCAATCGACGGCTTCACGGCCTCGAGGAAGGGGCGCGTGCTCGAGTGGTTGCTGCCGTGGTGGGCGACCTTCAGCACGTCGCATTGCCCGAGCCCGTCGTTGACGAGCGCGCGCTCGGTCGGCTCCTCGGCGTCCCCCGTGAACAGAAAACAGCTGTCGCCGTGCGTGAGCCGCGTGACCACCGAGTTGGAGTTCAGGTCCGACCGCGTGTCCTTGAGCTTCACCCCGTCCGGGAACAGCACCTCGAGCACCGCGCCGTCGTCGAGGTTGAACTTCATCCCGAGCAGGCCGGACTTGTACGTGATCTCCTTCGCCTCGATCCGCTCCATCACCCCGTCGTAGGTCTTGGTGGTGTGGGGCAGGCCGTTGTCGAGGTAGTTCTTGACCGGGAGCGCGTCGAGCACGTCGTCCATGCCGCCGATGTGGTCGGCGTGGGGGTGCGTGCCGATGACGAGGTCCAGGCCCGTGACGCCGAGCCCCTCGAGGAGCTTCGGCACGTTCACGTCGCCGTCGCCCGCGTCGATGAGGATCGTCTTGTTGGCGGGCGTCCGGATGAGGATCGAGTCCCCCTGGCCCACGTCGAGCACGTCCACCCGGACGGTGCCCGCCCAGGCCGAACCCAGCGCGGCGAGGAGGAGGGTGGAGAGCAGGGGGCGCTCCTACGGCAGCGCGGAGAACCAGATGCCGCGGTTCGTGTAGTCGTAGCAGGCGACGTAGCGGACGCCGCCGACCTCGATGGACTCGTTGTGGTAGCCGATCGCCACCCCCGAGCCGCCCACCGTCTCGAGCGCCCAGCTGCCCCCGCTCTTGCGGGCCAGCTTCATGTCGTTGTTGGCGCCGTCGAAGTAGAGGATCGCGGGGTCGGAGCCGTTCGAGTAGACGACCGTGTCGGCGCCCACGTGGTCACCGGTGTCGACCGTCTCGATCGTCCAGGGGCCGCCCGCGCGCCCGGTGGCGAGCTTGAGGTCCTGGTTGGTCACGTCGTGGTACGCGATGGTCACGGTCGCGCCGTCCACGAGCACGTCGGGCCACTGGCCGACGTTCGCGGAGTCGTCCACGACCTCGACCGCGTAGCTGCCGGCGGTGCCGCTCGCGAGGCGGAGCGCGCCCCAGGCGCGGTCGTAGAACGCGATGTACTCGACGCCGTCGGCGATCACGAGCTTCGCGTACTCGCCGGCGCTCGCGGAGGCCGACTCCTCGGCGGTGTCGGAGGGCACGTAGTCGGTGCCCTCGTACACGACCTCGCCGCTGAAGGCGCTGCCGTTCCAGCGCGCGACGCGCAGGGTGCCCTTGTTGGCGTCGTGGTGCGCCACGACCGGGTTCCCGGAGGCGTCGAGCGCGATCGAGGCCCAGTAGCCGGCGTCCGAGCCGGGGCCGCCGCCCGCGTCGGCGTTGCCGACCGTCCACGTGCCGCCCGTGTCGCGCTTCGCGTACTTGAGCGGGCCGTTGCTCGTGTCCTGGTAGGCGATCCACACGGTGCCGTCGGCCGCGATCGCCATCGAGGCGTACTTGCCGGCATCGCCGGGGTTCAGGCCGTTGTCGTCGGGGTAGGAGTCGACCTCCTCGGTCGCCCACGTGACCCCGCCGTCCTTCACCGTGCCGATGGCGAAGCCGAGCGCGTCGGAGGTGCGGTCGTAGTACGCAACGGCGGGCCGCCCGTCCGGCATGGCGCGCATGGAGAGCCAGGAGCCGACGTCGTGGGGGTCGGCCGGCTCCGGGTCGGTGCCGACCTTGTCCGTCGGATCGGTGACTTCGGCGTTGCCGCAGCCCGAGCAGCCCGAGAGCGACAACGGCGCCAGCGCCACGAGGATGAGCGCGGTCACGCGCATTTCGGACTCCCGAGCAGCGCGAACGGTAGCACCCGGGCGACTCGACGTCAACGGAGCCGCCGGCCTCTCCCGGTCGCGCGATCCGCGCGCCGTGGGCCTACAGCCCGACCCGGATCGCGTTGGAGTAGAGCCAGGGGTAGCTCCGGATCAGCGCAGTCTGGTCGTCCAGGAAGCCGGCGAGGTGGTGGGGGACGATGTCCACGCGCACCCGGTACACGCCCGGCTCCGTGACGGCGAAGCTGCCGCAGCCCGTCTGCCACGCGACGCCGTCGCGGTACACCGTCGCGGTGATCTCCGGCTCGTCGCCGTCCTGCGGGCTCGTGGCCGCGAGCGTCGGGCAGGTGACCTCGAGCGTTCCGCCCACGTCCGCCGTCCCGCCCATCTCCAGCGCGCCGTAGCCGACGTGGAAGCCCGTCGGCGTGCCGAGGATCTCGAAGGCGACGAAGAGCCGCCCCGCCGCGATCGCCGCCTGCACGTCCTGCGGGCCGTCGCCCTCGGTCAGCACGATGTTGCTGAACCAGGCCATCATCCGGCGGTAGGAGTCCACGCGCTCGCCGTCGGAGAGCACGTTCGGGAGCGCGTTCTCGTGGGCGTCGGTCCCCGCGGTGCCGACGGTCGGCGCCACGCGGTTGAGCGCGTCCCAGCGCTCCAGCGACACGCCCTGTTCCTGGAAGAAGCCGAGGAACGCGAGGTCGGGCTCGGCGTCGGTCTCCCCGGAGAGGAAGGGCCCGATCGTGTCGATGTAGCCGAAGGAGTCGAGGTCCAGGTGCTCCTCGCGGATGTCGGGATCGACCATCGCGTGGAGGTTGAAGATCTCGACGCCCGAGAGCCCGTTCGCCTGCCGCTCGTAGAGCGTCGTCAGCTCCTGGCCCTCGGTGTGCGCCTGGAGCACCGTCGCCCCCGCGGCGATCTCGGCGGCGAGCGTCTCGGCGTCGGTGCCGTTGTACAGCCGGTCGCGCTCCTCCGCGGTGTCGGCGACGGGCCGGTCGAGCCCCACGGGCATGAGCTCGTCCTCGATGCCGGGCATCGTGAGCACGCCGCGCCCGTCGGGGCAGGCGACGCGGTTCGCGATGCCGTCCACGACCTCGTCGCCGTCGCGGGAGAGCAGGAGGTCCTCCCACTCCTGCTCGGCGGCGTGGGCCGGGTGGTCGGTGATCATCGCGAAGTCGAGCGCGTTGTCGCAGAGGGCGGCGCGGAGGTGCGCGAGGCACTCCTCGTCGGGCACGCCGCCGGGCATCGGCTCGCCGTCGCAGGCGTCGTGGGAGTAGTGCGAGTGCAGGTGGATGACGCCGCGTCGCCACGCGCGGCCCGCGATCGTCGTCTCGTCGAGCGGCGCCCGGGTGCCCGTGTACGGCACGACCGAGGAGGCGTCGGCGGGCTCGGCGTCCGTCGGAGCGTCGGCAGGCGCGCCGGTGCAGCCGGCGAAGAGCAGGATGGACAGACGCATGGCAGCCCCGCGCGCGGTGGTATAGCATGGCGCCGCTCGCGCGGACGCGCTCGCCATCCCGGCGGCAACCTCGACGAGGCCGTGGAGATCGACGATGAAGATCATGATTCCGGTCGCGGGGATGATCGTGGCTGCCGGCTCGTGCTGCTGCTGCGGCGGCGACATCGAGGAGCTGATCGAGGACCTCCAGCGCGAGATGAACGGCGGCTCCACGAGCGCCGAGTACGACGAGGTGGTCGAGGCCCCGGCCGACGCGCCCGCCGCGGACGACGGCGCGAGCACGGCCAAGGCGCCGGTCGCGGCGTCGGGCAGCCAGGAGGGCCTCTGCGGCCGCTTCAAGACCGACGGCATGACCGTCCCCAGCGGGCTCAAGGTCATGAGCTGCGCCACCATGGGCACCACCGAGGCCGTGGTCATGCAGGGCAGCGGCGACCCCAAGGAGGCCTGCGCGCCCCTGAAGGCCTGGGCCACGAGCGCGGGCTGGTCGGTCACCACCGAGGCGGCCATCGTCGGGACCACGTCGATCATCCTGAAGAACGCCGACAAGCAGCTGACGATCGCCTGCACGGACCAGACGGGCCAGACCACGGTGTCCGTCAGCATCAGCCAGGGCTACTGACCCGCGATTGCCCCGGCGCCGCCGAGGCACTACGCTTTCCCGAAGGCTCCCGTAGCTCAGCTGGATAGAGCACAGGTTTCCTAAACCTGGGGTCGCGCGTTCAAGTCGCGCCGGGGGCGCCATTCTCGAAGACTTGGCTAAAATGCAGGTGGTACGACCCCTCGCGGGGTTCAAGCGCTCGACGCGGGTGCCGCCTCACCACGGCTGCTCGCACCCGTCGGGCCCGCAGCCCCAGCACGTGACCTCGCCGTCCTCGCGCAGGCCGCAGGTGAACCAGTCGCCCGCCGAGACGGAGGCGAAAGCGCCCGCCGGCGCGTCGAGCTGGCCGTGGTCGTCGGTGCCCCAACAGGCGACGGCCCCGTCCGCGTCGAGCGCGCAGGCGTGGTGGAGGCCGACCACCACCTCCCGCCAACCCGAGCCGGAGGGGGCGGCCTGCTCGCCCCCCGCGTCGATGCCCCAGCACACGATCGAACCGTTGCCGTCCAGGCCGCAGGTGCTGACCGAGGCGTCGCGCCCGGGCGTGACCGTGACACCCGAGGGCGGCGGCACGAAGTCCTCCTCGTCGTCGCGCCCCCAGCAGACGAGCGTGCCGTCCGTCCGGACGCCGCACGTGTAGAGGCTCGCGGCCACGACGCGGGTGAATGTGCCGTCCGGGGGGGTGGTCTCGCCGCGGTAGTCCGCGCCCCAGCACGCGACGGTCCCGTCGGCATCGAGCGCGCAGGCGTGCTCCTCCCCGACGCTCACGGCCGTGTACGCGCCGGCCGGCGGGGTGGTGCCACCCGCGTCGTCCCGGCCCCAGCACTCGAGTGAGGCGTCCGGGCGGACGCCACAGCCCAGGTCGCCGCCGACGCTCACATCCACGTAGTCGGCGTGCGGCGCGGCCTCGAAGCCCGCCGACCCCAGGGGATGGACGAGGTGGCAGTCGGTCCGCCCGGCCCGGGTGAGGCACGCGTTCGCCCCGCCGGCCTGGAGCGAGGGGGCGTCCGCGCAGGCGAGGCCGAGGAGAAGGATCACTCGAGCGGGAGGGTGTAGGTGCCCGGAGTGCAGATGGTGACGCCATCCCAGGTCATCCCATCGATCCGCAGGGTGGCCGCCTGCGGGGTTGCGGCGAGCAGCGTGGCGTCGATGCTCAATCGGCCGAGGTCGAACGCGAAGGCGTGCCCGTCCAGCACCGTCTGCACCGGCGTGATGTAGGGCTGGTCGGGCTGCCCGTAGAACTCCCACTCGATCCGCTTGGGGCTCGTGTCCAGGCGGGGCCGGAGGGTGAGCGCTTGCAGTAGCCCGCAGCCGATCGTCTCGAGCGCGAGCTTGTACCCCTGGGACGCGGGCGCGGCCTCATCGCCGGTGCCGCACGTCCACGTCAGATCGACCTGTGGGCTCCACAGGGCGCTCTCGTCCACCTCCTCCGCGATGAACACCGCGCTGCCACCAAGGCCGCCGGCGTGCGACTGGGTGCCGGACAGCGCCACGTACTCTGTCAACGGGAGGTCGAGCGTGTCGGTGCTCGTGAAGCGGAAGGTGTTCCCCGGACGGACCGCCTTCAGCCCGGAGGTCGGCGCGGACACGACGGTGGTGGCGGTGATCACCGCTCGGCTCGTCAGAGCGCCGGTGCCCGTCAGGAGCGCGGGGCGATAGGTGACGTGGTAGCTCCCGTCCTCATCCTCGTCCCCGATGCGGATGGGCACCAGCTGGGCGCGCCCCTCGCCGGGCAGGCAGTCGGCATCCGGGCGGTAGGCGGTGGTTGTGACCTCACCGCCGCGGAACCGGGCGAACACGTACTGGAATTCGTCGCAGCTCTCGATGGACTCGCCCGGCACGAGCAGGATGCTGTACTCCCCCGAGCAGCCGGTCGTGCCGGGGCAGGCGGGGTCGGCGCAGTCCGTGAGGGTTCCGGCAGTCCCGTCGTCCTCCTGCGCGAGCGTACTCCAGTTGAACGAGCTCCCGGCGGTCGCACCGGAGGCGGTGACCCACGCGGATTCACCCGCACAGGTCGAGACCGTCCTCGTCATCCGGACGCCGCTGGCCGCGGGGACCGCCGCTCCCTCCGGGTGGTAGCCCTTCAGGCGCACGGACTCAAGCACCAGGCCGTCCATCTCCAGGCGGCGGTCCGCGGTGGCGACACACATGCCCGCAGGATCGCCCGAGATCGCCCCCATGTT
>CAYWGD010000019.1:57727-81184 GCA_964457335.1 uncultured Enterobacteriaceae bacterium | reverse complement strand
TCGGGCTACGGCGGCAACGCGCTGCTCGGCAAGAAGTGCCTCGCGCTGCGCATCGCCAGCGCGCTCGGGCGCGAGCAGGGCTGGATGGCCGAGCACATGCTCATCCTCGGCATCCAGAACCCCCGCGGGGAGAAGCACTACGTGTGCGGCGCCTTCCCCAGCGCGTGCGGCAAGACGAACCTCGCCATGCTCATCCCCCCGAAGGCGCTCGCCGAGAAGGGCTGGAAGGTGTGGACGGTCGGCGACGACATCGCCTGGCTCCGCCCCGGGCCCGACGGTCGGCTCTGGGCGATCAACCCCGAGGCGGGCTTCTTCGGCGTGGCGCCGGGCACGTCCCACAAGACGAACCGCAACGCGATCGCGACGGCCTCCGCCAACTCCATCTTCACGAACGTCGCGCTCAAGCCCGACGGCACCGTGTGGTGGGAGGGCCACCACGAGGAGCCGGTGGACGGCATGCTCGACTGGCGCGGCCGCCCCTGGGACGCGAAGTCGGGCGAGAAGGCCGCCCACCCGAACAGCCGCTTCACCGCGCCGGCGAGCCAGTGCCCGTCCATCGCGCCGGAGTGGGAGGACCCCGCCGGTGTGCCGATCAGCGCCATCCTCTTCGGCGCCCGGCGGCCCACCGTCGTCCCGCTCGTGTACGAGGCCCGCGACTGGCAGCACGGCACCTTCCTGGGCGCCACGCTCGCCAGCGAGACCACCGCCGCCGCGACCGGCGCGGTCGGCGTGCTCCGCCGCGACCCGATGGCCATGCTCCCCTTCTGCGGGTACAACATGGCCGACTACTTCGGCCACTGGCTGCGGATGGGCGCCACGGTCCCGCGCCCGCCGCGCATCTTCGGCGTCAACTGGTTCCGCACCGGCGCCGACGGCCGCTTCCTCTGGCCGGGCTACGGCGACAACCTCCGCGTGCTCGACTGGATCCTCGAGCGCTGCGAGGGCCGCGGCGAGGCCGTCCCCACCGCCATCGGCGACGTGCCCGCCTCGCTCGACCTCGAAGGCCTCGACCTCTCCGCGGAGACCGTCTCCGCGCTCCTCCGCGTCGACCCCGCCGAGTGGGCCGACGAGGCCGCGTCGCAGGCCACCTTCCTCGCGACCTACGGCGACCGCATGCCGAAGGCCCTCTGGGACGAGCACGCCGGGCTCGTGGGGCGCACCTCCGCGTCTTAGGGCCTCCTGGCTCTTGGGGCGGGGGGGCCGAGCCCCCCCGCAACGCCCCCCCTGCGTGGCGGTGAGCGGTCTCGCAACGAGGGTCCACGCGGTCGCGACCGGCAGGTTACGCAGCCGCAACGCCTGACCACGCGCACCACCCGCGTCGCGGGCACCCGGATGCCACAGCTCGCCCTCCTCCCTCCCCCGCCCGCGGAGCCCGTGGTCGCCGAAGGCGCGGCCGACGCGGTGCTCTCGCGCCTCCTGGAGCGCGCGGTCGTGCGCGCCGAGCAGACGATCGCGCGCATCCGGCTCGTGCTCATCGCGCTCGCCGCCAGCCAGGAGGTGGCCGGCGCGGTGATGAACCCCTGGGCGCGGGAGCCCGCGCGGCTCCTGCTCCCCCTCGGCACGCTCGCGCTCGGCGCCGCGGCGACCGTGTGGACGACGCGGCTCCTCGACCGCGGGCGGCAGGGCCGCTGGGCGCCGTGGGTCTCCGTGACGCTCGACACGCTGCTGGTGCTGGGCCCCGGGCTCGCCGGCGCGCTCTGGCCGCGGCCGGGCTACCCCGGGCAGCTCCACCTCGCGATCCTGCCCTTCCTCCTGCTCGTGATCGTGGCGGCGGGGCTGCGGCTCTCCCGGCGCGTCCTGCGCTGGTCGGTGCTGACCAACGTGCTGGCCGCCCTGACGCTCCTCGCCGTGGACGCGCACACCCGCGCCGCCACCGTCGAGAACACCGTGGAGGACTGGCTCCTCTGGGGCGCGGCCTTCGTCGGCGCTGCCATCCTCGCGGACGCCGTGGCCCTGCGCACGCGCAACCTCGTCCGGGCGGGCGCGACCCGCGTGCTCGAGTCGGAGCGGGCGCGCCAGGTGCTCGGCGTGTACGTGTCGCCGGCCTTCGCGGCCGAGGCCCTCGTGTCGAACCGGGCCCTGCAGCCCGGCGGGCGCCGCCAGCCCGTCGCGGTCGTGTTCAGCGACCTGCGCGGGTTCACCCGCTACGCCGAGCACCTCCCGCCCGAGCGCATCGTCTGGGAGCTCAACGCCTACCTCGCGGCGATGATGGAGGCGATCCACGCCGAGGGCGGCGTGGTCGACAAGTTCATGGGCGACGCGATCATGGTGGTGTTCGGCGTGTCGGGCGCGAGCGAGGACGACGCCGCCCGGGCCATCCGGGCCGCCGTCGGCATGCATCGCGCGCTCGGAGAGCACAACCACGCGCGCGCCGCGCTCGGCCTGCCGGCCCTGGCCCAGGGGATCGGCGTGCACCTGGGGCAGGTGGTCGTCGGGAACGTGGGCGCCGCGGGCCGCATGCAGTACACCGCGGTCGGCGACGCAGTGAACCTCGCGGCCCGCCTCGAGGAGACCACGAAGGACCTCGGCGTCCCGCTGCTCATCTCCGCGACGGCCTGGTACGCGGCGGTGCGCGCGGGCGCGGAGCTCCCGCCGCTCCGGGACCTGGGCGTGATCCCGGTCCGCGGCCGCGAGGAGGCCGTGCACGTGTTCGGCCTCGCCGAACACCCCGGGATCGCCCGCGGGTAGCACGCACGGGCACCCGAGCCGCCGCCGTCCCTCCGCGCGCCGACGTCGCCGCGGCGCGGAGCGGCTGCCCCGAAGCCCCCCGCGACCCGGCTACCGGCGGACGCGCCACACGGGCAGCTCGGCCCCGGGGTCCACCGGGTCGAGCACGCCGTTCTCGAGCGCGCTGTCGTCGCTCTCGGGCTCGCACAGGTACACGGCGATGGCCCCGAGCGGCTGATCGGTCCGGACGAGCGCGTGCCCCGCGGGCGCCTGCCGGCGGTCGGGGCCCCAGGACACCTTCACGTCGCCGTACTGCGCGGCCTCGAGGATGGCGCGCCCGCCCTCGACGCCGTAGCCGACCACCGTGGGGACCTCGATCTCGTACGTCCGGTCGGGCTCCTCCACGGCGAGCCCGTGCCGGCGCAGGTGCGCGGCGAGCCGGGGCGGGACGAGGTAGGCGGCGGGGCGGTCCACGACGGTCGTGCCCACGAAGCGGGCGAAGTAGGGCAGCGTCACCGCGGTCGGCGCGCCCTCGAGCGTGCGGGGCATGCGGGTGAGGACGCGGACGGGCGCCGGCATGGCCTCGAGCCCGTAGCGGACGGCGATGCGATCACGCGGGGTGCGGCTCCGGGCGATCACGTCGAGCATGTCGGCGGCGTGCGCGGCGACGTGCCGGAAGGTCTCGAGCATGAAGCAGTACGCGGTGCGGACGCGCTCCTCGAAGGAGATGTAGGAGTAGCACTCGAGCAGGAGATCCATCCGGCCGGTCAGGCCGCGGTAGTTGCTGCCGAAGCGCGGGTGGTGCGGGTAGGTCATCCACCCCTCGCGCACGGGGGTGGTGGGGTCGGCGTCGCCGTGGGCGTCGAGCACGCGCTCGTCCTCGACGAAGTTGCCGTACCAGCCGGCGTCGATGCCGTGGTTGGCCCGCAGGAGCACCGTCACCGCGGGCAGGAGCCGCTCGCGCATGTACGCGATGGGCTCGGCGCGGCCGCTCTCGACGGTGTGCGGCACGTCGTAGGTCATCGAGAAGCGGTGCACGGAGCCGTTGGTGGCGTGGTTGTCGATCGTGAGGTCGGGCTCCCACACCTGGCAGACGCGCTCCTGGAGGAGCCGCATCTCGACCGACTCCTGGCGCATGTAGTCCCGGTTCAGGTTGATCTTCGCCGCGTTGACACGGGTGCCGACGCCGGAGTCGGGGCCGAGCTGGCCGGTGAGCTTCGGCAGGTGCAGCTTGCGGTTGCCGGGGTCGATCGCGTCGTTCCCGTCGGGGTTGAAGAGCGGGACGATCACCAGCGTGAGCATCGCGAGCAGGTCGGCGTCCGGGCCGTCGAGCAGGTCGCGCGCGAGCATGAGGCTCGCCTCCTTGCCCTCGACCTCGCCCGCGTGGATGCCGTTCATCACGAGCACGACGGGGAGCCCGAAGCGGCGCGACTCGGAGGGGGTGCGGATGCCGTGCGCGGACAACACGAGGAGCGGGAGATCCCGCCCCTGGGGGCTCGTCCCGAAGGAGCTGATCCAGAGGCGCGGGTCGCCGCGCGCGGCGAGCCCCTCCACAAACGCCATGACGTCGGCGTGGCGGGAGGTCTCCTCGTAGCAGGTGGCTTCGGCGCGCGTCACGAGGGGCACGAGACCTCCGGTCGCGCCCCCGGTAACCCGGCTACGCGCGCGCTTCGTGCGACTGCTCCTCGCAGAGCGCCTCGACCACGAGCGCCTGGACGGACGGCCAGGTGAGGAGGCCGGTGTGCCCGACGGCGGCGAGGTCGATGGTGCGGGCGCCTTCGAGGTGGCAGGTGGCCTGCGGGTAGACGAGCAGGTCGTGCCGCGCGGCGATCGTCGTGATCGCGGCGTTCGGCGGGAAGCCGGGCAGCTGCCGGAGCAGCTCCGAGCGGCGGCCGAGCGAGCGGACCGTCGCCAGCGGGAAGCCGCGCCCGCCCGCCGTGCCCGCGTGCGGGCTCCCGAGCGTGACGACGCGGCGCACGTGCGGCGCGAGCTCCGGGTGCGTCGCGAGCGCGAGGCGCAGGACCACGCCGCCCATCGAGTGCGCGACCACGTCCACGCGCCCGTCGGCCGCGCGGCGGACGAGCTCGCGGAGCCCCTTGACGAGCGGCGGCACGTGCACCTGGAGCGAGCGCCCGTAGCGGCCGAGGGAGACGGCCATGGACGCCCGCCCGCGACGCGCGAGCGCCCGCCGGATGCCCCACAGGTTCGTCCCGTCCTGCGTGATGCCGTGCACGCAGAGCACCGGCGGCCCCGTCTCCGGCCCGTCCGGCGCGAGCAGCCCGTTCCTCCGCGCGGCCCGCAGGTGCCACCAGCCGAGCGTCAACATCGCGCCGACCTCCGCGAAGAGGTAGCGGGCGAGCTCCACGAACGACATGGGCGGCGGCTCTTCGCCCTTGTGCAGGTAGTACCCGCGGAAGCGCAGGAGCGAGAAGCCCATCCACGCGGCGAAGCCCCCCACGAGCACGGCGAGCGCGCCTACGGTCGCAGCGACGAGCAGCTCGGGAGGCACGCGCAATCGTAAGCACGGGTTACCCCCGGCGCATGTCCGACACGCTCTACGACGCCATCGGCGGCGACCCGGCGGTGCGCCGGCTGGTCGACCGCTTCTACGACCACATGGACGTGCTCCCCGAGGCCACCACGCTCCGCGCGATGCACCCGCCCGACCTCGCGGGGAGCCGCGACAAGCTCTACTGGTTCCTCTCCGGCTGGCTCGGCGGGCCGCAGCTCTTCATCGAGCGGCGGGGCCACCCGATGCTGCGCGCGCGGCACCTCCCCTTCGCGGTCGACGCCGCCGCGAGCGACGCCTGGATGCGCTGCATGGAGCTCGCGCTCGCCGAGGTCGTGACGGAGCCGGCGCTCCGGGAGACGCTCCAGGCCGCGCTGCGGCGACTCGCGACCCACATGATCAACCGGGAGTAGCCGTGGCCGAACCCCTCAAGCGCTTCTTCGACGCCGACCGCGTGCGCGCCATCGGCGCCATGTTCGCCGCCGTGCACGCCCCCTTCCCGCGCGCCCGCTTCGAGGCCGAGGCGGCCGACGGGCTCGACGCGCTCGAGCTCATGGGCCGCGCGTCCCACATCGCCGCGGCGCTCGCGCGGGCGCTCCCCACGGACCGCGTGGAGGCGCTCCGCGTCGTCGTCGCCTCGCTCGGCACGCCGCTCCCGGAGGGGGACGGCTGGGGCATGGGCCCCTTCGTCTACCTGCCCCACACCATGTTCGTGGCCGAGCACGGCCTCGAGCACCCCGAGGCCGCGCTGGACGCCCAGCACGCCCTCACGAAGCGCTTCACCGCGGAGTTCTCGATCCGCGCGTTCCTCGAGCGGCACCCCGCGCTCACCTTCGCGCGGCTGCACGTCTGGGCCGACGACCCGGACCACCACGTGCGCCGCCTCGTGTCGGAAGGCACCCGGCCGCGCCTGCCGTGGGCCTCCCGGCTCCGCGCGCTGCAGGCCGATCCGACGCCCATCCTGCCGCTGCTCGAGCGGCTCCGGGACGACCCGTCGGAGTACGTCCGCCGCTCGGTCGCGAACAACCTGAACGACATCGGCAAGGACCACCCGGAGCTCTTGCTGCGGGTGGCCTCGGAGTGGCTCGTCGACGCGCCGCCCACCCGCGTCGCGCTCCTCCGCCACGCGCTCCGCGACCGCATCAAGAAGGGCGACCGCGCCGCCATCGCGCTGTTCGGCGCGGGCGGGGGCAGCTTCGAGGTGCGCGGCGAGCTGCCCGCCTCGGCGGCGCTCGGGGGCACGCTGCCCGTCGTGGTGCACGTCCGCAACGTCGGGGACGCGCCGGCCCGCGCGGTGGTCGACCTCGCCGTCACGTTCCCGGGCCGGAGCGAGGCGGGGCGCCGCAAGGTCTTCAAGCTGCGGACGATCGAGCTCGACCCCGGGCAGTCGGCGACGCTGCGCAAGTCCGTCTCGCTCGCGGACCACACCACCCGCCGCGCGCTGCCCGGCCGCCACGTCCTGGCCGCGCAGGTGGACGGCACGCCCGTGGAGCTCGGCGCCGTCGACGTGTCCTGACCCGACGGCAGGCGCTTTTTCAGGGCACCCGGTCCGCCGCGGACGGCGGCCGGTGCGTCGGCGGCGGTGCCGGGGACGAGGCCGCGGCTCCCGCGTTAGGTCGCGCCCATGCGCCCCATCGTCGACGTCGCCGCCGAGCTCGGCCTCCCCGAGGCCTCCGTCCACCCCTGGGGCCCCGGCCGCGCGAAGGTCGGCCTCGAAGCCCTCGGCCCCGCGAAGGGGCGGCTGGTGCTCGTGTCCGCCATCACGCCCACGCCCGCGGGCGAGGGCAAGACCACGATGGCCATCTCGCTCGGCATGGGGCTCCGGCAGCGCGGGAAGCGCGTCTGCGTGGCCCTCCGCGAGCCCTCGCTCGGCCCGGTGTTCGGCAAGAAGGGCGGCGGCACCGGCGGCGGGCGCGCCACGCTCGAGCCCGCCAACCAGATCAACCTCCACAACACGGGCGACCTCCACGCCGTCACGAGCGCGCACAACCTGCTCGCCGCCCTCACGGACCTCGCGCTGGAGCACCGCCGCGGCCCCGACGCGCGCAAGACGCGCTGGCGCCGGGTGATGGACATGAACGACCGCGCGCTGCGGCGCATCGTCGTGGGCCTGGACGGCGTCCCGCGCGAGACGGGCTTCGACATCACGGCGGCCAGCGAGGTGATGGCGATCCTCTGCCTCGCGGAGAGCCGCGCCGACCTCGAAGCGCGCCTCGCCCGCCTCGTCGTCGGCGAAGACGCCGCCGGGAAGCCCGTCACCGCCGCGGACCTCGAGGCCGTCGGCGCCATGTCGGCGCTCCTCGCCGAGGCGGTCCTCCCGAACCTCGTCCAGACCGCCGAAGGCGGCCCGGCGCTCGTGCACGGCGGCCCCTTCGCCAACATCGCGCACGGCTGCAGCTCGCGGCTCTCCACGCGGCTCGCGCTCGCGCACGCCGACGTCGTCCTCACCGAGGCCGGCTTCGCCTTCGACCTCGGCGGCGAGAAGTACCTCGACATCAAGGCCCGCGCCGACGGGCTCTGGCCCTCGGCCGTCGCGCTCGTCGTCACGCGGCGCGCGCTCCTCTGGCACGGCGAGGGCGACCTCGACCGCGGCCTCGCGCTCCTCGGCCACCACCTCGGCGCCGTCGCCCGCTTCGCGCTCCCCGCCGCGGTGATCCTCAACCGCTTCCCCGACGACGACCCGGCCGACCTCGCCCGCCTCGCCGCCTTCTGCGACGCCCGCGGCGCGCGCTTCGCCCCGTGCGAGGGCTTCGCCCGCGGCGGCGAGGGCGCGCTCGACGCCGCCGACGCCGTGGCCGCCACGCTCGACGCCCCGGCGCCCGCCCCGCGCTGGCTCTACCCGCTCGACGCGCCGATCCCCGAGAAGCTGAACGCCGTCGCGACCACCATGTACGCGGCGGCCGGCGTCTCGCTCGACGACACCGCGAAGAAGGACCTCGCCCGCATCGAGGCGGCCGGCGGCGGCGGCCTCCCCGTGTGCGTGGCCAAGACGCCGCTCTCGCTCACCGACGACCCGAAGCGGAAGGGCCTGCAGGCGGGCCACACCCTGCGGATCCGCGAGCTGCGGCTGCACGCGGGGGCCGGCTTCGTCGTGGCGCTCGCCGGCGACGTGCAGACCATGCCCGGCCTGCCGAAGGAGCCCGCCGCCGCGCGGGTGCGCGTCGACGCCGACGGCCGGATCCACGGGTTGATGCAGGGCGACTAGAGGGCGTTCGTGCGCCCGCGGCGTCCCCCCGCGCGTCGCCGCCTGAGCACGGCCAGGAGCCCCAGCAGGCCGAGCGCCCCCGCCGGGGACACCGCCCCCACCGCGCACCCCCAGCCCTCCTCGGCCTCTCCGCCCCCGCCGCCGCCCCCCGCGGGCGGCGCGCCGCTGTCGACGGGGTCGGTGTCGGCGCCGCTGTCGACGGGGTCGGTGTCGTCGACCACGTCCGTGTCGGCGCCGCTGTCCCCGGTGTCGCCGCCGCCGGAGTCGCCGGTGTCCGCGACCGCGTCCGCCCCGTCGCAGTCCTGGTCGACCCCGTCGCCGGGCACGTCGGTCGCGCCCGGGAACACGGTGGCGTCGTCGTCGGCGCAGTCCACGCCGGTGCAGGCGCCGTCCCCGTCGGCGTCGGGGCAGAGCCCGTGGATCACGTACACGGCGCCGGCCTCGGAGCCGTTGTCCGTGTCGCCGGTCGCGCCGACCGCGAGGTCGTCGGAGCCGTCCCCGTTCAGGTCGCCCGCCCCGGCCACGGTCACGCCGAAGCGGTGGCTGGCGCGGCCGTCCGAGGCGTGGATCTTCACCTCGCCCGACGCGCCGCCGGGCCCGCCCCCGTACACATAGACGGCGCCGGCGTTGGAGCCGAGATCCGCCTCGCTGCTGGCGCCGACCACGACCTCGTCGTAGCCGTCCGCGTCGAGGTCCCCGGCCGCGCCGACGGCGTAGCCGAAATAGTCGCCCGCGGCGCCGTCCGACGCGGTGAGCTTCTGCGTGCGCCCGGTGTCCACGCCGCCCGCGCCGCCGAAGCAGAGGTAGGCGGCGCCGGACCAGGCGCCGTACGTCGCGTCGCCGTACGCGCCCACGAGGAAGTCGGCGTAGCCGTCGCCGTCCACGTCGCCGGCCGCGGAGAGGGCGACGCCGAAGCGGGCGTCCGCCGCGCCGTCGGGCGCCGTGACCTTCTCCCATCTCCCGGAGAGGCCACCCGCGCCGCCGTAGTACACGTAGGCGGACCCCGCGGAGGAGCCCAGGTCGTCGTCGCCGTTCGCGCCCACGACCACGTCGTCGTAGCCGTCCCCGTCGACGTCGCCGGCGCCGGCCACCTGCCGGCCGTAGTAGTCGTCCGCGGTGCCGTCGGCGGCCACGAGCTTCGTGGTGCGGCCGGTCGCCACGCCCGACGCGCTCCCGAAGTGCACGTACGCCGCGCCCGCGGTGGAGCCGTTGTCGTCGTCCCCGTGGGCGCCCACGACGAAGTCGTCGTACCCGTCCCCGTCGAGGTCGCCGGCGGCCGCCAGCTTCTGACCGAAGGAGTCGTTGGCCGCCCCGTCCGAGGCGACGAGCTTCTCCTCGCGGCCCGACGGCAGGCCGGCGGCGCCGCCGTAGAACACGTAGACCGCGCCGGTGTACGAGACCGCCCCGTGCGCGCCCACGAGCACGTCGCCGTAGCCGTCGCCGTCCACGTCGAGGCCGCCGGCCACCGAGGCGCCGAACAGGTGGTTGGCCCCGCCGTCGGACGCGGTGAGCTTGACCTCGTCGGCGGTGGACACGCCCGTCGAGGCGCCCGGGTAGACGTAGGCGGCCCCGGCCTCCGCGCCGCGGTCGTCGTCTCCCGTGGCCCCCACGACGATCTCCGCGAACCCGTCCGCGTCCACGTCGCCCGCGCTCGCGAGCGCGTAGGCGAACCGGTCCTCGGCCGCCCCGTCCGACGCGGTGATCTTGACCTGGGAGGCGCCGAGGGACGGGTCGAGGGCGATGGGCACCCGCGCGGAGGGTGGCGCCTCGGCGGGGGCGCGGCCCGGGTGCGGCGGGGTGGACGAGCACGAGGTGAGCAACGGCGCGAGCAGCGCGAGCGAGCGAGGCGTCATCGGGCGACTCTGCCACCATCGACCCGCTTCGCAAGAGGGTGTCCGAGACCTCTCCGATCCGCGGATAGGTTTTGAAATGGTCCCCGATCCCCTCCGCCTCCACCTCCCGGACCAGCGCGCCCCCTCGTCCGGCGACTTCGTCCTCTACTGGATGCAGTCCACGTTCCGGGCGCACCACAACTTCGCGCTCGACCTCGCGATCGCCGAGGCGGACGCGCTCGGCGTCCCCGTGCTCGTCTACCACGGGCTCCGACGCGACTACCCCTGGGCCAGCGACCGCTTCCACACCTTCCTCCTCGAGTCGGTGGTCGACCTCCAGGCCGCCTTCGCCGACCGGGGCATCCAGTACAGCTTCTGGCTCGACGAGGACCCCTCCCCCGGGCGCGACTGGCAGCACCCGCGCGTCGACGCCCGCGGCGCCGCCGCGCCACGCCCCGGGCGCCCGAAGACCCACCTCGTCACCCTCGCCGAGCGCGCCGCCCTCGTGGTCACCGACTACCTCCCGACGTTCATCCACCCCGGCCAGCTCCAGGGGCTCCGCCGCAGGGTGGCGACGCCCGTGATCGCCGTGGACAGCGCCACCGTCGTGCCGATGCGCTTCCACGGCAAGGCGCACGCCTCGGCCGCGGGCTTCCGACCCGTGGTGACGAAGGCCCTCGACCACTTCCTCCCGGCCCTCCCCGCGGACCGCGCCCCGCGCGTCGCGCGCCCCGTCGACCTCCCCTTCGTCCCCACCCGCGTCACCCCGGAGACCATCCCCGCGCTGGTCGCCCGCTGCGCCCTCGACCACACCGTCCCGCCCGCGCGCGGCACCCGCGGCGGCACCCGGGCCGGGCAGGCGCGCCTCGCCGGGTTCCTCGCGCGCGGCCTCGCCCGCTACGAGCAGCGCTCCGACCCGAACGCCGACGCCACGAGCCGGCTCTCGCCCTACCTCCACTTCGGCAACGTGTCGCCCCACGAGGTGGTCGGCGCCGTCCGCGCGGTCGGCGGCCCCAACGCGGACAAGTTCGTGGACGAGGCGCTGGTGTGGCGCGAGCTGGCGCACAACTTCTGCCACTTCGACCCGCGGCACCACACCGTCGACGCCATCCCCGCGTGGGCCCGCGCCGAGCTGGCCGCGCACGAGGCCGATCCGCGCCCCGCGCTGTTCTCCCGCGACGAGCTCGCCGCCGCGCGCACGGGCGAGCCCCTCTGGGACGCGGCGCAGCGGCAGTACCTGCGCGACGGCTTCATGCACAACCACCTGCGGATGTTGTGGGGGAAGGCCGTGATCGCGTGGACGCCCGACGCCGCGACCGCGCTCGCGACGCTCGAGGATCTGAACAACCGCTACAGCCTCGACGGCCGGGACGCGAGCTCCTACGCCGGCATCCACTGGATCTTCGGCAAGTTCGACCGCCCGTTCTACCGCCGCCCCATCTACGGCACCGTCCGCTACATGTCGCTGAAGGCGGCGAAGGACAAGTTCGACGTGGGCGCGTTGCTCCGGCGGTACCCGGAGTAGCGCCCCCACGAGCGCGTCGGGGTGGGCCTGCGCGTTAGGCAGCCCCATGCGCATCCACTTCCTCGGCGCGGCCCGCGAGGTCACCGGGTCGATGTTCCTGGTCGAGACCGACCGCGGCAGCCTGCTCGTCGACTGCGGCATGTTCCAGGGCCGCCGGGCCGAGTCCAACGAGCGGAACAAGCACCTGCCGCGCGCCGCCGTGCAGGCGGACGCCGCGATCCTCACCCACGCGCACATCGACCACAGCGGGAACCTCCCCACCCTCGTCAAGCGCGGTTTCCACGGGGACATCTTCGCCACGGCCGCGACGCGCGACGTGACCGAGCTCATGCTCGCCGACTCGGCCCGCATCCAGGCGGCCGACGCGGAGTACCTCAACCGCCGCTACGAGGACGACCCGGCCTGGCAGGAGATCATCCCGCTCTACGACGAGGACGACGTGTCGCGCTGCATGCGCCGCTTCGTCCCGCAGTCCTACCACCGGAACTTCGAGCCCCTCCCCGGCGTGCAGGCCACCTTCTACAACGCCGGCCACATCCTCGGCTCCGCGCAGCTCGTCCTCGACGTGGAAACGAGCGGCGGCTGGCGCCGCGTCGCCTTCTCGGGCGACCTCGGGCGCGCCGGCCTCCCCATCCTCCGCGACCCCGAGCGGCTGCCCACGCCCATCGACTACGCCGTCATGGAGAGCACCTACGGCAACCGCACGCACGCGCCGCCGTCCCGCATGCACGACGAGCTCGCCGAGGTGATCACGCGCACGGTGGCCCGCGGCGGCACCGTCGTCGTCCCCGCGTTCGCGCTCGGCCGCACGCAGGAGCTCCTGCTCGTGCTCGCCGAGCTGCGGCAGGCCGGCCGCCTCCCCGACGTGCCCGTGTTCGTGGACTCCCCGCTCGCCAGCAGCGTCACCGCGGTGTTCCGCCGCCACATCGACAACTACGACGCCGAGACCTGCGCCTACCTCAAGCGCTTCGGCGACCCCTTCGACTTCCCCGGCGTCCGCTACATCTCGATGCGCGAGGACTCCATCGCCCTCAACGACCGGTCGGAGCCGTGCGTCCTCATCTCCGCCTCGGGCATGGCCGAGTCCGGCCGCGTGCTCCACCACCTCCTCCGCACCGTCGAGGACCCGCGCAACACCGTGCTCGTGGTCGGCTTCATGGCCGCCCACACGCTCGGCCGCCGCATCGTCGAGCGCCGCACCAACCTGCGCATCCTCGGCATGGAGCGGGAGCTGAAGGCGGAGGTCGTGGTGCTCGACGCCTTCAGCGCCCACGCCGACCGCGACGGGCTCCACGCCTGGTCGCGCGGGCTCGGCCCCGAGCTCCGGAAGCTCTTCCTCGTGCACGGTGAGCCCGACCAGCAGGAGCCGATGCGGCGCCGGCTCGTCGAGGACGGGCGTACGGTGCTCGTGCCGGAGAAGGGGCAGGTGGTCGAGCTCGACTGAGCCCGTGCCCGGCAGGTGGGCCGGGGCCGCCGCTCTCGCCCGCCGACCACGATAGACGACGCGGATGCTCGGACGCCAGGCTGCTCCCGTCTTCCGCCGCTACGCGGGCCTCCTCGAAGAGGAGGTCGACGACCTCGCCGCCCTGGACCGCGAGCTGTCCGCGGCCCACGAGGCCGTGCGCAAGGAGCGCGTCGAGGTCGCCGGGCTGCTCGCCGCCGCCTACCTGGCCGCGCTCACCCAGGAGGCGCTCGACGACGCCGAGGCGCGCACGGGCTTCCGCGGCTTCCGCCAGCGCAAGCCGCTCGACGTGCTCCCGCGCGAGGAGAAGAAGCTCCGCGCCCGCCTCGTCCAGCTCGAGGCCGACGAGGCCTGGACGCGCCGCGACGCGCTCGTCGGGCCACACGGCGCCCACACGCGGGCGCTCGCCGAGGCGCTGGACCTGTTGGAGCCCTGGGCCCGCGACTGCGCCCGCTTCGAGGACCTGGAGGGCTTCTCGGAGCTCGTGCAGATCGGCTACGACACGCCGGCGTTCGAGGAGCGGTGGTGGCAGCCCGCCTACTGGCGCCACTGGGCCCTGGGCGACCGCATCTGCGAGGCGCTCGGGATGGCCGACTTCGGCGACGACGTGCTCCCCGCCTACGAGAAGGTGCGCGGGCCGCGCGACCAGTGGCGCGGCGAGGCCGACCGCATCCAGGCCGCCATCGCCGCCGTGCACGCCCACGTCCAGGAGCGCGACCGCACGGCGTGGCGCCTCGCGCACCTCGCCGAGCTCTACCTGGACGAGGCCCGCAACGTGCTCGCCCAGCACATCGAGAAGGCCGACGTGCAGCTCCTCGCCACCTGGGCGGGCGACGACCGCGGCGTGCTCGTGCACCTCAAGCGCCTCTCCGGCCTCGCCGCCAAGCTCGACATCCTCGACGAGATGCGCAACCAGTGGGTCCGGCCCACCCGCGACGTCGCCGCGCAGGCGCGCGGAAAGATGCTCGCCAAGGCGGAGAAGCTGACCCGGCCGAAGAAGGCGGCGCTGCCCGTGCTCTTGCCGACGGGCTTCGAGGAGAAGGTGCGGAGGCGCGCCGAGCGGCGGGAGAAGGCGCGCAGCTACGTCCGGCGCGTGGTCCGCTACGACACCTACGACCGCTTCGACCTCGCCCAGCCGCCGGAGACCTGGTGGCTCCACATGAGCGACAACCGCCGCCCGGGCCTCTTCACGCCGGGGCTGCGCGCCTGGTACGACCGGCACCCCGACGTCGTCGTTGTGGTCGACCCCGACTGGGAGTCCGGCCGCGGCGACGCGCTCGCGGCCACCCAGGCGCTCGCGGCGACCGGCGACGTGTCGTGAGGCGAGCGTGAAGACCGTCCGGGTGCTCGGCTACGCCATCAACGGGCGCGGGATCGGGCACCTGACCCGCCAGCTCGCGATCCTGCGCTGGGTGCGGCGCATCGCCGGCGCGGCGGGGGTCAAGGCGGAGTGCTGGGTGCTCACGTCGTCGGAGGCCGACACGCTCGCGCGGCGGGAGGGCATCCCGTCGATCAAGATCCCGTCCAAGTCGATGATGCGGGACGCGGGGCTCGAGCCCGCCCGCTACCTCGCCGTCGCGCGCGGGTGGGTTCTCCAGGCGGTCGCCACGCTGCAGCCCGACGTGCTCGTGGTCGACACGTTCCCGGCGGGCAGCTTCGGCGAGCTCGCGGCCGCGCTGGAGCTCGCGAAGAAGCGCGCGCTGGTGCGCCGCGCGATGAAGCCCGCCGCCGAGAAGGACGCCGGCTTCGAGGCGCTCCTCCCCCTGTACGACCGCGTGATCGTGCCCGACGAGGACGCCGCCCCCGTGCTCCTGCGCGAGCGGCCGGAGCTGCTCGATCGCGCCGCGGCGCGCGCCGCGTTGGGTGTCCCCGACGGAAAGCGCGCCGCCTGGATCGCCCTCGGCGGCGGCGGGGATCCCACCACGGCGCGGGTGCTGCCGCGCGTGGTCGACCGCGTGCGCGGCGCCGGCTGGCACGCCATCGTGGCCGCCGGGCCGCTCTACGTGGGACCCGAGCGCCGCGGCGAGGGCGTCACCTGGCTCGACCGCTACGCGAGCGTGGAGCTGCTCCCGGGGGCCGACGCCGCCGTGTCCGCCGGCGGCTACAACAGCGTGCACGAGCTGCGGTTCGTCGGCGTGCCCACCGTGTTCCTCCCCCAGGAGAAGCTCGCCGACGACCAGGCCGCCCGCGCCGCCGCCGCCTCGCTCGGGCCCGTGGCATCGCGCGTGGAGGACGTTCCACGCCTGCTGGAGAACCTGCCACCGGTGTCGCCCGCCGGCCGGAACGGCGCCCGGGACGCCGCCGCCGCCGTGCTCTCGTTGGTGTTGGACCCCGCCGACGTCGCCGACGCCGTCGCGCGCTGGGACGACACCACGCTCGGCGCGCTCCTCTCGTCCGGCCTCGACGCCGAGCGGGGCCTTGCGCTCCTGCGGCTCTTCGGCGGCGACACGCCGTCCGAGGTCGGCCGCCGGCGCGCCGTCCTCGCCGAGCTCCGCGACCGCGGCGTCGAGGTGGCCGAGCCGAAGCGCGCGCCCGCCGGCTCCGTGGCGGGTTTCGTGGCCGTGTGCGCCGCCTCCGACGTGCCGGTGACACAGGCCTTCCCGCTCGCCGAGACGCTGCAGCGCCGCTTCCCGGCCGCCGGCCCCCGCGACGTGCTCGCCGCGTGCGAGCGGCTCTTCCCGCGCTTCGCGGCCTGGGACGACTGGATGGGCGCGCTGTCGCTCCTGCGCGCGCTCCCGACCCAGCGCGAATATGCGCTCCCGGCGTTCGCCGAGGACTTCTCGCGCTGGATCGCCCGCGCGGACGATCCCTACGCCGCGCTCAAGCGCCTCCACGCGCTCGAAGGCGGCGGCGCGCGGCCGCTCGCCGAGGTGCTGCGCCTGGAGGCGCCGTGAAGCCCGCCGGAGGCGTCTCCGACGACGCCGTCCTCGCCGGCATGCGCGCCGGGCGCCCGACCACCGGGCCGCTGCACGTGCACGTCGATGTCACCAACACCTGCAACGCCGCCTGTGTCACCTGCTGGGACCACTCGCCGCTGTTGACACAGGCCCGCCCCAACGACTGGAAGCGCCGCCGGCTCCCCGCCGCCCGCTTCCACGCGCTCCTCGACGAGCTCGACGCGCTCGGCTCCGTGCGCGCGGTGGTGGTCTCCGGCATGGGCGAGCCCCTCACCCACCCCGAGATCTACGAGATGCTCGCCGCGGTGAAGGCACGCGGCTGGGCGCTCACGCTCATGACCAACCTCGTCGCGGCCGACATCGCGCGCCTCGCGCCCATCGGCGTCGACCAGGTGCTCGTCGGCGTGCAGGGGGTGACACCCACCTCCCACATGGCGTTCCACCCCGGCTGGACCGAGGACCACTTCTTCCGAATGTGCAAGAACCTGCGCGCGCTCGCCCGCACCGGCGCGCGGGTGCGCCACGTGCAGGTGATCGACCGCAACACCGCGCCCGAGGTGCCCGAGATGGTGCGCTTCGGCGGGCTCTTCTGCGCCGACCGCGTCAACTTCAAGCTCGCGAGCCTCGCCGACGGCACCGAGTCCACCGCGATCACCGAGGAGCAGCGCGATTGGCTCCTCGCGGCGGGGATCCCGAGGGCCCGCGAGCTCGCCGCGAAGCACCGCGTCCCGACCAACCTCGAGTTGTTCGAGCGGCAGGTGCGCGCCGGCGTCTCCGGGGACGACGCGCTCGCCACCGTCCCCATCGACGAGGTGGGCTGCTGGATGGGCTACGTCTACACCCGCGTCACGGTCGACGAGGAGGTCCTGTACTGCTGCAACACGACGGTGAAGGTCGGGAGCCTCCGCGACGCGCCGTTCGCCGCGTTGTGGCACGGGCCGAAGTGGCAGGCGCTCCGCGACACGCTGCGCGCGGGGAATTGGTTCCGCGGCTGCGAGCGCTGCGGCAAGTTCGAGCAGAACACGAAGTGGGCCGCCCGGCTCGCGGCCCCGGCGACGGGCGCGTCGTGAGCGCGACCCCGACCCGCCAGCCGACCGTGGAATGGCAGGTCGCCGGCGCCTGCAACTACGACTGCTCCTACTGCATCCAGTCGCCGAAGTACCGCCGCGGGCGCCCCGACGCCGCGCAGATCGATCACGCGCTCGCCGCGTTCGCCGCGCTCGTCGGCGTGTGGGAGATCAAGTGCTCGGGCGGCGAGGCCTTCGCGCACCCGCTGTTCCTCGATCACATCGTGCCCGGCTTGATGCAGCGCACGCCGCACGCGATCTCCGTGCTCACCAACTTCTCGGCCTCCCGCGACGACCTCGACCGCTTCGCGACCCTCACCCGCGGGCGGCTCCGCGTGTTCTCCGCGTCCCTGCACCTCGAGTTCGCCGATCCGACGGCGTTCGTCGAGAAGGCCCGTTGGTTCTTGACACGGGTCGACCCGGACGTGCGCTTCGTCGTCAACCAGGTCGTGCTCCCCGGCCGCGAGCCCGAGGCCGCCGCCACGAAGCAGCTCGTGACCCGAGCCGGCTTGCGCTGGTTCCCGCAGCTCTACAAGTCGAAGGGCGGCGTGGCCGATTACCCGGACGCCGACGCGCTCCGCGCGCTGATCGGCGACGCCCCCGGCCCCCGCGAGGCCAACCTCGCCCCGAGCTACCGCGGCCGCTCCTGCTGGTCCGGCGTCGACTACTTCACCGTCGACAAGGACGGCGCCGCCTGGTCCTGCCGCACCGCGAAGCGCCACGGCGCCGGCCGCCTCGGGAACCTGCTCGACGGCACGTTGTGCCTCCGCGACGCCCCGCGCCCCTGCCCCTGGGACATCTGCCCCTGCACCGTGCCCGCCAACCGCGGGATGATCGAGGGCGTCGGCCCCGCTGCGACGGTGCCGGAGTGAGCGGCTCTTCTTCTTCTTCGGGCGGGGGGGATGGCGAGCGCGCGCCGGGCGGGCGGCCCCGTGTGCCCGGGTCCGGTGGGGGGGCAGCCCGTAGGGAGGACCCGCCGGGGGCCCCGGGCGCGGTTCTCGGGGCCGCCCGCCCGGCGCACGCGGACGGAGTCCCCCCCGCAACGCCCCCCCTGGTGGTGGCCGACTCCGCCGCCTCCGTGAGCTACGCGGCGCCCGCGGTCCCTGCGCCGCGCGCCTTCCTCACCCGCGAGGTCGCGCCGGGCGTGCTGGTCACGCTCGACCCGCGCCTCGTCCCCGACCCCGAAACCGTCCTCGCCCGCATCGAGCGGGCGGTCCACCTCGTTCCCCCCGGAGGTTCCCGATGACCCCAGCCCTCGCCGCCCTCGCCACCCCCGATCCCCGCGGGGTCGGCGGCCTCGTCGCCCTCGTGGGGGGCAAGGAGCGCGCGCTCCCGCTCCGCGAGGTGCGCGTGCGCGCCCGCGTCGCCGCGGACTGCTGCCGCACCGAGATCGACCAGCGCTACGCGAACCCCTACGACACCGCGCTCGAGGCCGTCCACATCCTGCCGCTGCCCGAGGACGGCGCGGTCGTGGAGATGGAGCTCCGGGCCGGCGACGTGGTGGTCCGCGCCGACTGCCGCGAGCGGAAGGCGGCGGAGGCCGCCTTCGCCGAGGCGCGCGACGCCGGCCACCGCGCCGCGCTGCTCACTGCGGAGCGGGCCGACGTGCACACCCTGCGCGTGACCAACCTGCCGCCCGGCGCCGAGATCACCGTGCGCATCGTCGTCGTCGAGCGCCTCGAGACCGTCGACGGCCGCACGCGCTGGCGCTTCCCCACCACCCTCGCGCCGCGCTACCTCCCCGGCGACGCGACCGGGCACACCGGCCCCGGCGTGCTCCCCGACACCGACCAGGCGCCGGACGCCTCCCGGCTCTCGCCGCCGATCCTGCTCGGCGGGGGCGCGAAGCTCGACCTGGAGATCCAGGTGCGCGGGGCGGTCCGCACCGTGGAGTCCTCGCTGCACGTGGCCAAGGTGACCCTCGACGACGGCGGCGTGCGCGTGGCCCCGAAGGGCGGCGCCACGGTCGACCGCGACTTCATCGTCACCTGGACGACCGCGGCCGCGGACCGCACCGAGGCCCGCGCGTTCACCGACGGGGCGTACACGCTCGTCGTCGTCGAGCCGCCCGGCAGCGTTCTCCCCGAGCCGCTCCCGCGCGACGCGGTCTTCGTCGTCGACATCTCGGGCTCCATGGAGGGCACCAAGATGGCGGCGGCGAAGCGCGCGTTGACCGGCGCGCTGCACGGGCTCTTGCCCAGGGACCGCTTCCAGATCCTCGCGTTCGACGACCGGCTGGAGCGCTTCCGCGGCGGCTTCGCCAGCTACGACGACGCCACGCTGGCCGCGGCCGACGCCTGGATCGCGCGCCTCGCGGCGCGGGGCGGCACGGAGATGCTGCCGGCCATCCAGGCCGCGCTCGACGGCCCGACGCCCGAGGGCCGGGTGCGCACCGTGCTGTTCATCACCGACGGGCAGGCCCACAACGAGCAGGCGCTCGTGGCGGCCGTCGCCAATCGGCGCGGCGCGGCGCGCTTCTTCACGCTGGGCATCGACACGGCCGTGAACGCCGCGCTCCTCGGGCGGCTCGCGCGCGTGGGCGGCGGTACCTGCGAGCTCTGCACCCCGACGGACGACATCGAGGAGGTGGTGAGCCGCATCGAGGCGCGCTTCGGCATGCCCCTCGCCGACGGCGTGACCATCACCGGCGGCGAGCTGGCGGGCGCGGGCGAGCGGGCGATCTTCGCCGGGCGGCCCGTGACGGCGCTCCTGAAGGGCGCGCCCGCCACGGTGAAGGTGACCGGGCGCACCGCCGGGGGGACCTTCACGCAGGAGGTGACGCCCGCGCCGCTCGACTTCCCGCTCGGGCCGCTCTGGGCGCGCGAGCGCGTCGCGGAGCTCGAGGACCGGCTCACGTTGCGCCCCTTCGAGGAGGAGGCGCTCCGCGGGGAGATCCTCCGCGTCGCGCTCGAGCACCACGTGGCGTCGCGGTTCACCGCCTTCGTGGCGGTCGAGACCTCCAGCCGCACGACGGGCCCGCGCGTCGAGGTCGTCCAGCCCGCGGCGCTCCCGCACGGCTGGGACGAGGGCTTCGCGGGCGGGCCGGGCGGCGGCGGGGCGATGCCGCTCCTGCAGGCCTCGATGGCGCCGCCGATGGCGGCGCCGTCGCCCGCGCGGACGCGGGGCCCGGTGCCGAGCGCGCCGCCTCCGAGCGGGCCGCCCCCGGCCTACGCCGAGGCGGACGACGAGGCCGGCGACGAGGCCCCGCGCGCCAAGAGCGCGGGCCCGCTCCGGCGCGCGATCGGGAGGCTCATCGACGCCGTGTCGGGCCCCGCCGAGGCCGAGGCCTCCCGCGGGGCGCCGCCCGCGAAGGCGGCCAAGGTCCAGCCGCCCGCGGCGCCGATCACCACGGCGCGCGAGGAGTCGCCCCCGGCGGCGCCCGCCGACCCCGGCGCGGAGCTCGCCCGCACCCAGGCCGCGGACGGCAGCTACGGCGGGGACGTGCACCGGACGGCGTCGGCGCTCCTGGCCCTCGTCCTGCTCGGCAACACGCGGCACGTGGGCCTGCGCAAGCGCGCGGTGCTCAAGGCGGCCACCTGGCTCGCCTCGCGCGCGACGGACCCCCACGCCTCCGTCGCGCTCGCGGCCCTGGCGCGCGTCGAGCGCGGCGACGACGCCGGCCGGAAGGCGGAGCTCCGCATGCTCGCGGAGGACACGCCTGAGGGCCGGATCGTGGCGGCGCTGCTGGCGCGGTAGCGACGCGGTCGAGGGGCGGCGCGGGTTCCTCCGCGCCGCCCCTCCCCGCGCGGCCGCCGGTTCAGTGCTCGCGCGCGGTGGTCGCCGGGACGGCCAGCGGCACGGTCTTGGGCGCGCCGAAGGCGCCGCCGACGCCCGCCGCCACCAGGCCGAGCACCATCGCCACGAAGGACCACGCGAGGAAGGTCCCGAGCGCGTCGGTCACGTCCTCGGTGACCTGCACGGCGGTCTCCCCGACCTGCTGGGTCGTGGCGCCCACCTGGGCCCGCACGTCGTTCCAGGTGCGGATCCAGCTGTCGACCACCTGCGCGGCCTGCGCCTCGGACAGGTCGGTCCGGGCGACGAGCACGTTGATGGCGTCCTGCCGGTCGACCTCGTTCACCACCGCTTCGCCCTGCACCGCGAGGCGGCCGAAGGCGGCGTTGATGGAGTCGAAGGCGTTCCCGGTCTCGGCCGCGCCCGCGGCCGCCTCGCCGGCCTGCTCCCCGGCCACGTCCACCCGCTGCCTAAGCGCCTCGGGCTGGAGCTGGGGATCGCCGGTCTGGCGGAGGAACTGCTCGATCTGGTTGCCGACGTTCCCAGGCGCCGCCTGCTGCAGCTGCTCCCCGAGCGCCGGCGCGACCGCGCCCACGCCCTCGCCCACGAGCCCGATCGTCGAGCCGACCAACCCGAACGCGCCGGACACCACGTTGGTCACGAAGTTGGTCGCGAGCCACGTCGAGAAGAGCGTCACGAGGCCCCACGCCACGATGCCGTGCATCGCGCCGTCGAAGCGACGCGGCTGCCCCGCGAGGCGGCCGGCGGTCCACCCGCCGAAAAAGAGCCCGAGGAGCGCCGTGAACGCCAGCCAGATTCCCGTCCCGACGCCCATCCCGCGGAAGGGCTGGGCCTCCGTGGCGGGGTCGAGGGTGCCCATCAGCACCGAGAGCCCCAACGTGCCGAGCAGCAGCTCGACCACGAGCGCCACGACCACGCCCGCGAAGATCGCGCCCCAGGACACACGCCGCGCCTCGGCGGGCGCGAGCACCTGGTAGCCGGGCACGTAGCCGGCCCACGCCCCCTCGTAGGCGGGCCGCGGCGGCGTGCCGCCGGGCCCGGTGACCGGGATGTCCTCTGCCATGCTCCACCTCCAGTTCGTGTCAGAACCAAGCGTCAGGCCAAACGTAGGGCGCGAGCGCGGGGCGTCGAGCGGTCACGGGCGGCTGGATCAGAGGCCCAACTCCTCGCGGATCTGTTCGGGACGCGCTCGCAGCGCGTCCAGGATGTGGCCTGGATCGCAGTCTGAGTCCTTCCTGGGGTCGGCCTCGCAGTGCGCGCCGATCACCTCCCACGCTTGCGTGGCGTACCCCACGAGATCGATGGCGTGCCAGGTGTCGAGGACCTCGCCGATCTTGGCCTCCAACGCCTCGCGGCAGGCCGAGTCGCCGACACAGGCCGAGACGAGCCGGCCCTTGATCCCGACGTACAGGGAGCCGCCGCCGGCGAAGGCCGTGTCCTGGCCCCAGGGGATGAAGTACCAACGGTCGGACACCGTGGCGTGGTAGAGCAGGTAGTTGTTGGTGTTTCGGACGTAGCCGTCCCAGGCCGGCGCCACGAGCTCGACCGCCCACATGGCGAGCACGCTCTCGCGGTCGAAGCGCGTGTCCAGCACGTCGAGCACGCGGCCGCCGTCGATGTCGTCGAGGAGCGCCTGGAGGTCGGTGTACGCCGTGAGCGGATCCCCTTCCTTGAGCTCGAAGTTGCCGAGCCCCAGGCCGGTGAGGTCGGCCCAGGTGTAGACCGAATCGTAGAGGTTGCCCTCGCTGTCACCCGGGAACACCCGGCGGAGGAAGCGCTCGTCCAGCGTCTCGACGATGCCGTAGAGGCCGTAGGGCTCGCCGTTGATGGACACGCGGGCGTACCCGTGGCGCGGCGCCGGCACCCCCATCGCCCCGTAGAGCCGGTAGGCCACGTGCTCCCTGAGCATCGTGCGGTCGAAGACCATGCTGTTGAGCGTGAGGCGGCGCACGCCGAGGATCGACTGGTCGTCCACCCACTGCTCGAGGTCCACCTTGATGGAGGGTTTCCCGTCGAGATCCTGGTAGGTGCTGCTCCCCTTGAGCTTGAACCCCACGTCCCAACTCAGGCCCTGGTACGCCAGCGTGGCGTGCACGTCCGGGCCGTCTCGCTCGAGCCCGTCTTCGGCCTCGGGCGAAAGCGTGAACGCGAAGTCGTGAATCGTGCCGTCCTCGTAGAGGAAGGCGCCGGGATGCTCGTTCGGCCCGATCTCCGGCTCCTGCTCGCACTGCAGCCAGGCGAACGGCGGCAGCCCGAGCAGCAGGGCGACGAGGGACGACATGGCGATGCTCCGGGTTGATGGGTGTCACCTCCTGGAGGTAGGGCACCCCAGCGCCCGCCGGTGTCACCTCTGGTCGAGGGGCCCTCCCCCGTCCGCGCGTCCGCCAGCGCGGGCAGCGACCCGTGCCGCGCGCGGGAGCCGGCGCCGTCATGCCTGCGCCGCGCGGATCGTCTCCGCGGCCGCCGGAGCCGGCGCCGCCGTGATGGCCGCGCCGCGCGCGGGAGCCGGCGCCGTCATGCCCGCGCCGCGCGGATCATCT
>CAYWGD010000019.1:9782-57627 GCA_964457335.1 uncultured Enterobacteriaceae bacterium | reverse complement strand
GGCCGCGCCGCGCGCGGGAGCCGGCGCCGTCATGCCCGCGCCGCGCGGATCATCTCCGCGGCCGCCGGAGCCGGCGCCGCCGTCACGGCCGCGCCGCGCGCGGGAGCCGGCGCCGTCATGCCCGCGCCGCGCGGATCATCTCCGCGGCCGCGAGGCGCGTCGCTTCGCCCACGTGGATGCCGCCCAACATGCGCGCGATCTCCTCGTCGCGCTCGGGGGTGGAGAGGAGGCGCACCGCGCTCCGGGTCCGCTCGTCCACCACCTCCTTGCGCACCTGGAAGTGCGTGTCCGCGTACACCGCGATCTGGGCGAGGTGTGTGATGCACAACACCTGGTGGTGGCGTGACACCTCGTGGAGCTTGCGGCCGATCACCTCCGCCACGGCGCCGCCCACGCCGGTGTCCACCTCGTCGAACACGTAGAGCCCCACGGGACCCTGGGCGGCGAGCGTCCGCTTGAGCGCCAGGAGCGCGCGCGAGAGCTCGCCGCCGCTCGCCACCTTCCGGAGCGGCCGGGGCGCCTCGCCCCGGTTCGTTGCGATGAGGAACTCCACCCGGTCGAAGCCCGTGGCGCCGAGCCGCGCGCCGTCGACGGTGATCTCGCCAGGGCGCTCCTCCCGCGCGACCTCGATCTCCACCCGGGCCTCGCCCATCCCGAGGGAGGCGAGCTCGTCGGTGATCGCGGCCCCGAGCCGCGCCGCCTCGGCCTTCCGGCGCGCGGACACCTCGCGCGCGAGCTGCGTCACCTGCCGGAGGGCCGCCTCCGCGGCCGCGCGGAGCTCCTCGGCGCGCTCCTCCGCGCCGCCCAGCGCGGCCAGCTCCGCCTCTGCCTGCGCGCGGAACGCCAGTGCGTCCTCGAGGGTGCCCCCGTACTTGCGAGCGAGGCGCCTGAGCTGGTGCTGGCGCTCCTCCATCTCGGCGAGACGATCGGGATCGGCGCGCAGCCCCCGGGCGTACCGTCCGAGCTCCCTCGCCACGTCCTCGACCTCGGCCCGTGCTCCCTCGAGCTGGCGCGCCAGGGCGTCCAGCGCGGGATCGAGCCGGGCGCCACTCTCCAGGTCCGCCACGACGCGGCCGAGCTGGCCCACCACGTCCGCCTCGCCGCTGTAGAGCGCCTCCTCCGCGCGCGTGGTGATGCCGGCGAGCTGGGCGCCGTGCCGCAGGCGCGCGATCGCGTCGGCGAGCTCCGCCTCCTCCCCGGCGCGCGGCGCGAGCTTCTCGATCTCGGAGAGCTGGAAGCGGAGCAGGTCCTCCCGGTCCCCGCGGGCCCGCGCCGCCTGGTCCGCAGCCTCCGCCGCGGCCCGCGCCGCCACGTAGGCCCGCCACCGGTCGGCCAGCTCGGCCCGCTCGCGCGCGAGGCCCGCGAAGCCGTCGAGGAAGCCGAGGTGCGTGCTCGGGTCCGCTAGCGTGTGGTGCTGGTGCTGGGACGAGATGTCGACGAGCCCGGCCGCGAGCTCGGCGAGCTGGGCCGCCGTGGCGAGCTTCCCGTTCACGTACGCCCGCGTGCGGCCCTCGGCCTCGACGATGCGCCGGACGACGAGCTCCTCGTCGTCCTCGAGCCCCATTGCCGCGAGGCGGGCGCGCGCCGCAGCGTCGTCCCGGATGTCGAAGAGCGCCTCGACCTCGGCGCGCTCGGCGCCGGTGCGCACCATCTCCGGCCGCGCCTTGGCCCCCAGCACGAGCTGGAGCGCGCTCACGAGGATGGACTTGCCCGCGCCGGTCTCCCCGGTGACCACGTTCAGCCCCGGGCCGAAGCCGACCTCGAGCTTGTCGATGATGGCGAAGTGACGGACGCGGAGGTGGGTGAGCACGAAGCGGACGTATCTTGAGCCCGTCCGTACGGAAGGGGCGCAACGCACATTTGTGCACCACCCCGGACAGAATATGTCCGCCCCGGGGCGCCGCCCCCTACGCCGGGACCTCCCGCTCCCACGCCGTCATGCGCCCGAAGCGCCCGAACCCGAGGCGCGCGACGATCGGCGCCGAAGTGCCGACCCGGGCGTTGAGCCCGACCGTCGTGAGCCCGAGCGCGCGCGCTCGCTCGATGCGCGCGGCGAGGACGGACAGGTAGGCCCCGCGCCCGCGCGCGTCCGGCGCCGTCCCGCCGCCCCACAACAACCCGAACCCGAGGGCGGGGAACGCGGTCAGCCCGCCCGACGCGACGGGGCCCCCCCGGTCGTAGGCCACGAAGCGGTGCACCCGCCCACCCTGCCTGCACTCCCGGAGATCCTTCGCGAGCTCGTCCTCCGTCCAGCGCGTCACCTGGCCGAACGCCGCGTCCGAGACCGCGCGGGCGTCGAGCAGGCCCTCCCTCGAGTCGATGGGGCGCACCTCCAGGGGCGCGGCCCGGGACCAAGCCGCCACGGGCAGCGCGCGGACCTCGTGGTCGTGCCCCACGGCCCACCCCGCCGCTTCGAGCGCCCCTTCGATCGGCCGCGGATCGGCCGTGTCCGTGACGCACCACCGCGCCCTGCGCCCGCGGAAGCGCCCTTCCGCCTCCGCGATCAGCGCGGGGAGCGTGCCCGGCGCGCCCCGCGTTCGGAGGACGGCGTTCAGGTAGAGCCCGCCGCGCGGACAGCTCAGCTGGAGCAGCTCCGGCCGATCGGTGACCGTCACGTCCGACGGCACCCAGAACGTGTCCCACCCCGCCCGCTCCGACAGCTCCGCCGGCGTCACGTGATCTCCACCGCGTACATGCCCACCTTGACCCCGCCGTTGCTGAACGTCAGCAGGCGCCGGGCCTCGCGGTGGGTCTTCGCGGCGAGCCCCGCGTCCGGCGCGAGGAAGAGCGCGCGCCAGCCCTCGAAGCGCCCGCGCAGCGTCTCGCCGAGCGACTGGTAGGCGCGGCCCTCGGAGCCCTCGCCGAGCCGCTTCCCGTAGGGCGGGTTGCAGATGACGAGCCCGGTCGGTCCCGGCGGGCCGAGGTCGGCGACGTCCACCCGCCGGAAGCTCACGTCCACGCCGGCGCGCTCGGCGTTGGCCATCGCGGCGGCGAGCACGCGGCCGTCGCGGTCGCAGCCGAGGATCGGCACGTGCACGGGCTGCGGCGGGGGCGTCTTCGGGCGGTGCTTCGCGAGCGACGGCCACTCCTGCCACGCGAAGGTTCGCTTGACGAAGGGGGAGCGCCCGCTCGCGAGCAGCGCCGCTTCGATGCAGATGGTGCCGGAGCCGCAGAAGGGGTCGACGAGCGCCTCGTCGCCGGTCCAGCCCGCCGCGAACAGCATGGCGGCCGCGAGGTTCTCGCGGATCGACGCGGGCCCCTGCTCCGTGCGCCACCCGCGGAAGTGCAGGAGATCGCCGCCCGCGTCGAGCGAGACCGTGGCGCGGTCCGCGTCGATCTTCACGGAGATCCGCTGCGGCAGGCCCGCCCGCGGCGTGCGCTCCACCACGCGCGGCCCCTTGAGCGCCTCGCGGACGAGCCACGAGACCTTCTTCTCGACGGACTCGGTGAAGTGGAGCCGCGACTCCTTGGCCGTGGCGTGTACCTCCAGGCGCGCGTCCGGCAACACGTAGGTCTTCCAGGGGACGCGCTTGACGAGCGCGGTCAGCTCCTCGGCCGACCGCGCCGGCCCCGTGACGAGCTCCAGGAGCAGCCGGGAGGGCGTGCGCAGGCGCGGGAGCAGCGACGCGCCGTCGGCGAGCGCGGCCTCGAACCGCACCCCGCCAGGCAGCTCGGTGCCGGCGATCCCCAGCGACTGCAGCTCGCGCGCGACGACCGGCTCCAGGCCCGGATGGGCGACCGCGTACCACTTCATGGCCGCCGGCTAACACCTCGGCGGGCCCGCACGCCCCGTAGGTGTCAATCAGCAATTCCTGACACCCGCCAGATGACGCCCGCCAAGATGCCCCTCCGCCGCGCCGTAGGTGTCAATGAGCAATTCCTGACACCCGCCAGGACGCGCCGCGTAGGTGTCAATCAGCAATTCCTGACACCCGCCAGATGACGCCCGCCAAGGTCCCCTCCGCCGCGCCGTAGGTGTCAATGAGCAATTCCTGACACCCACCATACCGCCGCACCGCAGGTGTCAATGAGCAATTCCTGACACCCGCCACGCAGCCGCCACCCAGGCGGCGCGCGAGGGGCCCGGAAGGCGGGCCGGGCCGCGCCCCGCTCCGGCACCTCGCGGGTTTCCCGTGGCCCGGACCGGTCGGCCGGCGCGGAGCCGGACGACCGAGCGGCTTGCCGCGAGCCTGGAGGGGCCCGGCCCCCGCGTCTTCGCGGGGGACGCGCCCTACCGCCCCAGCTCGAAGCGGAGCGCCGCCTCCAGGTCCGGCCGGAGGAAGCGGTAGCCGCTCTCCGAGAGCCGCCGTGGCGCGACGCGCTGCCCCTCCAGGAGCACGCCCTGGCCCATCTCCCCGAAGATCCCGCGCACCGCCAGCTTCGGCAGCGGCAGCACCGCCGGCCGCCCGAGTACCTTGCCGAGCGCCTTCGCGAACTCGGCCTGCCGCACGATCCCCGGCGCCACGACGTTCACGGGCCCCTCCAGGCCCGCGTAGAGCAGGTGGTGGAGGGCGCCGACGGTGTCGTCCATGGCGATCCACGGGAACCACTGCTGTCCGCCGCCGATCGGGCCGCCGACGCCGAACGCGAACGGCCGCCGCATCTGCGCGAGCGCGCCGCCCGCCGCCGAGAGCACCACGCCGATGCGCGGGTGGACCACCTTGATGCCGGCCGCGCGCGCCGGATCCGCGGACTCCTCCCACGCCTTGCACACCTCGGCGAGAAAGCCGCTGCCGTTGGGCGCGGACTCGTCGACCAGGGTGTCGCCGGTGTGGCCGTAGTAGCCGACCGCGGACGCCGAGATGAAGATGCGGGGCTTCTTGTCGAGCCGGGCGAGCGCGTTCGCGACCGTGCGCGTGCCGTCGACGCGGCTCCGCATCACCGCCGCCTTGTGGTCGGCCGTCCACCGCTGCCCGACGTTCTCGCCGGCGAGGTGGATCACGGCGTCCACGCCTTCGAGCGCGGCGGGATCGAGGCTCCCGCGCGCGGGGTCCCAGCGGATCTCGCCCGGCGCCGGCTCGCGCCGGACGAGGCGATCGACCCGGTGCCCGCCGGTGCCGAGGAACGCGCAGAGCTGCGTCCCGATGAGCCCGGAGGCGCCGGTGACTGCGACGCGGAGCGGCTCCCGGCCGGAGTGCCGGGCGAGGTCTTCGGCGGTGCGCTGGTGGCGGAATTCGAACATGCGGGCGATCCTCTCTCGGATGAGGGCGCCGCCGAGCAGCGGCCCCAACGGCGCCACGGGGAGCGTGTAGTCGACCTCGTCGACGAGCTCCGAGCCCCGGGGGAGGGGCTCGAACCGATGGGTATGCACCCAGCGGGCGAACGGCCCGCGGACCTGCGTGTCCTGGAAGCGACGACCGGGCACGTGATCGCGGTGCCGGGCCTCCCACGTCTGCCGGATCGGGCCGCACACGCCCATGCGCATGACGACGTGCATGTCGGAGAGGTCGCCGGCGCGGCTGACCATCTCGACGCTCTCCCACGGCGGCACGAGACGCTCGAGCGCGCCGGGGCGCGCGTGCCAGTCGTGGAGGGCCTCCGCGGTCACCGGGAGGGTGCTCCGCCGCTCGAAGATCGGCATCCGACCCGTTATCCGGTCGGGATGGACGTGCGCCCGCTTCCCTGCCTCGCCGACAACTACGCATACTTGCTCGTCCACGAGGGCCACACCGTGGTCGTCGACCCGTCGGAGGCCGCGCCGGTGATCGCCGCGCTCGACGGGCTCGTGCTCGACGCGATCTGGTGCACCCACCACCACGGCGACCACGTGGGCGGCGTGCCGGAGCTCGTCGCCCGCTTCCCGGTGCCGGTGATCGGGAGCCGCTACGATCACGACCACGGGCGCATCGAAGGCCAGACCGTCGCCGTCGACGAGGGGGACACGGTCCCGATCTTCGGCGCGACCGCGAAGGTGCACGCCATCCCCGGGCACACGCTCGGCGCCATCGCGTTCGAGCTGCCCGGGGACCTGTTCACCGGCGACACGCTGTTCGCCGGCGGCTGCGGGCGCGTGTTCGAGGGGACGATGCCGATGATGCGCGCGTCGCTCGACAAGCTGCGCGGGCTCGATCCGGGCCTGCGCGTGTGGTGCGGCCACGAGTACACGGTGAAGAACCTGGAGTTCGCGCAGGCGATCGCGCCGGAGCCCGCCGTGGCGCGGCGCCTGGAGGAGGCCCGGGCGCGCCGGTCCCGCGGCGAGCCGACCGTCGGGGACCCGCTGGCCGTCGAGCTCGAGACCAACCCGCTGGTCCGCTGGGACGCGCCGGCCATCCGCGCGGCCGCGGCCCTCCGGGGCGCGGATCCCACCGACCGGGACGCGGTGTTCGGCGCGATCCGGCACGCGAAGGACACGTGGTGAGCGCGCGCGTCGAGGCGATCTTCCTGATCGCGGAGTCGGGCGGGAGGCCCGTCCGTCACGCCGAGGTGCGCGCCGTCGCCGGGCGCGGGCTGGAAGGTGACCACAACCTCGCGCCCCCCACGCTCTTCGGCGCGGGCAAGCCGGAGGAGAACCTCACGCTCATCGAAGCGGAGGCCCTCGCCGCGCTCGCGAAGGACCACGGCATCGAGCTCGGGCCGGGGGAGTCACGCCGGAACCTCGTCACGCGCGGCGTGGCGCTGAACGAGCTCGTCGGGCGCACCTTCCGCGTCGGCGAGGTGCGCGCGCGTGGCGTCGAGCGCTGCGACCCCTGCCGCCACCTGGAGAAGCTCACGCGACCGGGCGTGCTCAGGGGGCTGGTCGACCGCGGCGGGCTGCGCGCCGAGGTCCTCACGGACGGCGTGATCCGGGAGGGCGATCCGATCGTGCTGGAGTGGTAGGTCTTGGGGCGGGGGGGCGGAGCCCCCGCCACGAGCCTGTGAAGAAATCCCCCAGAAGAGAGCCTGTGGAGAAACCGGAGCCCGGGCCGGCGACGGCTCGCGGCGGCCCTGCGGCCCGGGTCCGGCGGGGGGGCAGCCCGTAGGGAGGACCCGCCGGGGGGGGGACGCGGTTCTTGGGCGGCCGCGAGACGGCGACGGCACGGGCGGGGGGAATTCTTCACAGGCTCGACGCCTCGCGGGCGGGGCTACTCCGTGACTCCGCGAAACCACGCCCCCGCCGTGATCTCCAGCCGGGCGCGCGCCGAGGCGGGCAGCGGCGCCATCGCGCGCGCGAGGTTCGAGAGCAGCGCCTCCACGCGGCACTCCGCCTCCATCACCTCGGCGGACGGCTCCCCCTCCGCGATCCAGGCGCGCTCGGTGTCGGTGGCCCAGCGCCAGAGCGCCTCGGGCGCGTGGACGGCGGCCGGGGCGTGGGCCTCCTCGAAGAGCCGCCGCGCGCGGGGGACGTGGTAGCGCGCGGTGACGACGAGGCCCCGGCGCACGCCGCGCGACGCGAAGAGCGCGGTCCCGTCGACCGCCTCTTCGCGTGTCGAGCGCGTGGAGTCGGCCTGGACGATGGCGTCCGGCGGGACGCCGAGCGCGGCGAGGTACTCGACCACGATCGTGCTGCCGGAGCGGTCCTGGCCGCGCAGGCGGGCCTCGAGGGTGGCGACGAAGCGGGCGCCGGCGCGCCACGCGGCGGCGGCGGCGGCGGCCCGGGCGCGGAGCTCGCGGCGGGCACGCTCGGGGTCGCGACGGAGCTCCTTGCCGAGGATCAGGACGGCGTCGAACGGGGCGGGCATCGGGCGCGGATGATGGCACCGGGAGCGGCGTGGAGGAAAGGGGGGCGCTCGACAGTTAGGATCGAAGGATGCAACCGCCCTCCCCGACCCCCGCCGCCGCGCGCGCCGCCTTCGCCGCCTGGCGCGCCGCGCGCACGAGTTGGTGGGACGACGATCCCCACCTCGCGTCCCTCCTCCGCCACCACGGCTTCGCCGAGGCGGCGCCCGACCTCGCGGCCTTCGCGGCCTTGTGCGCCGGGCCGATCGACCGGTGGGCGGTCGAGACCAACCGGGACGAGCACCTGCCGAGCCTGCGGCGCTGGGACGGCCACGGCAACCGCGTCGAGCAGGTGGTGTTCCACCCGGACTACCACCAGATCGGCCGCGCGGTGTACCGGACCGGCATCATGTCCCGCTACGCGACGCCGGGTCGCGAGCTCGAGACGCTCGGGCTCACCTACCTGCTCGCGCAGGACGGCGAGGCCGGCCACTGCTGCCCGCTCGCGTGCACGGCCGGGATGATCAAGATCCTCCAGGCCGCCCCGAACGCGCCCGCGGCCTGGCTCCAGCGGCTCTACGACCCCGACTACGACACCCACTTCCACGGCTCGCAGTTCCTCACGGAGGTGCAGGGCGGCTCGGACGTGGGCGCCAACGCGCTCGTCGCGAAGGAGGCCGCGGGCGGCTGGACGGTGCACGGCGAGAAGTGGTTCTGCTCCGTCATCGACGCGCACCTGTTCCTGGTCACGGCCCGCCCCGAGGGCGCCCCGGCGGGCACCGCCGGCCTGCGCGCGTTCGTGGTCCCGCGGCAGCTCGACGGCGGCCCCAACCACTTCGAGATCCGCCGGCTCAAGTACAAGCTCGGCACGCGCTCGATGGCGTCGGCGGAGGTGGACTTCCGCGGCGCGGTGGCCTGGCCGGTCGGCGACTTCCGGCGCACGGTCGAGATCGTGCTCAACACGTCGCGGCTCTACAACGCCATCTGCGCGGCGGGCTTCCTGCAGCGCGCGTGGCGCGAGGCGGACGGCTACGCGCGGGCGCGGGTCGCCTTCGGGGCGCCGATCCTCGCGTTCCCGTCGATCCAGCGCACGGTGGCGCGGCTCAAGGTCGAGGCCTACGCGGCGCGGTCGGTCTCCTTCCTGCTGGCCGCCCAGGCGCGGCCGGCGGGCGTGGCGCCCGACCCGGCGTGGCGCATGCTCGTGAACCTCAACAAGATCTGGACCGCGCAGACCTGCCCGGCGGGCATGCGCGACGCCATCGAGGTCCTCGGCGGCAACGGCGCGATCGAGGACTTCTCGGTGCTCCCGCGGCTGTTGCGCGACAGCCTCGTGCTCGAGGCCTGGGAGGGCGGCCACGGCGTGCTCTGCGCCCAGATCCTGCGCGACGCGAAGAAGCTCCGACTCCACGAGCCGACGTTCGCGCTGCTCGCGGACCTCGGCGGGGACGCCGTCGCCGAGCGCCTCGCCGCGTGCCGGGCCCGGTGGGAGCGCCTGCTCGCGCTCCCGGACGCGGACGCCGCCGCCCACGTGCGCGACCTCGTCGAGGAGCTGCGCCCCGTCGCGCAGGCCGCGGCCCTGGTCGCGGAGGGACGGAGCGCGGGCGCGGATCCGCTGCTCCCCGTCGTCGTGGAGCACCTCCTCGCCACGACCGCGCGCGGCTGGGACCCGCTCGACGACACGGGCCTCTCCGGCCGCCTCGCCGCGCTCACCGCCCCCGTCTAGCGCCGCCTCCAGCGCCCCCCCAGCGCGCCCGTGTGGCGCCGCCGGGCCCGCGCTCGCCGGCCGCCACGGGTGTGCCAACGCTTGAACGATGCGGGGGCTGCGATGACGGACACGACCGAGGCGAGCGTGGGTGCGCTCGCGTTCCTGCTGCTCACCGCGGTCCTCGTGGCCGCGATGATCTGGCTCGGACACCTCCGGTACATGCTGGGTTAGTCGCGGGGGCCGGGGAGACGGCACGACGATCTCCTGACGAACCCCGGCGCCGGCCGGGCGGCCGCGGGGACCCGGCGGGGCTATGATGGGCCTGCCCTCCGAGGACGCGATGCCCACCCTGCTGCTCCTCGCCCTGGCCTGCAACGGGCCCGGCACCGACACGTCCAGCCACGTGGACATGGGCGACTTCGACGCGGAGGCGGCCCTCGAGGACGACATCCCGACGGTGGCCTGGGTCCGCTGGACCACGGACGCGCCGGGCACCTCCTGGGTGGAGTACGGCCCCGACCGCTTCCTCGGCCTCTCCACCGTGCGCGGCGACGCGACCACGACGGATCACGCGGTGCTCCTCGCGGGCCTGCCGCCGTCGTCCACCTGGTACTGGCGAGCGGTGTCGGAGGTCGACGGCGAGCTCCTCGCGAGCCGGGTGTACACCATCGAGACCGGCGTGGCGCCGCGCGACCTCCCCCGGGTCACGCCCGTCGCCTACGACGAGGCGCTCGCCCAGCCCGGCTACACCATCACCACCTCGCTCGGGAACCCCTCGTGGGCCATCGTCTACGCGCGGGACGGCAAGCCCGTGTGGTGGCAGGAGGCGCCCACCGACAGCGTCATCGCGCAGGTGCGGCTCACCGACGACGGCACGGCCGTGCTCTACAACCTCGCCAGCCTGAACTTCAGCGTCGACGTCGGCATGATCCGCAAGGTGCGGCTCGACGGCGAGGTCCTCTCGGAGACGCGCACCGTCATGGGGCACCACGACTTCGTGGAGCTGCCGGAGGGGGGCTTCGCGTACATCGCGGCCGACGTGCGGGAGTGGACGGAGCCGGACACGGGCGGCGTCCGCAACGTCGTGGGCGACACGATCGTCGAGGTGCCGGAGGGCGCCACCGAGGACACGCCGCGCGCGGAGATCTGGTCCACGTGGGACGACATCGCGGTGGACGTCGACCCCGAGGTCGACAACGACTTCTACCCGCAGGGCCTCGACTGGACCCACTGCAACAGCCTGAACCTCCAGGACGGCGCGTACATCCTCTCGGTCCGCAAGGAGAACGCCTTCGTGAAGGTGGACCGCACCTCCGGCGAGCTCCTCTGGCAGCTCGGCGGCGCGGGCAGCGACTTCACGCAGACCTCCGGCCGCGCCTTCGTGGGGCAGCACTCCGCGGAGCTCACGCCCGACGGCTTCATGCTCTTCGACAACGGCGACGTCGACGCGGAGGAGGCCTGGTCCGAGGCGGTCGAGTACACGCTCGACGAGGAGGGGCGCACCTACGAGCCCATCTGGACCTACGACTACGACCGGCGCATCTCCTCCTACCTGCTCGGCGACGTCGAGCGCCTCCCCAACGGGAACACGCTGGTGGCCTGGGGCAGCGGCGGGACGATCACCGAGGTGACGCCCGAGGGCGAGATCGCGTTCCAGGTGAGCCTCGCCATCGGCTCCGCGATCGGCTTCACCCACCACGTCGACGCGCTCGGAGGCGTCGCCCCGTGACTTCTCGATGAAGCTCCCCGACATCTGGCTGTCGGCGCCCGCGGTCCGACTCCCCGCCCGCGCCCTCACCAACGCCGACATGCTGGCGCGCGTGCGGGCCCGCTTCCGGGGCACCGACCCCGAGTGGGACCGCGTCGAGCGGCGCATCCGCTCGCTGTTCCGCGCGTGCGGCACGGACCTGCGCTACCTCGAGGAGGAGGCGCCCACCCCGCTCGCCGGGCACGCGGCGGCCGCCGCCACCGACGTGCTCGCCGCCCAGGGCGTCTCCGCCGCCGACCTCGACCTCGTGATCTACGGCTCGATCGCCCGCGAGTACTACGAGCCGGCGACCGCGGCCGAGGTCGCCGGGCGCCTCGGGGCCGACCGGGCGATGGCCTACGACGTCACCGCCGCGTGCGCCGGGAGCCTCCTCGCGGTGCACGACGTGGTCGCCCGCGCCGCCGTGGACGACGAGCTCCGCCGCGCGCTCGTCGTGACCTCGACGATGACCGCCGGGCACGTCCAGTACGACATCCCCGACGCCGACGCCGTGACGTACCTGGGCGCGGGCCTCACCCTCGGGAACGCCGCCACCGCCATGCTGCTCACCCGCGAGCCGGGGCCCGACCGCGCGCGGGTCGTGGCGATGCTGGCCGAGGGCATGTCCCGCCACCACGACCTCTGCCGCGCGGCGGTCAACGGCCACTTCGTCACCGACGGCCCCGCGATCTTCGCGCTCGCCCGGCATCTGCCGACCCACCTGAAGAAGGTGTGCGACCGCGCCGGCTGGCGCCCCGACGAGGTCGACGTCTTCGTCTGCCACCAGCCGAGCAACGCGGTCCTCCGCGGCATCGCCGCGGGCCTGGAGCTCTCGGCGGACCGGCTCCCGCAGCTGCACGGCCACTACGGCAACTGCGCGGCCAGCGCGGTTCCGGTGGCGCTCGACCACCTGCGCCGGCACGGCCGCATCCGACCGGGCGCGAAGCTCGTGCTCGCCGCGGCGGCGAGCGGGTTCGTCATGGCCTCGGTCGCGGTGGTCTGGGAGGGGTGAGTCTTGGGGCGGGGGGGTGGCCCCCCCGCAACGCCCCCCCTACGTGGTCAACTCCCCGTCGCCCGTTCCGGCGGGGGGAGGGGCAGCGCCTTCTGCTCCTCGGGGAGCGCCTCGTCGAAGGCCGCGTAGACCTGCGCGATCTTCGCGTCGAGGTTGTCGAGCGTCCAGTCGTCCGTCGGGATGGCCGGGAGCGCGCGGATGCCGAGCTGGGTGGGGCGGATGAGCAGCGAGTTCTTCTTCATCGCGCCGTGCGCGCCCGTCACGACGACCGGCACGATCGGGAGCCGCGTGGCGATCGCGAGGTGCGCGAAGCCCTTCTTGAAGGGGAGGAGCCGGCCGTCCTTGGAGCGGGTGCCCTCGGGCCAGAGCCACACGCCGATGCCGTACTTCCGGATGATCCGCGCCGTGTCCTCGAGCGCCTCGACTGCGTTCTTGCGGTTCGCGCGGTCGAGCAGGATGTGCCCGGAGATCGCGTAGAGCTGCCCGAAGAAGGGGTAGTAGACGACCTGCTTCTTCGCGACCCCCACCGTGCCGATCGGCGCCAGCCAGATGCCGATGAAGATGTCGAGCATCGAGGTGTGGTTCGAGATGTAGATCGCCGGGTGGGCGGCTCGCACGGACTCGGAGATCCCCGCGGGCACCGAGGCGCCGGCGAGCCACAGGCAGGTTCGGCCCGCGACGTGCCCGAACACGTTGCAGATGCGGATCCTCAGGCCGCGGCTCGGCAACGCGAGCAGCACCAGGGCCGCGAAGACCGCGACGGCGACGGCCATGAACACGAGGCCGAGGGCGAGGCGGCCGATGCTGGAGATGCGTGCGAGGGACATGGTCCGAAAACCGTACCCCTCGGCTGTCATGGCGAGGTCACCGTCTGACGATGACCCCGCCCTCGACGAGGCCGACGCCTACTTCTTCTTCGCGGCCTCTTCCTTCTTCTTCTTCTCGTCGGCCTTCAGCACGCTCTTGAGGTTGTGCTTCGCCGCGTAGTCGAGGCGGGCCTTCTCCCAGTCGAACACCTCGACAGGGATGCCGGCCTTGTCGAACATCGGCTTGATCACGGCGACCGGGCCGATCGCCGTCACCACCTCGTGCCCCACGCAGCGGTCGAGCAGCGGCTTGATGGTGTCCATCGTCACCTGCGAGACGTACTTCGGGTACTTCTTGAAGTACTCGACGCCGCCGAAGGAGAAGAAGGTGCCGCGGATGCGCGACATCATCTGCCCGGTCGACTGGTGGCCCTGCACGTACTTCTGGGCGCGGTCGTACTTCACGACGGCGAGCGTCTTGTTCGGGATCTTCCCGTCCTTCGCCCACTGCCCGAGCTCGAGGAAGGTCTTCACCGCGAGCGCCGACGCGTCGTTCTGCACGAGGCCACCCATGCTCAGGCTGGCGTTGCCGGCCCGGTCGTAGCTGCCCGCGGCGTAGGCGCCGTACGACGCGCCCGTCTGCTCGCGCAGCGCGAGCCACGTGGACTCGGAGAGCGCGTCGCCGAGCACCTGGGCGGCCACGCCGGTCGCCTCGTCGACCTTCCCGAGCTGGCACGAGTAGCTCACGTTCGTCTGGCTGGACGTGGGCTTGTCGAGCAGGAGCACGGTGCGGGCGGGCGGCTCCGGGTAGGGCGCCGGCGTGGTGCTGGGCTTCGTCCAGCCGTCCGGCTTCTTGCCCCAGCCCTTCCAGCTGCCGAAGTACAGCTCGGCGGCCTGGCGGGCCTCCTCGTGGTCGATGTTGCCGATCACGTAGACGCGGCCGTTCTCGGGCCGGAGGAAGTCCGCGAACACCTTGCCGGCCACGTCCGCGCCCCACTTGTTGAAGCGGTCGAAGTCGGCGTGGTCGTACCAGTCGCCGTCCGGGTGCCCCGGGAGCAGCCGCGCCATCGTCTCGTACTCGGCCCAGCCCTCCGGCTCGTCCATCCAGCCGAGGATGTCGTCCTTCCGCGCGTCCACCCAGTCGAGCCGGCCGCTGGTGTACGGCTTGATGTTGTCGACGCGATCACGCAGCACGAACATCGCGTCCGTGAGGTTGCCGGCCGAGGCCTCGATCTCGTAGTCGGTCGTCCACTGGTTCATGCTGAAGCCCGGGAAGCCGACGATGCGCAGCGCGTCGACCGTGCTCTCCTGGATCCACATCTCGGACGCGAAGTAGGTCTCGCCGGTGGGCATGCTGTCGTAGCCGCCGTCGAACACGACCGCGATCTGGGCGAGCGGCGCGTTCGAGTGCTGCATCGTCACGAGCTTCATGCCGTTGCCGAGCGTGCTCTCGCGGAGCTTCGACGTGTCCGGCGGGATGACGGCCTGCGCGATGAACTCCGGGTTGAGCTGCTCCTCGCTGAGCACGGTGTCGAGCACGTCCTCGCGCCGTGCGCCGCGGTACTGCGCGTCGCTCGTGTCGGTGGAGATGTCGCCTTCCTCGTAGGGCATGATGAGCACGCCCACCGCGCGGTTGCGGTTGAGGTACTTCTCGGCGATGGCGCGCGTCTTGTCCGGGTCGACCTGGTTGTACCACTCGATCTGGCGCGAGTAGTAGAGCGGGTCGCCGGTGTAGTGCACGAAGGCGGCGGTGCCGGTCGCGCGGCCGCCGAGCGAGGAGACCAGGTCCACCTGGCTCAGCGTGTACGCCATCGACGCCATCTTCGAGAAGCTGAAGGCCCACTGCTGGTAGCGGCGCCACATCTCGTCGGTCGTCCAGACGCGGTAGAGCCCGTCGAGCGCCTTGCCCGCGACGTTCTTCGCGTCCTTCTCGTCGCGCACCTCGACCACGCAGTAGGCGAACGACGCCTCCTTCTGGGGCTGGACGCCGCAGCCCACCGCGGTGATCTCGGAGTCGGTGTTCGTGAAGTCCCAGGAGGGCCGGAGCTCCTGGTAGATGGCCGACTGCAGCTGGTTGGCCGCCATCTGCATCATGTTCTCTTCGGGCCGGTACCCGGCCGGGAGCGACCAGCCGAGCACCAGCGTCGGCTTCTCGACGGGGCCGTGCTCGATCGTGAGGCCGGTGGTCTCGCCCTTGACCTCGAGCGGCTGCACGGGCGGCGGCGGCTCGGCCGCGGGGCCGGACACGCGCACGGGCGGCGGCACGAGCTTGAGCTCGGCCGTGGGGTTCTTCGGGTCGACCAGCTGGTCGAGCGCGAATTCGTCGAGGAACTTCGGCGTGTCCTCGAGCTCGAAGTCGCCCACGACGACGATCGTGGTGTGCTCGGGCTTGTAGTTGTCCTGGAAGAACTTCTTGATGTCGGGCAGCGTGATCGCGTTGAGCGAGTCGTGGCTGCCGATGCCCGCGTAGGCCGCCCGGCCGTAGGGGTGGTTCGACGGGAAGAGCTTGACGGAGATGTAGCCGAACGCCGCCTGGAACCCGTTCTCGTACCGCATGCGGAGCTCGTTGCGGACGACCTCGCGCTCGGTGAGGAGCACCTCGTTCGGGATGTTCGCCCAGGCGCTCTTGAGTCGCAGCGACTCGAGCCGCAGGAGCGGGATGAGCTTGTCCTTCGGCGCGACCGTCATGTAGTTGGTCCAGTCGTCGGCCGTGGACGCGTTCAGGTTCGCGCCCATCTCGCGGAGGAGGTCCCAGACCTTTGGCAGGAGCTTGCCGTCCGCGCCCTGCTGCTGCGAGCGGAACCACATGTGCTCGCACACGTGGGCGATGCCCTCCAGCCCGGGGGGGTCGGAGGTGGAGCCGCGGTCGACGACGGAGGTGATCGACACGATCGGCTGGCTCTTGTCCGACTGGAAGATGATCCGGAGCCCGCTCGGGAAGCTGTAGTCCCGCATCGGGATCTCGTAGTCCTTGAGCGCGAGCTCCATCTTGGCCCGCGGCGGGGCGTCCGCCGCGGCCACGAAGGGCAACAGTGCGAGGGTCAGGAGGAGGGGGACGCGACGCATGAACTCTCCGTGGTCATCCTGGTCGTACGGGCGGCCGGACGATCGAGGGCCCGCAGTGTAGCCCGTCGGGGCCCGCCGGCTCAAGAGACAGGCGACACCCGGCCTCCACACGCGCGACCGGGCGATTGCGTTCCTCCCCGCGTGCGTTTGCGGTCCCCAAAGGCTCGTGGCACATTGCCGCCATGCGGAAGCCCCTCGTCCTCGCCCTCGGCCTCGCGCTCGTCGCCGGCTCCGGCGCGCTCGCGTACCTGAAGCTCCGCCCGGCGCCCGAGCCTGCCCCGATGGCCGCCGAGAAGGCCTACGATCAGATCGAGCGCCCCGAGTACGAGAAGTGGATGCAGGACCTCGGCTACACCGAGTGATCGGAGCGTGCGCTCCCTCCCCTTCACGCTCCTCGTCCTGACCTGCCTCGCCGCCCTCCTCGGGCTCCGGTTCGGGCTCGAGCCGTTGGCGCGCGTGGCGGCGGAGGCCGCCGCGGCCGAGCAGGCGGCGCCGGACGGCGTGATGGCGCTCCCTCCCAAGCCCGAGGGCCTCGACGCGCGCCCGGCGGGCGAGGACGGCGCCGGCGAGGGCCAGGCCCTCCTCACCCCCGAGGCCTGCGCGTCGATGGCCGCCGACGTGCGCGACGTGTGCTTCCAGGCCCTCGCGCGGCAGTCCGCGGCGCGCGACCCGAAGGGGGCCCTGCAGGTGTGCGATCGCGTGGCCGACCAGGAGCTCCTGCTCGAGTGCCACGCCGACGTCGCCGAGACCGTCGCCCCGATCGACCGCGCCGCCGCCGAGGCGATCTGCGTCGCCATCCCCGTGATGAAGTGGCGCGGGCAGTGCCACTTCGGCATGGGCCTCGCGCTGGCCGAGATCGACCCCGCGTACGCGCTCGGGCGCTGCGAGCACAGCGAGGCGTTCCGCGACTTCTGCCGGCACGACGTGGTCGGCGAGGTCGCGCTCGAGGACGTCGAGCCCGCCGTGGCCTTCTGCGCCCGCGAGGAGGGCGACACGCTGACGCGCAAGACCTGCTGGCACGGCATCGGCAAGTACCTGGCCCGGCGGGACTTCGCGGAGGCCGGCGCCGCCTGCGACCGCGCCACCGAGGCCTGGCGCGGCAACTGCTGGCACGGGGTGGGCTGGGGCGCCGCCGAGCGCGACCCCGAGGCCACGCTCGCCGCCTGCTCCGCCGTGCCGCTCTACGCCGACAACTGCCGCCAGGGCGTCGCCCACCAGCTCAAGCGCTTCGACCCCGCCCGCGGCATCGCGCTCTGCGAGAGCATCGCCACCCCATCGATCCGCGAGCGCTGCCTCGCGTTCCTGAAGAGATGACAAATGCTGACCTACCTGATCACCGCCTTCTCGGGACCGGCCGCGCTGTTCATGTACGCGCTGCTGGCCGTGATGGCCTTCGCCCTGGCCGTGGTCATCGAGCGCGCGCTCAGCTTCGCGCGCTACCGCGTCGACGCCGAGGCGCTCATCGCGAAGCTCGACGGCGCGGTGAAGAGCGGGGGCACGGGGGCGCTCGCGCTCGGGGCGACGCCGGCCGAGGACGTGGCGCGCGCCGGCCTCGCCTACGCGGATCCCGACCTGGCCTGGGAGGCCATGGCGGCCGCGTCGGTGGACGCCGAGCTCAAGATCCGGCGGCGCATCGCCTACCTCTCCACCGTGGCCTCGATCGCCACGATGGTGGGGCTCTTCGGGACCGTGTACGGCCTCATCCTCGCGTTCGGCGCGCTCGGTGACGTGGCGGCGGCCGAGCGCGCCGCGCAGCTCTCCGAGGGCAGCTCCACCGCCATGGCGACCACCGCCTTCGGGCTCCTCGTCGCCATCCCCGCCCTGGGCGCCCACGCGGTCGCCGAGGCCACCGCGCGCGAGCTCCTCGGCAACATCGAGCGCGTCGCCACCCGGCTCGTGCTCGCGCTCAAGGCGGCCCGCGGGTGAACGCGCCCGCGCCCGCCCCGGCTCCGAGCCGCGCTCCCGCGCGCCGGCGGCGCCTGTTCCGCGCCGGCGCCGAGGTCGAAGCCGACGTGCGCCCCACCCTGCTCGGGGTGGTGACGCTCATGTTCCTGCTCCTCTTCTTCCTCCTCACCACCTCCTCCGGCCAGCGCCTGGGCGTGCTCGACCTCCGCCTCGGCTCCCCGGCCGACCTCGCGCCCCTCCCCCACGCCGGACTCGTGAAGGACGTGCGCGTCTCCCTGTCCGGCGACGACCTCGCGCTCACGTACGACGTGCAGTCCACCGACATCGCGGCCGCGGCCACGAGCGTCGAGCGTCGCGAGCAGGCGCTCCCCGGCAAGGACGGCCGGCCCGACCTCGCCGCGCTGCTGGCCGCGCTCCAGGCCGTCCACGACGTGGATCCCTCGCAGGAGCGCGCGCGCCTCGCCCCCGACGACGCCGCCACCACCGAGACGATCATCGCCGTGATGGACGTGATCCGCGGCCCGACCGACGCGCCGCTCTTCCCCAAGCTCACGCTGACCGGGTCGTCCGGATGAGGCGGCTGTTCCGCCCCCGGGGCCCCGAGCCCCTCCCCGGGCTCGACGTGGGCGCGCTCGCGCCGCTCGTCGACATGATGACGTTGATGCTCGTCTTCCTGCTCCGGTCCTACTCGACCGAGGCCGCGCCGGCGCCGCCGGAGGGCCACTTCGAGCTCCCCGGGACGGTGTCCGAGGAGGCGCGCTCCGCCGCCGTCGAGATCCTCGTCTCCCAGGAGGCCGTCTACGTCGAGGGCCGCCGGGTGATCGCCGTCGCCTACCTCCCCGACGAGCTCCTGGTGCGCGAGATCTACGATCCGCTCCTGCTCTTGCGCGGCAAGAAGCGCGTGGAGGTACACGCCGACAAGACCATCCCCTGGGGCGTGCTCAAGCGCGTGCTCCACACCGCGCGCTCCGCCGGGTACGAGGAGCTCTCGCTGGTGGCGGCCAACACCTCGAGCCTGTAGCCGCGCCCGGCGGCCGGGCTCCGGCTTTGGTATCCTCCGCCGCGGAGGATCCCATGCTCGTCGCGTGGCTGCTCGCCTGCTCCGACTACGAGCTCGATCACAAGCCGGACGAGCCCGGCGTGCCCGAGCCCGACATCGTCGTGGAGCCCTCGGTGCTCGAGTGGCCCACCGTCGGCGTGGGCTGCGTCGAGGAGCAGCTCGTCACCGTCTCCAACGTGGGCGAGGGGCCGCTCTCGCTCGCGAGCACGTACTTCGAGGGCGACGCCGCGTGGTCCTCGGAGCTCCGCACCGACACGATCCAGCCCGGCGAGAGCATCCAGTTCTCCGTCCGCTTCTCGCCGGTCGCCGCCGGCGAGGTGACCGGGGACCTGCTCGTCCAGTCCGACGACCCCGACGAGCCCGAGGTGATCGTGGCCACGGTCGGCCGGTCCGCGGCCGAGGGCCTCGTGTCCGACGCCTTCGTCCAGGAGGCCGCCCCCATCGACGTGTTGTGGGTCATCGACAACTCGGGCTCCATGGGCCAGGAGCAGGCGCGCGTCGCGAGCGCGATCCGCTCCTTCTTCGACTGGTTCACCACGCTCAACCTCGACTACCAGATGGGCGTGATCACCACCGACATCGTGAACCCCATCTACTCGGGCCGCCTCGTGGGCTCCCCGGCGTTCATCGACGGCAGCACCACGAACCCGGAGACCGAGCTCGCCGAGGCCATCGCGGTCGGCACCGAGGACATGGGGGACGAGTCGGGCCTCCGCGCCGTCGAGCTCGCCCTGTCCGACCCGTTGATCTCCGCCGAGAACGCGGGCTTCCTGCGCCCGGACGCCAACCTCGCCATCGTCTTCCTCACCGACGAGCCCGAGCACTCCGAGTTCGACGCCGCGCACTACGTCAGCTTCCTCCAGACCCTGAAGGCGGACCCCGGCGACATCCTCGTCTCCGGCATCGTCGGGGACTACGGCACGGGGTGCAGCAACACGTGCGAGGGTCTCCCGCAGGACGCCCAGCCCAGCGACAAGTACCTCGACGTCGTCACGGCGTTCTCCGGGGTCGCCGGCAGCATCTGCACCTGCGATCTCGCGCCGGTCCTCGACGAGATCGGCATGGAGACCACCCGCTACATCCGCAGCTTCGTGCTCTCGCGGACGCCCACCGATTCCACCGCCATCGTCGTGTACGTGGACGGCGAGGAGGTCGACGGCTGGACGTACGTGGAGCTCACGAACGAGATCGTGTTCGACACGCCGCCGCTCAACGGTGCCGCCGTGGTCGTCCGTTACCCCGCGACCCTCTCCTGCGGCTAGGACGGCGGCCCCGCCGCCCCTCCCTGCCCCGGCGCCGGCCCGACCGCGAACCAGACAGGTAGGACGGTGCTTATCTGAAGTGGCGACCTGATCTGCCGCCGGGGGGCGGCCATAGGGGGCCACACCATGTTCCTGCTCTGGACGCTCGCGTGCTCGGACCGGGGCTTCACCCTGATCCGGGACGACCCGCTCACTCCGGAGCCCGACATCGCGGTCGAACCGTCCGCGGTGGCCTTCGATCCGGTGGCGGTGGGCTGCACCGGGACACAACCCGTGACCATCACCAACGTCGGCCGGGGCCCGTTGGAGGTGGAGAGCACCTGGATTGACATCCTCGACGAGTCCTCGGAGGACTACTCCGTCGAGGTCCTCGAAGGCCTCGTCCTGCCCGGCGAGAGCCAGACGGTTCTCCTCCAGTTCGCCCCGAGCTTCGTGTGGGACGCCGCCGCGGACGTGGTCGTCACCTCCGACGATCCGGACGAGCCGGAGCTGCGCGTGCCGGTCGTCGGTGCGAGCTTCGACCCGACCTGGACGCTCGACGTGTTCCGGCAAGCGCCCGACTCGATCGACGTCCTGTGGGTGATCGACAACTCGGGCTCCATGTGGCAGGAGCGGGACCGGGTCACGAGCGAGATCGAGCGCTTCTTCCAGTGGTTCGTGGCGCTCGACCTCGACTACCACATGGGCGTCGTCACCACCGACGTGGTCAACCCGCTCTACGCGGGCCAGCTCGTCGGCACGCCGACCTACGTCACCTCGGACACGCCCGATCCCCAGGGCACGCTCGCCGCGGCCATCCAGGTCGACGGCGTGGAGATGGGCGACGAGGCGGGGCTGCAGGCGATGGAGATGGCGCTCTCCGAGCCGCTGCGCTCCGACGCCAACCGCGGCTTCTACCGGCACGAGGCCAAGCTGGTCGTCATCTTCCTCACCGACGAGAACGACCAGTCGGACCGCGAGGCCGACTGGTACATCTCCTTCCTCGAGGGGCTCAAGGTCGACCACGACGACGTCTTCGTCGCTGCCATCGTCGGCGACGAGGAGGACGGCTGCCGCGGCGAGTGCGACGGCAGCCCGCAGGAGGCCAAACACGGCGACAAGTACATCGCGGTCGCCGAGGCCTTCGGCGGCTTCGAGGAGAGCATCTGCACGTGCGACCTCGCGCCGGCCATGGAGCGCATGGGGTTCGAGAGCACGTGGTACGTGCGCGCCTTCCCGCTCTCGCAGCGGCCCGGGAGCCCGTCGCTCCTCAAGGTGTGGGTCGACGGCGAGGAGGCCGGCGGCTGGAGCTACGACCCCGTGCCGAACGCGGTCGTCTTCGACACGGCCCCGCCGGTCGGGACGGAGATCGTGGCGCGCTACCCGGTGGTCGATCCCTGCTTGTAGGGGCTCGGGCTCTTGGGGCAGGGGGGGCTCGCGCCCCCCCCGCAACGCCCCCCCCCCCCACGCAGCGGGGGGCTTCGTCGCCGCCCGAGGAGAGGGGCCGGATCACGCCCCCGTGCGCCTTCCTGACCACCCTCTGACCGGCATCGGCCGGGCCCGGGGTTAAGCGCGCGGCCATGATCCGCCTCGCCGACCAGCTCCCCGCCGACGCCGCCGCCCACACCGCCACCGCGCTCACGCGGACCGCGCGCGAGATGCAGGGGTCGATGATCCTCGGCATCGCCGCCGAGGTCCGGGCGCTCGCCGCCGGCGGCACGCCGGTCTGCAACCTGACGGTCGGGGACTTCGATCCCAAGCAGTTCCCCATCCCCACCGAGCTCCGCGACGCGACGGTGGCGGGCTACGACGGCTTCCAGACGAACTACCCGCCGTCCGAGGGCATCCCGGAGCTCCGCGCGGCGGTGTGCGCGTGGTACCGGCGCGCGCTCGGCATCGACGTGTCCCCGGACTGGGTCGTCGTGGCCAGCGGCGCCCGCCCGGTCATGTACGCGACCTACCGCCTGTTCCTCGAGCCGGGCGACACGCTCGTGTTCGCCGTGCCGAGCTGGAACAACGGCTACTACGCGCAGCTCACCGACGCGAAGGTCGTCGCGCTCACGACGCGCGCGGAGGACGGCTTCTTCCCGACGGTCGAGCAGCTCCGGCCGCACATCGGCACCGCCCGCCTCTTCACGCTCAACTCTCCTCTCAACCCGACCGGCACGGTCATCGCCACGGAGCGCCTCGCGGAGATCGCCCGGGCCATCGTCGAGGAGAACGCCCGCCGCGCCACCGTCGGCGAGAAGCCGCTGATGTGGATGTTCGACCAGGTGTACTGGACGCTCACCTTCGGCGAGACCCGCCACGCGCACCCGGCCACGCTCGTGCCCGAGGTCACGCCCTACGTGGTGACGATCGACGCGGTGTCGAAGGCCTTCGCCGCGACCGGGCTCCGGGTGGGCTGGGCGGTCCTCCCGCCGGCGCTCGCGGAGCGCATGAAGGCGTTCATCGGCCACGTCGGCGCCTGGGCCCCGAAGCCCGAGCAGGCCGGCACCGCCGCGCTCCTCGGCGACGAGGCGGCGATCGCGCGCTACGGCGCCACCTTCCGGGCCGCGCTGTCCGAGCGCCTCGGCATCCTCGACGCGGGGCTCACCCGCCTCGGCGTCGCGCACCTCGTCCCGCAGGGTGCCATCTACCTCTCGGTCTGCTTCGACCGCCTCTTCGGCCGGCCGGGCCTCGACGGGGCCCCCATGCGCACCAACGAGGACGTCCGCCGCTTCCTGCTCCACCGCGCGGGCGTGGCGGTCGTGCCCTTCCAGGCCTTCGACCTCGCCGGGGACGACGGCTGGTTCCGCATGAGCGTGGGTGCCGTCTCGCCCGCCCAGCTCCACGCGGCCCTCGATCGGCTCGGCGCCGCGCTCGCGTAGGCGCGTTCGGGGCCCTACCCGACCCCGACGCGCCACGCGCGCTCGCGCCCGCCGATCCAGAGCGCCCCCGGCACCGCCGCGAGGGCCCAGGGGCGCTCGAGCGCGACCTCGACCGGGCGGAGCCGGCCCTCCTCGAGCACGTGCAGCCGCCCCTCCGCGAGGGCCCAGAGCCGGCCGTCGGGGTCGACGGCGAGCGCGGTGGGCTCGGGCCCGCCGGCGGACCAGGACGCCCCGTCGAAGCGGTGCAGCGTGCCGAGCGCCGCGACCCAGAGCGCGCCCTCCGCGAACGCGAGGTGCCGCACGGGGCGCGGCTTCTGGTCCGCGAAGCGCCGGATGGGGCCGCCGCCGTCCACGACGTGCAGCTCGCCGTCGCGCGTGCCCGCGAACACCACGCCGGCGGGGTCGGCGGCCATCGCGAGGGTGTCCGCCGGGCCGACGCCTCCCTGAAAACGCGTCCGGTAGCCGGCGTAGAGCCGCCCGCCCTCGGCGAGGAGCGCGTTGAGGTCGTCGAATCCGTCCTCGCGGTCGGGGCCGTGGCGTCGGGAGCTCACCTTGCCCGCGAAGTCCCACACGTAGAGCGTCTGGCTCGTCGCGACGTGGAGCTGCCGCTCGTGTACGGCCATCGCCTCGACGCGACGGGCCTCGCGGCGCGACCCGAGCGGCCAGGGGAAGGGCGTGAAGCCGTCCTTCCGCCAGAGCGTGAGCCCGTAGTCCGAGCCGAGCGCCACGCCGCCGGGGAAGGGCGTCACGCAGCGGATCGTGGCGACATCGGCGTCGCCGATCTCGCGGGTGCTCCAGGACCGCACGTCGCGCACCTGCGCCCGGCGCGTCGGGCGGGCGGGCCAGCGGAGCCAGGTGCGGGCCGGGTCGTCCACGGGCACCGCGCGCGCCTTCGGGCCGGGGGGGCGCCCCGCGAAGAGCCCCGCGAGGCTCGGCTCGGGCGCGCGTCCCTCCGCGGCGAGGCGCACGTCCGCGGCGAGCAGGGCCGCGTCGGCGGCGTCGGCCGTGACGGGCTCGCCCTCGGTGCCCACGACCTCCCCGACGAGCGCGGCGCGCACGTGGAAGGGGTCGGGGTCCCCGAGGCGCGCGGCCACGCGGGCGCGCGCGAGCCCGAGCCCGGCCTCGTCCAGGGCGGCACGGACGGCCCGGGCGGGCCCCGACGGCACGGAGAACCGCGTCGGCAGGCGGCGCCCGCCGGCCGCGACCTCCCCCATCAGGGGGTGCCGGTGTCGCCGGAATCGCCCGTGTCGCCGCCGCCGCCGGTGTCCTCGGGCGGGACGTAGCCCTGCGGCCAGGCCTTCAGCGGGACGATGAGCGCGGCGTTGTCCGGGTCGTTCGTGCGGACGCGGAGCTGCCCTTCGGAGGGCTCGGCCACCTCGAGCTGCGCCACGACGCTGTAGGTCACCGTCTGCTCCGGCGCGAGCTCCACGTTCTCGACCTCGTCGAAGTAGAAGACGTCGTCGGCGTCGGCCACGATCCGGATCTCGTAGATCAGGAGGTTCGTGTCCCCGACGCTCGTGATCGTGAACGCCTCGCTCTTCGAGAAGGCCCCCTCGATCTCGGAGATCACGATCTCGGTCTTGTCGATCTCCATGCGGCCGGTGCCGTCGGCGACGTCGCCGTTCCCGGTCCCGTTGGAGAACGTCGTGTCGGGGTTCCCGCAGGCGACGAGGAGCAGGAGAGGGGCGATTCGCATGTCTTCCTCCAGCGGCGCATTGTAGCTGGCCCGCCCCCGACCGGCCCGGGGTCGGCTGCGGCGGGCTACACGGGGGGCATGTCCGGGACGGTCCCCCCCGACGCCGTGCCCCCGCGCGTGCGCGTGCGCGTGGAGGTGCCGCGGCTCGGCTTCGTGAAGCGCGAAGGCGCGCGGATCGAGTACGTGTCGCCGTTCCCGTGCCCGTTCAACTACGGCTGCGTCCCCGACCGGCCCGCCCCGGACGGCGACCCGCTCGACGCCGTGGTGCTCGGGCCGCGGCTCGGGTTCGGCGCGGAGGTCGAGGTGCAGGTGCACGCGGTCGTCCGCTTCGTGGACGACGGCGCCGTCGACGACAAGCTCGTCTGCGGGCCCTCCCCCTCGGCGGGCGACCTCCGGATGGTCGACGCCTTCTTCCGGGTGTACGCGGTCGCGCGGCGCTGGATGAACCGGGCGCGCGGCCGGCGAGGCGAGACGCGGTACGTCGGCATCGAGCGGCGTCCGGTCTGGTAGACTGCCCGCCATGGGTCGCCTCCTCCTCCTCGGACTCTGCGCGTGCGCCTCGGGCGCGGACGACACGGACACCGGGAAGGATGGGGACACCGAGGAGACTGCCGAACCCAAGATCGACACGGGCGTGGCCCTGGTCTACTTCGAAGGCGCCGCGGCGCTGACCGCGTCGAGCTGGGACGGCCGGGAGGAGTGGGTCGCCACGAGCCTGGACGGCCGGGTGGAGCACTGCCGCGTGGTCAACGCCGTGACGGGCACCCCCGCCGAGGTCGAGCTCTGCCCCGGCTGCACCTTCGCCTTCGCCGTCACCGCCGGAGACGGCACCATGACGGGCGACGCCTGCGAGAACGTGCGCTTCTACGAGACGATGTGGACGGGCGCCAGCTGGATCTACGCCTTCGCGCCCACCTACGTGTACGGCGACGGCGGCTACACCTACGAGGACGTGCTCCTGTACGGCTACGTCGTGAACGACACCGTCAGCTGGAGCATCACGGCCTTCGCGGAGACCGACGAGAGCACGGTCATCGACTACGAGTCCGTGTACTCCGACCTCTGGACCTACTTCTACTACTGACCCTCGCCGCCTTCGGCCCCGCGGTGGATACGAGGCCCCGTGGCCCTCCCTCCGGACCCCGCGCCCCCCACGCGTGGGCTCTCCCCCCGCACGCAGCAGCTATTGCTCGCCGTCGCGATCGCGGCCGTCGTGTCGTGGATGCACGGGCCGCTGTTCGCGAACGGCGGCGTGCTGGGCGCCCCCGGCACCGACGTGATCCGCGGCGCCTGGGGCCTCGACCACCAGGCGCGCGCGCTCCCGGGCCTCCCCGTCTGGACCGACCGGGTCGGCTTCCCCGAGGGCGTCAAGATCGTCGTCCTGCCGCTGATCTCCAGCGTGCTCGGGGCGCCGCTCCACGCGCTCCTCGGGCCCGTCGCGGGCTACGACGCCTGGGTCCTCGCGCTGCTCTGGGCCTCCGGCTTCGCCACCGCGCTGCTCGTCCGCGCGCTGAGCGGCTCCTCTGCAGCCGGGCTCCTCGCCGGGGTCGCGCTCGTCGTGCAGCCGATGGTGCTGCTCGCGATCACCGACGGCACGCCGGAGTACGTGGCGGTCTGGCCCCTCGCCGCCGCGCTGTTCGCGACGTGGGCCGCCCGGAAGCACGAGGGCCTCGTCCTCCCCGTCGTCGCGGGCCTCCTCTGGGTCGTCGTCGCGCTCGACAGCCCCTACCACGCCGTCTTCGGGCTCCCCTTCCTGCCCATCGCGCTCTGGGGTACCACCCGTCGCAACCTCCTCGCGTTCGGCGTCGCCGGCCTGGTCGGCGGCCTCGCGCTCGTCGCGGCGTACTGGGGCCTCCCCGTCGGCGATGTCGAGGACCAGCGCCGCGGCACCAACGCGGTCCAGCTCTTCGTCTGGCACCAGTGGGAGACGCGGAACGTCGGCAAGCCCTGGGACTACACGCTCGCGCCCGGCTTCGTGCCGCTCGCGACGATCGCCGGCGCGCTCGCGCTCGCCGCGCTCCGCCCCCTCCGCGCGCTCCCCTGGCTCCTTGCCGCCGCGCTCTGCTTCGTCCTCGCGATGGGGGACAGCGCCGAGAACGCCATCTGGCTCGAGCGCACGTACGGCCCCACCGCCGGCTCGATCGGGCGCGCGGTCGTCGCGTTCAACGAGGCGGTCCACGTCCCGGTGGTCCGCTTCCCGCGCCGCTGGCTCGTCCCGGGCGCGCTCGGCCTCGCCGTCGCCGCCGGGATCGGGCTCTCCCGCGTCCCGTGGTCCTGGGCGCGGCTGGCGATCGCGGTCCCCGCCGCCGCGGGCGTCCTGCTCCACACCCTCGACCTCACCGGCTACCGCCGCGCGCTCCCCACCTTCCCGGCGCCCGCCGCGGCCTTCGCCACCTTCATCGCCGAGCACCCCGCCGACGGCGCCGTCCTCGCGCTCCCCACGATCCGCGCCGCGAACACCGCCGCGGTCCGCCGCGAGGACATCCCCATCTGGGCGAGCCTCGACCCGGCCATCCGCTCGGCCGACCAGCTCTGGATCCAGCTCGCGACCGGCCGCCCGAACGTCTACGTGCCGCAGGGCATGCGCACGATGCAGCGCCGCACGGCCCGCGAGCAGGAGCTCGAGAAGCTCCTGCGCGACCTCGACGACCTCACGCTGCCGCAGACGACCGGCCGGTCGATCCCGCCCTCCGCCACGCAGGAGCCCCCGCGCCGCGCCGCGGCCGCCGCCCGGCTGATCGAGCGCGGCCTGCGTTTCGTCGCGCTCGACGCCGCGCTCTACGGGCCCGACGGGCTCGCCACGGCGAAGCTGCCCTTCGCCGGCCACATCGCCGAGGAGCGCACCTTCGACGACGGGACCGGCGTGGTGGTGTGGGTGCTGGAGTAGGGCGCGCCGGGACTACTTCGGCGCGTCGAAGTTCCGCCGGTTCATCCACTCCTGGAAGCCGTCGCCCATGTTCGAGCCGGCCCAGTTGCGCGTGATGCGCGCGACGAAGACGCGGTCCTGGCCGGCCACGACGTGCGGCTTCAGCAGGTCGCGGATCTGCGAGGCGTTGAAGCGGCTCTCGATGATCCACTGGCCCTTCAGGCGGTTGGACCAGTTCCCCAGCGCCTTCAGCGCGCGCTCCAGGTCCGGGTACTGGTCGGCGGGGCGCCCGTTGAGCTCGAGGAGGACGAGGAACATCATGGCGGTCGGATCTCCGGCCGCCTCCTTATGGGGCGCCGTGCACGCGCACAAGCGACGCCTCGCCCCCCGAGCACCACGCCCGGCGCACGGTTACGCGCGCCGTCGTGAGCCGGAAGATCGCCGTCGCGGGCGCCATCTGGACCCTGGCGCTCCTGGCGTCGCGGGTCATGGGGCTCGTACGCGACGCCGTGCTCGGCACGGTCCTCGGCGTCTCCCCCGCCGCGGACGCCTACGCCGCCGCCTTCCGCGTGCCCGACCTCGTCTCGCTGCTGGTCTCCGGCGGGGCCCTGTCCATCGTCTTCATCCCGATGTTCACGGGCTTTCTCGCCAAGGGTGACGACGAGCGCGCGTGGCGGGCGTTCAGCCTCGTCGCCAACTTCATCCTCGTGCTCGCGGGCGTCCTCGTCCCGCTCGCGTGGTGGTTCGCGCCCGAGATCGCCCGGCTGGTGGCGCCCGGCTTCGGCCCCGACGAGCACGCGCTGCTCGTGCGGCTCTCCCGCATCGTGCTGCCCGCGCAGGTCTTCCACCTGCTCTCCGGGCTGCTCGGCGCCGCGCTCCTCGCACGCGACAAGCACGCGATCCCGGCGCTCGCGCCGCTCGTCTACAACGCCGGCATCATCGTCGGCGGGCTGGTGGGCCAGAGCGCCGAGGGCTTCGCCTGGGGCGTGCTCGCCGGCGCCTTCTTCGGGCCCTTCCTGCTCCCGCTCCTCGCCGCGCTGAAGTCCGGGCTGCGGTGGCGCCTCGCGTTCTCCCTCCGCGACACCGACTTCCGCACCTACCTCGGCCGCGCGCTCCCGATCATGCTCGCGTTCAGCATCGTCGGCTTCGACGACTACGCCTGGACGTTCTTCGCCTCCGAGCTCCCCGAGGGCGCGGTCGCGACGCTCCAGTACGCCAAGAAGCTCGCGATGGTGCCGATCGGCGTGTTCGGGTACGCGATGGGCTACGCGGCCTACCCCACGCTCGCGCGGCTTGCTGCCGAGGGCCGGCACGCCGAGGCGTGGCAGACCATCCTCCGCTCGGTCAAGCTGACCTTGTTCCTGGCGTTCGGCTCCCAGGTGGTGCTCACGGTCGCCGGCCCCGACGTCGGCGCCGCGGTGTTCGGCACCGCCCGCATCACCGCCGAGGAGCACCTCGTCCTCGGCGCCTGCCTCGGCTGGTTCTCGCTCGGCCTCGCCGGCTGGAGCGCGCAGACCCTGTTCGCGCGCGGCTTCTACGCCCGCGCCAAGACCTGGCTGCCCACGCGGCTCGGCTTCCTCGTGCTGCTCGCGTCGCTGCCGGTCTACTGGGCCGGCGCCCGCTTCTACGGCGCCGCCGGGCTCGCCATCGCGTCGAGCGTCGGCATCACCGTGTACGTCGTGCTCCTCGCCGTGCTGCTCCGCCGCGACATCGGCGACCGCCTCGTGGGGCGCGGCGCGCTCGGCGACTTCCTGCTCCGCGCGCTGCCCGCCGTGGTCGTGGGCGTCGCGGTCGGCCTCGCGCTGCGGCCCGCGCTCGGCGCCCCGGCCTGGACGCGGCTGGACGCGCTCTACCGGACCGCGGTCCTCGGGAGCGCGGGCGGGCTCGCCTTCGTCGGAGCGGCCTGGGCGTTCGGCATCGCGGAGGTCCGCGAGATAGGAGCGCGCGTGCTCGCGAGGCTCCGCAGATGAACGTCCTGATCACCGGTGGGTCCCGCGGCATCGGCGCCGCCATCGCGCGCCAGCTCGCGACCGCCGGCAACCGCGTCGTGATCAACTACCTGCAGAACGAGGCCGCTGCGGCCGAGGTCGCCGCCGACGTGGTCGCCCGGGGCGGCGAGGCCGCGCTCGTCCAGGGCGACGTTCGCAGCGAGGCCGACCTCAAGAAGATGGCCGCCGCCGCGGGCCCGCTCGACGCGCTGATCCACAACGCCGCCATCGGCGTCATGAAGCCGTGGAACCAGATCCGCACGGCCCAGTGGGACCTCACGATCGAGAGCTCGCTCCGGCCCTTCTGGCTCCTCACCCGGCTCGCGACGCTCAACGACGGCGCGTGCGTCATCGGGCTCTCGAGCCTCGGGAGCCGGCAGTACACGCCCGGCTACGCCGCCATCGGCGCCGCCAAGGCGGGGCTCGAGGGCCTCACCCGCCAGCTCGCCGTCGAGCTCGCCCCGCGCGTGCGCGTCAACACGGTCTGCGGCGGGCTCGTCCGCACAGACGCGCTCCGCTACTTCCCCGAGGGCGAGCGCATGCTCGCCGCCGCCGAGGCGCTCACCCCGATGAAGCGCGTCGGCACGCCCGACGACATCGCGGGCGCCGTCGCGCTCCTGCTCGACCCCCGGGCCGCGTGGATCACGGGCCAGGTGATCGTCGCGGACGGCGGCTTGTCGCTCGTCTAGCCGGATCCCAGCTTAGAAGTTCCTGCTCTTGGGGCGGGGGGGCACGCCCCCCCGCAACGCCCCCCCCGGTGCCGAGAGCACTCCCCCCCACCGCGTGTCCCGGAGCCCCGCATGGCCAACGACGGTTTTCGCTGGGAGATCGATCCCGAGGCCATCGACGAGTCGATCAAGCAGCTCCGCGACCGGCTTAAGAAGCTCTTCGACCAGGGGCGCTACACGAAGGTGCGCCTGTCCTACAAGGGCAAGCCGCTCCTGCCGGACCTGCCGCTCGCCGCGCTCGTGGCCGCGGAGGGGCTCTCCCTCGCGCTCGCCGGCCCGCTGCGCTTCTTGCTCGTGAACCTGGGCGTGAAGTCCTTCATCGAGGTGGAGTTCATCCACGAGGCGACGGAGCGCGTCGCGGAGGGGCAGGACCTCTTCGCCGCCGGCGAGGTCGACGCCGCCGAGGCGAAGTACCGCGAGGCGCTCGGGATGAAGCCCGAGGACACGGCGGCGCTGTACCACCTGGGCGTGCTCCTGCGCGTCACCGGGCGGCGCGACGAGGCCATGGACGTGCTGGGCCGCGCCGCGAAGGCCGCCGAGCACCCCGAGGGCATCAAGGCGGCCGAGGCCCTCGAGCGCATGAAGCGGGGGGGCAAGTCCCTTTGACGCCCGACGGGCCGTCGAGCGCCCGGTCCCGCTGGCTCCTCGTCGCCGCGCTCCTGGCGGTGTGGATCCTGTGGGGCTCGACCTACTACGCCATCCGCGTCGCGATCGAGACGATCCCGCCCTTCCGCATGGCGTGCGCGCGGCTCGTCGTCGCGGGGCTCGTGCTCATGGCCGTCTCGCGGGCGCGGGGGCTGCGTTTCCCCACCCTCGCGGAGGCGCGGTCGTGCGCGTGGATCGGCACGCTCATGTTCCTCGGCGGCAACGGCGCGGTCGTGTTCGCCGAGCAGACCGTGTCGTCGGGGCTCGTCGCGATCCTGGTGGGCGCCGTGCCCGTGTACACCGCGGCGCTCGGCGCGTTCTACGGGCGGCGGCCGCCGGCGCGGCAGTGGGCCGGCATCCTGCTCGGCATCGCCGGCATCGTCGTGCTGAACGCGGGCGGCGAGCTGTCCGGGAGCCCGGAGATGGCCCTGCTGCTCGCCGGCGGCTCGATCGCGTGGGCGCTCGGCTCCGTGCAGAGCCACGTGCTGCCGCTCCCGCCCGGCGCGATGGCGAGCGGGGCCCAGATGCTCGGCGGCGGCCTCGCGCTCGGCCTCCTGTCGCTGCTCACCGGCGAGCGCGCCGCGGTGCCGCCGTCCCCCGAGAGCCTCGCCGCGCTGCTGTACCTCGTCACCTTCGGCTCGCTCGTGGCGTTCACCGCCTACGGCTACCTCCTCCGGAACGCGAGCCTGCCGGTGGCCACCAGCTACGCCTACGTCAACCCGGTCGTGGCCGTGCTCCTCGGCGCCTGGCTCGGCGGCGAGCGCCTCGATCCGGCCGGCTGGATCGGCCTCGGCGTGATCCTCGCCGGCGTGCTGCTCGTCACCACCGCGCACCGCGCGCCCGCCGCGGCGGTGAACCGCGAGGGATGAAGGCGCGCCTCGCCCGAGGCACCACCCCTCCTTTTCTTCCACCATGGTGGACCCGAGCGGCCGGCGGCCATACGATCCTCACATGGCGCTGAACATCAAGAACGACGAGGTCGAGCGCCTCGTCGAGGAGCTCGCCGCGCACACGGGTGAGAGCCGCACCGAGGCGGTCCGACGCGCCCTCGAGGAGCGGCTGGCACGAACCCGCGCCGCCGCGTTCCAGCGCCGACGCCGCGACGACACGCTCGCCTGGCTCCGGGCCGAGGTGTGGCCGACGTTGCCTCCCGAGCAGCGCGGGCGGCCGGTCACCCGCGAGGAGGAGGACGCGGCGCTCGGCTACGGGCCGGAGGGCGTGTGATCGTCGACGCGTCGGCCCTCGTCGCCATCGCCCTCGGCGAGCCGGGCGCCGAAGAGCTCGTGGACGCCCTGGCGGCGAACCCGGGGAGCGGCATCGGAGCACCCACGGCGGCGGAGGCTGCGCTCGTGCTGGAGAGCCGCTTCCCCGGGCGCGGGGAGTCCATCCTGAACGCCCTGCTCACCCGGCTCGCCATCGTCGTGCTGCCCTTCCCGCCCGAGCTCTGGACGCACGCCCACGCCGCCTACGCCCGCTTCGGCCGCGGGCGGCATCCCGCGCGCCTGAACTTCGGGGATTGCCTCTGCTACGCCGTGGCGAGGGCCGCGGACGCGCCCCTGCTCTGCACCGGGAACGACTTCGCGCAGACGGACCTGGAGCTGGCCCGCTACTGAAAGGCGACCACGAGGGATGAAGGCGCGCCCGGCTACGTTGTAGTGCCAATGCTCCCCTTCGCGCTCGCCTGCCTTGCCGTCACGCTCGGGGTCTCCGCCTGGGTCGGTCGGGTGCGCGGCCTGCGCTTCGCGGTGCCCCTGTTCGTGATCCTGGGCATCCAGGGCACGATGGCGGTGGCGTCGTACCGCCTCGCGGGGCCGTACGCGCCGGCGTTCTGGTACCTCCAGGCCACGGTCTACGGGATGATCGGGGCGCTCGCGCGCGGGAAGGCCACGCCGCGCTGGTGGCAGCCGCTCGTCAACTGGCCCGCGTCCTGGTTCGTCGTGGCCACCTTCCTGGCGATTCCCTGGAGCGTGCCGGGCATCGGGACGCTGGCGTGGCTCCCCTTCGTGGTGGCGGCGCTCGGGCTCGGCTGGAGCCTGACCTCGCGCCAGGAGACCGTCACCGTGGACCTCACCACGCCCACTCCCGAGCGGCTCACGCGGCTCCCGGAGATGATCCGGCGCCGGCGGGGGCTCTCGCGCCCCGGCCACGAGGGGCTCCGCATCGTGCAGATCTCCGACCCGCACCTCGGACCCTTCATGAGCGAGGCGCGGCTCCGGCGCATCTGCGAGCGCGCGGTGGCCGCCGGGCCCGACATCATCGTGCTCACCGGCGACTACTTCACCCGCGAGACGAACGGCGAGGCCGCCATGCTCGGCCGGGCCCTCGCGCCGCTCGCGGCGCACCCCCACGTGTTCGCCTGTCGCGGCAACCACGACCTCGAGGCGCCCGACGCCGTGGCCGAGGGCCTCGCGATGGCCGGCGTGCGCCTGCTCGTCGACGAGGCCGCCACCGTCGTCACCCGCGCCGGCAAGGTCCAGGTGGTCGGCATGGACTTCCACTGGCGCGACCGCGCCCGCGCCATGAAGGGCGTGCTCGTGGACCTCGTGCGCCCCGCCGACGGCCTGCGCCTCGTGCTCCTCCACGATCCGGGCGCCTTCCAGCACCTGCCCGCCGGCGCCGCCGACCTCGTCCTCTCCGGGCACACGCACGGCGGCCACGTCGGCCTCGTCTCGCTCGGCCTCGACTGGACCGCGGTGCGCGCCCTCGCGGGGCTCCCGGACCACGGCGCGTGGGGCGTCCGCCAGAACCGCCTCTACGTGCACCGCGCCAACGGCCACTACGGCTTCCCGCTCCGCATCGGCGTCCCCGCGGAGGAGAGCGTGCTCGAGCTGCGCCACCCGAAGGTGCGGGCGGGGGCGTAGCCCGGGCGGACAGGTTCTGGCTGGGCTCCGCGGTAGACTCCGTCGCGAGGCGGTGGCGTGGATCCGGCAGGGCTGATCGGGCGGTGGGCGAAGGACCCCTACGGGGCGTTGGCGGCGCTCGCGAGCGCCGTGCGGGACGATCTGCGGCTCCGCGAGCCCGCGCTGGCGGCGTACGCGGCCGACCGCGATCGGTACGTCACGCGCAAGGCCCGCTGGGCGAGCGCGCTCGACGGCGGCAAGGTCCCCGCGCCGGGGCTCGCGCTCGACCCGCTCGCCCTGCTCGCCGCCATGGACACGGAGCTCGGCGAGCGGACGGCGGGGCACGAGGCCAAGCCGATCCGGGTCGACGCGCCGGACGCCTGGGTCGTGCAGCGTCCGATCGGCTGGTCGACGCCGCTCCGCCAGCCGCGCCAGCTGCCCTTCTGGCTCCGCTACCACCACGTCGTCCCGGCCCTCCACGCGGGCCTCCGCGTCGAGCTGCGTGCCTGCGACGCCTCGCTGGCGCGCGCGCTCACCGCCGTTCGCGCCGCGGGCGCGGTCCGGGTGTACGTGGCCGGCTTCGCGGACGCGGTCCGGACGAACTGGGGCACGACGGCGCCGCTCTACGGCGCGCCTGCGCTCTCGGACGTGGCGGCACGCGCCCGCTCGATCGAGGTGGCCCTCACCGAGGCCGCCGCCGGCGAGGCGCAGGTCGGGGTGCTGCCCGAGCTGACGGTGTGCCCCACGGCCGCCCGGGTGGTGCCCGACTGGCTCACCACCCACACGCACGGGCTCCTGCTCGTGTGCCCCGGGAGCTTCCACGAGGGCCGCCGCAACGTGGCGCGCGTGTACGACCGCTTCGGGGACGTGGTGCACACGCACGTCAAGCTCGCCCCGGAGCGGGTCGAGAAGGGCGACCACGCGATCTACGAGGACATCGACGGCGCGGACCGGCTGACGCTCCTCCACACGCCGCTGGGCATCCTCGCCGTCGCGGTGTGCCTCGACTTCTGCGAGGACCTCGATCCGGCCTTGCAGACCTTGTGGAACCTCGTGGGGCCGGGGCTCGTGCTCGTCCCCTCGATGAGCAACGACGCGACGCGGCGCCTGCACCTCGCGCGCGCGAAGCGCCTGAACCTCGTGCACCGGACGGTGTCGGCGGTCGCGATCCAGGGCATGGACGGCGCGCCCACGGGCGGGCTCGTGTACCCGGGTGGAGGGGAGCCCGAGCTCTTCCCACCCGAGGGGCAGGTCCGCGGCGGCGTCCGCGCCGCCCCCCTCTCGTGAACCTTTGTTGACCATTGCCCCGGCCGGATGAGATTATCGTTCAGTCATGTCCATCGACTTCCTCCGCCAGCCGGCTCCCACGCTCCTGGACACACCCGTGGAGGAGGTCGCCGAGGCGCTCCGCGGCGTCGCCCTGGACGAGCCCACCGCGGATGCCGTCGACTACGTGTTCCGGCACCAGGTGGTCCGCCTCCTCCAGCGGCGGGCGGGGCGGGAGGCCCTGGAGCCCTGGGTCGAGGTGATCCGAAGCGCCAGCGCCACGGCGCGCCGCGCGCTCGCGGGCTCGGACACCCCGTGGGCGGCGCGATGGCGCGCGTTCGCCGCCATCCTGGAGAGCCGGCTCGCCGCCATGGACGCGCAGGACCCCGTCGCGGTGCTCGGCCGTGCACACGTCGCCGAGGTGCTGCGGACGGTCCGTGGGCGGCCCGGCATCCCGCAGCACGTCCTGGGCGATCTGCTCGGGCTCCAGAAGGCCAACCTGACGCGCGTCCTCAACCTCGCCGAGGCGAACGAGCTCATCGAGCGCCGCACGCTCGGCCGTGAGAACCAGCTCTTCGTGGGGCCGAACGCGCCGCCGGAGCACGCGGCCGCCGAACCGGCGCACGCGACCGGCGCTGCTGAGAGCCGGACCGGGAATCCCTCCCGTCGCCCGCTGGACGCCTCCGGCGCCGGCCGCGCCCCGGCCTCGATTACAGGCCTCGGGCCTGCGCACTCGGCCGGAGCGCAGCCGGCATCCGGATGCGCCTCAGCGGGCTCGGTCCGGGATTCCCGGTCAGGCTCTGAGCGCGCCGGCGAGCGCCGCTTCGCCCGCATCTGGGAGGGGCCGGCGCCGCGGGTCGGCCTCCCCGCGTGAGCCACGTCACGACCTTCTACAGCTTCAAGGGCGGCGTGGGGCGCACCCTGCTCCTCGCCAACGTGGGTGCGCTCCTGGCCCGGCGCGGGCGGGTGCTCCTCTGGGACCTCGACCTCGAGGCGCCCGGGATGCACCGGATCCCGGCGCTCGCGCCGGCGCGCGTCGGCGAGGAAGGGTTCCTCGAGTGGATGGGCGCGTGGCAGGCGGAGGGGGGCCCGCTGCCGCTGCCCGCGTCGCTTCGCGAGCGGCTCCTCGCGTGCGTCTGCCGCGTCCCCGGGCAGCCGCGCCTCTCGATCCTGCCGGCGTTCGGCGAGGGCGCGAACTTCGCGCGGCTCCACAACGAGGTCGACTGGCTCACCCTGCTCGTGACCGAGCCCGAGCGCGGGCACGCGCTCTTCCGCGCGCTCGTCGACGCGCTCTCGACCGGCCTGGAGCTCGACCATCTGCTCGTCGACTCGCGCACCGGCGTGACCGACCTCGGCGCGCTGCTCGCGGCCGTGCTGCCCGACACGACCGTGCTCGTCGGGAGCCTCGCCTGGCAGAACACCTACGGGCTCCTCGAGATCAAGAAGGCGCTCGAGCCCGCGACGGAGGGGCGGCTCCTCGCCCGCGGCGACCGGCCTCCGCTGGAGCTCCTGCTCGTCGCCTCGCCCGTGCCGGCCGATCCCGTCCGGCGGGACGAGCGCCGGCGGCAATGGGACGCGCTCCTCAAGGGGCGCGCGTTCGCGGAGGTTCCGTTCGACCCGCGGCTCCTCTTCGCGGAGGACCTGCTCGCGCTGACCGACGCGGAGTCGCCCGTGGCCGAGGCCTACCGGGTGGTGGCGGAGCGCATCGCGCAGCTCAGGCGCGCCCAGGTCGAGCGGCTGGAGGGGGCGACCGACGTGCCGGCCGAGGGCGCTCCTCGCGAACGGCGCTTCGAGGACCGCGTCGCGCGGCTCCTGGAGCTCGGGGGCTTCGCGGTGACGCGCGGCGCGAACGGCGAGGGCTTCGACTTCTCGGCGGCACGCGCCGGCCTCGTGGCCCGGGAGCAGCTCGTCGTCTCCTGCAAGGACGGCCGCGCGCCCGTCGGGAAGGATCGGATCGAGGGGCTCCGCGGCGTCGCCGCCGCCAGGCCGGGCACCGCGGGGATGTTCGTGGCGCGCGCCTTCACCGCGGCGGCGCGGGAGGCCTCGACGGTGTCCCCGCCGGTCCACGCGGTGACCATCGGGGAGCTGGAGCAGCAGCTGTTCGACGCGGGGCCGTACCTCGCGCGGCTGCGCGCCGGCTTCGAGGCGAGCGGGCTCGCCCGCACCTACGTGGCCCAGCGCGTCGTGCGCGACGGCGCGGAGGGCGCGGCCGACCTGCTCGAGCGGGCGCACGCCTGGGCGACGGGCGCCAGCTCGCCGCTCTGGATCGTGCTCGGCGACTACGGCACCGGCAAGACGGCGTTCTTCCGCCGCTTCGCCTACGAGCTCGCGCTGCGGGCCCAGGACGATCCGACCGCGCCGGTGCCGCTCGCGGTGGACCTCAAGCGCTTCCCGAACGCGATCTCGCTCGAGGGGCTCCTCCAGGAGCACCTCCGGGCCGAGCTCGGCTGGCACGGCAACCCCGCCCTGATCCTGGAGCTCTTGTCCGCGGGGCGGGTGGTGCTCCTCCTCGACGGCTTCGACGAGATGGGGGTGGCCGCCGCGGGCCGCGGCCTCGACGAGCAGCTCCGCCAGCTCGTTGCGCGCGCGGCCGAGCCCGCCTGGGAGCCCGGCGGGAACCGCGTCCTCCTCACCTGCCGGACGCACTTCTTCCGCGACCAGCAGCAGGTGAAGGACGTCGCGCTCGGCGCCACGGCGGAGGTGCTCCAGGCGCGCGACTCCGCGCTCGGGGACGTGGCGCGCGGCTACCGCGCCACCATCGACGAGCTCGCCCTCTTCGACTCCGCGCAGGTCGACACCTTCCTGCGCCACCACCTCGGGGAGCGCGCCGCCGAGGCCCGCGCCCTCATCGACACGACCTACGACCTCGCGAGCCTCGCCCCGCGGCCCGTGCTGCTGGAGATGATCATCCAGTCGCTCCCGGAGCTCGCCGCCCGCGGCGGCGCGGTCACCGTCGCCGGCCTGTACACGACCTACACCGACGGGTGGCTCCGCGAGCAGAGCCGCGCGGTGTTCTCGACCACGCCCGAGCAGCGGGCCGCCGTCCTGGAGCTCCTCGCCGCGGAGTTGTGGACCCGCCCCGAGCGCCGGATCCATCACCGCGACCTCCTGGCCGCGCTCCGGACGATGCCCGCGGAGACCTTCGCCGGCCTCGACCTCGATCGGGTGGACCTCGAGCTGCGGACCGCCGCGTTCCTCACCCGCACGGCGGACGGCCACTACGGCTTCTCGCACAAGAGCTTCCTGGAGTTCTTCCTGGCGAAGCGTGTCGTCCGCGCGGCGGCGGCGGGCGCCGACGGAGTGACGGCCGCGCTGGGCACCGAGGCGCTCTCGCCGGAGGTGGTGCGCTTCGTCCTCGACCTCGGCGCGGGCGGGCCGCTGCGGGACGAGGTGCTCCGCCTTCTCGCCCGCCCCTACCGCGCGCGCGCCAGCGAGAACGCGCTCCGCCTCGCGGCGAGCGCGGCGAAGGCGGGTTTGGAGACGATGGTGCCGCGAGGCGCCGAGCTCCAGGGCGCCAACCTCGTGGGCGTCGCGCTCGGCGGCCTCGACCTGGAGCTCGCGAACCTCCGGGGGGCCGACCTCGCGCGGGCCGACCTCACCGGCGCGCGGCTCGGCGGGGCGCGCCTCGGCGGCGCCTCACTCCGCGAGGCGCGGCTCGACGGGGCCGCGATGCGCGCCGCGTCGGTCGCGGGGGCGGACCTCACCCGGGCGACGCTCACCGCCGCCGACCTCCGCGAGTGCGACTTCGGCGGGATCCGCGCGCCCGGCGCGGTGTTCGTCCGCGCCGACCTGCGCGGCGCGAAGCTCCACGGCGCCGACCTGCGCGCGGCGCGCTTCGCCGGCGCGAGGCTCCGCGAGGTCGTGTGGGGGAACGCCGACCTCGCGGGGGCCACGGCGCCGGGCTGCGAGGGCCCGCCCCCGCCGGGGATCCGGCCGGTGCCCGAGGCGCCGGCGTGGTGGCTCGAGTCGGGCGCCGCGGCGACGACCACCGTCCTCGACGACGACCGGTTCACCGTCGGCGCCGCCGACGGCACGGTGCGCGTGTTCGACGCGGACGCGGGGCGCCTCGCGCGGGTGTACCGCGTGTCCGGCGGCGCGGTGCGCTGGGTGGCGTGGTGCCCGGGAGGTGATCGGCTCCTCGTCGTGAGCGAGCGGCGCGCGGTCGTCTTCGGGGTCGATCCGGACGAGCCCGAGTGGCAGGGCCCGTCCGACGGCGCACCGAACGCGGCGTGGTTCCCCGACGGCGAGTGGTTCTTCCTGGGTGGGACCGTCTACTCCGTGGCGGGCGAGGCGCGGAGCCTCACGCGCGAGGCGACCTGGGTGGACGTCTCCCCGGACGGCGCGCGCGTGCTCGTGGTCACGGACGCGGGCATCGTCGTGTTCGACGTGGCCGACGGAGAGAAGAGGCTCGTGCCCGAGACCGCGGGGACGGGCGTGGCCAGCTTCCTCGACGGGGAGCGGATCGTGGCGGGGACCCGGCGTGGCGAGGCCTCGGTCGTCTCGCTCACCGGAGAGGTGCTCGCCGGCTACCGGATGAAGAACCTGCCCGTGTGGAGCCGGCGGCTCACGGCTCCGACCCGGGTGGACGTGTCGTCCGGCGTGGATGTGGTGACGGTGGAAGGCGAGGGCCTGCCGCGCGCGGTCCGGCGGGCCGACCACCGCCGGCTCTTCACGCCCGCTGCCAGCTCCGGCACGGTCTTCCGGATGGGGGCGTCGCTCACGCCACTCCATCCGCTCGCCCCATCGGTCGTGTTCGGCTGGGGCGCACGACTCGCGGTGCGGGAGGGACGCGTCCTCTACGGCGGGGCGCGCGCGCACGCCTGGTCGCCCGTCGACGGGAGAGCCGACGTCGTCTACACGGAAGCCTTCCCGCTGGACGTTGCCTGGACGCCGGCGGACGATCCGGTCATCCTCGCCCCCGGCGAGCGGGCGATCGTCGTGCGCGACGGCCTGGCACATCGGGTCGAGGGGTTCGAGATGGATCGGGGCACCCTGCTCTGGAACGAGGACGGCCACCTCCTCCTCGCCCGCCCCGACGGCAACGTCTGGATCGATCCGATCACCGGCGAGGAGCGCCCCGCGCCCCCGGGCGACTTCCTCGCGAGCGCACCGGATGGTCGCACCCTCGTGGAGTGGGACGGCCGCGACCATCACGTCCGCACCTCCGCCGGGGAGCGCGTCGCCACCCTGGGGCACGCGAACGGCCCGCTCACCGCGTGGTTCTCCCCTTCCGGCCACCTCGTCACCTTCCCCTTCCACCCGAACCTCCGGGTCCATGACGCCCGCACCGGCGACCTCGTGGCGGAGCATCCGCTCCCCGACGCCCACGCCGTCTCGCCGGACGATTCGCGCCTCGCGGCTGTCTACGGCGATCGCCTCCGCGTCACCGCCCTCGACGGCACCGGCCGCCCGGTCGAGTGGGCCCTCGGGACGCCCGCGCGCCACTGCGCCTTCGTCGATGCCGATCACCTCGTCGTGCAACACGCCGACGGCGCCCTCCGCCTCTGGAACGTCCGCACCGGCGCCTTCGTCCGCGCGCACCTGCCCACCACCGACGGGTGGGTCACCGTCGAGGCGGACGGCCGCCACCAGGGCGAAGGCTCCGGCCTCCGCGCGCTCGTGTACCACGACCCCGACGACCGGAGCGCGCTGCCGACGACATGGCTGGCGGAGGACCTCCCGGCGCTCCGCCTGCCGCCGGCACCCTGACGCGCGGCGCTACGCCCGGCGCCGGAACGCCCGCATCGCCGCCAGGATCTCCGCGGCCTTGCCCGACCGATCCAGCTCGGGGTGGTGGATGCGCACCCACTCCTCGAGCTCCGTCGGCTTCGAGGGGCCGGCGGCGTAGGCGCACTCGTCGCCGAGCGTGCTCTCGTCGATGTCCCAGTCGGGGACCGGCGCGGGGTCGGCGGCCTCGGCGCGCGCCATGCGGTCGGTGTCGAGCACCACGCCGATGGAGTTGGCGGCCACGAGGCGGGCGTTCCACGGCTCGATGCCGAAGCGCTCGCAGACGTACTTGATCCAGCTCGCGTGGTCGAAGGTCGTGTGCTCGACCCCCGGGCGCACGTAGGGGCCGATGAGCAGCGTGGGCACGCGGAAGCCCATCTGGTCGAAGCCGTCGGCCGCGAAGTCGTCGTCGGTGGTGGGCGGCGCGACGTGGTCGAAGAAGCCGCCGTGCTCGTCGTAGGTGACGACGAAGAGGCAGCGGCCCCACTGGGGGGAGCGCGCCAGCGCCTCGTAGATCGTGGCGATGAGCTCCTGGCCGAGGCCGGGGTGGTGAGGCGGGTGGTCGTCGTTGAAGGAGAAGCCCGGGTCGATCCACACGACCGGCGGCAGGCGCCCACGCTCGGCGTCCCGCAGGAAGTCCTCGAGGAAGCCGTAGGTGCCGTCGCGCAGGTGGTTGGCGAACAGGCCGATGAACGGCACGTCCGTGTAGTAGTAGCGCCACTCGACGCCGGCCTCGTCGAGCTTGTTCCACACCGTGGTGAAGGTGAACGCGCCGTCGGAGGGGAAGTCGTTGTTGGTCTGGCCGTCGCTGGTCGCGGCGTGGCCGTAGAAGCGGTTCGGCCAGGTCGGGCCCATCACCGAGCAGAACCAGGCGTCGCACACGGTGTAGGCGTCCGCGAGCGCGTAGGTGATCGGCAGCGTCTCGCGCGTCTGGTAGCCCATCACCTCGCTGACGAGATCCCCGCCCGCCGTGCGGTCCTCGTAGGCGAGGACGAAGCCGTCGTTGGCGCCCTCGTTGAACTGGTCGTGCGAGTCGCCCCAGCCGTGCCCGGGGTCGGCCACGCAGTCGACGGTCGCCGGCGCGACGGCGATCTCGTTGCCGGACGAGTCGGGGTTCGACATGGTGGCGTCGAGCCCGTCGACGTCGGTGCGCCCCTCCACGAGCCTGAGGCTGCCGAGGTAGTGGTCGAAGCTGCGGTTCTCCATCATCAACACGACGATCGTGTCGATGGTGGCAGCCTCGGGCGCGACCGGCTCGCCGGTGTCGTCCGTCGAAGGGCCGGTGCACGCCGCCACGGTGGCGGCGGCCCCGACGAGCGTCTCGCGACGGGAGGGAGACAGACGACGCATGGGAGCCTCGGGCGCGCGGCATCCTACCGCGAGCGCGGCGGCGGGGGCTACCGCGCGAGGTCGGACGCCTCGCGCGGCTCGATCTTCCACTCGGAGTAGCTGTAGTACACGACCCCCGTGACCGTCGCGAACGAGTCGCCGTTCGCCGCGTCGTGGTCGTAGTAGAGGTCGTCGATCTTGACGTTCCAGTCGGTCGAGACCTCGCCGTAGGTCTGGTCGCTGGTGACGTTCACGCCCGCGAGCGTCACGAGCATGCCCTCGTAGGGCTCCCAGTCGCTCGGCGCCGCGGAGAGCGACTCGGCGACGGGGCGCCCGGTGCTCGCGGTGACCTCGACCCCCGCGGCATCGGCCACGTAGAGCTGCGTGAAGTCGTAGAACTCCGACGCCGAGCCGGTGAGCGTGAGCACGTCGCCGGTGTTCACGGTGACGAGCACGTCGGGCACGAACACGCCGACGCCCGTGCCGCCGCCGGCGTCCTGGACGAAGAAGATCGAGCCCTCGTCCTCCGCCGCGGGGGTCGTGGCGACCACGTCCTGGAGGATGACGGGGCCGCACATCTCGCCGGACTGCACCTGCGCGATGGTGGCGGCCTCGGCGGTCGGCTCGCTGTAGGCGCCCAGGTCGGCCTCGGCGCGCGGGTTCAGCGAGTGCGCCTCGTACTGGTAGAAGACGATGCCGGTGAGGGACTCGAAGGAGCCGCGGCAGTCCATGTCGAGCAGCACGAACCCATCGTCGAGCTTGATGCCGGCGGAGAGCGTGCCGGTGTTGTAGGCGTCGACCGCGGTGACCGTCTGCTCGGTCAGCGTCACGGCCACGCTCTCGTACTGCTCCCAGTCCACGCCGGCGCCGTCTCCGAGGTCGACGGGCGCGGGCACGGCGGCCTCGCCGGTGACCTCGATGTTGTCGACGCTGTCGACCACGAGCTCCATCCAGCCGTAGTACTCGGTCGGGGTGCCGGTGATGCGGAGCTCGTCGCCCTCGGCGATGCTGAGCTCGGCAAAACCCATCTGGCGCCACACGTAGAGGCCACTGTTCGCGCCGCCCGCGGGGTCGGCCACGAAGAAGCCCTCGCCGTCGCGGCTCATCGGGCTCGTGACCACCACGCCCTCGAGCGTGACGACCGAGTCGGCGGGGACGGTGCCGTCGTTCACGTCGAAGACGGTGGGGCCGTCGTCGCCACCGCCGCTCGTGTCGTCCGCGCCCGAGTCGAGGGGCTTCGGGTCGAGGCAGGCGGGCAGGACGGCGAGGAGGAGGAGCACCGGCGTCTTGATTGGCATGTCGCCTCCGCGGGATGTAGATGGTCCCGCCGTGGTTGGGCGGGCCCCGCTCATACACGGCGGAGGTGCGGGTGACAAGCGAGGATTCTGCGCTCCGCGTCCGGGGCCTTGCGCGCCGGTACGGGAGCCGCGCCGCGGTCGAGAGCCTGGATCTCGACGTACACCCTGGGGATCTCTACGGGTTCCTCGGACCGAACGGCGCTGGCAAGACGACGGCAATCCGCTGCATCCTGGGCCTGATCCGCAAGGACGCCGGCACCGTCGAGATCTTCGGCAACGCCGACCCCGTCACGCAGCGCACGGGCGTGGGCGCGATGGTGGAGACGCCGCGCTTCCACGAGTGGCTCTCCGGCCGGGCGAACCTGGAGATCGCCTGCGCGTACGCGGGGCGCGGGTCGGCGCAGGAGATCGAGCGCGCGCTCGACCGGGTCGGGCTCGCGCCGCGCGCGAAGGACGCGGTCCGCGGCTACTCGCTCGGCATGAAGCAGCGCCTCGGCATCGCGCGGGCGCTGGTCGGCGAGCCGCGCCTGCTCGTGCTCGACGAGCCCACCAACGGCCTCGACCCTCGCGGGATGCGCGAGGTGCGCGACCTGCTCGTGGAGCTCGCGCGCCGGGACGGGCTGACCGTGTTCGTGTCGAGCCACCTCCTCTCCGAGGTCGAGGCGATGTGCACGCGCGTCGGCATCATCGACAAGGGCGTGCTCCGCGCGGAGGGCCGCATGGACGAGCTCCTCGCGCTGGCGGCCGGGCGCCGGCAGGTCGAGGTGGGCGTGGACGACCGCGCCGCCGCGGTCCGCGCGTTGGCCGGCATTCCCGGCGCGGAGGTCGTGGGCGACGGCGCCGAGGGGCGCCTCCGGATCGCGCTCGACGGCCTCGACCCGGTCGGGCTCAACCGCGCGCTCGTGCTCGCGGGGGTCGGCGTCGGCGAGCTCATCCCCCGCACCGGCTCCCTCGAGGAGCTGTTCCTCTCCGTCACCTCCGCCGAGCCCGGCGTCGAAGGGAGGGCCTGATGCCGCGGCAGTTTCCGGCGATGATCGCGGCCGAGATCCGCAAGGTGTTCACCCGCGGGAGCGCGCTCGCGGCGCTGATCGTGGCGCTCGTCGTCGGCCTCGGCGCGGTCGCCGTGCTCTGGAAGGTCCAGGGCATGGCAGAGGGCGGCCCCTCGGTGAACGGCACGCCCGTCTCGCAGATCGTGAACGCCTCGGGCATCGACGCCGCGGGGGGCGCGCTCTGGGCGCGCAACTTCTTCGTCCTGCCGCTCTTCCTGCTCCTCGCCGGCGCGTCCGCCGTGGGCGGCGAGCTCGGCGACCGCACGCTCCGCGAGCTCGTGGTGCGGCCCGTGCCGCGCTGGAGCGTGCTCGCGGCCAAGCTGGTCGCGCTCTCGCTGCTCTCGGCGGTGAGCCTCGTCCTCACGCTGGTCCCGAGCCTCGGCCTCGGCACCCTGATCTTCGGGCTCTCCGCGGAAGGCGCGGTCGACGGCCCGACGGTGGGCGCGCTCCTCGGCGGCTACGCCGCCAGCTTCCTCTCCGACGTAGGCCTGCTCGCGATCGTGAGCGCCGTATCGCTCGTGGTGCCGTCGGTCGGCGGCACGGTCGTGGCGGTCGCCCTCGTGTTGCTCGTCGACCTCGCGATCCGCGGGCTCCTCTCGCTCCTCGGCATGCTCGGTGTCGAGGGCGCCGCGAAGGTCGAGCCGTGGACGCTCGGGAACGCGCTCGCCTGCTGGGAGGGCTGGAAGGACGGCTGGGACCTCGCGCAGTTCGGAGCGCTCGCGGCGTTCGTCGCGGGATCACTCGCGTTCGCCATTGCGCGATTCCATAGGATGGATGTACCCTGATTCCATGGCCGAGCCGACCTCGCACCAGGACTTCCCGAACCTGTTCGCCGCCCCGGCGGCCTGGTGTGACGCCGCGGGGACGCTGAGGGCGTGGAACCCGGCGTTCGAGGCCTGGGCCGGGCCGATCGCCGGCGCCCGCGTCGAGATCCACGGCACGCGCGGGGTGCTGCTCGGGCCCGAGGATCGCGTCCGCCCGCTCGTCGTGGTGGGGCTCGCCGACGGCGGCTGCATCGCGCTCGGGGGGCTCGGAGAAGGGCACGGGGCCATGGCCGCGGTGGCGGCGATGGTCGCGCAGCGCCTCGAGCGGGTCGAGACCTCGCTGGAGTCGACCGCGCGGATCGGGCTCCTCGAGGGGCCGGCCGAGCCGGTCGCGCGCTGCCTGCGCGAGGCGCTGGCGACCGCCGAGGAGGTCCGCCTGCTGCGGCGCCAGGTCGCGGCGTTCGGCGTGAGCGCGTCCACCGAGCGCCTGCCCGTCTGCCTGCGGCAGCTCGTGCGCGAGGCGGCGGGGGCCCTGCGCCCGGCCGCCATCGTGCTGGACGCGCCGGACGCCGACTACACCGTCGAGCTCGACCGGGCGCGCTTCTTCCCCGTGCTCGTCGAGCTGTTCGAGGAGCTCGCCGCGGGCGCCACCCGCGCGGCCCCCCTGAAGGCGACCCTCCGCGGCGGCGACTTCGTGCGGCTGCAGCTCACCGGCGGCAGCGTGCCGGTGGCCGAGACGCCGGGCATCGCGGGCACGCGGCGCTTCCTCGCGGGGGTGGGCGGGCGCGCGCTGCTCGAGCCCGGCGAGGCCGTGCTGATCGAGGCCCCGGCGTTCGCGCGCGGCCTCGGCGCGGGCGGCGGCTTCGGCACCGTGCTGATCGTCGACGACGACGAGTCCACGCTCGCGATGATGGGCGCCGTGCTGCGCCGCGCGGGCTTCCGCGTGCTCGCCGCGAGCGACGGGGTGGCCGCGTCGTCGCTGCTCCGCCAGCACCGCCACGAGATCGTGGCCGTCGTCGCGGACGCGGTGCTCCCGGGCCGGAGCGGGGTGGAGCTGGCCGCGGAGGCGCGCCGAATCCTGCCGGGCCTCCCGGTGCTGCTGGTGAGCGGCCACTCCTCCGATCTGCTCGGCGCCGCCGACCTGACCGACCTGCCCATCCTCTCGAAGCCCTTTGGGGCGCGGGCCCTCGCCGAGCGCGTGCGGGAGATGGTGGAGCCGGGCGCGCGCCAGGCCTGACCCCCGCGGAGCGCCCTGCCGGGCGTGCGGGATCTCACCGGGCCCCCTGTGCGATGACACCCACCCCCCGCGCGAAGTGGGCGCCACGCGGGCCTCCGCGGCTGGCACGCCGCGTGCTACCTGGGAGCCCCTCCCCGAGGCAAGCCATGGACACCGCCCGCACCCTCCTGAACCAGCGCCTCTCGGACGTGCTCGCCCGCAACGCGCGCGTGAACGACCGCCTCCGCCGCACCGCGGCGCTGCCGGACGACTGGGAGGAGCGCGCGGTGCTCCTGCAGGACGACGAGGTGCTCGACGGCCTCGACGCCGAGGCGCGGGCCGAGGTCGCCGCCATCCGCGCGGCGCTCCTGCGCCTCGAGGACGGCAGCTACGGCGTGTGCGCCCGCTGCGGGGCGCCCATCGGCGAGGCCCGCCTCCGCGCGCTCCCCTTCGCGATCACCTGCGTGAGCTGCGCCGCGGGCTGATCCCCCGGGAACGTGGGCGGGTCAGCGCGCCGCGAGCGCGTACCGCCACGCCACGATCCCCAGGAGCAGCGCGATGGACACCGGCACGGTGACGAGCAGCGCCTGCCGGGCCGCGGGCCCGGTGTCCTCGCGGTGGCGCCACCACACCGCGTAGCCGACGAGCGGCGTCAGCAGCACGTTCGCGACGGCGATGGCGACCAGCTGGCGGGCGTCGAGCCGGGCGCTCCGCTCGGTCCCCCCCGACAGGATGCCCCGGGCGCGCTCGAGCAGGGCCGCCGTCGGACGCACCGGCTCCCCGCGCCGGATCCGCTCCTGGGCGGTCCGGAGCGCCGCCTCGTCCAGCACGCGCGTGGAGCAGACGAGGGCGAGCGCGCGGTCCTCGCCGGCGGGCAGGTGCCCGCAGCCCGGACAGCGGCCGAGCGGCAGGTCCTTCTCGGCCCCGCAGCGCGCGCAGATGGCGGCCAGGTCAGCCAACGGTCGTCCCGCCGGGTACGCCGAAGAGGAGCACCTGCTCGAGCGGCGATCCGTCGCTCTCCGCCTGCTCGGCGAGCCACCCCTCCCACGCGGCGGGGGGCCGGTCGACGACGAGGATCTCCGCCCCGGACAGGAACACGGCCCCGACGAGGCCCGCCGCCTCCTCGGCCACCGCGCCGAGGTGCCGCACCGACACGAGGTCCTCCTCGACGTAGACGCACGGGCCGTCCGGCAGCGCCAGGGCCTCGCCGAGGGCGGCCGGCGGCTGCGCGAGCGCCGAGAGGGCCCGCGCGAGCGACCGCTGGTCCTCGGTCCGGTAGGAGCGCGCCCGCGTCCCCCACACGGTCCCCGGGAGGAGCCCGCGCCAGAGGCGCCCGGAGAGGCCCTGCAGGAAGGGCGTCATCCAGGTGGGCCGGTCCGCGCCCGC